>CAYXRY010000015.1:2140-10061 GCA_964467545.1 uncultured Bordetella sp. | reverse complement strand
GACCTTGGCCACCGCCTCAAAGAGCTGCTCCGGCACTGGGTCTCCGATTTCTAAGCGTGAATACATCAGGCGCGCCAGCGGCGGTATTCGAGCAATTGGCACCTGATGCTCCTTGGCCACATCCTGAATTCGCAAGGCAAGGGCATCCAGGCCCTTGGCGACAACCACTGGCGCCAACATCGTCGCCTGGTCGTAACGCAAGGCAATCGAATAGTGGTCCGGGTTGGCGACCACCACATCGGCCCGTTCAATGGCCGACATCATGCGGCTTTGGGCGATCTGCCGCTGCCGCTGCCGCAGCTTGGCCCGAATCTCGGGCGAGCCTTCCATCTCTTTCATCTCTTGCTTGACTTCTTCGCGGCTCATGCGCATCTGACGCATGAAATTAAAGCGCTGAAATACCGCATCGCCCACCGCAATCAAGATCAGGGGAATCAACAGCAGCAAGGCACCATTAAAAATCAGCTGGCTTGTATTCACCACCGCCAGATTGAAATCCTGATTCACCAGCGTGGAGACATTGCCCAGCAGCGCAATCAGATAGGCCATGCCAACGCCCAAGACCAGAAATGCTTTTAAGATGGTTTTCACCAGCTCCACTGCGGTCGGCAAAGAGAGAATCCGGCCAATGCCCGCAATCGGGTTTAATCGATTGCCTTGGAACTTAAATGCGAAGACCGGGCGTAGGCCCGAAAGGCTTAAGGGCGCAAATATCGCCACCAACAACACCGGCACCAGCAGCAGGACCAGCAGGCCGACGAAGCTTAATACCGATCCCGAGAGCCATGCCATGACCGTGTCGGCCCATCGGTCTGGATCGGAAAAGGTGAGGCCATCGCGCACCATCATCACCATCTGCCGTACCAGCACCGGCCCGGCAGAAAACGCAAACAGCATGAATACGAGTAGCAATCCCAGTGTGGTGAGGTCTCGGGACTGGGCGAACTGTCCTTCCTCGCGGGCCTTTTGTAATCGCCGCTCGGTAGGTTCTAGGGTTTTATCTTCCTGGAACTCTTCTTCCGCCATGCCGGAAGTTTAGCTCAGGCTTCGGGATTCTTTTTTAAAAGATCGTAAACGCGATCGGCCTGCTCGCGATCGGCCGGAGTCATTTTCTGCCAGACCCGCTGGGCAGCGATTTTTCCTGCGGTGCTGTCGGCAAGCCGATACCAGGCATAGGCCCGAGGAAGATCCTGAGGAATGCCCTCGCCTGACTCGTACATCAGCGCATATTTATAGCGGCCAATCGGATCACCTGTCAGCGCGGCGCGTCGATACCAAGTAAAGGCCAGAATGGTGTTTTTCTCGGCATTGACGCCGTTTTCAAAACGGCCGCCGATCTCCACCATCGCTGTTGCATTACCGCTGTTGGCAGCAGCCAACATCCATTGTCCACCCAGTGTCGGATTGACTGCGGTACCGATGCCCTGCAGATGCATCAAGGCCACTTCGTACTGGGCCCGCGAGTTACCCTCTCGCGCTAAGCGCTCGAGGATCTCGAGGGCCTCGGTGAAGCGGCCCACCTCATAGGCGCGTCGCGCGGTCTGATAGTCCGAGCATGCCACCAGCGCCAAAAACAACGGCAGCAGCACCAGCAGTCGGGCGTATTGCTTCATCAAGCGTTATTTTTTCGGAATCACTGGCGGTGCGATCGCGGCAGGCGGCGGCAGGGGCGGCGCTGGAGGGGCGGCAGCCGGAGCAGCCGCATTTTGGGCCACTGCTGTCGGTGCTGCTGCGGGCGCGCCTACTGCCGGAGCCTGTGCGGCCGCGGCTCCTTCTGCGGCAGCCACAGGCGCGGCAGGCTCGGGCTCTTTGTAGCTTGCGCCAAGATCACCGCCTACGGTCCGGGCGAATGCGCCAAGATAACGACGGCCGAGATCGGGGTAATACGGTGCACTTGCCAGATAGCCCTTGGTGCGAAGGCAGACTGATTTGTTTGCGGTGTCTTCACACTCTGCGACCGCACCAAGACGGCTGACCTCGAATTGTTCGCCGAGAAAAAACAAAAACACCACAAGGCCTAGAGGAAAGACCAGAAACAACATGGTCTTTTTCAGAATCATTGCGAGCTTCTCAAGAATCGCAGCCATTTGGGTTCCTTTCGTTATTGGGCTGGCTTGCCGGCAGCTGCCGACGGTGCGCCAGCGGGACTGCTAATGGGTCGCCATAAATTGGTTGGCTGTTGCGAAAATAGTCGTGCATGCATCTCGATAATCATTGGGCTTTGCGGGTGGCCATTGCGCAGCATGGCGGTATACGCCCGAACGGCCTGATCTCGATGGCCCGCGATGTAGTACTCGCGAGAGGCGCAGTAATAAAAGACGAGCGCCTTGGACTCGAGATTGCCCATCTTTTCGTATTCAAGAATATCGCCCATCAGCATGCAGGAGTCCGCACGGTGGGCATAGGCAGCGGGGTGGAGAAATTCCTTGGCTTTGCGCCTTTCTCGGTCGGATGCCTCGAGAAATTTTCGGCCGGCCTCCAGGTAGCGCTCATCTTTATGGCCAGCGTAGATACGAAATTCTTCGTCAAAGCGCTTTGCTTCCTCAAACGCCATGAGCCCGGCGTAGTACGCCGCATCGTGATTACCACTTTTTGCCCAGCCCTCGATGGCTTTACGAATATTGTGTGCTGCCTCAATGTGACGAAAGTAATCACTCTCATCACTGATGCAGCTGCTGCTACGAATGCAGGCGGCACCCTTGACCGCCTTACCGCGCTCGACCAGGTACTGACGATGCCACTGCGTGAAGTCGGCAAAGCTCGGCACGCTGGGCGCAGCCGGTTTTGCTACAGGCGCTGCGCTGGCAGCGGCAGGGGCTGCAGCCGCAGCACCAGCCTGCGGCGCCTTTGCGGGCTGCGCAGAAAACGCCGCCGAACTAACCGCCCATACACAGGCCACACCGACATGCAGTGATCGCGAGCAGAGATGGGATGGCAGATGCTTGATCATGGCCAGACCTTATTTTTTCGGCGGTGCCCCGGCGGCGGCTGGCCCGAGCTGAGGCCGTGGCGGCAACACGAGCACAGGCGTACGGCCACTCTGATCCGAAGATGCAGATGTAGCCCCTGCGGCTGGTGCGGGCGCCGAGGCGGCCGGCTGGCCGGCCACTGGCGGACGCGCTGCGGCAGCGGGAGCGGACTTCGCTGGGGCCTGGCCTTTTTCGAGGGCAGCCGGTGCAGGAGACGGTCCCGCTGGCTTCGCAGAAGGCAGGCCGCCCGCAGTTTTGTTTTGCACCGTTATCGAGATGCGTCGATTCAATGGATCGTTGGGATTGCTTGGGTTTAAGCGAATCGTGTCGGCAAAGCCTACGACCTGAGAAACATTGCCCTCTTGCAGACCGCCGCGCACCATTTCGCGACGTGCGGCATTGGCACGCTCCGTGGAGAGCTCCCAGTTGGTATAGCCAGCGGGTCCATTGCCGTACTTCAGGCCATCGGTATGGCCCTCAATGCGGACCAGATTGGGCATATCTTTCAGAACGCTGCCGATTAATCGAAGCAGATTGACCGCGTAGGGGGCCATTTCTGCTCCACCCACCGCAAACATGGCACGGTTTTTCTCATCCACAATTTGAATCCGCATGCCTTCGGCAGAAATGTCCATGAAGACCTGATTGCGGGTCTTGGCAAGCTCGGGATCGGACTGCATTTTTTCCTGAATCTGGCCTTTCGCCTCCTGCATGGCAAGCGTATTGAGCCTCAGTCGCTCGTCTTCTTCAATCCGCGAGTCACTGATGCGGCGCTGGGCGGTATCGGCATCTGCATTGGACTCCACACCAATGGTGCGGAAGATCTGCGGGCCACCGCCTTTGATAATTGAATTCTGGTCGCCCGAGCCCTGGCCGCCTTCCAGCGTTAAACGAAGCGGGTTCTGAAAGTAGGCTGAAATACCCGCGAGATCACCCGATGTGGTGGAGCCCAGCACCCACATGAGCAAGAAAAACGCCATCATCGCGGTCACGAAGTCCGCGTAGGCGATTTTCCAGACCCCACCGCCATGCCCGCCAACCACTTTCTTGACGCGCTTGACGATGATTGGTTCTTGTTCTTTCTTCTCGGCCACTTCTGCTCTTTCAGCTCATTGATATAAGAGTTCGCTGCAGCTTGGGATTACTTGCCCTTGACTGCCTTGGTTTCCTCGTCCAGCTCTTTAAAGGTCGGACGCATGTCGGAGAAGAGTACCTTTCGGCCAAACTCCACAGCAGCCTGCGGCGGAAAGCCATTCAAGCTCGCCAGCAGCACCGCCTTCACAGCCAAAAAGGTTTTTGATTCAACCTCTTCGTTTTGCTCTAAGGCGCTGGAGATTGGGCCTGTTACGGAGTAGGACATCAGAATCCCCAGAAAGGTACCCACCAGCGCCGCACCAATCAGTTTTCCGAGTTCAGCAGGCGGCAGGCCAATTGAGCCCATCACCATCACCACACCCATCACCGCCGCCACAATTCCGAAGGCGGGGAAGGCGTCAGCCATTTTTCCAATAATCGTGACCGGAACATGGGCCTCTGCATGGTGGGTCTCCAGCTCCTGCTCCATTAAGGCCTCGACCTGCTGAATGTTCAAAGAGCCGCCCAGCATCATGCGCAGGTAATCACAAATGAACTCAGTCAAGTGATGATCGTGAGCAATGCTGGGGTATTTTTCAAACAGTGGGCTTGAATGCGGCTCTTCAATGTCCGCCTCAAGCGACATCAGGCCATCACGGCGAATCTTCTGCAAAATCTCAAACAGCAGACAGAGCAGATCCAAGCACTTGCGCTTGGTGGCCGAGGGCGATTTGAAGGCCTTCGGGATCGCTGCCATGGTGGCTTTGAGATTTCGGCCGGTGTTACTGGCAATCAGATAGCCCACTGCCAAGCCCACAATACTGAGCACCTCGGTTGGCTGCCACAGCACGAGAATGTTTCCGCCGTGCAAGGAATACCCAAGCAAAGCGCAGCCTAGACCAACGACAACTCCTATTCCCCAAAGCATGATCGTGTCCTTTTCTTCATCCTGACGGGCAGCCCCATTCTCACATCAATCGTTGAAATAAATTCGATGATTCCAGACGCGCAAAAATCGAGCGCGCCGCCTCCAATAAAGTCTGCGTCCGAACCAGACCCGCCGATGCTTCAGCTACATCAGTATCCAAAAGCCTGGACCGATGGGCCTCCAGCTCGGTGGCCTTGATCTCCAGGGCAGCCTTGGCCGCATCCACCTGGGCACCCAGGACACCCGCACGCACCTGATATTTCAAGACCTGGTCCGTGGCCGCATTGAGATTTGCGATTTTGCCTGTGAAATCGGACTCCAGGGTGCCCGATACGGCCGCCCGCTCCAATGACTCAACAAATGCCCGGGCATCAGCAAGGACATCTCGTGAGGTGGCCGTGGTGTTGCCCAGCGCCTCGCGAAAACTGATGCCCTCTGGCACCCAGATGCCTGGCTCAATCTCAATTTGCTTAACCTTGGGGTCCACGCGGAAATTGATCTTGTTGGTGGTCCGCAAATCAGCAGGGTCGCCCACCAGATCCAGCGAGAGATCATAAAAGTTAGTGGGGCTGCCGGCTGCGTTCGCGAAATTAATTCGCGTGGTCTTTGTGGCCGCGTCGTAGGCAAGGCCGCCGTTGGCCACTGTCGCCGTCTTGACTGCCGTGCCATCCACGGTGAGGGTAGCGGCCGTCAGTTCCTTGGCGCCGGAGACGACCTGAACATCGTCGACATACACCGAGGTGGTGGCACTCGTAATGCCGTCGACGGCTGAATCCACAGTCGCGGACTCCACTTTCAGCCGATAGCGGCCATCTTTGGTCACCGTATGCGTCAGCGCGGCCCATGTCGGTGTTGACGAGGGTGCGCCAGCGGTCGATGACAGCAATACTGTCGATTCATTGGTGTCCACATTGACCAGCGACACGGTGACCTTCGCCAGTTCCGTACTGGTCGCAGCCCAGCGAAAGCTCACTGTGTCCGCAATGCGGCCGGTTGTTGTGTTGGATGCGAAAAGCTGAACGGGATCATTGGAGAGCAACACTGGCCCCCCCACGCTTGCCGCGCCGGCCGTTGCCGTTGCCGAAACACCGGATGACTTCAGCAAGAGTGATCGGCCTGCATCAAAACGTGTTTGCGTTGAAAAATCAACCGTATTGGTAGCTGCGGTTACTGTGGTATTGGCGCCAGCAGTCGCTGTGAGAGAGGCCGTCCACCCATTGACCAAGGCGCTCGAGCCCTGATAAGTCACACCCGTCTTTTCAAAATTTCCATTGATAAATTGATCGCCCTTACTCAACTCCACTGCATAGGCGCCATCGGCGTGCATTTTCGCAGTCGGATTAAGCCGAACCGTGACGGGATTGGCCTCAAAGCGCATCTCCGTCATCAAATCGGGGCTGCCCGTAATGGCAATCTCCAGATTCATAAAGGCATCGGGCTGCTGGGGAAACTTCAAAATGCCATTTTTATAAACGCCCACGTAGTAGCTGCTGGTGCTGCCATCGGGGCCCTTGCCCTCGATCTGCATTCGAGCCTCGGTGATCGTCTCTCCTGCCCCTATCGATCGGGTGGAGAATTTATCAATCACATACGTCCCGGCTTTTTGGAAGACCGCATCAGCAGCGATGGTCGCGGAGCTGACTTCGGTCACGTTGGCCCGAACCTCCGCCCGAACCGCTGACCCTGTCGAAGAATTCTCCACCACCGACGCGGTAAACGGCACGCCGGGTTTTTTCGCTTCCAGCGTGATGATGCCCGAAGAGGCGGTGGCCGTTACCGCAGAGTTACCAGCATTATTGGCTGCATTGGTGAATTGGGTTGCGATATTGGTGGCAATTGAAGTTGCGTTATCTCCAGCAGCCGTGATGTACTGCAGTCGAACCCCGTTGACGGTGAACTCAACAATCTCATTTGCCCCATAAGCGCCGCTAAACGTAATCGAGTCCTTCTGGGCGACCGACGCACTGCCGGTGGCCGTGATTTTGGGCTGATCGAGCCGAGCAACATTGGTCGTGTCCAGCAGATACCGCTCATCATTGGTGTCCATGGCCACCGCCTGCTGGGCGAGCAAATCGTAGGCAGCACGCGCTTTTTCGGCCAACGACTGCAGGCCAATCTTGCCAATCGCTGCATCCCGGGCCTGTACCCCCATTTGCTGCATTTCGGATAAGGCATCGTGCATGCTGCCCAGCTGGGCATCCGCGAGAGCCATTCGGGTGGCCACGAAATCCTGATTGGCCTTGAGCATCGCATATTTAGATTTATCAAACTGGATTTCGACACCGCGGGCGATCGCGACCGCTCCCTCGCTGGCCTTGACATACTTTTTACCCGATGAGATCTGCTGCTGCCATTTCATCGCCTCGACCGACTGCTTTTGGATCGAATTGATGGCGGCATCAAGAAGCTGGTGGCTGCTGACTCTCATCTGCACTTATTCCTATCGAGAAATCATCGCCAACAGGGTCTCAAAAATCTGATTCCCCGTTTGAATGATCTTCGAAGAGGCTGCATACAGCTGCTGAAACTTCACCATATTGGCGGCCTCCTCATCCAGATTGACTCCAGAGATACTCTCGCGCCGATCGTTCAATACCTGCATCACCGACTGATTGGCCTTATTGTCGTTGACCCACGTGGCAATCGTGTTGCCGACGGTGCCAACAATATCGGCAACTGGATCGCTAAAAATAGAACGCAGCGCCTCGATTTTGTAAACCTGATCAGACTCAATTTTCCAGTCGCTCGCATCCTGTGGGGCCACTGAAATAAAATTTCCCGACCTCAGAAAAGCCATGGCAGGGGTATGGTTTGAGGCCTTCGGATTGAGCTGATCGCGAATCGTATAGATATCGGAATTCGCTCGTACCGTTGGAATTGACTGCGTAAACTCATCGTTGGTCGGATTGGAGACAATTTTTCCCGACTCGGTCTTAAATCCAAAAATCGG
>CAYXRY010000015.1:0-2040 GCA_964467545.1 uncultured Bordetella sp. | reverse complement strand
AGCTCCATCAAGACCCGGTCGCGCTCATCCAAATAATCTGCTGACGGCTCAATGTTGCTGATATTCAAGCCTTCTTTGAGTTTTCCATTGAGCAATGCCAGCTGACCGGTGAGCGTATTCACCCGATCCAGGGTGGTTTTTAAGGCATTGCGGGCGTCCTTATCCACCTGATTGACGGTTTCCGCAAGGCCCACCACCCGCTGGGCAACCAAGTCAGCCTTGTGCGTCAGGTTGGATCGATACGCGATGCTCTCTGGCGCCCCTACCATCTGGCCGGCGGCATCAAAAAATTCCGAGATCGCAATCGACAGCGAATTACTATCATCGGCAATTACTTTATCCAGTAGTTCGGTGCTCTCGACCAGCGTTTCGTAGTAGGTGGTTTTTCCCTGCTGGGTCAGCCGCTGATTTTCTAAGAGTCGTGAGTAATCTCGCGTGAATCCCTCGACAGAAAAACCAGTCCCGTAAACACCCACATTGTTTGGCGCGAGCCGATTGACGACTGCAGTGGCATCCCTGCGGCTATACCCCTCCACCGATGCGCCCGCCACGTTTTGCGAGGTGACGAGCAGACCAGCCTGGGCGATCTGCAGTCCCGCTTGTGCCGTGCTCATGATCGAAGAGGCCATGAAAGGAGTCCTGGTGTGTTATCGGCTCACCGGCGCTGCCGATTGAGAAGAGGAGGCAGCAGGGCCCACTGAATCAGGGTCCGTAGTCCGTGCCTTGATTTGCGCCAGCATCTGCTCGACCATCGGCTGAACAAATCCAAGCCCGCCCTGGCGGCTCACCAAAAAAGCCAATTGATCGTCGACCATGTTGTCGTAAATCGCCATCGGCCCCGACTTTGGCTCGAGGCTTGATTTTCTTGCAGCCTCTAGCCACTTGCGCACCAAAAAGTTTTCAAAGCCGCCTGCAGCCTGTGTCAACTGCTCTCGAGTGCTGCCCGAGGCTTTTAAACGTGAGGCCTGCGCTTGCTGCGCCGAAAGGTCCCAAGGAGAAATGGCCATTAAGGGCTGCATGATCAGATCACCTCAAGATCTGCCTGAAGCGCGCCTGAGGCCTTTAAGGCCTGAAGAATCGCCATCAGATCAGCGGGCTTTGCGCCCAAGATGTTCAATGCCCGGACTACCTCGTCAAGGCTTGCACCCGGCGGAACTTTCACTAAACCTCCCTCAACACCGCCCTGCTCCACTTCCACCTGAGCCTGCTGTACGGCAGCGGTCTGGCCGCGGCTAAAGGGCTCAGGCTGACTCACCGAGGGCTCGGCCTGGATCCGCACCGATAAATTTCCATGGGCAACAGCAGAAGGATTGAGTTTGACGGACTGATTCATCACCACCGAACCGGTCCTGGAATTCACCACCACCTTCGCGCGCTCTGCCCCCATGGCGACGACCAAATTTTCTAATTCGGCCATGAACGTGACACGGGCCAATGGCTCAGTGGGTACGGCAACACGCAGCGACTTGGCATCCTGAGGAAGCGCTACGCCATCGCCAAAACGTTTGGCAATCGCCTCTGCAGTGCGACGCATCAGCGTGTAGTCGCTTTGATACAGATCAAGTTGCAGAAACTGGCCGCTGGACTGGCTGGGCAATGCACGCTCCACCACGCCACCGCTCGGAATCCGGCCCGCCGATAAATGATTCACGACAGCGCTCGAACCAGCTGCCGATGCGCCCGCACCGCCTACAAAAATATTGCCCTGTGCCAACCCGTAGATCTGCCCATCTGCAGCGCGTAACGGTGTCATCAAGAGTGTGCCGCCGCGCAGACTACGGGCATTGCCCATTGACGACACGGTGACATCAATTTTTTGGCCTGGCCGTGAATTCGGCGGCAGCTCCGCCGTCACCATGACCGCCGCAATATTACGGGTCTGCGCCGAGACGCCCGGCGGTACAGCGACCCCCAAGGACTGCAGCATGGCCAAGGTACTTTGAAGCGTAAATGGGCTCTGAGTGGTCTGGTCACCTGAGCCGTCCAGGCCGACCACCAGGCCGTAGCCGATCAGCTGATTGCTGCGCTCGCCTGCAACCG
>CAYXRY010000014.1:0-45593 GCA_964467545.1 uncultured Bordetella sp. | reverse complement strand
AGTACTTGGCTACGAACCAAGGGGTCGTGGGTTCGAATCCTGCCAGCCGCGCCAAAACACCAAGGGGATCAGAGCAATCTGATCCCTTTTTTTACGCTCAGCGTTGCCAAGGGTCAGCCAATGTCCCGACTGGGCGCCGCCTCACCTGCGTCAATTCTTTTTAATGAATTTTCAAGGCGGATGGATTCACTCCGAATCGGGCCCGAAACAGGTGCGAAAAGCGGCCCATGTGTCTGAACCCAAACTGATTGGCAATCTCATGTATTGCGCCTGCAGCGCCGCTACGACTCAGCGCTTCAAACGCGAGTTCAAGTCGTAGCTGAAGAAGCCAGGCTTTTGGGCTACAACCAAATCGCGCCTTAAAGGCGAGCTGAAGATTGCGCTCGGAAAGCCCCGTAATCTGCTCAATCTCGGTCATCGTAAGATCTTCTCCAATCTGCTGACGCATAAATGCACAGGCACGGTCGACCGACTCACGATTGGCCACGCGGCGTGAGACACTCTTTCTCGCCGGCGAGATGTCTGTCAGTAAGCGCACCAGAAACCGATAGATCGTATCCTCGGCATCATTAGGGTAGAGCTTAAGGGCCGCCAGCAAATTCGGTAGTTGCTCGACCGTACGCCGCGTGTTACCCGAAAAAGCAACATACCTGGGACGCAAATCTATTTGCGGCGTTTCTTCGGACAGCATGATTTGCGCAACGCGAATTAGCCTTTCGGGCGAAAAATATATGCCCAGCGAGTTGGTGTGATCGGTCCTGACCCAGGCGGGCTCGCCGTTAAGCAGCACGGCACCCTGCAGCGGCCGCGCTTCAATTAATTCGGTCTGATGAATGATATGCCGGCCCTCGAAAATCAAATTGACCGACAGACCGGAATGATCAAAGCCGCCCTTCGCCTGCAACGCCGAATGTTCACCGGCAACAAGCCCCAGCGACCCGATCTGCCAGCCGTGCATTGCGTACTTCAGCGGCTGATGCGTTTCGCCCCGCTCGAGATCCAGCAGGCCGGGAAATCCGACTTTCAGGTGATCAAATAAATCGTAGACATTCCAAACGCTGTCCCGCTGTGCGCCGCCGTAGGCGGACACGAGATTTTTTAGCTCAGAGCGCACGGAGAAATTTTCGCTTTTTGGATACGACTTTAGTTCGATTGTTTCTAGTCTATCGCCCCATGGACTCAAATGTCATCGGGCCCCTCACGCCGCGCGAAAACGAGGTTTTAGCGCTGATGGTTAAAGGCTTTCAGAGCCAGCAGATCGCCGACGGGCTGGGCATCAGCCTGCGAACGGTGAAGATGCACCGGGGCAATATCATGCGCAAAGCGGGTGCCAAAAACCTTGCCCAGTTATTGGCCCTGTATTACGGCTCCGCCAGGCGGCCGGCTGACTAGGGTCGGCCCCCCGGCTTGACCCCGATGGTAGGCCTCCCTACCATTTCTGCAGTATGCAGATTCGCCGATCCCAAGAACGGGGCTTTGCCGATCACGGCTGGCTGAAGAGTTACCACTCTTTTTCGTTTGCAAATTACTACGATCCCCGCTTCATGGGCTGGGGCAACCTACGGGTGATCAACGAAGATCGGGTCGCCCCAGGGATGGGGTTTGGCACACATGGCCACCGTGATATGGAGATCATCAGTGTGGTGCTCTCGGGCAAATTGGCACATCAAGACAGTATGGGCAATGTGGAGACCATACCCGCCGGGGATATTCAACGCATGTCGGCAGGCACCGGCGTCACGCATAGTGAATTCAATCACTCACAAAACACAGAGACCCATTTCCTTCAGATCTGGATCGAACCGAGTCAGCGCGGCATCGCGCCCAGCTACGAACAGATTACGTTAAATCCTGAAGAAAAAACTGGCCAATTAAAACTGGCTGCCTCACCGGACCGCGACCAAGGCGGGCTAGCGATCAACGCCGATGCCCGGCTCTTCATCGGACAGTTTGATGGCACTCAGGCAGCCTGCTTGGCCATGGACCCGAGACGTAAGGCCTACGTTCACCTGGTTCGTGGCCGCCTGAATGTCAATGGCTTGGCACTCGCCGGTGGCGATGGCCTGATGATCGAGTCCGAAAGCGAAGTCGTATTAGAGGACGGAGATCATGCAGAAGTCCTGCTCTTTGACCTCGCGCCTTGACGGTTTTAAGAGTGGGCCTTTAGGTAGACCCTTAGGCGGGCCACTTGCAGGCGGTGACCTCGATTTCGACTTTCATCTCGGGCTTTAACAACTGTGCGATCACGATCGAGGCGGCCGGCCGAATCTCACCAAATGTCTTGCCCAGAATCGGAATAATCGTATCCGCATAAGCAACATCGGTCAGATAGTACGTAGCCCGAACTACATCGCTCATTGCAAAACCAGCCTGCTGCAGAGCGCCCTCAATGGTGCGAAGCGCGTTGGCGGTCTGCGTGGCAACATCTTCCGGCATCTCCATTTTGCTGTAGTCATATCCGGTAGTACCAGAGACGAAACAAAATGGGCCTTGCACTACGGCCCGCGAATAGCCCATCGCTTTTTCAAACGACGAGCCGGACGAAATCAAGGTTCTCATCTCAAATCCTTTTGCGGTGGGTCACGAAACGCTGCCAAAATCGGCAGGCCCACTAGTGTAAGCGAAGGATGCTAGAGCACCAGCACGGGCAGCCGCGAGTCAGCCATGACTTCTCGGGTCTCGCTGCCCATCAATAGGGCCTTCAGCCCCGACCGCTTGTGGGAATTCATCAGGATGACATCAGCGCCAGACTTTTCTGCGGCCTCGAGAATACCTGCTGTGATGTCGCTATTAAAGACATGAACATGGTCAACCTTGACGGAAGGCGTAAGCTTTTCGGCGACAGAGCGAAACATTTTTGCGGCGTAGCTCTCGCAGGCACGACGATGATCGGGCACCGTAATGTAATCCCCGCCAAAACCATTCTGCAAATAAAAGACCGCGGGCAGTGGGTCTGAAATATGGGCAAGCGTAATTTTCGCAGAGTCACGTTGCGCCATCGCAGAAAGCCTTGGAAAGTCAGCGTGCTCCACTGTGTAGTCATCCACCGGAATGAGATAGTGCTTAAACATGGCGAGCCCTCAGTGAATTGCGATCCGTTTACCAGCGCTCATCGAGCGCTTGGGCAGTGTGAGCTCCAGAATGCCATCCTGATAAGTGGCCTTGCAGCCTGCACTATCAACCTCTGAAGGCAGCTGAAAACTGCGGGAGACGGCGCCGTAAAAACGCTCGCTGCAGACCGACCGCTCGTTCTCAACTTTTTGGTCCATCTGCTTGACTTCGGCGCCAATCGTGATTCGCGCGCCATCGATATCAACCTGAATATCTTCTTTGCGCAGGCCCGGCATCTCCGCCTGAACTGTGAAATGCTGTTCATTTTCCCGAATGTCTACCGCAAAGTCTTCGGGCAGGGATCGGCCATGCAGGGGCCGCACGACAAAACTGGGCGACATCCAGTCATCAAAAAACTGTTTCATCAAATCATTGCGAATCCGGGCAAGGCTCGTCATGGGTCGGGCTCCAAAAAAAATAAAAATCAATGAGCCCTTAGCGTGCGCCATCTCGTAAAGAACGCGACACGGCAGGCGTGGAAATCAGCGCGACAGAGGATTGGATTCTGTAACGGGACTGGCCTGCTGATGAAACTTAATGAGTCCGCGGCGCTTTTCCACGACAGTCTCCAGCTGGTGATGCATTGCCGAGAATGCATCGCGTATCGCGATATAAACATCCTCGTGCTGCTGCCGATTAACAGCAAGCTCATAGCCCGGCAGCGTAATGTCGATCGAGACGCCATATGGCCGTCCCTGATGCTGATGTTTTTGCAGCTGCTCGATGCTCACGCGGCAGGCCATGAACTCTCCCGCAAAGGCCTCCAGCCGTCGTACCTGCTCGACCGCAATTTGCGTCAGACTTTCCGAGGGCTCAAAACCGCGAAACCGCAGATGTAAGGGTGTTTTCATAGATCGCATGCTGACAGCACGGCCGCCCGCGGCACCACTTCACGGTTGGAGAACCGTTATTCGATCCGGAGTGCCTCCACGGGACGCAGCCGTGACGCTTTCGCAGCCGGATACCAGCCGAAGAAAATACCAATTGCCGCAGAAAACCCAAAGGCAAGCGCAATCGAAGACACCGAGATCTCCACCAGCAGGCCACTGACCGATGCAATGAGCCAGGCGCCGGAGATGCCCAGAAATACGCCGGCCGCACCACCTGCGAGACAAATCGTTATGGCCTCAATCAGAAACTGCCGCAGAATATCGCGCTGCCGGGCACCAATGGCCATACGAATACCGATCTCACGAGTCCGCTCGGTCACACTCACCAGCATGATGTTCATGATGCCGATACCCCCAACCAGTAGCGACACCCCGGCAATGGAGCCCAATAAGATGGCCATGGCACCTGCCGCGACCGCGGCGGTCTGAGCGATCGCCGTCAGGTTTCGGACCGTGAAGTCGTTCTCCTGTCCTGGCGCTATCCGGTGGCGGGCCCGCAATAAGTCCGTCAGCTCCGCCTCTGCGGTGAGCATCTGCTCAGCAGAAGCCACCTGCACGAATAACAAATTGATGCTGCCGGGAAACGTGCTGCGAATCAGCTGCTGCCGTGCGGTGGTCAGCGGAATAAAGACCGCATCATCCTGATCACGACCATCCAGACTCTGGCCCTTACGGGCCAAGATGCCGATGACTGTAAAGGGCAGATTGCGAATGCGCATCGTTTTGCCGATGGGATCTTCATCACCAAACAGCTGCTTGGCAGTGGTTTGGCCAATCACGACGATGCGTGCATTCGAGCGCAAGTCCGCCTCAGAAAATAGATCGCCCTCCTCGGGCTCCCAGGAGCGAGTCGGAAAATACTCCGCGGTCACACCCGTCACCATCGCGCTCCAATTGGCATTGCCATAGCCCAACTGAAAGGAACGCATCACGATCGGTGCCACCCGGATCACGCCCGATACTGACCGGGCGGCAGCCGCGTCCGATAGCGTTAAGGTCTGGGCGGCGCCGGCACCGAAACGCACACCCCCCGAGGTCTGTGAGCCGGGAAAGACCACCAGCAGGTTGCTGCCCATACTGCTGATGCTTTGATTGACGAGCGCCTGTGCGCCCCGGCCTACCCCCATCATGATCACTACCGCTGATACGCCGATGATCACGCCCAGCATGGTGAGCGAGGTTCGCAACCGATTGGTCGAGAGTGCCCGCAGGGCCTCTTGGAGAACCTGAGGCGCATTCATGCGGCAACCACCCGCTCTGCAAGGCCCTGCGCAACCGGCCCATCGAAAATCACGCGGCCATCTTTCAGTCGAATGAGTCGTTGACCGAATCGCGCAATATCAGGCTCATGAGTCACCAGAACCACAGTGATCGACTGCTCGCGATTTAAGCGCTGAATCAGACCCATGATTTCTTCAGAGGTGGCGGTATCCAAATTTCCAGTGGGCTCATCCGCAAGCAGGACCGAGGGATTCATGACCAAGGCCCGGGCAATGGCCACTCGCTGCTGCTGGCCGCCCGAGAGCTGATTGGGTAGCCGCTGCGCCAAATCCGCCAATCCGGTCAGTCGCAGCTTTTCTTGGGCCCGCTGCAGGGCTCGCTCACGGCCCTCCCCTGCGTAAACCATCGGCAGGGCGACATTGTCAATCGCTGACATGCGCTTGAGTAAATTAAAACCCTGAAACACAAATCCAAGCTGCCGATTGCGAATGGCTGCCAACGCATCAGGCGCCAAGCCACTGACCTGCTCCCCCGCCAATACGTACTCACCGCGGGTGGGCGAGTCCAGACAGCCCAGAATATTCATTAGTGTGGATTTCCCTGAACCCGACTGGCCCATCAAGCAGACAAATTCGCCCGATGCGATTTCGAGCGACACGCCATGCAACACGGGTACCGGCGGAGCGCCGGCAGTTTCATACTGCTTGTGAATATCGATGAGCCGAATCAGGGATTGCGGCATCGTTAAAACATCCGGAATCGAAATCCGCTGGTTTGATTATTTGCAGGCGCTGCCACGGCTCGAACAACGATCTCGTCACCTTCAGAGAGCCCCTCTAGGACCTCGGTAAAGCGCCCATCCGTGATGCCAGTCTTGATTTCTTTCGCAACCAGGGCGCCCGACTCACCAATGACATGCACGCGCGGCACCTGAGCTGACGCACGGCGGCCCTTTTCAGGCGGCACCGGAGCAGATGCTGCTGCCGCGTCTTGCTCGGGCGGACGAAACCGCAATGCGGCTGCGGGCACGCGCAGCACACGCTCTTTCCGATTGGTCACGATCGCCACCTGGGCAGTCATGCCAGGCAGCAGAATTCCATCTTTGTTATCCACATTGATCACAACGTTGTACGTCACGACATTCTGCAGCGTTGTCGGATTAAGTCGCACCATTCGAACCTTGGCAGTGAACTCTTGCTCACGAAATGCATCCACGGTAAAGCGCACGGGCTGGCCGGGCTGAATGGGTCCCACATCGGCCTCGGAGACCGAGGTATCAATCTGCATGCGTCTCAGATCGCGGGCGATTTGAAAAAGTGTCGGTGTTTGAAAGCTTGCGGCCACCGTCTGACCGACATCAATACCCCGATTCACCACAATGCCATCAATGGGCGAGCGGACTTTGCTGTAGCCGAGATTGGTACGGTCTCGCGAAATCTGAGCCTCAATTTGTGCGACCTGGGCCCGCGCAGTCTCCACATCTTTTCTCAAGCCATCTAAAGCGCCATCGGAAACAAAGCCCCTGGACTTCAGGTTTTCGTTGCGCTTTAACGCAAGCTCTGCGTTATTCAAAACCGCACGGGCTGATGCAAGATTGGCTTCGGACTGGCGAATCTGCGCCTCCAAAATGGCGGGATCCAACTCGGCCAACAGCTGCCCCGCCTTCACCGGCTGATTGAAGTCCACGTGCAGCTTAAGCACCGCGCCCGAGATCTGAGTGCCCACATTGACGAGCTCCACCGGATTTAGGGTGCCGTTGGCCGCCACACGCTGCACGATGGCACCCTGGTCTACCTTGGCCATCACCCACTTGGGCTTCTCCTCGTCCGGCGACCACCACCAGTAGACGGCTGCCGCACAAAGCGCTGCGGCTGGCAAGAAAATTTTGAGATATCTCATGATTCAAGAAAGTGGGGGGAGCATGCCACAGCCGGAGAATTCCGCACTGCAACAGGTGGGGATTTTCCCTGATTTTATGGGCCAAAACCCGTCAAATGCTGCGGTGCATATAGATTGCCTCAGGCTGCACCCGATCTAATGATCAAGCCTGTTTCAAAAGGCT
This sequence comes from uncultured Bordetella sp., assembly GCA_964467545.1. GTDB lineage: Bacteria > Pseudomonadota > Gammaproteobacteria > Burkholderiales > Burkholderiaceae_A > Lacustribacter. The sequence goes on along the minus strand of CAYXRY010000014.1, from coordinate 38,309 downwards.
CAAAACATCAAAGTACCGCCCCAAGGAGGCATCATGAAACTCACCAAAATCGCTGCCGGACTCGTTATGGCAGGGCTTGCCACAGCCAGTTTTGCCCAGGCCCGCCCAGACAATCTGAGCACGCTCAAGCAGTTCAAGGTCGCCACAACCGACCTCAACATACCAACCGTTCCGCAAGAAGGGAAAAATGCCGCTGCGATCCGGGAAAACCTGAAACGAGTCAAACTGCCGCCCGGCTTCAAGATCGACCTGTTCGCAGTCGTACCCGATGCACGCCATATGGCTGTCGCCCCCTCGACCAATATGCTCTTCGTCGGAACGCGTAAAACGACCGTATGGGCTGTGACCGACCGGAATAGTGACGGGGTTGCCGATGAAGTCAAATCATTTGCGCCTTCTTTGAAATTCACCAATCCCAACGCCGTCTGCTGGACTCGAGACGGTTTTCTGATTGTCGTTGAACACAACCGTGTTTTGAATTTCCCGGCCGCTGAATTTTTCTACGAGGGCCCGGATGTCGCGGTCATCGAAGTGGTGCCCCAGGGCGGACTGATTCCCGTTGAGGAGGAATCCTTTAACCATGGCGCGCGCACCTGCCGTATCGGACCGGATGGACTTCTCTACGTTACCCTCGGTCAACCCTATAACGTTCAGCCCGCCGGAAAAATCGATCTCTACAACCGCATTGGAATTGGCGGAATCATCCGAATGAACGCTTTTGATGGCAGTAAGCGTGAAGTCTTCGCCCGCGGTGCACGTAACTCAGTCGGAATGGACTTCAATCCCCGCAACGGCCACCTGTGGTGGACCGATAATCAGGTCGACGGTCTTGGCGACGATATTCCGCCCGGTGAACTGAATCGCTCCACCAAAGCTGGGGAGCACTTCGGCTTCCCTTACTGGAACGGTAGGTTCAAAGTGGCAGGCTCACCGGCCGCTCCAGACCTAAAGGACATGAAAGAGCCCGCCGGCGCGATTGCTCCCCAGGTGGAGTTTCCTGCTCACCAAGCGCAGCTTGGGATGGCCTTCTACACTGGCAGCCGCTTCCCCGCGAAATACCGTGGCGGAATGTTCGTCGCAGCGCACGGCTCATGGAACCGAACCAAGCCCAGCGGTGCAGAGGTGCAGTTTGTTCCCCTCAATGCGGATGGAAGCGCTGGCAAGATGGAGGTCTTTGCGTCCGGATTCCTCGACCCGGAGACCGGTCTTTATCGCGGGCGGCCAGTCGATGTTGCGGTGATGAAAGACGGCTCTCTGTTGGTTTCGGATGACTTCGCTGGAGCGATTTATCGCATTAGCTACATCGGCGAAGATAAAAAATAAACGTCTTACGCTGTAAATGAGGCAAGGGGGGCATTGCTGCCCCCCTTGTAGTTGTAGCGACCTGAAAAGAGCAGATCTATGAAGAGTTTTGGTTTTGTCACGATCACACTGCTCACCCTTCTGACCAATACAGCAGCATTGGCCTCGGGTGATGCGCAGGCTGGTAAAACAAAGGCCCAATCGTGTGTGGTCTGCCATGGCGTCGCCGGCATTTCCAGTCAGCCTGCCACACCGCATCTTGCGGGTCAGCCGGCACTCTATATCAATGAGCAGCTACAAGCATATCGAAGTGGTAAGCGACAAAACGCCATCATGTCGGTGATTGCCAAACCACTCACAGATCGCGACATCCAGGACCTGGCGGCCTGGTACGCCTCAATTGAAATCCAAGTAAAGCAATGAGACACGCTGTGTTGCCCACGCAAACCACCCCAGTTGCCGCTGCAATCTCGGCAGCCCTGCTGATCTGCACGCCGAGCAACGCCCACGCTCAGGCGCTCGAGGATGTCGTGGTCTCTGCTAGCCGGACGGAGCAGAGAAGTTTTGATGCGCCCGGCTCGATTCAATCTGTGGATCGCGAGTCTATTCAGTCTCGTGGGCCCCAGATCAATATCAGCGAGGCGCTTGCGGAGATCCCCGGTATCCACGTCGCGAACCGTAACAACTTCTCCCAAGACCTGCAGATTTCTATTCGTGGATTCGGATCGCGCGCACCGTTCGGCGTCCGCGGGGTGCGACTTCTTATTGACGGAATTCCACAAACACTGCCTGACGGACAGGGACAGTCCTCACAGTTCGCACTGACTTCAGCCGAACGTATTGAAGTGCTCAAGGGACCGCTTTCGCTTCTATACGGCAACGCTGCCGGAGGCGTTGTGCAAGTCTTTACCCGCAGCGCTTCCGAACGGCCGGAATTTTCGCTCGCCGGCTATATGGGAAGCGATGGACTATACCGATCAAGCGTTCAGTACACAGAAAAACGCGGGGCCTACGGGCTCGTTGCCGATCTGTCAGCGGTCGAGAGCGATGGATTTCGCGCCTTTAGCGCAGCGCGTCGGCAGCAGTTCAATGGCAAGATTGAACATCGTGAGGGCCCATCAGCAACCATCATGGTTGCAAACGTGCTCCGCAACGACTCGCAAGAACCCGGCTCGCTTACGCGGGCCGAATTTCTTGCCAATCCCACCCAGGCAGTGGCCGCAAATGTCGCCAATCGGTTTGGCAAAGTCTTTGAGCAGGGATCGCTTGGCCTGCTACGCGAGCTCCAAGTATCGGAGTCCCGAAAAATCAGCGCTCGAGCCTACTGGGGCTACCGGTCACTGGATAATCCGCTTGGCCCGGCAACCTCCAGTACGGGATTCAGCATGATCGAGCGTCAGTTTTATGGACTGGGAGCAACACTCAGCGAACGAGCGCAATTGGCCGGCATTCCGACACTCACTCTTCTGGGGGTGGAGGCCGATGCCGTCGATGACGATCGTACCGCCAGGCAAAACCTTGCAGGCTCCCCCGCCGGACCGCTCGGCCGACAGGAACGAAATCTGGCCCGAAACACGGATGCGATATTTCAATCCCAGCTTTTTCTCAACGACCGATACACCGCAACGGCCGGATTCCGGGTGAGCCGAGTACTACTCGAAGTCCGGGACCAGTTTCTCGCCGACGGCAATGGATCGGGTCGGCGATCCTATACCGGGGTATCTCCGGTGCTCGGGTTGACCCGCCATGTCTCACCCACCTTAAATGCCTTCCTTCAGTTTGGACGGGGATTTGAAACACCGACACTGAATGAGGTGCTCTACACACCAAATGCCACATCGACACCGACCAACAACTTTTACTCAGGCCTTGGTGCCGCCCGCAGCCAGCAAGTTGAAATCGGTATGAAGTGGCGGCCTGACGCCAAAACCCGGCTGGATGCATCGCTGTTTCAGGCACGAACCCGAGATGACATTGTTCCCTTCTATCTCTCCACCTCCTCATCAGCATGGCAAAACGCCGACACCCAGCGCTACGGCGCAGAGTTGTCCGGCCTGACGATCGTTGACCAACTCTGGGCCATCCGGGGGGCGCTCTCGATCATCAACGCCACCTATCAAGAGTCCTTGGCGACAGTGCGGGCGACCTCGACCTCGCTGGTCACTGTCGAGTCCGGAAACACAATGCCAGGCGTTCCACGGTCCCGCGCCTTTGCCGAACTGGCGTGGCGATCGAGCGGCTGGATACAACGGCCCACGAGTAATTTTTCAGAGGGTGGCTTGGAATGGATTGCAGTCGGAGATATGCAGGCAAACTCTGCGAATACTGAAAAGGCATCCGGCTATGAGCTCATCAGTGCCCGATTGGCAACCCACCTTCGCAAAGGCCCCCAGCAAATCAGCTTATTTGCACGCATCGACAATCTTCTGGACCGTCGCTATGTGGGCTCGGTGGTCGCTGATCAGGCTTTTCTTCGCTTCTACGAGCCCGGCACTCCGCGTAACTGGCTACTCGGACTCCGCTACACCCTCTCGCACTGATTGGGCCTTGCTTTACACATACGCGAGCCATCGGCCCAGCCCGATCACGACCGCCCAGCCGAGTGCTGAGACGACCGCCTGAAGACGTAGCAAGGGCGCAGGCGGGCCGAGCCCAACATTGCCCTGCTGGCTTGGAATACGGAGATGCAGCGAAATGGCATTTAATCCCAGCAGCATCAGAAGTGTCATCTTCAACACAAAGAGTGTTGACGCAATAAATTCCGACGGGTGGGCAATAAACATCAAAAGCCCGGTTGCACCGGCCAGCGCGAAGCCGGAGATCGTAACCGGCACCGCAAACCGCAGCAGCGGCCGCAGCTCGAGGCCACGCCCAAGGCCGAGTAAGCGCAGGTCCACCAGCAGAATCGAGCCGAATAAGGCGCCAACGCCCCAGAGATGAAGCGTCTCAACGGTCGGGTACAGCCAAAGCGACTCTCGCATCACCTGCGCAATCCAGAGGCCCTCGATCGCCTGCATGGGCTGAGTCACGCTTTGGGCCTGTCGGCGGTCAGCGCAGCTCTACAGTCTTGCCATCGGCCGTGATGCGTTCGGCACGCATCTCATCGGCCTTGCTGCGATGGGGATAGCCCTCGACAGTGACGGTAGCCCCCGGCGCGATTGCTGTCTTCGCAAGGCCACGATTCTCCATACGAAACGGGGGCGCCAGCACCGCCATCCACGTCTTGCCCTCGGCCTGCAGTCGCACATAACCATGGGGATGCTCATATCCGCTTTCCATGACCTTGCCAGTGAGCTTGAAACCCTTGTTCGAATCGTATTCGGACCAGCCGTGGTGGGCATAGGCTGCCGGCCCGACCGTCAGCACGACTGTCAATGCAATGCCAATTCGAACAATGAACGGTTTCATGGGAGACGCTCCTAAGCGAGTTCTTCGTAAAGCGGCAGCGTCAAGAACTCTGAAAAGTCTGTAGAGGTCGACATCTGCTCAAAAATCTTCGCAGCTCGCTCATAGGTCGACGTGTCCGAGGCGCCCGAACTGGTCACTGAGGCCTTGACCTTCACCAGTTCCTCAGCAATCAGGTTGCGGACCACGTCAGCCGTAATCTTTCTGCCGTCCTCCAGCTTGCCTTTCGGCGAGCGAATCCACTGCCACACCTGCGAACGAGAAATCTCTGCCGTTGCTGCGTCTTCCATTAAGTTATGAATCGGTACACAGCCATTGCCGGTCAGCCATGAGCCGAGATAATGAATGCCCACATTGATATTCATGCGCAGGCCAGCCTCTGTGATGGGGGTCTCCGGCGCAAAATTCAGCAAATCGGCGGCGGACACATAGACGTCCGGCCGCTGCTTCTCAATCTGGTTGGGCTTATCGCCAAGCACCGCCACAAACTCCTTCATCGCGGCCTCCACCAGGCCCGGATGGGCCACCCAGCCACCGTCATAGCCATCGGTTGCATCACGGCGCTTATCACTGATGATCCCCTGCATGGCGATCTCGTTTTTTGCAGGATCATTTTTAATGGGAATCAGCGCGCTCATGCCGCCAATGGCCGGCGCATTACGTTTGTGGCAGGTCTTGAGCAGCAGCAGGGCATAGGCCCGCATAAAGGGGGCTGTCATGGTGACCTTCGCCCGATCCGCTAGGCAGAAATCATGATCCATTTTGAATTTCTTGATGCACGAGAAGATGTAATCCCAGCGGCCCGCATTCAAGCCCGCGCTGTGTTCGCGTAGCTCGAAGAGAATCTCGTCCATTTCAAAGGCAGCAGTAATGGTCTCAATCAGCACCGTGGCCTTGATCGTGCCGCGCGGGATTCCCAGCTCCGCCTCGCACATGCTCAGGATGTCATTCCAGAGCCTGGCCTCTTGGTGGCTTTCGATTTTGGGCAGATAGAAATAAGGGCCCGAGCCACGGGCAATTAGCTCCTGGGCATTGTTGTAGAGATAAATTGCGAGATCGAAAATTCCGCCCGAGACCCGTCGGCCATTTACAAAGACATGCTTTTCATCCAGATGCCAGCCGCGCGGCCGCACCAGCAACACTGCGGTTTTCTCATTGAGCTCATAGATCTTGCCATTTTGCTCAAGCCGGATGGTGCGACGAATTGCATCCCGCAAATTAATCTGGCCCTGAATCTGGTTGTGCCAGTTCGGGGTGTTGGAGTCCTCGAAGTCGGCCATGAAGGAATCTGCGCCAGAGTTCAAGGCATTGATGATCATCTTGCGCTCAACCGGGCCGGTAATTTCCACGCGTCGGCACTGCAGATCCTGAGGTAGTTTGGCGATCTTCCAGTCGGTATCGCGAATTGATGCGGTGTACTTTTGAAAATCGGGCCGCAGTCCCAGATCAAAGCGCTCGGCAACCTGCCGACGGGCCTCGAGCAGTTCCTGACGGCGATGCTCAAATGAGCGGTGCAGCCGGGCGACTAAAGCTAAGGCGCCATGACTTAAGACCTGGGCATATTCTGGGGTGATCTCGGCTTTGATTTCAACGCCGGTAGGGAGACGATCGGCCATCACTAAAACTCCATCAAAAAATTTATTGTTGTTCTCAAATGCTCGGGGCCGACTCACCGCAGACAAGATCTGCAACTTCGGTCAGGCTCTGCCCCACTACGGTTGGCGAAACATCCAGCACCTCAGCGGGCGCCTTTGAACGATTCACCCAAAACGTTCTAAATCCATACCAGGTGGCACCACAGACATCCCAGCCGTTGGAGGAAACAAACAGGAGCTCCGAGGCAGCGCAGTCGAAATAATCTGTTGCAAGCTGATACACGCTGGCATCCACCTTGTACCGCCGCACTTGATCCGCAGACAGTACAGCCGAAAACATCTTCGACATGCCGGCGCTTTCGACCGCCTGGCCAATCATGTCGGGATTGCCATTGGTAAGAATGGCCAAAGGCAGGCCCGACGCCCGCAGCCGCTGTAGCGCCTGCAGGTTTTCCGGAAAGGCTGACAGGTGGGCGTATTGCCCCATCAGCGCCTCCGACTGTGCTGCACTGAGATCAAGCCCCAATGCCGCACCACAATACTTCAAGGCATCACGCGTGATATCCCAAAACGGCTTGTATTGGCCCGACATGGACCGCAGACGCGTGTACTCGACCTGCTTATCGCGCCACATCTGGGCCAATGCACTGCCCCGCCCCGGGAAGTACGACTCCGCCAGCTGGCCAACGGAATACACATCAAAGAGCGTGCCATAGGCATCAAAGCAGATGGCTTTTGGCGCGGGTCGCATCATCAAGATCGCATTATATTGGAACCATGTCCCCCAATTCCCGGGCTGCAAAGGCCCCGATCTTCTGGCGCTCTGCCTGCGAGGCGCTCTCGCGTGCTGACCCTGTTATGGCTGCAATCATTGCCCAACACCGGGACAGTTTTCTGGTCTCCCGCGGGGACGTCTTTACGACACTGGCCCGAGCGATCGTAGGCCAGCAGATCTCGGTCAAAGCAGCCGCGGCAGTCTGGGCACGATTCCTCAAAGTGGTGCATCCCTTAAGCCCCGGCCGACTCGCCACGTTAACGATCAGCGATTTGGAAGACTGCGGACTCTCTGGCCGAAAACGCGAGTATCTGGTTGGGCTTGGACGTCACTTTGCCGAGCGGCCCAGCCTTGAGTCATCGCTACAGGCCATGACCGATGAGGCGGTCATCGCGGCACTTACCGAAGTGCGTGGCGTTGGCCGCTGGACAGCAGAAATGGTTTTAATTTTTGCCCTGCTGAGGCCAGATGTTCTGCCACTTGCAGATTTGGGATTGATGAAAGCGATGGCTTTGCACTATCGCAATGGCCGCGACATCAGTCCGCCTCAGGCCGAGCGTCTTGCGGCTGTTTGGATGCCCTGGCGATCCGTAGCGACTTGGTATCTCTGGCGAAGCCTGGATCCAGAGCCCGTAGACTACTGACATGTTCGCCTATCGCCATGCCTTTCATGCCGGCAACCATGCGGATGTGCTCAAACATCTGACCCTGGTGACCACACTGTCTTTGATGCAAAAAAAGGAGGTTCCCCTTTGGATCATCGACACCCATGCGGGCGCAGGCCTATACAACCTGACGAGCCCTCTGGTGAGAGACAAAGCGGAGTGGGCAAGCGGCATCGGAAGGCTCTGGAAAGCGGAATCGCTTCCCGAGGGATTCGGAAAATACTTGGAGTTGGTGCGCTCATTTAATCCCAAGGGAAAGCTCTCTCACTATCCAGGCTCGCCACTTTTAATCGAGCGGATGCTGCGGCCTGAGGATCGGCTGCGTGCATTTGAGATGCACCCATCGGATATCGGACCCCTGCAGCGCAGTCTTGGTGGCGGCCCACGTCAGGTCAAGGCCGAACGCAAAGATGGGTTTACTCAACTCAAGGCCATGCTGCCGCCCGCTTCTCGGCGTGGGATGGTGCTGATGGACCCCCCTTACGAGATGCGCGATGACTATCGCCTAGTGATTCAGAGCTTGCGTGATGCGCTGGCCCGATTTGCCAACGGGGTCTATCTGCTGTGGTATCCCCGAATCGGCCGCTACCAGGTGGAGCGGTTACTACGCCAAATTGCCGGGCTGCCCATTGATCAGCTGCTGCACCTTCGGCTTACAGTGCGTGCGCCGCTTCGTGATGGCCTTGGGCTGGCCGGAAGCGGCATGATCGTGATCAACCCGCCCTATGGCCTTGCACAGACCATGGACCAGCTCATGCCCACACTCGTTCAGCATCTGGGGCAAGACAATCGTGCGCGCGGTGAAGTGCGTCAGGCTGACAGCCCCGCTGAAATAAAAACGGCACTCAGCCCCAGGGGACCGAGTGCCGTATCCGGCCCGGAGTGATTACGCGACCTTGCGCTGGGCCTTCTCCTCGAAGAACTGCTCATCTTCGGTCGAGCCCTTCAGCGCAGCAGTCGAGGCCTCACGCTCAATCGTTGTGGTGACGGCATCAAAGTAGCCTGTGCCGACCTCACGCTGATGCTTAACCGCGGTAAAGCCGCGCTCGGCTGCCGCAAACTCGGCCTCCTGAAGCTCGACAAACGCTGACATGTTGTTGCGGGCATAGCCATATGCCAGGTTAAACATGGAGTAATTCAGGCTATGGAAGCCTGCCAGCGTGATGAACTGGAACTTGTATCCCATCGCGCCCAACTCCCGCTGAAACTTTGCAATCGTGGTGTCATCGAGATTTTTCTTCCAGTTAAAGCTCGGCGAACAGTTGTACGCCAACATCTTGCCGGGGAACTGCTTGTGAATCGCCTCGGCAAACGCGCGGGCAAATGCGAGATCGGGCTTGCCCGTCTCACACCAGATCATGTCGGCATACGGGGCATAGGCAAGTCCACGCGAGATGGCCTGCTCTAAGCCGGGCTTGGTGCGGAAAAATCCCTCTACTGTGCGCTCCCCAGTCAAGAAGGCCTTGTCGTTTTCATCAACATCCGAAGTGATGAGATCGGCAGCCTCCGCATCGGTACGGGCCAGCAGCACGGTCGGCACGCCCATGACATCTGCCGCAAGGCGGGCCGCCACCAGTTTGGCTACAGCCTCACGCGATGGCACCAGCACCTTGCCACCCATATGGCCGCACTTTTTCACCGAAGCCAGCTGATCTTCAAAATGCACACCCGCAGCGCCCGCATCAATCATGGACTTCATGAGCTCAAACGCGTTGAGCACGCCGCCGAACCCAGCCTCCGCATCCGCAACGATGGGCAGAAAATAATCGACGTAGCCGGCATCGCCCGGGTTGGTGCCCTCCATCCACTGAATCTGATCGGCACGCGTAAACGTATTGTTGATACGCTTGACCACCATCGGCACTGAATTGGCGGGATAAAGCGACTGGTCGGGATACATCTCTCCGGCGAGGTTGGCATCGCCTGCAACCTGCCAGCCTGAAAGATAGACAGCCTTTAAGCCGGCCTTGGCCTGCTGCAGCGCCTGATTACCTGTCAGCGCGCCTAGAGAATTGACAAAGGGTTCGTTGGTAACGAGATTCCAAAGCTTTTCGGCACCATGCTTGGCCAGCGTGTGCTCGGGTTGAATCGACCCCCTGAGCCGGACAACATCCGCAGCGCTGTAGCCGCGCTTGATGCCTTGCCAACGGGGATTCTCAGACCACTCTTTTTGAAGTTTTTGTGCTTCGGCTTCACGCAACGACATTGACACTCTCCCGGTTAAAAAAGTCACTCCATGGTAGAAAAACCTGCTGCTTCGCAAAAGAAATTCTGATAAAAATTTTCAGCAAAAAAATTGCGAAAAATCAACAATTTAAAGCGACTTTTCTTAATGCGGAATGATTTTTTTGATAATGAAAGGAAAAGATGTCGCTCTGCACAAGGACTTTTTTATATTACGAAATGCAGTTTTCTTATTGTGAAATGGCCTAAGTGCCCTCTTTGAGGGTCTGCCAGGCCGGTGTTTTGAGAACGGGCCGCAACGCAACCCAGCCGGCCAGTAGCGAAATCGTGGCGCCGACCGCTGCGCCCACGGCCAACGCCGACCAACGCAGCTCAAGGGCTAAGGCAAAGACCCGCTCGGCCAGCAGTGCGCCAATCGCGAGTGATGCAGCCGCTGCGAGAAAGCCCGCTACTGCACCCACCAGCGCAAGCTCCATCATCTGCGCCGCAGACAACTGCCGGCGGCTCGCCCCGAGCGCGCGAAAAACCGCCGCCTCACGAAGCCGTGCGTCCCGAGTCGATAACAGCGCCGCCCAGAGGACCAGCACGCCACTGGCAAGCGCAAATCCAAACAGCATCTGCACTGCGGAGATGACTTGATCGAGAATCCGCTGCAGCTGGCGTACCAGCGCACTGACATCAAACACAGTGAGATTGGGAAAACGGGTTAGCAGCTGACGGGTGAGATCCACAGACGGCCTGCCGGATGCGTCTTCTGGCACATGCAGCGAAGTGATCCAGCTCTGGGGCGCATCTTTTAAGGCGGCCGGCGTCAGGATCATAAAGAAATTCACCTCCATCGAATCCCATCGCAATGCACGCAGATTTTTCACTGTCACTTCGACAGGCTCGCCTGCAACTTCAAACACGATGCGATCGTTCAGTGCAAGGCCAAGTGTTTTCGCAATGCCGGATTCGACGGAGACCTCTTTCAGGTCCGCATCCATTGCGGTCCCGGCAACGATTCGGTTGTGGGCAGGAATTGTTTTCGAGTAGGTGAGATTAAATTCCCGATCAACCAATCGCTGAGCCCGGTCATCGGTAAAGTCAGAAGGCTGAATCGGCCGGCCATTAATGGCAATCAGCCGGCCGCGGACCATCGGCGATACGGTGGGATTGCCTAGACCTGCTTTGCGTATGGTGTCGGCCACTTCAAAGCGCTGTTCTGTCTGGATATTTAACACAAATCGATTGGGCGCATCCGAAGGCGTTGAAAGCCGCCAGGCCTTCACCAGATCGGCCTGCACTGTGGTGAGCAAAAACAGGGCTGTCAGTGCCATTGCCACGCCCTGAATCTGAAGCGCCAAGGCGCCGCCGCGGCGCTGAAGGCTACGACGCGTGCTCTGCCAGGCCCATCGCAACACTCCGGGCTGCGATGGTGTTGAGGCCGATGTCGTGGATTGCCAGGCCGGCAGCCCACGAAACAAAAGCCACGAGAGCAATGAAAACGCCAGGCCTGCGATTGCAAAGCCTATAGCAGTCACCAGTGACAGTGTGAGATTGCCTGTGCCCAGCCAAAGCAGCAGCCAGACTGCTGCGAGCATCAATACGACCCAGAGCTTGCCAGAGACCGAATAGATCGGCATATCCTGACGCAGCACACGCACGGCAGGCACTTTTTTTAACTCCACCAAGGGCGGCACTGCAAAGCCCAGCACCATTGCAATGGCCACGCCGCAGGCCTGGGCAAATGGCCGCCATGAGATGGCCGATAGTGGCAGCGAGAGATAGGCCGATGCCAGCTGTGCAAGCCAGGCCTGCACCGCCCAGCCCAGGCCCATGCCCACAATGACCGCGGCGGCGGTGACCAGCAGCAGCTCGAGCGCCCACCATTGGGCCAGTCGTGCCTGCGTTGCTCCGAGTGATTTCAGCACGGCGCAGGTCTGTAGATGGCGTGTCACAAAACGTTGGCTCGCCAGGGCAACCGCTGCGGCTGCAGTCAGGCTCGCGAGCATGCCCGTGAGCGACAAAAAGGCATAGGCACGATCTAGGGCATTGCGCAGTTCGGGCCTGGCATTGTCAAGTGTCTCAAGACGCTGGCCCCGGCCCAGCGTGGGCGCCAGTGCATCGGCGAAGGCTTCGACCTCGGTAATTCCGGCCGGTGTCTGGGCTGCTACCCAGAGCCGATAGCTGATGCGGCTGCCGGGCTGCACGAGTTGCGTGTCCGCAAGCCGCTCATGACGAATCATGACGCGGGGCGAGAGATTCACAAAGTTCATGCCGCGATCAGGCTCTTGCAGCAGCAGGCCGCTGATTCGAAACTCAACTAAGCCCAGACGCAATGTGTCGCCGATCTCAACATTCAGCGATGACGACAGTGCTGGATCAATCCAGACTTCATTTAAGCCCAGCTCGGGATTGCGTTTGCGGCCTTGGGCCGTCTGCACTTCGATATTGCCGCGAAGTGGGTAGCCTGCAGTGACTGTTTTTACTGCGGCAAGTAAGCCACGGGCGGCGTCGCCTTTTCCTGTCTGGGCCATGCTGGGAAACTGGCTGCCGCGCACAACACGAAAGCCACGATCGGCGACTGAATCCATCCACTGGGCAGGCGTTGGATGGTCAGAAACCAGCACCATATCGGCTGCAAGTGTGGACTGAGCATCCTGGGCAAGCGCCTGACGGACGCGATCGGCCAGAAGGCCCACTGCACTTACTGCAGTGACCGAGACCACCAGCGCCATGCCCAAGAGCATCGCGCCACCCTGCCGCATATCACGCCATGTCAGAAACCATGCTAGCCGCACCGTAAGGCCTCAACTATTCCAATTCGGGCCGCCCGAATGGCAGGCACCATGCCGCCAGCCACGCCCATAAAAATCGCAAACACCATCGATCCGAGTGCAATTCCCCATGAGAGTTCAAAACCAAATGCGAGTTCAGAAAAACTCTGAAAATTTGTGGTCGAAAACTCAATCCATTGCATGCCTGCGGCCAGCAGAAGGCCAAAACCCCCGCCGATGGCCGCCAGGCCTACCGATTCAGCAAGAAACGCCGCGAGAATGGCCATGCGCTGAAATCCGAGGGCCCGCAGGGTGCCAATTTCGGCAGTCCGCGATGCGACAGCAGCCTGCATGGTAATGGTTGCGCCAATAATTGCCCCGACGGAGAAAATACCAGCAAGCGTCAGGCCCAAAATCTGGATAAAGCGCGATAAGCCCGCCGACTGCTCGGCGTAGTACTCCGCCTCACGCTTGGCCGCCAATGTGATGCGTGGATCTTGGGCTAGGCGCTCCGATAGGCCAGCGAAACTGGATGGATCGGTTAATCGAATCACCACCGAGGAATAACTGTTGCGGCGAAACGCCTGCATAAGTGAATCCACATCGCCCCAGATCTCCGAATCAAATCCGCTGCGGCCGCCATCCATGTGGCCCACCACCTGCCACTGCCGGCCGCCGAAAGTCAGCATTTCGCCAAGCTCTACGCCAGCGAACTGGGCCTTTACCGCGCGGCCCACCACAATTTCATTGGAGCCCGGCCGAAACATTCGGCCCTCAGTAAGCCGCACACCACGCCGCAGCGTAATACCGGTCTGCTCCATGCCGCGAATCAAGACATTGGACATCTTGCCGGTGGCCTGCTTGGGCAGGCTAATGAGCATCACGATTTCCCGAGACACCAGTGGCTCACCGATGACTGCAACCTCGGGCAGCGTGCCGACCAAGGCGGCTTGAGAGCGCTCGACAGCACTCTGGACTTCAGTGGTGGAGCCCTTACGCGAGATCACCACATTGTCAGGCTCGCCAGTGGCCACCAGTGTCCGCTTCAGTCCGGCATCCAGCATCAATGCAGTTGCGAATACAAACACCACCAGGGCCATACCACTTGCGGTCAAAAGAGTGGTTACCCGACGCACCCAGAGATTGCGCAGGCTGTAGTGCAGCGGAATGGATAAGAGCCGAATCGCGATCATTAGATTGCCCGCAGGCCCTCCACAATTCGAATACGCGCCGATCGGGTGGCGGGGATGATGGCCGCAATCAGGCCCACCAGAACCGCCAGTACCAGCTGTGCTGCAGTTGTGTCTCGGGAGACTTCAAAGACCGGAAACAATGTGCCCACGCTGCCCGAGAATGCGGCGGCGGCAGGAAAGGTCAGCGCGGCGCCCAAAATCCCGCCAATGACCGCCAACAGCAAGGATTCACCGGTGACCAATCCAGCAACAAATCGCGGTGAAAAGCCCAGCGCCTTTAAGGTGGCGTATTCGCCGATCCGCTCCCGCGCGGTCATCGCCATGGTGTTGGCCATCACCGCCAGAATAATCAGAATCACAACATAAGAGACCACCTGAATGGCCAGCACAATGGCCTCGGTCATAGCGACAAAACCCAGCTGAAAGGCCTTCTCAGTCTCGGTCAGTGTTTCAAAGGCAGAATTTTTAAAAAGTGCATCAATGGCCAGGCTGATCTCTGCAGCACGCGCCGGCTCGGTGATCTGCGCAATGAACACGCCCGTGGTGTTGGCAGCCCGTGGCAATGCCCTGCGCTTGGCTTCTTCATTGAGATATTCCCAGTGAAAAAACATCTGCGCTGCATCGGTTGAAGGGTCTCGGCCATCATAGATGCCGCGCACCTGAAACTCCCAGTTGCCGGGATAGATCGTGCCCTTCAAGGTCATCTGGTCGCCCACCTGAAGGCCATGGGTCTGCGCAATCTTGCGGCCGATCACCGCGCCCCGACGATCCTTGAGAAAAGCCGCCTTATCGGCCTCGGGGATCACGTATTCCGGATAGAGGTCCAAATACGACTCCGCCTGAATCGCAAACTGCGGAAAAAAATTCTTTGGCTCTTTATAGATTGCACCAAACCAATTTGCCCAGGAGATTTGCTGTACGCCATCGGTCTGCCGAATGCGTTCTGCATGCGACAGCGGCAGCGGAAACACGAGCGAAATCGAATTTCGCGTAATCAGCCGCGCATTGGATGAACCCTCAGCACCGGCATACCAGGCACCCACCACCGTCGAGAGCAGGCCAAAGGCCAAAATGGCTACCACCAGCCCCAATAAGGTCAGCAATGCGCGGCCCTTGTGGCGCCAGACATTACGCAGCAACAAATTAAAAATCAGCATCAGCCTTGGCAAATGAAGTCGGCACTAAGCCGAGTGCTCGGCATCACGCTCGAGCTGGCCTTTTTCAAGATGAACCGTGGCCCGCGCATGCTCTGCCGCTTTGGGATCATGGGTCACCATCAGGATGGTCTTGCCCATATCGCGATTTAAGCGGACCAGCATCTGCAAGACATCTTGGGCAGACTGCCGATCCAGATCTCCGGTCGGCTCATCAGCAACGATCAAGGCCGGGTCAGTAATCAAAGCCCGTGCGATTGCCACCCGCTGCTGTTGGCCGCCAGAAAGCTCGCTGGGCGTATGGTCGGTGCGGTCTGAAAGGCTGACCATCTCCAGGGCCCGGGTCACGCGGGCTTTTTTCTCTGACTCAGAGAGGTCCGTCAGTTGTAATGGCAGGGCCACATTCTCAAATGCAGTAAGCACCGGAATCAGGTTGTAAAACTGAAAAATGAACCCGACGTTTGCGGCCCGCCATCGTGCAAGATCCGACTCTGAGAGCTTTGAGATATCTCGGCCGTCAATGACAATTTCACCCGAATCGGGACGATCAATTCCTGCAATCAAATTGAGCAAGGTGCTTTTGCCCGAACCCGAGGGGCCCATCAGGGCGAGAAACTCACCTTGACGCACCACCAGACTCAGATCGCGCAATACGGGTACCGATTGGTCACCACGCCGATAACTTTTACTTACATGGCGCAGTTCGATCATTGCGCAACGACCTTGATCCGCTGTCCGTCTTTGAGTGCACCCGGCCGAATCACCACCCGCTGGCCGGGCTTGAGATTGGTCACTGGAATGAGATCGGCGGCCCCCGCGGCGGCAGACGATGCTGCCGACTTTCCAGCAGCCGCATCAGCTGGAGGTGCAATCTCAATTCGCTTTACCCGGTCGCCTTCAATGAGGTAGACCCATTGCCGGCCGTCGATCTGGGCAACCGCCTGCCGATTCACCGCAACGATGGGCCGGCGCTCTGCATCAGAGAGCGCACGCTCGAGGAACACCACCTTGGCCGACATATCCGGCAGGATCCGCGGATCCCGGGCCATAAATTTTATTTTTACAAGACGCGTGGCCTTTGCGCGATCAATGGTCGGGACCATCCGCGCGATTTCTCCGACAAAACGTTCTCCCGGAATCGCATCCAATCCAATCTCGGCAGGCTGGCCAATTCGCAGGCGGCTGATACTGGACTCCGAGACATCAGCTTCGACTTCAAGTGTCGACATATCGGCGACCGTGACCACCGCGCCCTTTGAGTCAATGGCTGAAGAAAACGGGGTGATGTTATCGCCCACATTTGCATTTTTGGTCAGCACCACAGCATCAAACGGCGCCCGGATCTCTGTCTGTGCAAGATTGGCCTGGGCTACCCGCTCTGCCGCTTGGGCAGCAGCAATTGCAGCGCGGGCCTTATTCAGGCGCGAGACGGCTGCATCATGGGCCGACGAGGAAATAAATTTCTGCGCCAAGAGCTGCTCGCTGCGCTTTGCGTTTTGTTCAGCATCAGTAAGCTCGGCCTGCGCGACACCGACCTGGGCAGTCGCCTGCTCGAGCTGCGCCAACACATCGCGGCGCTCAAGCCGGGCGATAACCTCGCCCGCCTTGACCACCGAGCCCTCGGCCACCCCAAGCCACTCGAGGCGGCCTGTGGCTTTTGATGACAGCGCCGCCTTGCGCTGGGCCACCACGTAGCCCGAGGCATTCAGCACGGATAGGGTCTGCGATGCGAAGGCCTGCACCACCGGGGTGGTCTGTACCGGCTCGGCGGCCGAGCGCCACCACACCAGCATGGCAAGAACGGTGGCCGCAAGCAGCAGGCCGGCCTTCCAGAATCGTAAAAGCCCTGATAACGAACGCATCGCCATATTTGATAGAGTTTTTTTAGGGGAGATCATTGATCTTACGGTGATTTCCCCTGCACTCCAAAGGAGCCCAGCACAATGAATGCCTCATGGATTTCTGTAAAAAACACCCGCAACGAGCAATTTGATGCCTACTTGAGCCTACCGCCAACGGGCCGCGGGCCAGGGCTTGTCATTCTTCAAGAGATTTTTGGCGTTAACGAACACATTCGGGCCGTTGCGGATCAATACGCAGCAGATGGCTACTGTGTCATCGCGCCCGATATCTTTTGGCGGGAAGGCCGAAAAATTGAACTGGCCTACGATCCCCAAGGCTTTGAGCGCGGCCTGGGCCTTTTAGGAAAACTGAATATTGATCAGACCGCCATCGACTTGCAGGCAACCGTCGACGCCCTAAAGCGGCAGTCTGCATGCACCGGCAAGGTCGGATCCCTTGGCTTTTGTATGGGCGGATTACTGAGCTTTATTGCAGCAGCAGAGGCGGGTGTTGACACTGCAGTGTGTTACTACGGTGGCGGCATTCATCAGCACTTAGACCGAGCGAAAAAGATTCGCTGCCCGGTGCTGTTTCATTTCGCGGATCAAGATGCTTACATTCCGCAGCAGGCGGTGGCGGCGGTGCGCACATCACTCGGTAGCCGCAAAAATGTGCGCGTGATTGTTCATGCCGGTGTTGATCATGGCTTTAACTGCTGGCGGCGGCCCGCCTGGAACCAGGTGACTGCCGCGCGTGCGCGTGGCCAGAGCCTTGTTCATCTGTCCGAAAGCCTGAGCTGATTTGCCGACACTGGCCCTTGGCTTAGTACTGCTCGCGGCGGTCTGTCACGCCGGCTGGAATATCGCTTTAAAGCGGGCCAAGGGAGATGGGCTCGCTTTTTTTGCGCTTGTCGGCACCTTCGAGATTCTGGTCTGGGCCATTCCGGTCGGATTGCTGCTGCCCAAGCTCGAGGGATTTCATCCCAACTGGCTCATCGCCATGCTGGGCAGCGCGATCGTACATGTCGCCTATTTTTGGCTGCTGCTGCGGGCTTACAAAAGCGCAGATCTTTCACTGGCCTATCCACTGGCCAGGGCGACGGGGCCGCTGCTGTCAGTCATCGCAGCAATTGTCATTCTCGGCGAGGAGCCCTCACCACTCAGCCTTGCAGGAGCCTTCATGATCATTGCCGGATCGATCTGGATCGGACTCACGGGATCCCGCGCAACCGAATTTGGTCCCGCACAATTGCGGGGCATCGGTTTCGCGCTGCTGTGCGGACTGATGATTGCAACCTACACGGTCTGGGATCAGCAGTCTGTGACGACAATTGGTGTTCCTGTGATGTTGTTTTATTGGGGCACGATTGTGATGCGAGTAACCATGACCGCACCTGCCCTATGGATTGATCGGGCTGCGATTCGGCACTGGATGCGCTCTGATCTTCGACTGCTGCTGATTGTGGCGGTGCTCTCGCCGTTAGCCTACATGCTAGTGCTCTGGGCAATGACGCTTGCGCCCTTAAGCACAGTGGCTCCAGCCCGTGAAATCAGCATCCTGCTGGGTGTAATCGCAGGCGCGAAACTCTTTCAAGAAGGAAGGATGTTGTCTCGGCTTGGGGCCGCCGGCCTCATGCTGGCCGGCATCGTGCTCATCGGAATCGGTTGAGCCGATTCAACTGACCGGGGCCTCGGTGGAAAGAACGTTCCAGGGCGGTAATTCCCTCCAGCCCGCCGCTTGAATTCGCCGCCAAAACACTTCGAGAAGCCGATGCGCCTCGATTCGCGAGCCCTGAAAAATGGCGCTCCCCTGAACAGAAAGAAATGTCCAGGCCACCACACCCTCCGACACCGACACGTTCACAGAGGTAATCAATCCCGAGCGGACCTCAATGGGCGAGTCTCGGTCTCGAGGTGGGGCCTGATCGCCCTGCTGACGCACAAACTCTTCGACCGCATCACGATGCTCGCGGTCAAGCGCTTGAGCGCTGGCTGATCCAACCATCAGTTCATACGACTGATCGAGGAGGGCAATCGCAAGGCGGCGCGTCATCCAGAACTTTGCCTCTCCGCCGTCGCGAACCATCCGAAGCCAGAGTCGATCTTCGGAGTCACTGTATCCTACCGTCAGGCTTGAATAAGTCTGGCTCATCGACTCTCCGACAGTCGCCACCCTTTTTTCTTGAGGCATTCCGCCAAGTGACGCTGGACTTCGGCCTCAAACTCGCGATCGATTGCGGCCTGGTCCATCATGCGAATCACGCTCGCCAGGCCCGTAAAGTTGACGACCGGTGGCGGCGCCTGCGGGCGGGAGACTTCAGCGCGGGCGGCAGTTTCACAAAACACGGCATCCACCTCAACACCGACACCTGGCCGATCAGGATGAACCCAGACTGGAGACGCTGCCGCGCAGCCTACCAGCAGGCAGGCCAGAACCCAGGCGCGGCCCTGATGAAATGCTCTGCAGTTCAAGCGATGTTCCATGTGCCACTCCCTCGAAGTCCCCATTATCCGGCATCGGGCGGGACCATTGGGCAACACAGCAAGAGGCAAGCGAGGCCAAGAGATGGGTAGCGGGGGCAGGATTTGAACCTACGACCTTCGGGTTATGAGCCCGACGAGCTGCCAGACTGCTCCACCCCGCGTCAGAGAGATAATGATTCTATATGAAATTCTGCTCCCTATGCGGCAGCCCCACCCGAGAACGCGTTCCAGAGGGCGACACTCGACTGCGGGCGGTCTGCTCCCGCTGCGACGCCATTCACTATGTGAATCCAAAAATGGTGCTCGGTACGATCCCCGTGTGGGGGGAGCAAGTGCTGCTCTGTCGTCGCGCCATTGAGCCACGACTCGGCATGTGGACCCTGCCCGCGGGCTTTATGGAAGTGGGCGAATCGACCGCGAACGGCGCAATGCGTGAAACCATGGAAGAGGCCGGAGCCCGTGTTGAATTGGGCCCGCTGTTCAGCGTTCTCGATGTCCCCCACGTGGATCAGGTGCACCTTTTTTATTTGGCGACGCTGCTTGATCTTGACTTCGCTGCGGGACCAGAAAGCTTGGAGGTTCGGCTCTTTCATGAGCACGAGGTTCCTTGGGCATCGATCGCCTTTCGCACAATTATTGCGACATTACGATTTTATTTTCATGATCGTCGTCACGGCGTGATTGGCCTGCACACCGGCGATATTCGCGAAGTCCAACTGCCCCATGAATCGAACACTCACCTGGATCGCCCCCGGTGATCCACTGCCCCCGACCGGACTCGCGTTAACTCCCGAAGAGGGGGCCAACGGCCTGCTGGCTGCGGGTGCGGACCTCAGCAGTGCGCGGCTGATCGAGGCCTATCAGCGCGGTGTCTTTCCTTGGTTTTCCAAGGGCGAGCCCGTACTCTGGTGGACTCCGGATCCACGAATGGTGCTCCAAATTGCCCAGTTCAGAATCTCAAAATCTTTCTCAAAAACAATTCAGCGAGCCCTCTCGGATCCCGAGCTGGAAATCCGCAGCGATGATGATTTCGAGGCAGTGATGCGGGCCTGCGCCGAGGCCCGTCCTGGCCAGTCCGGCACCTGGATCAGCGATCCAATGATCCAGTCCTATTGTGACCTCCATGCCCAGGGCCTGGCCCATTCTGTAACCCTCCATCGAGGCGGCGACCTAATCGGAGGCCTGTATTGCGTGGCGATTGGCAAAATGGTGTTCGGCGAATCCATGTTTAGTCGTATGCCCAATAGCTCAAAGCTGGCCCTTGCGGCTCTGGTGGGGTGGCTTCGGTCGCAGGGCGGCCAGGTGATAGACTGCCAACAGAAGACGGAACATTTGGCATCGCTGGGAGCACAAGAGATCAGACGTCAGGAGTTTGAATCCATCGTGCAAGACTTAACCAGACTCAACACACTGGCCTGGTCCACGGCGCCTGTCTCCAAAACGGATCTTGCGAGGCTTACGCATGTCGCACCTTAAAGACCTCCCCGTTGTCTCCCTACAGTTTTACGTCACCGCGCCCTACCCCTGCAGCTATCTGCCCCATCACAAGGCCCGTTCTCAGGTCGCCACCCCCAATCATCTGATCAATTCACCGATCTATAGCGATCTTGTGCAGGTGGGCTTTCGTCGCAGCGGCGTCTTTGCCTATCGGCCCTACTGTGATGGCTGCAAGTCCTGCATCCCCCTGCGGGTGCCCGTCCTTGAGTTTGAGCCAAATCGCATTCAGCGTCGCATCTGGAATCGCAATCAAGATCTTGAGGTGAAAACTTCGCCTCTTCGTTTTGATGAAGAGCACTACGATCTCTATCAGCGCTATCAGTCACTGCGGCATGCGGGTGGTGGCATGGATCACGACAGCCGAGAGCAATATGCGCAATTTCTGCTGCAAAGCCGGGTAGAGTCACAGCTCATCGAATTCCGCGGTCCCTCCGGAGAATTGAAGATGATTTCCATCGTGGACTTGCTGAGTGCCGGAATCTCTTCCGTCTACACCTTTTACGATCCTGGCGAATCACGACGCAGCCTCGGCTCCTTCGGCATTCTCTGGCAGATCGACCTCTGCCAACGGCTGTCACTGCCTCATCTGTATCTCGGCTACTGGATCGCCGAGAGCCCGAAAATGTCCTATAAGGCGCTGTTTAAGCCCCACGAAACTCTTGAAAACGGCATCTGGGTCCGCCGCTAGGTGCTGCTGCCAGTGAATGTATTCGCAGGCTTTCCGCTGATTCGGCCGCTGCTGTTTTCGATGCAGGCCGAGGACGCCCACGACTTCACACTCTCATGGCTCGACCGCCTGCATCGTGCCGGCCTTCTGCCTGCATCACAACCGCTGCCGGGGGCGCCCAGGCGACTGATGGGGCTGAATTTTGCCAACCCAATTGGCCTGGCCGCTGGCCTAGATAAGAATGCGGCCCACCTGGATAGCCTTGCAAGTTTCGGGTTTGGATTTATCGAAGTGGGTACCGTGACGCCCCGGCCTCAGCCCGGCAATCCGAAGCCCCGAATGTTTCGCCTGACACGGCATGAAGCACTGATCAATCGCCTGGGATTTAACAATGCAGGCCTTGATCACTTTCTTCGCAATGTTCAGCAATCCCGCTGGGCGACCGATCGGCGCGGTGTGCTGGGATTAAACATCGGCAAGAACGCAACAACACCCATCGAAAATGCCCTGGAGGATTACCTTGCAGCTCTTGAGGCAGTCGCGCCATGGGCCGATTATGTAACGGTCAACATCTCCTCACCCAACACACGGGGCCTTCGTGATCTTCAGGAGCAAAACGCTTTAAATCGACTGCTCGAGGGCCTCAAAGAGACCCAGCAGCGGCTGGCGCAGCAACATCAACGGCATGTGCCACTGGTACTAAAAATTGCGCCTGATCTAACGGATGAACAGGTCATCGAGATTGCCACGCTTTTGCGTACTCACAGCATCGAGGGCGTGATCGCTACCAATACGACCCTGAATCGCTCTGCAGTCAATGGCCACCCCCAGGCCAACGAGCAAGGCGGCCTATCCGGCGCGCCACTGCTTGGACAATCCAATCACGTGATTCGGCTGCTGCGCAGCAGCCTGCCCTCAGGTGTGGTGATTATTGGTGTTGGCGGCGTGCTCAGTGGCGAGGATGCGAAAAGCAAACTCGCCGCGGGTGCGGACCTGGTGCAGCTCTACACTGGGCTGATTTATCGTGGGCCCTCGCTGGTGGCCGAGGCGGTCCGGGCAACACGATCCGAGTAAAGCTCACGAAAGGTCTTCGATGCCGGCGTCGGCAGATCACGAAAATCTGTCCAGCCCTTTGCAAAGGTGAGATGCTGAATGCGGCCAGCCTTGCGGCCGAGGCTGCGCAAAATCAGATTCGCAATACCTGTCAGCAAGGCATAGAGGTTGGGCCGCACGGCGACAAATCCCCAGACGGCCATCGCGAATCTCTCCGTTTTTGGGCGAAGGTGACGATCGAATTGCCGCTCTCGCAGCTTACGAAGCAGATCAGGTAATGGAATGGCCACGGGGCAGACGACATGGCACTCGCCGCACATGGTGGCTGCCTGAGGTAGATCCAAGGCATTTTCGAGACCGACATAGTTCGGCGTAAGCACCGAGCCCATCGGCCCGGGATAGACCCAGCCATACGCATGGCCGCCAATCTTTTGATACACCGGGCAATGATTCATACAGGCCCCACACCGAATACAGCGCAGCATTTCTTGGAATTCACTGCCCAAAAGGCTAGAACGGCCTCCATCGACCAAGACGAAGTACATGTGATCGGGCCCGTCGGGCTCGCCGGCTGCGCGTACCCCCGTGAGCAGCGAGATGTAATTTGAGATGGACTGGCCAGTGGCGCTGCGGGTCAGCAGGCGGACAATGGTGGCGAAGTCTTCAAACGTGGGAAGAATCTTTTCGATGCCCGTCACGACGACATGCACGCGTGGCATCACTGTGCACATGCCCTCGTTGCCCTCGTTGGTGACAATACCCACCGATCCGGTCTCGGCGATCAAAAAATTGCCGCCGGTCACGCCCATGTCTGACTTCAGAAACTTCGGCCGCAGAACCTCGCGGGCTTCACGCGTCATCTGAGGAATATCGGTGAGGCGGGGGCGCTCATGAACCTTGGAAAACAAATCAGAAATCTCTTCTTTGTCTTTGTGAATAACAGGCGCAATGATATGGCTGGGCGCCTCGTTGTCATTGATCTGCAAAATGTACTCACCCAAATCGGTCTCGACGGACTCAATGCCCGCACGCTCGAGGGCTGCATTCAGCGCCATCTCCTCGGAGACCATCGACTTTGATTTGGTGACCAGCTTGACATCGTGCTGCTGCGCGATTTTCACCACCAGTTCCGAAGCCTGGGCGGGTGTTTCGGCAAATAGCACAGTGGCCCCGCGGGCTTGGGCGTTGCGCTCAAACATTTCCAGCCAGACATCGAGCCGATCCAGAGCCCGATTACGCCGCTCGACCGCCGCCTGACGGGTCGCAGTGAAATCGATCTCCTGGATCACGCTGGATCGGGCCGTGACAAACTTATCAGCAAGTTTTTTTAAATTGCGCTGCAGGCGGGTATCAGCAAGCTTCTCGCCTGCTCGCGCCTGAAAGTGCATGGATTGAACGCGCATACGTCGGTGAACCCCTATCGCCCGAGAGTCATTTATTTAGCCCGAGGAACGGCCCTGGCCCACATCACCGGCAAGCACCTGCGCGACATGCAAGACCTGGGTACGCTCATCGCCGAGCCGCCGCAGCCGGCCCTCAATGTGGAGCATACAGCCGAGATCCCCCATGACAACTGCCTGGGCCTGCGTGGCCTGCACGTTATGAATTTTTTCGTCAACAATCGCTGCGGATACATTGCCGTATTTCATGGCAAACGCACCGCCAAATCCGCAGCAGGCTCGGCAGTCTTTCATTTCATTGAGCTTTAGGCCAGGAATCTTTGCCAGAAGGGCCCGGGGCTGCTCCGCAACGCCCAACTCGCGCAGGCCGCTGCAGCTATCGTGATAGGTCACGGTGCCCTCGAGCTGTCCCGGCACATCTGAAACTTTCATGACCCGCACCAAAAAATCGGTCAGCTCATAAATGCGCGGGGCCAGGTCGGCCATGCGCCGCTTCATTTCCGGGTCGTTGCCGAAGAGTTCGAAGTAATGGACCTTGATCATCCCGGCACAAGAGCCCGAGGGAATCACCACATAGTCAAACCCTTGGAGCTGCTCCATGGCCCGAACCGCGAGCTGGTGGGCGGTACGGCGATCGCCGCCGTTATAGGCGGGCTGGCCACAGCAGGTCTGGCCCTCGGGAACCACCACCTCACAGCCGGAGGCCTCCAGCAGCTTGAGCGCCGCCAGGCCAATCTCGGGCCGCATCATGTCGACCAGACAAGTGACAAAAAGGGCGATGCGCTTGGGGTTTTCAGTCATCGATTGGCTGGGCCTGGAGACTAGAGACTCTGGATTTCATGCAATAAAATGGCATTTTGCCACTTGGTATGGGCCAGATGCCGGTTTCACCCTCTTCAGCCGCGAAAAAACCTCGGCCCCCCGCCCCGATTGGGTCCGATCGCCGGCCCCTGCTCGCCCCGCCCATTGAGGCGCCCCGGCTGGCGATCCAGGTCATCGAACGCATGATGACACTGCTGGATGCGCTGGCAAAAAAGTCCGAGCCAGTATCGTTGAAGGAGCTCTCCCAGTCCAGCGGCCTGCACCCCTCGACCGCCCACCGCATTCTCAATGACCTCGTGCTTGCGCGGATGGTGGACCGGACTGAGCCAGGTAGTTACCAGCTCGGCATGCGGCTTTTGGAGCTTGGTAACTTGGTAAAGGCTCGGCTCAACGTGCGCGATGCCGCTGCCGGACCGATGCGGGAGTTGCATCGGCTCACCGGTGAGACCGTTAACCTTTCAGTACGCCAGGGCGACGAAATTGTGTATATCGAGCGGACTGTCAGCGAACGCTCCGGCATGCAAGTTGTGCGGGCAATCGGAGGCCGGGCACCCTTGCACCTCACTTCGACCGGAAAGCTCTTTCTCGCAAACGACGACACGCGTGCCGTTCGATCGTATGCGATGCGGACCGGCCTGGCGGGCCACACACCGAATAGCATCACCGCATTGAATCAGCTTGAGCAAGAACTCGATGAGGTGCGGCGCCTGGGCTACGCCCGGGACAACGAAGAGCTCGAGCTGGGAGTGCGCTGTATCGCAGCCGGTATTCGCGATGACAGTCAATCTCTGGTGGCAGGACTATCGATCTCTGCGCCGGCGGATCGGGCCAATGATGGGTGGCTTCAGGCGCTTGCGGACACTGCCCGCGCGATTTCGTCGTCGCTGGGCTACGAGCGCACCGCAGAGGCCTGACGGTCACGTTCGATTGAGAGCCAGCGGCGGATACGCTCTGCATCCGCGAGCCGCTTCGCGCTGCCTTCCGCATCCAGCATCACAATGATTACCTCGCGTTGATCAAGGCGGGCCTGCATTACTAAGCATTTACCCGCATCCCGGATGAATCCAGTTTTCGATAAGCCAATATCCCAAGTCTCATCGCGGGTCAGCGCATTCGTGTTTTTAAACTGCTGCTGCCGGCCGCCCACCCGAACCACCGCATCACGGTCAGTCGAGTAATCACGGATCAACGGAATATGATGGGCGGCATTGACCAAGATCGCGAGATCTCTTGGAGAGGCGACATTGCCGCTGCTCAGGCCAGTGGGCTCTACAAAATTCGAGCTGGTCATACCAAGCATGCGTGCCTTATCGTTCATCGCAATCACGAAAGCCGGCAGGCCGCCCGGATAGCTTCTGCCCAACGCATTTGCCGCCCGATTCTCCGAGGACATCAGCGCGAGATGAAGCAGCTCGGCTCGGGTAAAGCTGGCGCCGACCTTCAGACGCGAGGCGGAGTACTTCTCCAGCTGAGTATCCTCACGAGCAATCACAATCGTCTCGTCAAGCGGCTGGCCGGCATCCAGGACCACCATCGCGGTCATCACTTTGGTAATCGAGGCGATCGGAAGAGCCGCATCGGCATTTTTCTCGAGCAGCACTTCTCCAGAGGCCTGATCCATCACCATCACTGCGCTGGAGTTCAGAGAAAGGTCCGCGAGCTCGGACCGAAGGCCCAGCCGTGTGCCCATTGAGTTGTAACCGGGCTCGGCTTTTACCTTGGATGCCCTGACAGCCTGCGCAGGCGCGCGGGCCACATTCTTTTTCGGATTGCTGGCACTGCGCGTGGTCTTTGCATTCTGCGCAGGTTTGGCTGGACGCGCGGCCGCAGCAGAAGTTGGCTTTGCGGCCTGGGCAGTCTTTGCAGTCGATGCGGGCTTGGCGGCTGCGGAGGTTTTGGGGGCGCTCTTTTCCGCAGGTGTGCCTGGCTGGGCGTTCGCAGAAGCAGCCCCCGAAGCGATCCCCAACGCAACAAGACCGCCGCCGAGGCCGGCTAGTGCGATGCGCAACATCTTCGAATTTCCACGCGAAATGTGTATGCAGTGAGCCCTCAATGGACCTCCCTTTTCCATCGAAGACGGCATGCTAGCAAAGGAACTTTATTTCGCCAAGTAAAAAATCAATTTTTTCAATGGCTTAGAGCAGATTCTGAAGGTCCGCTCTTATTGTTGGCGTACTGCAGCGCACAATTTACGGTCTGAAAATGAATATCGACTGTATCTTGAATGGTTCGGCCATAGCCGCCTGCCATCGCAATCGCCATTGGCACACCAAGGCCGCGACAAAACTCCATCACCTGGCGATCACGCGCCAGAAGGCCGGCCTTGGTCAGCGCCAGTCGACCAAGACGGTCATCGCAAAACGGGTCGGCGCCGGCCAGGTAGATCACCAGCTCGGGCGAGAACTGCTGACGAATCTGAAGCAATGCGGCCCGCAGTGACTCAAGATAAATCGCATCACTTGTGCCGTCGGGCAATTCGATATCGAGATCGGACTGCTCTTTTACAAAGGGATAGTTCTCAGCGCCGTGCATAGAAAACGCAAAAATATTCGAATCATCGCGGGTCATCGCGGCGGTACCGTTGCCTTGATGCACATCGAGGTCGATGACCAGGCACTTCGCGGCAAGGCCCTCACGCCGCATCATCCTCGCTGCCACAACCGCATCGTTAAAGCAGCAGAATCCCTCGCCGCGATCGCGATAAGCATGATGCGTTCCGCCCGCAAGATTGATTCCCACCCCATCCCGAAATGCGGCATGGCAAGCCATGACGGTCGCGCCTGCGGATCGGCGCGACCGCTCCACCATCTCGGGTGACCATGGAAAGCCAATCGCCATCATTTCCTTGCGGGACAGATCACCTCCGACAAGCCTTCGGATGTAATCGGGGCTGTGGGCGACCGCCAAAGCCTCATCGGTCAACGGCTCTGGCTCAAGCAGCCGAATCTCGGGGAGAGTCTGGCCAATGCGCTCACGCAGCAGCCGATACTTTTCCATAGGGAATCGATGGCCCGCTGGCAGCGGCAGCACAAACCGATCGCTATAAAATGCGTCCATAGACTAACAATACAAGGAGGAAATCCATGGGACTTTATCCCACACCCGAAGATCTGAGCGCCGCCCAAAAGCAAAACATCGAGGCCATGATGAAGCTGTCGCAAAAGGCGTTCGAGGGCATTGAGAAGATGGTCGAGCTGCAGCTTAATGCCGCCCGTGCCTCGCTGCAGGAGACCGCTGACAAATTTCAGGCACTGATGAGTGTGAAGGATGCGCAAGATGTGGTGAGCCTGAATCAAGACATCGCCACACCAAATGCTGAGAAGGCACTCGCCTACTCCCGAACCATCTATGACATTGCTTCACAGACCAGCAGTGAATTTCATCGCCTGGTCGATGCCCAGATTGCAGATGCCAACAAAAAATTAATCGATGCCTTGGATGATTTTTCTCGCAACGCGCCAGCGGGCTCGGAGAGCGTTGTCGCCATGATGAAATCCTCGCTCACAGCGGCCAGCTCCGCCTACGAGACCGCAAACAAGGCCGCTCGTCAGGTCGTTGAGATGGCCGAGCGCAACATGCGTTCTGCTGCTGAGGCTGGCTTCAACGCGAGCAAGCGCTAGCGGCGTCCTGCGGCTTAACGCCGGTCATGACGCTCCTCGGTGATGTGGCCGCCGAGGGCCGTCACGCCGGCGCGAAACTCAAGATAAGCCTGCTCGAATGCCTCGGGCGGTGCTGATTCATCCTGGCGTCCCGATGCCTTAAGTCCCAACTCAATATGCCGCGGCAGGCCCGCCTCGCCCGCCGACGGCAGGCTGTAGATTTTAAATTGCGGATATTTCTGCGCGATGGTCTGCATGAGTGGCGTGACCGCCGCCTCAAATAGATCCAACACAATCATCGACCGATCGAACTCCGCAACAGATCGAAACAGATGGGCGTAGTACGTCAGTAGCACCCACTCCAGCATCGGCCAGGCCATGACCGGAAAGCCCGGAACAAAATAATGCTCATGAATCGAGAAGCCCGCGATTTTGTTGTAGGGATTCGGAATGATTGCGCTGCCCGTTGGAAACTCTCCCATGCGAAGGCGCTCCGCTGTCGCCGGCTGCCCGGTCTCGGCAGCCCGCTCACGAATGAGCCGCTCCGCCTCTGGATGAAGGGCCAACTGGGAGCCCAAGGCCTCGGCCGCAGCCTGACGGGTATGGTCGTCGGGCGTCGATCCAATGCCGCCGCAGCACAACACCACATCGCCTGATCGAAATGACTCACGCAAGGCCCGCACACAGCGGGCGCGGTCATCGCCGAGGTAATTTACCCAAGACAGCGCAAGACCATGGGCGCCCAAAATCTCGCGGGTTTTTTCAAAATGCCGATCCTGACGTTTTCCCGAGAGGATCTCATCACCAAAAATAAATAGTCCAAAGGTGCGCTCGGTCATCGAATTTATCCTGCAGGATCGCGAGAGAACAAGGCCCGCATCATATTGCGCAATCCAATCCACTGCTGACTCAGAAAGCCTTGGCCATAATCCACGCCCTGCTCTTGATCGCGGATGCCGGTTGCCTCCAGCGGCTCGTGGTGCGCAAGCCGGCGATCACCACTCCAGTCAGCGGTGCGAAACACCATATCCCAGATCGGAAATAGGACTGCGAAATTCACGCCCCGCTGGGGGCCCTCGTGGCCAATGCTGACGCCATGATGGAGGCGATGAAAGGCGGGGGAAACCAGGACCCTGGAGATCACGGCGGGAAAAGGAATGCCGCAGTTGGCGTGCTGCAGGCTCTGCCAAAGACGGGTGAAGACCACAATGCCAACAAACTGCGCCGGCGCCACGCCGATGAACAAGGCAACAATCGCGAGAACGGCATCGCGAATCAGATCATCCAGAAGATGGTTGCGGTTATCCGTCCAGAGTGTCATGCGGCGCTGAGAGTGATGAATGGCATGCAAGGCCCACCACCAATTCCAGCGATGCTGGGCCCGATGAATCCAATAGTCGACAAAATCCAGAATCAGCAGATACGCCAATGCCCCCATCAGAGGCGCATAGGCAAGTCCCAGCGCCGCATCCACCTCAAGGGTCGGTATGCCCCAGACACCCAGGCTATCCCGCAGTTTCAAGACCGGGGTCTCGAGCACCGCAAATACAAAAATCGAAAATGCGCCGAGCCGATGCAGCACGGTGTAGGCGATATCAATGCCCACCCGATCGCCACGGCCACCGGCGCCACGACGCTCTGCCGGAGCAATTCGCTCAAGCGGCAGAATCACCAAGGCCATCAACAACAGTTCAAAGCTGCCAATCAGAAACCATTCTGTGAAGTCAAAGGCCTCGTCGATATATGCAATTCCATTAAGGGCCACCAGCATGGGCAGCACAACGCCCTCGAATAAGGCGGCATGCAGTTCGGCGAACGCTTCAACGAGTTGATCAATCATCGCGCTAATCGCCCCCGCGAAAGGCTGGCCTGCGGCAAGAGCTCAAAGCAAAAGCCGCTGGCTTTGAGGCCCGCGATCAATGGATCCAGCATCGGCGCGTAAGGATCGCTGCGCGACCAGATCCCAAGGTGGGCCATCAAGATGTCGCCGCTGCGAATGGAACGCAGGGCCTGATCCAAGAGCATCCGGTTCGGATAGCGATCACTGGGCAACTCATCGCCGAGAAAACCTGCTGGACTCCAGTGGATATGCGCATAGCCACAGGCCTTGGCCGCACGCAGGGTCTCGGGTGTAGTGATGCCACCGGGCGCACGCCAGATGGGGTCCAGGGGCCGGCCCGTCAGCCGCTCGAACTGACGGCCAACGCGGTTCAATTCCTCGCAGAAGTCGGTCGCATTCAGCCGCATCAACTGCCCGGCCTGCTCCCCAAACTGCGGCCGATAACGAATCACTCCCGCCTGGTCTGCGAGGATGCGGCCATGACGCCAGGTGTGGCTGCCAAATCCGTGGCCCTCTGCAGTCCGGGCCTGCCAGTACGCCTTCCAGCTGTCATCCAAGGCGTAATCACCACGAAATGTCTTTTCATTGGCAAGAAAAAAGGTGGCTCTGACCTGATGCTTTTGCAAAATCTGTGCGATCAAGTCCGCGCTCTGCATGCCCCCTGTATCGAGGGTCAGGTATACGGGTTTGGCACAGCTTGTGGGGGCCTGTGCCACTGCACTCAACGGCCACAGAAAGGCCCCAACGCTCAGAGCAATGCCAGCCAGAGCGCTTGTGGGCTTGGCCAGAGCGCTAAAGAAGATCGGCCCGATCATGCAGATAGACTCCGTGGGGTGATTTGCCGACCATGACGCGCTTCACCACTTTGGATTGATCCAAATCCACCAGCGCGACCGACCGGGTCCAACGCTGTGTCACCCAGAGTTGCTTGCCGGAGCGGTGAATATCCATGCAGTCCGGGCCGCCCGAGACTCGGATCTCAGCCTCGACCTTCAACGTGCCCATATCGATTTTGGACAGCGTATTGGAGACCCGGTTGGTTACCCACAGATCGCGTTTGTTGCCCTGGTTACGAAAGGCATGCGCACCATCACCGGTCTTGATGGCGGCGACCAAACGGGGGCCGGCCGAATTTCCGATGCGCGGCTCGATCACATGAACATAGTTCTCGCCCATGCAGCCCACGAAAACAAGTTTTGAATCCGGCGAGATGGCCACCCCCGCCGGCAGTCTGCCGGTTTTCAGACGCCAGAGCACCGCCAGCTTTTTTAGGTCGATGGCCACCAGCTCATCGGATTCCTGCAGCGTACAGAAGACCGTCCGGCTGTCCTCGGTAAAAACCAAATGACTCGGGGTCTTGGCCAGATCAAATCGACTCAGCAATTTCAATGACAGCTGGTCACCGTTGCCACTACGACGATACACATCCACATGATCAAGCCGATTGGCGCAGGTCACAAAAATATTTTGATCCGGCGAAAATCCAAGGTGATACGGATCGGCGATGCCCTGCAACGACATCATGACTTTGCCGGTCGACGGATCTAAAAAAGTGAGCGAGTCTGACATTGCATTGCCAATCACCACCTGACGATTATCGGGAGTGGGGTAAAGATGATGCGGCTCTTTGCCGGTGGAGACGCGCGTCAAAACCTTGTGCGTGACCGGATGAATCAGCGAAACATCGGCATCTCGAGAATTCAGCACGATGATGGGATATTGGACCGCGGCCGCGGAAGCCTCCTGGCCAGCATCTTTGCTCGCCGATGCGGCACGGGCATCCGACTGAGTCATGAGCCCTGTGACGCCCATCGCAGCTGGCATCGACCAGGCGGCGGCACAAGAAGACGCTGCCGCAATGAGTCTGCGGCGCGAGAGCTGATCTGAATTCATTGGCCGGGATTATCGCCTTATTCCTGAAGGGCCGCCCATGCCTTCTGCAGGCGCTTCACCGAGACCGGCATTGGCGTTTTTAATTCTTGTGCAAACAACGCAACCCGGAGTTCTTCCACCATCCATCGAAACTCAATCATGCGATCTGGCCAAGATCCCCGGTGCTGCGCGGCCCAACGCCAGAGCCCCGCCTCGACCGACGCCACCTCGGCCGCCCAACGCTGATCGCGAGCCGAATCGGCACGGCATTTTTCGATGCGGGAAGCCATCGCCTTCAGATAACGCGGCAGATGGGCAGCTCGCTCCGCCGGGATCGCCGTCAGGAAATCTTTTGCCAGTAGCCGACCAAACTGCTGCTCGAGATCCGCATGGGCAGAGCGAAAGGCCCTCACCCCAGCAATCTTTTTTTGTAGACCAGCGGCCTCTGTCAGGACCGTCGCGAGCCAGCGCACGAGCTCCTGGCCAATCAGCATCACCCGCGGGCGGCCAGCAGCAAGACGCGTCTCAAACTCAACGTCAGACTGTGGGAGGCCGTCAGCCAGGAATACCCGGCCAACAATCGCCGCCTGAAACTGCGCCATCAACTGCTCGTGACTGCCGAAACCGCTGTACGCAATTCCAATCTCTCGGCGGCTGTTGATCTCCTTCTCCAAACCCTTAAAGGCCTCTTTGCAGCCACTCACGAATCGGTCAATCCATTGCTCACGGCCCATTCCCCCAGGCAGCAACTCTGGCTGCTCACGACTCAACCCCAGCTCAGCCAATAGCCTCTCCAGGTCGCGGCCCTCGGCCAGCCTCCGGCCGTGGGGATCCAGTACACGAATATTCATTCGGCAGTGCGGGCTCAAACCATCGAGCTTGAATTCATCACGGCGCACCGCGATTCCCGTCTGCTGAGAAATATCTTTTGCGATTGCGGTGAGCAGTGGCACTGTGCCGGCCCGATCCGCCCATCGCTGACAGAAGGCTTCAGCGTACTCCGGCAAAGGTACGCAATGCCGGCGAATTCGTTGCGGCAGGCTTTTGAGCAGGCCCTGTACTTTCTCGCGCAACATGCCCGGCACCAGCCACTCCAGCAGCACGGGATCCAGCTGCGCGACCGTCTCGGCCGCAGCCAATAAAGTCACGCCATCGCGGGCGTCACCCGGCTCGAAGTGATATTCCAATGCGAAGGATTGCGCACGCTGATCCTGGCCATGCCGATGGATCTTGGGAAACTGATCTGTCGTAATGCCAGCGGCCTCATGCCGCATGAGGTCTTCTTTTTTCAGACAGAGCAACTCTGGATTCTGTTTGACGGCTAGGCGATACCAGGCATCAAAACTGTCGGCATCCACGACTGATTCGGGAATCTGTTGATCGTAAAACGCAAACAGGAGATGCTCATCGACCAGAATGTCGGGGCGCCGAGATTTGTGCTCCAGCGCCTCGATTTCTCGAATGCGGCTGCGATTCACCTCGAAAAATCGATGCCGACAGTCCCAGTCCTGCTCTACCAGGGCCTGCCGAATAAAGATCTCGCGTGCCTCTTGTCGCTGCGATACGCCCAACTGCGCCCAGGCCACCTTACGCCGCTGAATCACCGTCAAGCCGTACAGCGTTGCCCGCTGATAGCCCACCACTCGGCCAGAATTCTTTTCCCAGTGAGGCTCTCCAAAGCTTTTCTTAAGCAAATGAGCGGCGCTGTCCTCAAGCCATTCCGGCTCAATAGCTGCAATGGTGCGGGCAAAAAGTCGTGATGTCTCCACCTGTTCAGCCGCCATCAGCCAGCGCGGCGGCTTTTTCGCCAGCAACGATCCCGGCCAAATCAAAAACTTCACGTCATGGCAGCCCTGCCAGATCGGCTCGTCCGGCGCCCGGCAGCCGACATTGGACAGCAGGCCGGAAAGAATCGCCAGATGAATCGCTGCCTCAGAGGCAGGCCGTTGATTCGGCCGCCAATGCAGTTCTGCCGCCAGCTCGGCAAGCTGCTGATGGACCTCGCGCCACTCGCGAATTCTCAAGGGCGACAAAAACTCAGACCGCAATGACTGATCAAATTTTCGATTCGACTCACGGGCCGCTGACAATGCTTCCACATGCTGCCATAGCTTCAATAGAGCGATGAATTCACTTCGAGGATCAGCAAATCGCGCATGAGAGCGATCCGCCAGGGCGGCCTGATCCTGCGGCCGCTCTCGCGGATCTTGCACCGAGAGGGCCGCGGCGATGATCAGTACCTCCGTGAGGGCGCCCAGCTGATGGCCCTGAATCAACATCCGGCCAATTCGCGGATCCACCGGTAATCGTGCCAAGGTGCGGCCGGCCTCGGTCAGCTCACCGGCCTGATCAATTGCATTGAGCTCGCGCAGCACAGTCAACCCATCTGCGACTGCCTTACCAGATGGCGGATCCACAAAAGGAAACTCGCGCACATCAGGCAGGCCAATCGCCTTCATGCGAAGCATCACTGCCGCCAGCGAGCTACGATGAATCTCCGGATCCGAGAACGCAGGCCTCTGTGAAAAATCCTGCTCATCGAAAAGGCGAATGCAGACTCCCTCGGCGAGCCGGCCACATCGGCCCATGCGCTGATTGGCCTGCGCTTGGGGAATGGGCTCAATCTGCAGCTGCTCCACCTTGGCCCGATAACGATAGCGCTTCACTCGAGCCAAGCCGCTATCAACCACATAACGAATGCCGGGCACGGTGAGCGACGTTTCGGCCACATTGGTGGCCAGCACCACACGACGCTTACCCGAAGTGCGGAAAATTCTCTCTTGGTCGGACTGCGATAAGCGGGCATACAGCGGCAATACCTCAGTGGCCTGACGGCCTGACTTTGCGAGCAGGCTGGCTGCCGACCGTCCGCGCAGCTCATCGGCCACCGCTTTGATTTCACGCTCGCCGGGAAGAAAAACCAAAATATCGCCAGGGCCCTGACCATTCCAATCCCGCTCGCACTCCTCGACCCCAGCGACCACAAGATCCACAAGATCCGAATCAGTCGATTCAGCGGGTCGCCAGCGGACCTCAACGGGAAACATCCGGCCAGAGACCTCGATGACAGGCGCTGGCTGATCCTGCCGGCCGAAATGCCGCGCAAATCGCTGTGCATCCAGCGTCGCTGAGGTGATGATGATCCGAAGGTCAGGCCGCTTCTCGAGCAGATTTTTCAGATAACCCAGCAGAAAATCGATATTCAGACTGCGCTCGTGCGCCTCATCGACAATGATCGTGTCATAGGCCCTGAGCATTGGATCTCTCTGCGTCTGGCTCAGCAAAATCCCATCGGTCATGAGCTTGATGGGTACTCCCGCTCGAGAGCGATCCTGAAATCGAATCTGATAGCCCACCGCAGCCTCGGGACCATCACCGCACTCAGTACGCAGTTCCTGGGCGATTCGACGAGCAACCGTAATGGCGGCCAGCCGTCTAGGC
Organism: uncultured Bordetella sp.; assembly: GCA_964467545.1. Lineage (GTDB taxonomy): Bacteria > Pseudomonadota > Gammaproteobacteria > Burkholderiales > Burkholderiaceae_A > Lacustribacter. Next base: position 2,761 of record CAYXRY010000014.1, on the reverse strand, counting down.
TGGGTGTGGGCAATGGTCTTTCCATGGGCGCCCCGGCCAATCGAGAGGGCGATTTTGGGCAATTGGGTGGTTTTGCCGGATCCGGTCTCGCCGCAGACAATCACCACGGGGTGATCGCGAATTGCCTGCGCGATCACCTCCCGGTGCGCGCTCACCGGAAGAGATTGCGGGAACTCAATGTGCATTGGAAAAATTATAATCAGGCCATGAGCGCAAACCCCAGCCGCCTTGCGGCCGCAAGGACCCCTCCGCCCGAGGCCTCAGGCCAGCTCTCGGATCCAATCGGCTTTGTCACCTGGCTGCGGACCGTTGCACCCTATATCCATGCTTTTCGCAACAAAACCTTTGTGATTGGCTTTCCGGGCGAGCTGGTGAAATTCGGCCACCTGGAGACCCTGGTCCACGACGTTGCGCTCCTCGCCGCCATGGGCATGCGGATTGTGCTGGTTCATGGTAGCCGGCCGCAGGTGCAAGAGCAGCTCACGCTACGTCAAATTGAGAGCCGATTCAGCAATGGACTCCGCATCACAGATAAATCCTCGCTGGAGTGCGCCAAGGAGGCCTCAGGGGAGCTACGCCTTGATATTGAGGCCGCTTTTTCCGCCGGCCTCCCCAATACACCCATGGGCAATGCCCGAATTCGAATCATCAGCGGCAACTTCGTCACCGCCCGGCCTGTTGGTATTGTGGATGGTATTGATTTTGAGCATACCGGTGTTGTGCGGAAAGTCGAATCGGAAGCCATTCGGGATGCCTTAAATAGCGGGGCGCTGGTGCTGCTCTCCCCGCTGGGTTTTTCGCCAACGGGTGAGGCTTTTAACTTGTCAATGGAAGATGTTGCCGCCAGTGTTGCGGTGAGTCTGGATGCCGACAAACTCATTTTCATGGCAGATGATAACGGCGTGCCGGCAAATCAGGGCAGGCGAATTGCCGAAATCTCGGAAGATGATGCGGAAGCAACGATCGCCCGATCCGGCCTGCATCCCGATGCGGCCTTTACGCTTGAGCACGCCCTGCGGGCATGCCACGGGGGCGTTGAGCGGGCCCACATTGTTCCATTTCAACAAGACGGCGCCTTACTGCTCGAGCTCTTCACACACGACGGTATCGGCACCATGATCGTGGAAGAAACCCTCGAGGCACTGCGTCCCGCCACAATTGATGATGTCGCCGCAATCGTTTCATTGATCGAACCTTTGGAGGCTGATGGAACCTTCGTGAAGCGTGGCCGCGCAAAGATTGAGCGGGATATCGATCGTTTCACCGTCATTGAACATGACGGCGTGATCTTTGGCTGCGCAGCCTTGTATGCCTTCCCGAAATCCACGATGGCCGAGCTCGCCTGCCTGATGGTCAAACCGGAAACGCAGGGTCAGGGCGATGGCGAGCGGCTTTTAAAAAGTATTGAGCAACAGGCCCGCCAGGCTGGCATGAAACAATTGTTCGTACTGACCACGCGAACGGCCCACTGGTTTTTGAAGCGCGGATTCACGAGTGGCACCGTCGAACAGCTGCCCAAGCTGCGCAAAGAGGCCTACGACTGGGCCCGCAAATCCCAGATCTTGATCAAGACGCTGTAGCGAAACGCTGCTTATTCAGACGGACTGAGCAGCCGAGAAAATGGTCCGCCGCCGAGCTCGCTGAACTCGGCAAGAATCATCGGTGCTTCATTCGGCGATTCGTGCAGACGATCCATCACCTGATCGGAAGCCTGAATCAGGCCATCGATATAGTTGGCGGCTTTGCAATCCCGGTGGGCAAACTGCATGTGCCAGTCTTGGAAGAGCCGCACAGGAATCGAAGTGTCGGCGAGCACCTTGATGTCGTGATGACGGTTATCTTGTCGAATTGCATTCCAGATCCGCTGCAACGGAAGATTTGGGCCCTCAATCCACTGAAAGAACATGCCCCGATCAAACACCAGAATGCCGGTGACGCCCTCGTCCCGATTGCGAGCACGGGAACCCGCCAAGAGATACAACAAATCCAGCTCAGTGAAACCCACTGAGGCCTTACTGTGATAAACGATGGTCGATAAGGTGGTCACTACAACTCCCGAAGGTGCGCCGCACCCTGAGATTATGACCAATGCCGATCAATTGCAATTCACAAAACGAAAATTCGTTCAGTCCTTGCGCTGAATCACGGGCCACCAAGACCGCCCGTTGAAGGCCATTGCGCACCAGAAGTCTGGGACAAATTGAAAGTCTTCCATCCAGAGCAATGTTGAAAGCGGTATCGCAATGTTGTCCATGTCAATCATTGCATAGCCTGCAGCGCCGGAAAACTGCATGGCTTGGGCCGTTACCTGGCCAGAGATCCACTTCAACGGACAACGCTCAGGATAATGCGGAATACGCCAATGATTTGCTCTACCCGCCTGATCAGGACAAAGCACCGCGCTCAGGCGCGACAAAATGGCAGTCACTCGCTCAAGCGGAATTTGCGAAAAATCCCACAGACTGTATTGCGCATCGCAAGAGACGAGCCGCGCGCCCTGGCCTATCAATGCTTTAAATCGCTGCGGCAGCATCGGCGAAACCCGCAAATTCGGCTGACTCGGCAAGAGACTGCCCAGCGGCACCGCCCGATCCTGGACCCAGCGGGCAGCCATCCGCTGGGCAAGCGCAGTCGCGGGGTGCTCATGCTGGGCCTCGACCATCGCCAATAAGGCGGGAACCGAAGGGTGCCATTGAAAAGTCTCAGATGTTCCGCGGTCCTCTCGGCCTGCGATCACACTGGCAGTGGCGGCCGGCGCCTC
>CAYXRY010000013.1:30854-47125 GCA_964467545.1 uncultured Bordetella sp. | reverse complement strand
TTTACTCGCATGACTCTCCAAGACAATCCGGGAGAAATGCTCCTTACTCCCACTCGATCGTGGCAGGCGGCTTTCCGGAGATGTCATAGACGACACGGTTGATACCGCGTACCTCATTGATGATGCGATTGGATACGTCGGCCAATAGCGCATGAGGCAGGCGGGCCCAATGGGCGGTCATAAAATCGCTGGTGACCACCGCACGGAGGGCAACCACCCATTCATAGGTGCGGCCATCGCCCATGACGCCCACCGATTTAACTGGGAGAAAAACCGCAAAGGCCTGGCTGGTCAAGGCGTACCAGGACTTGCCGACGTCCTCCGAACCACACAAACCCGCCTGCACATCCGCAAGGCTTGCCTGGCGCTCCCGAAGTGCACGAATAAATAAATCATCAGCACGCTGCAGCAGAGCGACAGAGTCACTATGAATCTCGCCAAGAATTCGTACGCCAAGCCCCGGCCCAGGAAAAGGGTGCCGGTCGACCATTTCAGAGGGAAGCCCGAGCGCTAGACCCAGCCTGCGGACCTCGTCCTTAAAGAGTTCCCTAAGTGGCTCCAGTAATTTCAGATGCAGCGTGTCGGGAAGCCCGCCGACATTGTGGTGCGACTTAATTGTTGTCGCCTTTTTGGTCTTTGCTCCGGCTGACTCAATCACATCGGGATAAATTGTGCCCTGGGCCAGCCACCTGGCATTCGAGAGCCTGGCCGACTCTTCCTGAAAAATATGCACAAACTCCCGGCCGATAATTTTTCGTTTCTCTTCCGGATCTGATACTCCCGATAGGGCAGTCAAAAATCGCTGTCGCGCATTGACGTGGATCACTTTCACACCCATATGTTCGGCAAAGGTCTGCATCACTTGCTCAGCCTCGTTCAGCCGAAGCAATCCATGATCTACAAAGACGCAGGTCAGCTGATCACCAATCGCTTGATGAATCAATGCCGCAGCAACTGAAGAATCGACCCCGCCGGAGAGGCCCAGAATAACTTGCTCTTCACCCACCTGTTGGCGGATCGACTCCACTGCCTCCTGCGCATAATCGGGCATGTTCCAGTCGGCGGAGGCGTCGCAAATCTGCAGCACAAAGCGACGCAGGATTTCGGAGCCCTTTTTGGTATGGGTCACCTCGGGGTGAAACTGCACACCATAAAAATGCCGTGTCTCATCGGCCATACCCGCAATCGGACACGAGTCAGTAGACGCCATCAGCTTAAAGCCATCCGGCAGCGCGCTCACCTTATCGCCATGGCTCATCCAGACATCGAGAAGGCCATAGCCCTCGGCGGTCCGATGATCTTCGATGTCGCGCAAAAGTGCCGTATGGCCGCGTGCTCTGACCTGGGCGTAACCAAACTCTCGAAGGCTGCTGGCCTCCACTTTGCCGCCCAACTGCGTCGCCATGGTCTGCATGCCATAACAGATGCCCAGTACGGGCACGCCACGCGTAAAAACCGCCTGCGGTGCCCGCAACGTTCCCGCCTCCGTCACCGAGAGATGGCTGCCTGACAGCACGATACCACGCAGGCTATCGTCACTGGCCGACCGGCCGTATTCTTCGATGAACGTATCGCTCACATCGCTGGGGTGGATCTCACAGAATACACCGGCCTCACGAACCCGCCGTGCGATCAACTGCGTGACCTGAGAGCCAAAATCAAGAATAAGAATCCGAGAATGCATGCTGGAATGGCACCCGCTGTCGAGCATCAGCCGAAAACGACCCGATCAGTCAATGTGGTAGTTCGGCGCCTCTTTGGTGATTTGTACATCATGGACATGGGATTCGCGAATCCCAGCACTGGTGATCTCTACAAACTGAGCCCGTTCGTGGAATTCTTGAATCGAGGTGCATCCACAATATCCCATACTGGATCGGACACCACCGGCCAGCTGGAAAAGGATATTTTTTACACTGCCCTTATACGGCACCCTACCCTCGATCCCCTCGGGCACGAACTTATCGGGATTTGGGTTATCTCCCTCTTGGAAATACCGATCGGCCGATCCCGCCTGCATGGCTCCCACTGATCCCATGCCGCGATAGCTCTTATAAGAGCGGCCCTGAAACAAAATGATTTCGCCAGGCGCCTCATCAGTCCCCGCGAACATGCCGCCCATCATGACCGCGTCCGCGCCCGCGGCGAGCGCCTTGGCGACGTCTCCGGAGTAGCGAATGCCTCCGTCGGCAATCAGGGCAACGCCAGTGCCTTTCAGTGCTCGCGCCACGTTGGCAATCGCCGTGATCTGCGGAACGCCGACTCCAGCCACAACACGGGTTGTGCAAATCGATCCCGGGCCGATTCCGACTTTGACCGCATCCGCGCCATGCTTGATCAGCGCCTTGGCCGCATCGGCTGTCGCGATATTGCCGCCGATCACCTCAACCGCCGGATAACGTTTTTTGATCCACTTGACCCGGTCAAGCACGCCTTTCGAATGACCATGTGCCGTATCCACCACCACCACATCCACCCCTGCATCCACCAGGCGTGCCACGCGATCCTCTGTGCCCGGTCCCACACCAACGGCTGCCCCTACCCGAAGCTTTCCTTGGGAGTCACGGCAGGCCAACGGATGCTCAATGCCCTTAAAAATATCTTTCACCGTAATCAAGCCTCTCAGCTCAAAGCTGCGGCTCACCACAAGCACGCGCTCAATACGATGCTTGTGCATCAGTTTTTTGGCGTCCTCGATGCTGGCGCCCTCGCGGACTGTGACCAAGCGCTCCTTGGGGGTCATGATCTTGGCGATGGGCTGATCCAAGTTGGTTTCAAAGCGACGATCGCGATTGGTCACGATGCCCACCACCTTGCCTGCCTTTACGACGGGCAGCCCCGAGATTTTGCGATCCGCGCTGAGTGCCATCAGCTCGCGCACCGACATATCCGGCGACACAGTGATCGGATCCTTGACCACGCCCGCCTCGAATCGCTTGACCTTGAATACCTCAAGGGCCTGGGCTTCGGGGGTGAGATTTTTGTGGATGATGCCGACGCCACCCTCCTCCGCAATCGCGATGGCGAGTTTCGCCTCTGTCACGGTGTCCATGGCAGCTGAGACCACAGGCAGATTCAATTCAATACGGCGGGTGAGTTTTGTCGACAGCGAGGTATCGCGGGGCAGGACTTGCGAGAAATCCGGAACAAGAAGGACATCATCGAAAGTCAGGGCTTTTTCTAGCAGGCGCATGGGCGCTCCAAAGACCAAAGCCGGATTATACCGATCAGTCTGAACCCCGATCTCTGCGCCGTCGTGGAGCGCCTGCATCGACGTTCTTGAGACGCGCAAGTGCCCGACGGGCCTCCTTTGGATCGGCGCACAGGGGCCGCCAGAGTTCTAAACGATCCCCATCGTTAAGGGGTTGTCGCATTGGCCAGGGCCTGCCAAAGACGCCGACCGCAGAGGCCTGTCGCCAGGCCAGTCGAAGCGTCTCATCGAGATCCGGGTGGGCCTTCAGCTGCAGGGCAGTCGACCCCGCCGTGACCCGCAGCGTCTGCCGCAGCACGCGATCCGGCCAGGCCGCACAGATCTCCACGCTGATCAAGGGGCCGCCTGCCATCATTGGGCGTACTGGGACTCTGCCCGCTTCACGAAGGCGTCAACAAAGGTCGCCGTGATGTGGGAGAAAACCGGGCCAATCATTTTCTCCAGTAGGCTGCTGGCAAAGTGATATTCCAGCTCGAATTCCACTCGGCACGCATCTTCAGCCAACGCCGTAAACCGCCAATGCCCACGCAGCGATTTGAATGGGCCGCTGAGCAGTGCCATTTCGATACTCTTTCCCGGAACATTTCGATTGCGAGTGCTAAACGACTGCTGAATGCCTTTGAAATTGATCTTGAGCTCCGCAGACAGCTCGTCGCCTTTTTGCTCTAGAATGCGCCCTCCCGCACACCATGGCAGGAAAGCGGGGTAGTCTTCGCAATTAACTACGAGGTCGTACATTTTCTGCGCCGAAAAGGGCACCAGAACAGATTTCGTGACTCCAGGCATGGTTCTATTTTATGTCGATCATTCAGAACAAGAAGGCATTTCATGACTACTTCATAGAGGAGCGCTATGAGGCCGGTCTGGTGCTCGAGGGGTGGGAGGTCAAGGCGATCCGTGCCGGACGAGCCAACCTGAAGGAGTCCTACGTGATCATCCGCCAGGAGGAGATTTACCTTTTGGGCTGCCACATCTCACCCCTGCCCACCGCCTCAAGCCACGTTCAGCCCGATCCGGTTCGCACCCGCAAGCTGCTACTGAAGTCCGAGGAGATTCGCAAACTAATCGGCAAGGTGGAGCGGGCGGGCTACGCCCTCATCCCAATTGACCTGCATTATCAGCGTGGACGAATCAAGATTGAGATCGGACTCGCAAAAGGCAAAAAACAACACGACAAACGGGCCAGTGAGAAGGACCGAGAATGGCAGCGAGAGAGACAGCGGCTGATTCGCGACGTCGTGAAACGCAGTTAGGCCAGCGAGGGCCGGTGTCCGCGGAGGGGGTTCCAGGTGTTGCGGACTATTTGGCCAATGCCTGCCAAGTATCCACCACGGTATCCGGATTGAGCGACAGCGATTGAATACCGCTTTCCATCAGCCACTTGGCCAGATCGGGATGGTCTGAGGGACCCTGGCCACAGATACCCACGTACTTTCCCGCTCGATTACAGGCGTCGATGGCCATCTTCAGCATGGCACGTACCGCAGGATCGCGCTCATCAAACGCACTGGCCACCAGACCCGAATCACGATCCAATCCCAGTGTGAGCTGCGTTAAGTCGTTCGAACCAATTGAAAAACCATCAAAGTGGCGCAGAAAATCATCGGCAAGCAACGCATTTGAAGGCAATTCACACATCATGATCAGCCGCAGGCCGCCCTGGCCCTGAGCATCAGCGCCGCTACCGCGCCGTAAGCCGTACTTTGCCAATAGGGACTCAACCCCTTCAGCCTCTTTCACCGTTCGGACAAAAGGCACCATCAGCTCAACATTGGTCAGGCCCATCTGCTCGCGGACCCGATGCAGGGCAATACACTCCATTTCAAAGCAATCTTCAAAATCTTTCGCTAGGTAGCGTGAAGCACCACGAAAACCCAGCATGGGATTCTCTTCTTCTGGCTCATAACGCGAGCCACCGATCAGCTTTCGATATTCGTTGGACTTAAAATCCGAGAGCCGAACGATAACGGGCTTCGGCCAAAAGGCAGCAGCGATCGTTGCGACCCCTTCGGCAAGTTTGTCGACAAAAAAGTCTCGTGGCGAGGCGTGACCTCGAGACACCTTCTCCACCGCAAGTTTGAGTTCGGCGTCTACCTCGGGATAGTCGAGAATCGCCTTTGGATGTACGCCGATGTTGTTGTTGATGATGAACTCAAGGCGGGCCAACCCTACGCCCTCATTGGGCGTCGATTGAAATTCAAATGCCAGCTGAGGATTGCCCACATTCATCATGATCTTCACGGGTAGTTTCGGCAGTACACCAACGTGAACAGTTGAGACCTCGGTCTCCAACAGCCCCTCATAGATGCTGCCAGTATCACCCTCGGCACACGAAACTGTTACCGTCTGCCCATCTCGGACATGATCGGTGGCGTCACCACAGCCCACAACCGCGGGAATGCCCAGCTCACGGGCAATGATCGCCGCGTGGCAGGTCCTGCCGCCACGATTGGTGACAATCGCTGCTGCACGCTTCATCACCGGCTCCCAATTGGGATCCGTCATGTCAGTCACCAACACGTCGCCCGGCTGAACACGCTCCATCTGGTGAGCATCTTCAATGACCCGTACGGTGCCCGCACCGATCTTTTGACCAATCGCGCGGCCCTGGGCCAGCACCCGGCCGGTCGCCTTGAGCGTGTAGCGATGCTGCGCCTCACCCGCTTTTTGCTGAGACTTCACGGTTTCCGGGCGGGCCTGCAGAATGTAGAGCCGGCCATCTTGTCCATCGAGGCCCCACTCAATATCCATTGGCCGCTGATAGTGCGCCTCGATCGTCAGCGCGTAGCGGGCCAGCTCAATGGTCTGCTCATGGGTGAGAGAATAGCGCTGACGTTCTTGATCGGTGACATCCGTCATCACAACAGCCTTGCCACTCTCCTGACGCTGTGCCTCGCTGGCAAACACCATCTGAATGAGCTTGCTGCCCAGTTGCCGGCGAATCACAGGGAACTTTCCTGCTCGCAGCATAGGCTTGTGAACATAAAACTCATCGGGATTGACCGCGCCCTGAACGACTGTCTCCCCGAGCCCGTAAGAGCTGGTGATAAAGACCACATCGTTAAAGCCAGACTCTGTGTCCATGGTGAACATGACCCCGGCCGCCCCCAGATCGGAACGAACCATCTGCTGGATGCCCGCAGACAGCGCAACATCCGCATGGGAAAATCCTTTGTGAACCCGGTAGCTGATGGCTCGATCGTTATAAAGCGAAGCAAACACATGCCGAATCTTGTCCAGCACTTCATCGATACCTACCACGTTCAGAAAAGTCTCCTGCTGGCCGGCAAAAGAAGCATCCGGCAAATCCTCGGCGGTGGCCGAAGATCGAACCGCCACTGACAAGCCAGAACGGCCCCGCATAAGAGCAAGATAATGCGACCGGATCTCAGACTCTAAATCTGCTGGCAAGGGTGTCTGAACCATCCAACCACGAATTTCTGAACCACACGCTGCCAATGACCGAACATCGTCGACATTGAGAGCCGATAGCCGTTCGTGAATGCGCTGACGAAGGCCGCCTTGGTCAAGAAAAGCATGAAAAGCAGCGGCGGTGGTCGCGAATCCCCCCGGCACCCGGACCCCCGCGACGGCAAGCTGAGAGATCATTTCTCCCAGCGAGGCGTTTTTGCCGCCTACTGCATCGACATCCGTCATGCGCAGATCCTGAAAAGGAACCACCCAGCGTTGAGCGAGGCTCGGTTGGGAAATGGGGCTATGGGATCCCGGTTTGTTCATTCAGACCGCCTTGACGATAATGAGGAGAGTAAGTGTCTCCCCGATTTTACCGAATCAACCCGATGTCCACTGATTTGAATCCCGTCTCCTCCCCGGCCGTCAGGCCCGCTGGCCGAACTGTCTTTTTTATCTCGGACGGAACGGGCATCACTGCGGAAACCTTTGGCTCGTCAATTCTCGCGCAATTTGACAGCCTTCGTTTTCGACTACGCCGAATTCCGTTTGTTGACTCCATTGAGAAGGCCGAGGAGGCGGTTCAAGTCATCGAGCAGCAGGCACAGGAGGATGGCAGGCGGCCCATCGTCTTCTCCACCCTTGTCAATACCGAGATACTGGAGCGGATGAAGCGGGTCCGGGCCTTGCACCTGGATATGTTCAAGACCTTCGTGGAGCCACTGGAGCGCGAGCTCGACGTCAAGTCAAGCCACACCATCGGGCGCTTTCATCATGCAAACGACACCGAGGCTTACAAGAATCGAATCGAAGCCATCAATTTTTCACTTGCTCACGATGATGGCCAATCCGTGCGCAATCTCGAGGAGGCAGATGCAATCCTGATTGGTGTCTCACGCAGTGGAAAAACACCAACAAGCCTCTACTTGGCCATGCAGCACGGACTGAAGGTCGCCAACTGCCCGCTCATTCCGGAAGACTTCGAGCGGGACGCGCTGCCCTCCACCATCATCCCGTACAAAGAAAAACTGTTTGGCCTGACCATTGATCCTGATCGGCTGTCGCAGATTCGCAATGAGCGGCGGCCCGGATCCAAATATGCGTCGCTTGAAAACTGCCGAATGGAAGTACGCAGCGCCGAGGCTCTGATGCGTCGCGAATCGATCACCTGGCTATCGACCACCACAAAATCCATTGAGGAGATTGCGACCACGATTCTGACCAGCCTGAATCTTGACCGTTAAGCGGGCGTACTTGATTCGCCGCGCGATGCGGTGAGCGTTTTTCGCCGGCGTGACTCAAAAAGGCAGACGGCCGCAGCGGCGGCGACATTGAGCGACTCGATTGAGGCCTGCTGCGGAATCTGAACGCTGCGGGCCTGACTCAGTAACTCGGCCGCAACTCCGGATCCCTCCTGGCCGAAGAGCCAGGCGACGGGGCGCGACAGCGGCAGCAAAGGATCGAACAGCGAGCCAGCGTCCGCCCCAAGTCGGGTGGCCAGAAGGGGCAATCCTTCATCGCGGGCTGCTGCGAGCGCCTCCAGACCGGTCAACTCATCACGAATCTGCAGGTTGAAATGGGCCCCCATCGCTGACCGCAAGACCTTTGGTGACCAAGGATCAGCCGTTCCAGAGAGACACCAGACAGCCTGTGCGCCTGCCGCAGCAGACGAACGCAAAATATTGCCGACGTTGCCCGGGTCTTGGACCCGATCCAAAATGACCACATCCCCGCCGCCACGAGGCGGCTTGAACCTTAACTTGGGGATCAGCAGGCCCCACCCGTTGGGGCTGTCCACCTGGCTGATTTCTCGATAAAGCGCGGGATCAAGACACCACACCTCCTGGCATCGCTGATGAATGCTGGGATGAATTACGTCATTTGGCAGCGAGGCTCGCATCACCAAAATGGGCCGCTGGATAGAGTCAGCATCGAAAAACGACAGGCAGAGTCGCTCACCTTCAATCCATGCGGCCTGATGATCGCGTCGGGCACGTGAGGAGCTGACGATCGATCGAAGCAGTCTGAACCCGGAGTTCTGACGTGAGGCAATCGCTTTGACAGTCTGGTGAGACGGGGCCATCTCAGGGGAAGCTCACGGACAGCTGCCGGATCGGCGCAAAGCTTTTGCGATGGACCTCACACGGGCCATGTAATGCCAGGGCCTGGAGATGGGCCCGGGTGCCGTAACCAGCATGACGGGCAAACCCATAGTGCGGATGCTGTGCGTCGAGTCGATGCATCTCGGCATCCCGAGCGGTCTTGGCCAGAATCGAGGCCGCTGAAATACAAGCGACCTTTTGATCACCCTTGACAACGGTCTCTGTCCGGTAGGGCCAGTGCCAGGGGCCAGCACTAGCCCCTGGCGAGCGATTACCGTCGACCAGTACCGTCAGGCCTTGTTGGCCACCCGTCAACATTGACTTATTCGCTTCCGCTTCTTTATCAAGATGATCCATACAGGCCTGCATCGCACGCGACATTGCCAGAAAGGTCGCACGCAAAATATTCATCTCATCAATCTCGGCGACGCTGGCCCAGCCAATTCCCCACGCCTGACTGCTGCGTCGAATCTCTTCAGCAAGGGCCTGTCTGCGACGTGCCGAAAGCAGCTTCGAGTCCGCAAGACCAACAATTGGAGTCGCGCCCAAGACCACCGCTGCGGCACACACCGGCCCAGCAAGCGGTCCGCGCCCCGCCTCATCAACGCCCGCCTGCATACCCCAACTCGGAGAGAAGAATATCGGCGATCTGTTGGGCAGCACCGCGCCGCAGATCATGGTGCAGTTCGGCGAATTGCTCCCGTACACGCTCGGCATCGGCCGGGTGATCGAGCCATTCACGCACTGCTGCTGCTAGCGCATGGGCCTGTGCCTGGCCCTGAATCAGCTCGGGCACGACCCGGCTGCCCAGGAGAATGTTGGGAAGGCCAATATCTTGTATCAGTGCGCGACGGCGCATCATCCAATAGGTCAGCTGCGGTACGCGATAAGCGATCACCATCGGGCGCTTCCATAGCGCTGCCTCGAGCGTGGCAGTACCACTGGCGACAAGAGCAACATCACAAGCTTCGAGTGCGAGATGGGAGACTGGGTCATGGCCTTGCTGAAGCAAAAGCCGAACGCCTTGCTGTTGCGCACGCCGAAACTCCGGATGCCGCTGAATTTGCTGAGCCATGGATTCGGACGCAGCCGGAATCACAACTTCGCAATCACGCGCCAGTACTGCAGCAGCCTGAAAAAACGCTGGTCCGTTGTGCCGCAACTCTCCTTGGCGAGAACCCGGCATCACCGCCACCACTGCGCGGCGGCCGGACAGCGAGAGCACCCGTCGGGCACTTTGACCGTCTGGCTGCATCGGAATCATATCCGCAATCGGGTGGCCCACATATGTGGCCTGCACTCCAGTTCCAGCGTAGACCTGTGTCTCAAACGGAAAAATACACAGCATGTGATCGACTGCCTGCTTGATCTTGAGGATGCGCTCAGGCCGCCATGCCCAGATCGATGGGCTGATCAAATGCACCGTACGAATTCCCTGCTGTCGCAAACGCGCCTCGACTCCGAGGTTAAAGTCGGGCGCATCCACGCCGAGATAGACCGCTGGGCGCCACTTGGCGGTGTACTTCAGAAGCCAGTAACGGACAGCAAGAATGTGAACCAGTTTAGAGACCGCTTCCGCATAGCCGCGAACCGCCAAATCATCGCTCTGGAACCAACACTCCATGCCCAAGGCTCGGAGTCGGTCCCCGCCAATTCCGCCAAGTTCAAGACCCGCTGCGCCGCTGCTCAGCCGACGTAACGCATCGGCGGCAATGAGATCGCCGGATGCCTCTCCGGTCACCGTCACCAGCCTCATGAAACGACCTCGAGACGGCGGCCGGTCGGCGGCGCTTTAGCGCACGATGCCGCGGCCAGCATGACGAAGGAAATCAATCAGCAGGTCAAGCGCAGCACGTTCCTGGGCGTCTGCCACGCCAATGGCATCGGCGTTCTGTAGGGCCGCGAGACTTTCGGTGAGCGTTAGGCCTGACTTATAGATCAATTTATAAGCACGTCGAAGCAGTGCGATCTGCGGGGCCGACCAGCCGCGACGCTTCAGGCCCTCGGCATTGATCCCGTGGGCTGCCGCCGGATTACCGTTTGCCATGACATACGGCGGTAGATCCTGCAGCAGCGTTGTTCCTGCACCAGTCATGGCATGGGCACCAATTTTGACAAACTGATGGACCCCGGTTAGCCCCCCCAATATGGCCCAGTCGCCCACCGTGACATGGCCCGCAAGCTGCGCTGCGTTGGCCATGATGGTGTGAGATCCAATCTCGCAGTCGTGCGCAATATGCACATAAGCCATGATCCAGTTGTCATGGCCGATGCGTGTTACCCCTGTTCCCTGCAGGGTGCCGGTGTTGATCGTGCAGCACTCTCGAAATGTATTGCCATCCCCAATTTCGAGTTCAGTGGGCTCGTCGTTGTACTTCTTATCCTGCGGGACGCCGCCCACCACGCAGTGAGAATGCACGATGTTCGCTCGGCCAAGGCGTGTCCTGCCAATGATCTGGGCAAAAGGATGAATCACGCAATCTGGACCGATCCGCACATCGGGGCCGATGATCGCCCAGGGGCCGATCTCGACGCTGACGTCAATCTCCGCTTTCGAATCGATGAGGGCGCTCGGATGAATCCTGGCCATCGCAGATTCAGCCCTTCCCGGGGAGATCACGCAAGGCACACATGAGATCCGCCTCGGCGGCAAGATCATCACCGACCATCGCCCTGCCCTTGTATTTCCACAGCAAGCGGGACTGCCGCTCAATGCTGACCTGCAGGGTCAATATATCTCCGGGTACGACAGGCCGCTTGAATCGACAATTGTCGATGCCCACAAAGAAATAGACGGAGTCCTCACTGGAGGTCGTTCCCATGGTCTTGAAGGATAAAATTCCCGCCGCCTGTGCCAGCGCCTCAACGATCAGAACACCTGGCATGACCGGAAAATGAGGAAAGTGGCCATTGAAGAATTCCTCGTTCATTGAGACATTTTTCTGGGCGACGATTCGCTCTCCCACCACCAATTCGTTCACCCTGTCGACCAGCAAAAAAGGATAACGGTGGGGTAAGGTGTCCAGAATCTCTCGAATTTCCATCGGTTTAGCCCTCTTTCTTGCCATGTGATGGCCGGTCGCGCAGTTCCTGATTCACCTGTCGACGAAGCTCAGGAAGTCGTCGCACCAACGCTGCGCTCTTTTCCCAATCGGCCTGGTGCTGCAAAGGATACACACCCACGTATTTTCCTGGCTCCTGAATGCTTGACATCACCAGACTCATGGGTCCGATGATTGTCCCTTCAGCGATTTCAAGATGGCCAAGAATTCCAGCCGCGCCACCAATCTGACAAAAGGCGCCAATCTTTGCGCTACCGGCGATCCCCACACAGCCTGCGATTGCGGTGTGCCGGCCAATCACGACGTTATGCGCAATCTGGATCTGGTTGTCCAGTTTCACCCCATGCTCAATCACTGTGGCATCCAGGGTGCCGCGATCAATCGTTGTATTGGCACCAATCTCGACATCATCACCGATGAGCACCCCACCCATCTGCGGGATCTTGAACCATGAACGATCCGGCTGAGGCGCGAAACCAAACCCATCGCTGCCGATTACAGCTCCGCTGTGAATCACCGCGCGAGCTCCAATCTGACATCCCGCGGCAATGGTGACCCGTGGGTGAAGATGGGAACCTGCGCCGATGCTTACCCCCTCACCCAGAATACAGCTGGCGTCAACATCGGTATCTTCACCGATGATCACGCCCGAGCCGACGACCACGCCTGGCCCGATGCTGACCCGGTGGCCCAACGTGACCCCGTGCCCAAGAATCGCCGATGGATGAACCACGGTCTCCGGCACCAGCGCCTGACGGTTTCTTCGATTGAGCCAGCCGGCCGCCTTCGCGAAAAACAAATACGGATCGTGTGTCTCAATGAGCGTGCACGATAGGCCCATTTGACGGGCGGATGCAGCGTCGCTGACCACCACCACAGAGGCCTGCGTCACCCTGAGGTGCTCGCGATAGCGAGGCGACGAGAGAAAACTGGCGCACCCCTGGCGGGCGTTCGCCAGGCTCGCAAAGCGATCAACGCGGATACTGGGGTCGCCCACAACGGTGGCCGAAAACCGCTCCGCCAATTCCCCGGCCGTGATGGAGGGATCGTAGCTGGCGTCCATGTGCGGCCCGCTGATCCTCAGCGTGCTGGAGTATTCAGAGCCCGAATCACCTTGTCCGTGATGTCGATTCTGGACGATGCGTAGACCGCCTCCTGAAAGATGATGTCGAACTTTTCCGCCTCGGCGATCTGACGAATCACCCGATTGGCCCGCTCGACTACGCCTGCAATCTCCTCGTTACGCCGCTGATTCAGATCCTCACGAAACTCGCGCTGCCGACGCTGTAAATCACGCTCCAGCTCCGCAATTTCGCGTTGCCGCTTCTGCCGCTCCGATTCGGGCATCACGGTGGCATCACGCTCGAGCTTGTTGGTGATTTCCTTAAATTTATTGGCAGATTCCTGAATCTGTTTTTCGCGCTTAGCAAACTCTTGTTCAAGCTTTTGCTGCGAGAGTTTCGCCGGGGTAGAGTCCCGCAGAATTCGTTCGATACTGACCACGCCAATGCGGACCTCCTGGGCGGTACTCTGCGATATCGGCATCAGGCCCATCACCAGGCCAAGGCCTGTCAGCCTAACAATCCGTCGACTGCTCTGGACAAAAGTGTCGATGCGCATGCGCTGCTTTCCGCGTTCAAAAACCCTTGGATTCTCGCATGAATGCAGTCGGCCCTAAAAACCGGTGCCAATCTGAAACTGTAGGCCCTGCGTTCGATCGCCGGGCTGCTTCCTGAGCGTGCGGCCCATGCTGAGCTTCAGCGGTCCGATCGGCGAAAGCCAAGACAGCCCGACGCCCGTGGCTGCACGCAAGTCGTCAAACCCGGGTGTTTGCGCCTCCTGCCACACACTGCCCACATCAAAATACGCGAACACGCGAATGGTCCGATCCTGCGTCATTCCGGGCAGCGGAAAGAGCAGCTCCGAGTTCAACAAAAGCCGTTGATTGCCGCCGAGTGCCCCGCCATTGCTGGAACGCGGACCAATCCCACCGGGGGCGAAGCTTCGCACCGAACCGATACCGCCCACATAATAATTTTTCAGTATCGGAAAGGTTTTGCCCCCAAGGCCCTCGCCCCGGCCGATCTCGCCATTGAATGCCAGGGTCACGGTCCTGCTCATTGGATAGTAAACCTGGTGACCATATTCGAAGCGAATGTACTCCAGCATTCCGAGCGGCGTCGCATACTCAAAGTTCACATGCTGACGACGGCCCCGCGTCGGTGCGATCGCGCTGTCTCGCGAATCTCGGACCCATCCCAGCGTCGCGAAGTAGGCATCTAAATTCTCCCGCTTAAATCGCTCTCTGACCTCCCGCACGATCTCCGCCGGCCAGGCGCTCTCGCTCCCGCCGTAGCGGTTATTCTCGGCGCCTACGCCGAAGAAAATGCGATCCTCTTCTGTATACGGAATTCCAAATCGAATTCCCGCTCCCTGCGATGTGATGTTGTAAAGGTTTTGGGCATCAAATTGAATGGGGAAAAATCGGCGGCTATAGACATCAATCGACCGGCTCACGCCGTCATCAGTCCAGTAGGGATCGACATGATTGACGACAAGGGTTTGCCGCAACTGACTATTGTTGACTTCGAGTGACAGATTCGTTCCCGTGCCCAGAAAGTTCTGCTGAAAGATGGATGCATTGATGATGAAATTCTCAGTACTGGATACGCCCACCCCCAGTGAAATCGTGCCCAGGGGACGCTCTTCGACCCGCACGCCAACATCAACCTGGTCCTGAGTGCCCACGACGGGAACGGTGTCAATCTCGACCTGACGAAAATATCCCAGCCGATCAATGCGATTTCTCGATAGCCGAAGGCGATCGCCGTCGTACCAGGAGGCCTCCAGCTGCCGCATTTCACGACGAATAACCTCGTCACGGGTCCGGGTGTTGCCACTGATGTTGATGTTTCGAACATAGACACGGCGGCCAGAGTCAATCTGAAGCGCAAAATTAACGGTCCTGCTCTCGCGATCAATCTGGGGGACCGGCGTCACGCTGGCAAAGGCGTACCCAAGCTCACCGAGGCGGTCTGAGATCGCTTTCGTAATCGCCTGAAGCCGCTGATTAGAAAAAATTTCACCCGGCTTGACCGTGATGAACTTGGCAAACTCAGACTCCCGCCCCAGCGTGTCACCCACCAGCCGAACGTCTTTCAGCGTATATTTTTCTCCCTCATTGATCACAATCGTGATGAACACATCGCGTCGATCCGGTGATAGCGAAACCTGTGTCGAATCAACGGCAAACTCCAGATACCCGCGATTGAGATAAAAGGAGCGCAACGACTCAAGATCTCCGGTCAGTTTTTGGCGTGAGTACTGGTCCGCCTTGGTATACCAGGAGGCCCAGTTCGGGCTGCCCAGTCGAAACTCTTCCAGCAGTAGTGACTCTTTAAAGGCCTTGGCCCCTAAAATCCGGATTTGCTTAATGCGTGCATCTTCCCCTTCCACAATCGCGAGCTGAACCGCGACCCGATTGCGCTCAAGCGGGGTGATCGTGGAGACGATGCGCACATTGTATTTTCCGCGGCCGAGGTATTGGCGTTTCAGTTCCTGCTCGGCCCGATCAAGCAGCGCTCGATCAAAAATGCGAGACTCGGCAAGTCCGGTGTCACGTAACGACTTCAGAAGCTGATCCTTTGTGAACTCCTTTGATCCAGCGATTTCGACCGCACCAATCGCGGGCCGCTCTTCAACGCTGATCACGAGTACCTCGCCCTCGAGCTCGATGCGAACGTCTTTGAAAAAACCGGTCGCAAATAAAGTCCTGACCGCCTCTGCAGTGCCTTGTTCTGTCACGCGATCGCCGATTTGAAGCGGCAGGTAGGAAAAGACTGTGCCAGGCTCGATCCGCTGCAGGCCCTCGATTCGGATGTCTCGGATGGGCCGGCCAAGGGCGGGGGCTGCTGCCGCAGCACCAGGCTGAGAAAACTGTGCTGCGACGGGATCGGAAAAGGCCGCTGCCCAGGCGACGAGGCCTGCGAAGCAGAGATGCCGTAGCCACCAGTAAGATCTGCACTTCGAGCTCACGCCATTGCGCATACTGCCTCGTTCACCAGCCCGCAAGCCGGGCTAAATCGTTAAAAAGAGCGACGGCGGTGAGGGCCATAATCAAGGCAACACCGATTCGACGGCCCGTCTCCTGAATCTCGGCCGAGAGGGGCTGACCCCGAACCACCTCCCACAGATAATACATAAGGTGTCCCCCGTCTAACATTGGTATCGGCAGAAGGTTGAGTACCGCGATGCTGATACTGATCAGCGCGAGAAACCCCACGAATGCCTTCAGGCCGCTATCGGCCGATTGACCCGCCGCGTCCGCGATCGTGACGGGACCACTGATTTGCCGCCAGGAAAGCTCGCCAGCCAGCATTCTCCCCAGCGCCCGGACGGTCAACAGACTCATCTCCCAAGTTCGGGTTGCGCCCTTGGCCAAGGCCCGCAACGGCCCATCGGCGACATGGACGGTCTCGACCTCGG
>CAYXRY010000013.1:20873-30844 GCA_964467545.1 uncultured Bordetella sp. | reverse complement strand
GACCTCGGCGCCCACTACCGCGCCAATGCGAAAGATGCCGTCCTGGCCGGCTCGGGCAGTGATCACGACGCGTTCCGTCTGATTGCCGTCAGAAACCATCAGCTCAATCGGTTTGCCCTGGGATTCCTTGATCCTGCCAATCACAACATCGGGCTGGCGGACCTCCTCCTGGCCAACGCGAAGGATGCGATCGCCGTCCCGCAGTCCAGCCGCCTGAGCAACGCTACCTTCTTGGACACGGATGACGCGCACGGATTTGCTCATCGGCGCCAGGCCAAGTGCCGCGATAGTCGCTGAAGGGTCATTGGCCTCGCCACGATCGCCCCCCTGTGAGGTTGCAAGAGGCACCGCCACCGAAATCATTTCACTGTCGGATCTCTCCACCTTGACCACAATGGAGGCCGCGCCCTCGCCGACCAAAGCCTGGGCGATACGCCAACGCATATCGCTAAAGCTCGTCACCTCATGGCTGCCGATACCAACCACACGATCCCCTTCGCGTAACCCCACCGAGGCCGCTGCAGACTGGGCCCTGGGCTGTGCCAACACAGCAATAGGCTCTTCGCGGCCCGCATAAAATAAGGCCGCATAGGCCAATGCAGCAAAAATGAGATTGGCCAAGGGACCAGCGAATACGATCCAGGCGCGGGCGGCAAGCGGTTTTGCCTCAAACTGGGGCTCATCCATCTTGACGTAGCCGCCCAGCGGAATTGCGGCAACCACCCACTCAGTGTTCGAGCGCTTGGAGTGCCACTTCAGAAGGGCCCGGCCAAATCCGATTGAGAACCGCTCGACCGCAACGCCGCATTGCCGGGCCGCGAGATAATGGCCCATCTCATGCACAAAGACGAGAATAGCGATTGCGAGCAGGAAAAACAGAACAGTCGTCATCATGGCCGCCTGGATTATCCCGCGATTTTGGCAACGCGTGCCTGTGCGACTTCGCGGGCCTGCCGATCGATTTCGAGCAGCTCATCAACGCTGGCTGGCGGCGTCGCAGCCTGATGGCTGAGCTGCGTCAGCGTGCCTTCAACTATTCCAAATATCTCTCCAAAACGAATGCGTTCGCCGAGAAAAGCCTCCACCGCGATTTCGTTGGCGGCATTTAAGACAGCAGGGGCGGCGGCGCCCGCTCGCAACGAAGCACGCGCGAGCGCCAAAGACGGAAAGCGCTGGGTATCAGGCGGCTCAAAATCGAGCCGTTGAGCTGACTGCCAATCAAGGGTCTTCACCGGCGCATGAATCCGTGCCGGCCAGCTCATCGCACAAGCGATGGGTGTGCGCATATCGGGGGAGCCCAGCTGCGCAAGGGTTGAGCCATCATCAAACTCCACCATGGAATGCACCACACTCTGAGGATGCACCACCACCTCGATGGCCGAATCCGGAAGGGAAAAAAGCCAATGGGCCTCAATGAGCTCTAAGCCCTTGTTCATCATCGTGGCCGAATCGACTGAAATTTTCCGGCCCATTGACCAGTTCGGATGCGCAATGGCTTCGCTCACGGATGCCGAGAATATTCGGGCCTTCTCCCACGATCGAAATGGACCACCTGAGGCAGTCAGCAGCAGACGACGCACCCCGGCTGGCGGCTGAAAGCATCGGTAGTTTTCGCCCAGACACTGAAAAATCGCGTTGTGCTCACTATCGACAGGCAAAACAGCCGCCCCACCGACACGTGCCGCCTCGACCATCAACGGCCCGGCCATCACCAAAGCCTCTTTGTTGGCCAAAAGAATTTTTTTGCCAGCACGGGCAGCCGCCAACACCGAGGCCAGACCTGCCGCCCCAACAATGCCGGCGACCATCGTGTCGACCTCGGGCACCGTCGCCGCAGTGACCAGGCCCTCCGGGCCGGTCAACACATTGATGCGCCCCCCCCAGGCGGTCTCATGCAAACGCATCTGAAGCGTCTGCGCGGCATCCGCGTCAGTCATCACAACCCAGCGGGGCTTGAAACGTTCGCAGTCCCGAAGCATCGGCGCGACCTGCCGATGCGCTGTCAGCACCTCGGCCCGAAAACGCTCGGGATGCAGGCCGATCAGATCCAGAGTGCTCTGGCCAATCGATCCTGTTGATCCGAAAACAGCTACCCCCTGCACGCGATCTCCTCTTGCTCTCTTGGCTCTTTAGTTATCCAGGGCCGCCACGCCCAAGCTCCAGCAGACTCACCACGGCCATTGTCACCGGAAAGACCGCCATGAGTGCATCGATTCGATCCAGCACGCCGCCATGGCCAGGCAAGAGGCCACTGGAGTCCTTGACGCCGCGGAGTCGCTTTAAAAGGGACTCATACAAATCGCCCACGACGCTGACCAACGTCATCAGAATGACAAACAAAAATAAAAATACTCTACCCACCTGCTCGCCAATCAAGCCAAAGACATTCGGCCCAAGCGCGTCTGGTTGGCCACTGCCCAGCTGGATCGCCATTGCAGCCAAGAATAGATTGCCTGCGAGCGCGCCAAAAACACCCTCCCAGGTTTTGCCGGGGCTGATGGACGGCGCAAGCTTTCTTCGGCCGAAGGCCCTTCCAGCAAAATACGCAGCCGTATCGGCTACCCATACCAAAAGCAACACCGAGAGAAGAAAAGATTTTCCAATCCCGTCGGCCTGCAGCAGCGCACACCAAGTCACAAAACAAAAAACAAAGGCCGCTATGGGCCCGAGGCGAGAAGGACCACCGATACTGTGACCCCGTGACAGCGCGAGTGGAACAGCCACCACCCACATCAGTGTGACGAGAAGATAAAGAGGCAGTAGGGCCGCACCCTGGCCGTCTGCTGCAAGCATGATCGCAGGAAAAAACAGCAGGCTTGCCATGCCCACAAGCGTCAAGGCTGCCGCAATCGCAGCCGCCCGCCACGGCCGGAGGCCCACTAAGCCCAGCCACTCATAAAGCGCCACCGCCATGATGGCCAATAGCAATACATCAAATGCGAACGCGGGTGCCCAGAGGGCAGCGCCGACCAATATGATGAGGACAGAGACCGCGGTTAGGACGCGGGTGCGGAGCATGCCTGGGCGACCTGAGCAGAGGTTCTGCCAAATCGACGTTCACGCTTTTGATAAGACTCGATCGCAAGATCGAGTTGGACCTCGTCAAACTCGGGCCAGTAACAGTTAGTGAAGTAGAACTCCGTGTACGCAAGCTGCCACAGAAGAAAATTACTGATGCGCTCCTCTCCGCCAGTCCGAATAAACAAATCCGGCTCTGGCGCGTAGTTCATGGCCAGGTGCGGGGCCAGTAACTCTTCCGAGATCGGCGCGCCCGGCTCTGCCAACTGCGGCTGCTGATCCAGCATCTTGCGAGTAGCCTGCAAGATGTCCCAGCGGCCGCCATAATTGGCCGCCACCGTCAGATGAAACCGATCGTTCATTTCTGTAGCCGACTCTGCACGCGAGATCGCAGCACGAAGATTCTTGTTAAATGCACTGAGGTCCCCAATCACGCGCAGCCGCACCCCATTTTCTTTCAGCTCACGGACTTCGCGCTCCAAGGCCTTGATGAATAGTCCCATCAAAAAAGATACCTCCTCCTCGGGCCGACGCCAGTTCTCAGAGCTAAAGGCAAATACGCTCAAGTACCGCACCCCGCGACGCATGCAGGCCTCGACCACTTGCCGCAAGGCGGCTACTCCGCGCTCATGCCCAACCATGCGTGGCAGGTGGCGGGCATTGGCCCACCGGCCATTGCCGTCCATGATGACTGCAATATGCTGCGGGACAGCATGGACCGACGGAATCACCAGGGTGGAACTTTGGGTTTCGGTTGTGGACATGGATGTCTTTTCGGGCTCGTGCGCTCGTCAGGGCTTAGACCGTCATGATCTCTGACTCCTTCTGAGTCAGCAGTTTATCAATCTCTGCAATATGTTTATCGGTGAGCTTCTGAGTGTCATCCTGGGCCCGCCGCTCTTCGTCTTCAGAGATGAGCTTGTCTTTGACCATTTTTTTGAGCGCCTCATTGGCATCCCGACGGATGTTGCGAACGGCAATCTTGGTCTCTTCGCCCTCGTGCTTGATGACCTTGGTCAGCTCCCTTCGGCGCTCCTCAGTCAAGGCGGGCATGGGCACGCGAATCAGATCGCCCGATGTCGCTGGATTGAGCCCTAAATCCGATTCCCGAATGGCTTTCTCGACGATTGCCACCATCTTTTTCTCCCAGGGCTGCACTCCGATCGTACGGCTATCGATCAGGGTGACATTGGCCACCTGATGCAGGGGCGATGGAGTTCCATAGTAGTCCACTTGTATGTGGTCCATCAGGCCAGTGTGCGCCCGGCCCGTACGGACCTTGGAAAGATTGAGTTTTAAATTCTCGATCGTCTTGCCCATCTTCTGATCGGCACTGGCTCGAACTTCCTGAGGTGTTTTCATGATGTTTTCCGCTGGCTATCGTCCGGGGGAACCTCTGGCCTAAACATGAACAAGGGTGCCCTCGGCCTCGCCACGAATGATTCCGGCAAGCGCTCCAGGCTTGAAGATACTGAATACACGAATCGGCAGCTTCTGATCCCGACAAAGAGCAAAAGCGGTCGCATCCATGACCTTTAGGTTTCGCGTGATTGCTTCATCAAAGGTGACTGCCTCGTAACGCTTGGCATGAGGGTCTTTGGCTGGGTCGCTGGTGTAGACCCCGTCGACCTTGGTCGCCTTGAGCACGATCTCTGCGCCAACCTCGGCTCCGCGTAAGGCAGCAGCTGTGTCGGTTGTGAAAAACGGGTTTCCGGTTCCGGCTGCAAACACAACGATTTTGCCCTCTTCAAGGTAGCGGATCGCTTTGGGCCGAATGTAAGGCTCGACCACCTGATCGATTCTCAGCGCCGACTGCACCCGAGCCACCAGGCCTGCGCGACGCATTGCATCCTGTAGCGCCAACGCATTCATCACGGTAGCGATCATGCCCATGTAATCGGCCGTTGCACGATCCATGCCTGAGGCCCCAAGGGCAACACCCCGAAAAATATTTCCGCCGCCAATCACCACCGCTACTTCAACACCCAAAACCGTAACCTGGGCGATCTCCTTGACGATGGAATCGATGGTCTCGCGATTGATTCCATAGGGGTCCTCGCCCATCAGAGCCTCGCCAGAGAGTTTCAGCAGAATACGTTTCGGTGATGTCATGTCAGGCTGCGCGTGCGGCAGCGACCTGGGCGGCGACCTCGGCCGCAAAATCATCGGCGCGCCGCTCGATACCTTCGCCGACGATGTACAAAGTAAACGATGCGATCGAGGCGCCTTTGCTCTTCAAAAGCTGCTCAATGGTCTGCTTGCCATCCTCGGCTTTGACAAACACTTGACCCAACAAAGTGACCTCTTTTAGGAATTTCTGCACGGTACCTTCAACCATTTTGGCAACGATGTCTGCGGGCTTACCCGACTCAGCAGCCTTCTCCGCTGCAATCCGACGCTCGGTCTCAATGAGGGCCGCATCCACGCCAGAGGCATCCAACGACTTGGGCTTTGAGGCGGCAATGTGCATCGCCAAATCTCGGCCCAGCTGTTCATCGCCCCCCACGAGGTCCACCAGAACACCGATCTTTGCGCCGCTGTGAATATACGAGAAGAGTTTGCCTTTCGCAGCCAACCTCGTGAAACGACGAACACTGATGTTCTCACCGATCTTGCCCACCAACGCAGTGCGTACCGATTCCACCGTGCCGCCGGAAAGTGAGGCTGCGCTCAAGCCGGCGACATCAGCAACACCGCCAGCGCACACGAGTCTGGCCACATCGCCCGAAAACGCCAAGAAATCATCATTTTTGGCAACAAAGTCGGTCTCGCAATTGATCTCGACCATGGCCGCATGGGCGCCCTCGACATGAATCGACACGATGCCCTCTGCCGTCACTCGGGAGGCGGCCTTGCTGGCCTTGCTACCAAGCTTCACACGCAGAATTTCCTCGGCTTTTGCCATATCCCCACCGGCCTCAGAGAGGGCTTTTTTGCACTCCATCATCGGCGCGTCGGTTTTCTCACGAAGCTCCTTGACCATTGCTGCGGTGATTTCCGCCATTGTGTTCTCCTGATTCAAACTCATGTTTCAAAAAAAGGGCCGCTCAAACTGACCGGCCCCTTCGCATGCATCGGCCCGGATCTTGGGGGCCAGTCCTCACGCCATGGAGACCGCCTAGGAGGCGTCTTCCACCTCAACGAATTCATCTTGCTCATCGCGAATCGCCGAGACCACATCCGCTACAGCATTGGCCCGGCCATCAAGAATCGCGTCCGCCACCGCGCGGGTGTAAAGCCGCACTGCACGGCTGGCATCGTCATTACCCGGGATGACATAATCCACGCCCTCAGGGGAGTGATTCGTATCGACCACCGCCACCACGGGGATACCCAATTTATTGGCTTCCTGCACGGCGATCTTGTGATATCCCACGTCGACAACAAACAAGGCATCAGGCAGGCCTGCCATATCCTTGATGCCGCCTAATGTTTTGTTTAATTTATCCATCTCACGGCCAAACGAGAGCGCCTCTTTTTTGCTCATGCGCTCCAGGCCGCCCTCGGCCGTCACGGTCTCCATATCCTTGAGTCGCTTGATCGAGGTCTTCACAGTCTTGAAGTTGGTGAGCATGCCGCCCAGCCAACGCTGGTCGACATAGGGCTGGCCGGCACGGCTGGCTTCCTCAGCAATGATTTCCCTTGACTGCCGCTTGGTGCCGACAAACAGCACGGTGCCTCTACGCTGAGAGAGCTGTTTGATGAACTTCAGCGCGTCGCCAAGGTGGCTGACGGTCTGCTCGAGATTGATGATGTGAATCTTGTTGCGATGGCCAAAGATAAAAGGGGCCATCTTGGGATTCCAGAACCGGGTCTGGTGGCCGAAGTGGACTCCTGCCTCTAGCATTTCGCGCATACTGACTGACATACGGCTTCTCCTTGCAAGGGTTGGTCTCGGCACTCGAAAGAGTCTGCTGCAGCGTGGCAGGTCAAGAGCCCCGCTTCCCTGCACAGACACCCCTGCTTCGAATGCTTTGGTTTAAAAATCAGGCACAATGAGCGCCCACAGCGCCGAAAAATACCTTGTTAATCAAGGGCTTCCGGCAACCCGTGATTCTAACCCCTTATGCCCATTCAGCTCAAATCCGGTCCCGAAATCGACGCCATGCGGGTCGCAGGCCAGCTCGCCTCTGAGGTCCTGGACTTCATTGGGCCCTATATCAAGCCTGGGGTCACCACCGGAGAGCTCGACCGGCTCTGCCATGACTACATGGTGAATGTTCAAGGGACAATTCCCGCCCCTCTGAACTACTGCCCGCCGGGCTACAAGCCCTACCCCAAATCCATCTGCACCTCAATTAACCATCAGGTCTGCCACGGCGTACCGGGCGACCGGGTGCTGAAGTCCTCGGACATCGTGAACATCGACATCACGGTCATCAAGGACGGCTTTCACGGGGACACCAGCCGCATGTTCTTCGTCGGCGAGGCCTCCATTGCTGCCAAGAGACTCTGCGAGATCACTCACGAGGCCATGTGGGCGGGCATTCGTCAGGTTGCTCCTGGCAAGCGGCTGGGCGATATTGGCGCGGCCATTCAGAGGCTTGCCGAATCGGCCGGCTATTCGGTGGTTCGAGAGTTTTGTGGCCACGGCATCGGCCGGGGCTTTCACGAAGAGCCGCAGGTCCTGCACTACGGCAAGGCAGGCACCGGCCTGGAGCTTAAGACGGGTATGACATTCACCATCGAGCCGATGATCAATGCGGGCCGGCCTGAGATTCGGGAGCTGGCCGATGGGTGGACGATCGTGACCAAGGACCACAGTCTCTCGGCCCAGTGGGAGCACACCGTGCTGGTCACTGAGGCTGGATTTGAGGTCCTGACCATCTCCGAAGGCAGCCCCGACCGTGAGCGACGCCGGCCAAGCTAAGGGCCTTCAATCGCGTACCGAAATTCTTGGCGCGCTCAGGAAGTCCCTGCGGCAGGCGCGCGAGCGCAATGCCAGCCTCTGGACACCACGGACCAATCCTGTTGCAGCAATGCGACGCTTCAGTCGCGACGTCGACGGTATTTTGCGCGCGCTGTGGCGCGACTTCGCCATTCCTCAGGCAAGCCTTATTGCGGTGGGCGGCTATGGCCGGGGCGTGCTAGCACCATTTTCGGATGTTGATCTGCTGATCCTGATGCCTGAGGGCTATCGAGAGGCAGTAATTGCTCCGCAGGCCGAAGCGCTGGTGAGCGGGTTTTGGGACATTGGTCTGGATGCCGGACACAGCATTCGCTCACTCTCCGAATGCATGCAGCATGCCCAAGACGACCTCACGATTGCCACGGCACTGCTGGAGTCGCGCTGGATCGCTGGGCCGAAGCCGCCTGTCGCTGCGCTGACACGCGCATGGTTCGAGCAGATGAACGTGAAGGAATTCGCCCAGGGCAAACTTCTGGAGATGCAGCAGCGCCACGGCCGACATAACGACTCGCCCTACAGCCTCGAGCCCAACTGCAAAGAAAGCCCCGGCGGCCTGCGAGATCTACAAATCCTGCGTTGGATTACTCAGGCCTTTGGACTCGGACACCGCTGGGAGGATCTGGCCCGAGATGGCCTGATCACCGATCGAGAAGCCTCCGAGGTCCAGCGGGCCCAACGGCTGCTGCAGCTGATTCGCGGCCATCTGCATCTTGCAGCCGGCCGTCGCGAAGACCGTCTGGTGTTTGATCTTCAGACTGAGGTCGCCCAACGGCTTGGACTCTCAGCCCGCGGCGGACGTCGTGCCAGCGAAATGCTCATGCAGCGTTACTACCGTGCTGCAAAAGCAATCTTTCAGATTAGCTCCATGCTGTTGGCCAACTTCGAGCCACGGCTCTTTCCCTCTGCGCAGATGCCCGACGGCCAGCAGCCTCGGCGTATTGATGATGAATTCGACGAGATCTACGGCCTGCTCGAAGTCCGTGATGAGCAGCGTTTTGATGTCGAGCCGAGCGCGATGCTGCGGGCCTTCTTACGGGTCCAACAGCATCCACAATTGCGCGGCATGTCGGCCCGCACGATGCGGGCGCTGTGGAATCATCGCGACCGAATTGATGCCGAGTTTCGCAAAGATTCCCGCCATCGCCAGCTGTTTCTGAGTTTGTTTCAGCAGCCGCGTGGCATTGTGCATGGGCTTCGGCTGATGAATAACCTAGGAATCTTGGGCCGCATGCTGCCCGTCTTTCGAAAAATCGTCGGCCAGATGCAGCACGATCTTTTTCATGTCTACACGGTGGATCAACACATCCTGCAGGTCATTCGTAATCTGCGTCGGCTCACCATGGACGAGCATGCCCATGAGTTCCCACTATGCAGCCGGCTGATGGCGGAATTCCAGTGGCCATGGATTTTGTACATCGCGGCCCTGTTTCACGATATCGCCAAAGGCCGGGGCGGAGACCATTCTGCCTTGGGCCGGCTCGAAGTGCGACGTTTCGCGCAGGACTATGAGTTGGATGCCGAGACCACAGCACTCTTGGTTTTCCTGGTGGAGCACCATCTGACCATGTCGCAGGTGGCACAAAAGCAGGATCTTGCCGACCCACAAACAATTGAACAGTTTCACGCCACCGTCCGCACGCCCCGCAGGCTCACCGCGCTTTACTTGCTCACGGTCGCCGATATTCGCGGCACCAGCCCGAAGGCCTGGAGTAACTGGAAAGCCCGGCTGCTCGAAGAACTCTATCGGCGTACGCTCGCCGCCATGGAATCTGCGGGCGGGCGAAAGCGCACTGAGATGCAGCCCCCACGTGATGCCTATCTGGCCAAGACCGCCGAGGCCGAACGTCTGCTGCGGCTGCATGGAAAGGAGGTCGTGCCCGCACAAGCTTTCTGGAAAACCCTGGAGCTGCAATACTTTTTACGCCACGAGGCCAGCGAAATTGAATGGCACGCGCGGCTGTTGTCACAGCGGGCCCCATCATCGGCGCCCACCGTGATTGCACGACGCGCACCTGATGAAGTTGGATTGCAGGTGGTGGTCTAT
>CAYXRY010000013.1:0-20863 GCA_964467545.1 uncultured Bordetella sp. | reverse complement strand
TACTTTGATGGCCAAAACATCAGCATTCTGGATGCGAAAATTCATACCACCTCAGATGGCTATGCGATGGACACCTTCGTGGTGGAACCGCAGAATCAAGAAGGCTTTCATCGCGAGATGCTGACGATCATTGAAGCTGGACTGGCCCGGGTCTTGGCCGAACGTGGCCCGCTGCCTGCGGCCAACCAGGGCCGGCAGTCACGCCAATCCCGTTACTTCCCTATTCCGCCAAGAATTGATCTGCAGCCCGACTCGAGAGGCCAGTATCACGTTCTCAATGTAACGGCGGCCGATCGGACCGGCCTGCTGTATGCAATTGCCAAGACTCTGGCGAATCATCGAATTCGGCTTCAGACCGCCCGCATCATGACCCATGGTGAGCGGGCCGAAGATGTGTTTTTAATTCAGGGCGAATCGATTCGTGAAGAGAAAAAACAAATCGCCCTCGAGGCCGATTTGTTAAAGGCGGTCGCCGCCTAGCCAGCGGGCAAAGTCAGCGCCGATCTCCGGATGCCGCCGGGCCAGCGTGACCGAGGCCTGCATGTAGCCAAGCTTTGCGCCGCAATCAAAGCGGCGGCCTTGGAAACGATAGGCCAGCACGGGCTCTTCTTTGAGTAAACGCGCAATCGCGTCGGTCAATTGAATCTCGCCGCCTGCACCCGCAGATTGCTGACGAATCAAATCGAAGATTCGGGCGGTGAGCAGGTAGCGGCCCACGACAGCAAGCCGAGACGGCGCCGCCTCAGGCCGCGGTTTTTCCACAATGCCTGTCATGGTTTCGATGCTGGCGCCGCCTGCGGCGGCCGTGCTCACAATGCCGTATTTCGAGGTCTCTGTTAACGGCACCTCTTCGACCGCAATCACGCTGCTGCGGTGCTGCTCGAATTGCTCCACCATCTGGCGCATCACCGGCACGCCGCCCTCGCCGGCATCCATTAAGTCATCGGCCAACAAAATGGCAAAGGGCTCATCGCCCACCACCGGCTCAGCACACAAGACGGCATGGCCAAGGCCAAGGGCTTCAGGCTGGCGGATGTAAATGCAGTTGATGCTTCCGGGCGCCACACCCCGCACGACTTCAAGCAGCTGCTGTTTATTTTTAGCCTCCAGCTCGGCCTCGAGCTCATAGGCCTTGTCGAAATGATCCTCAATGGCACGCTTGGAGCGGCCCGTAATGAAAATCATATCCGTAATGCCCGCAGCAGCGGCCTCCTCGACCGCATATTGAATGAGGGGCTTATCCACGACGGGCAGCATCTCTTTTGGGCTGGCCTTAGTGGCCGGCAAAAACCGTGTGCCGAGTCCAGCCACTGGGAAGACTGCCTTACGGACTTTTCCGGAAAACTTACTCATGTTGCCCCTTGTTGCCGAAATGGCTGAATCAATTCAAGAAACGCAGCCTCATCCATGACCCGCACGCCCAGCTCCTGTGCGCGAGTAAGTTTACTTCCCGCTGCTTCTCCCGCAATCACCAGTCCAGTTTTCGCCGACACCGAGCCGCTGGTCTTGCCGCCCAAGGCGGCGATCCAATTGGCAGCCTCATCGCGGGCCATGCTGCCTAAAGTTCCGGTGAGCACCACGGTCATCCCAGCAAACGGCTGGGCAGCGGCGGCGCTGACGGCCGGCGCCACCGCAGGCCGATCATCAAGCCGCTCAAGCCGAATTGCGGCAAGCAGTCGATCCACAATCGCGGACTGCTCGGGATTATCGAAAAATTCTCGAATCGATGCGGCCACCACCGGCCCGACATCGGGTGCCTCAAGCAAGCTCTCGGGGCTTGCATCTCGGATCGCCTGCAGCGACTTGAAATGCAAGGCAAGATCATGGGCCGTCCGTTCACCGACATGACGAATTCCGAGTCCGAATAAAAGCCGCGCAAGGCTTGCAGACCGCGACGCATCGATTTGCGCAATCAGATTGCTGGCAGATTTCTCGGCCATCCGATCCAGGGCCGCGAGCCGATCAATGGTAAGTCCATATAAATCCGCAATCGAGCTCACCAGGTTTTTCTCAACCAGCTGATCGACAATCTTTTCTCCAAGGCCCTCGATATCCATCGCCCGGCGCTGGGCGAAATGCAAAAACGCTTGCTTGCGCTGCGCGCCACAGGTCAGACCGGCTGGGCATCGGCTAACCGCCTCCTCGGCCTCGCGCACCGCAGGCGTGCCGCACGCCGGGCAGGATGTTGGCATCGTAAAGGGCCGCGCATCGGCTGGCCGCAGGGCTGCGATCGGGCCCAATACTTCCGGAATCACATCACCAGCCCGCCGGACCCAGACGGTGTCTCCAATCATGATGCCCTTGCGAATAATCTCATCGGCATTGTGAAGCGTTGCATTGGTGACGGTCACACCACCAACGAATACGGGCTCAAGTCGGGCAACAGGTGTCAATGCGCCGGTGCGTCCGACCTGAACATCAATACCCAATAGCCGTGTGCTGGCCTCTTCGGCGGGAAACTTATGCGCAACGGCAAAGCGCGGCGCACGTGAGACATAGCCTGCTTGTGACTGCAGCGCCAACGACTCGAGTTTGTAGACCACGCCGTCGATCTCAAAGGGCAACGATGATCGGCGCGAAAGAATCTCAGAATAAAACTTCAGTAGGCCCTTACAAGGCAGTGCTGCGGCCCGATCGGTGGCCACCGGCAGGCCCCAGCCGGCCAACGCGTCAAGCCATTCCGAATGCGTGGAGAGCTGCCTTTCTTTGCCCGCAGCCCATCGGACCTCGCCTGTGCCATACGCATAAAAGCTCAAGGGCCGTTCCGCGGTGATCTTGGGGTCGAGCTGGCGCAGACTGCCTGCGGCTGCATTGCGCGGATTCACAAAGACCTTCTCGCCGCGGGCCGCCTGGCGTTCATTGAGCGCATCAAAATCCTGACGCCGCATCAGAACTTCACCGCGTACTTCCAGCACCTGCGGCAGGTTCGGTCCAACCAGCTGCTTGGGTACATCCTGAATGACACGGATGTTGGGCGTAATGTCCTCACCGACTGATCCATCACCGCGGGTCGCTGCCTCGACTAGCCTGCCCGCCTCATAACGCAGACTCACAGCGATGCCATCAAACTTAAGCTCAGCACTAAAACGTAAGGCCTCTGCCTTTAGGCTGAGGTTTTGTGCCAATCGGCTCGCAAACTGCTGAATATCCTCATCGCTAAACGCATTGTTAAGCGACAACATCGGTACACGATGCCGCACTTCGGAGAACTCTCGTTTTGGCGCAAAGCCCACCTGATCCACGGGCGAAGGCCCTGGCGCAAGCTCTGGGTAGCGCGACTCCAGGCCCTCTAGCTCGCGCACCAGTGCATCATATTGGGCATCGCTGATCATCGGCGCATCCAGCATGTGATAAGCCTGCTGATGCGTGATCACCTCGGCGCGCAAAGCAAGAATACGGCTGCGAATTTTCTGAAGATCCACTGAAACCGATGCGGTGTCACGGGCCAAAGCAATGCTCGCTTAAAGGAAAAGCCGCTGCGCCACTGGCGTGCCTGGCGTGATGCCCATCGCCAAAAGACGCTGTTCTTTGTCAGCGACTTGTGCGGCGATGCCTTCGAAATTCTGCGCCGACAGCCGATGGCCTGCCTCGTCAGTGACCTGAGCCTCCAGCACCGAGGCTAATACTTCTGCGGTGGCAATCATCTCGCGAAAGGCATCAGACGGTGCGGAAGTACGCGGAACATCAAGCAACAAAATGAGGCTGGCGCCCGACTCGCCGGGAAACACAGAGAATCGCTGCTGATGCAGAGGCCCCTTTGCGAATCGAGACTCGCCGCGGGATTCCAGACCTGCTGCACTTGCCGCCGATGCAATCTTTGCGGCCGAGAGGATCTCAGCAGAAGTGACGGCGAGGGTCAGCTGGGCGTCGACCTCCGCGCAACGCTGATCGAGCTGGCGCGCCTGACTCAACACATCCGACATGGAAGGCACAGTCAATCGCGCGCCCAACGCGCCAGCGATTCGGCCGAGTTGCTCCTGCCACTCGGAATACTCCATCGCGTGCAGCGGCCCGCTGCGGGTGGCCAACAAGAGGCCAACCTGAAGCGCAAAGACCTCTGGGGTCTGGGGCTGGATCTGGGCCGGCTCGCCCGGCCGACTCACCCAGCCAAATGCAAGCGGCTTTGACCCGACATGCCGCCACCCGCGCAGTTCCTGCTGAAGCTTGCCGACTGAGGCTGGCATCTGCCATTCCAGAATCGCAATCGCTTCAGAAATTGTTGAGGGCAGCGCGCCCTCGATGACGCGCTCCGAGGCTAGCGTAAGTCGCGGCTCATCAGCCGCCGCCGCAGGCTGAATGATTCGTTTTTTCGCCCGAGACCAATCCCGAAAATTGGCCACCAACACCCCCAGCAGCACGATCGTAGCGCCCGCCACAACCGTCCACTGCATTTCGGTCATGCCGCCTCTTGGGCCATCGCATTCGCTGCATCCAGATCAACCGCCACGATGCGTGATACGCCCTGCTCCTGCATCGTAACGCCCATCAGATGCTGGGCCATCTCCATCGCGATCTTGTTATGAGTGATAAACACAAACTGCGTTGAAGCCGACATGTGGCGAACCAAATTACAGAAACGCTCGGTATTGGGATCATCCAGCGGCGCATCGACCTCATCCAATAAACAAAACGGTGCAGGATTCAGCTGAAACAGCGCAAACACCAATGCGATCGCAGTCAGGGCCTTTTCGCCACCCGAGAGCAAATGAATTGAGGTGTTGCGCTTCCCTGGTGGCTGGGCCATCACCTGCACGCCACAATCAAGAATCTCTTCGCCGGTCATCGCGAGCTTGGCCTCGCCCCCACCAAATAACCTCGGGAAAAGCTGGCCAAAATTTTGATTCACGGTATCGAATGTCTCCTGCAACAGCGACCGGGTCTCACGATCAATCTTCCGAATCGCGTCCTCTAATGTCTCTACTGCCAACAGTAAATCGGCCGCCTGCGAATCCAAGAACGTCTTACGTTCCCGCGACTGCTCGAGCTCAGAAAGCGCTGCGAGATTGACAGCGCCCATGGACTCGATTTCCTTGATGAGCCGCTGAACCTCGCTATGCAGACTCGATGGCTTGGGCCAGCGGCCCTCAGGAAATGCGGCTGCAAGCTGCTGGGAGATGTCGCTGACGACCAATCCCTCGTCCGCCAGCTGCTGATCAATCTGCTCAATGCCAACGCGGGCGCCCGAGCTATCGGCGTCTGCCTGAGCCAATGCGGCACGCAAAGGCTCAAGGCTGCGCTCCATCACCAGCCGCTGCTCCTCCAATGCCCGGAGTTTTTGGCTTAGCTGATCGGCACGCTCACGAATTTCAGCCACCTGTGCCTCACGCGCAACGCGGCTTTCCAGCAGGGGCTGCAAATCACTTGAATCCAGCGCTTGTTGCAGCTCGCCGAGCTCTCGATCCGCCTCAGCGAGCCGATGACGGGCCTGCTCAAGCCGATCAATGGATTCGCGCATGCGCTCTTCGAAGACCCTGCGCTGCTCTTGTGCAAGCCGCTGCGCCAGCAATGCCTCTTGCACAGACTGCTCGGCTTGGGACAACTGCATACGGGCCTGATCCACCTCGTGGGCCTGCGACTCCTGCAGGCTCTTTTGCCGATCCAGTTCAGCCGTCTGCGCAACCAGACGGCCCTCGGCCTCTTCCGTCGACTGCTCACAGTGCGTTCGCTGTGCGCTGAGATCGGCAAGCTCCTGCCGCGACTGCGCGATGGCGGCCAGCAGCGCGGCATCCTGCGTGCCAAGCCGTTGAATTTTTTCGTCCAGCTTGACCTCGGCAAGCGCCAACTCGTGGGCCCGGGCCTGGGCACCCTGGGCCCGCTCCCGAAGGCCTGCCAACTCACCGCGCCGTGCATGGAGATCGGACTCGGCCCGCTGCATTACCGAAGTGGCCTCTTCGAGCATCAGCTGCTGGGCTTTGGTGGCCGATTCAAGCTGCTCGATCTTGCTTCTGCGGGCGAGCAGCCCAGCCTGCTCATTTTCCTCGGCATAAAAACGAATCAGGCCACGCTCAACAATATGGCCCTGACGCGTGATCCAACGGTCCTTGCTGCTCGACGCCTGAAGTAATGCTGAAGAAAAATCGTCGGCGCATCGATAGCTGGCAAGCCACTCACGCACAACAGCTGCAATGGGACCCTCTCCTTGGATCTGCTGCGCAAGGCTATCCGCAGGAATCGACTGGCCCGATGCCGCTTCGCCTGAAAACAGTGTCAGCCGTGCGGGCGGCGCATCGGTGGCGAACTCACCGGCGCCCTGGAGGCCATCGAGTGCGACCGCAGAGAGCCGATCGCCAAGCGCAGACTCGACTGCGGTCTGCCAACCTTCGCGCACACGGATACTCGACCAGAGACGCGGGCGCTCTTGCAGACCACGCTTTTTAAGCCAAGGTACCAATTGATCTTGCGATTCAATCTGTGACTGCAACCCCCGCAAGGCCTCAAGCTGAGCCTGTAGATGGGCCTGCTGATCGCGGGCCCTTTGACATTCATCCTGGGCCGCCGCGCGGCTGCGCTCGGCAGCCACCACGGACTGCTCCGCAGACTCGAGCTGCGATGCTGCGGCCTGCGACTGCGCGAGGGCGTCACGGCGCTGGCCAGAAATCAGTCCTTTTGCGCTCGGGTCAACACGCTCCAGTGCTGACTGCTCACGATCCTGCTCTTGTAATCGGGCCTCCAGCCGACGGATGCGGCCAGAGAGATCGGCCTGCCGATCCGAAAGGGCCCGCAACTCAGTCTGCACCACTGCGGCATCAGCCTGTGCGGCAGCGAGCGTCTCATTGCGTGAACTCAGCGCCTGTTCCAGGGGCGCAAGTGTTGCGCGTAGCTGCTCCGCCGCTGCGCGCCTCTCCGCAAGCGCGAGCTCAGCGATTGTGGCCGCCTCGGAATCCGTGATCCGCTTGGATTCACCCTCGTGTTGCGCAGCTGTTTCGGCCTCGATGATCTGAGACGCTGCTTCTTTTGCAAGAATGGTGCGGTCACGAAGTTCTCTCAGGCGGCGCTGCTCGCCCTCAATGCGGGTGATCTCAGTGTTGACCTCGTACAGACGCTGCTGCGCATCGTGGACCGCATCGCTCGCGGCGTGATACTCCGACCGCGTCTGCTCAAGATCACGCTCGATAGCACGCAGTTCAGCCGTCTGCGCATCAATTTGCAGTTCTGCCTCACGCTTTCGCGCAGAGAGCTTCTCCAGGCTCTGCACAAACTCTTCACGCCGCGTCCACCATAGCCAGCGTTGTTTTTCGTCTCGGCGATCACTGAGTTCACGATAACGCTGTGCAAGCTCTGCCTGCTGCTCAAGCCGTGTGATCTGAGCATCAAGTTCGAGTCGAATATCTTCGATACGGGCGAGATTCTCACGGGCATCCGACAGACGGCCTTCGGTCTCTTTTCGCCGTTCGCGGTATTTCGAGACGCCCGCCGCCTCTTCCAAAAACACCCGCAGTTCTTCCGGCCGCGACTCGATCACCCGGGAGATCATTCCCTGGCCGATGATGGCGTAAGCCCGAGGCCCGAGGCCCGTGCCCAGAAATAAGTCGTAGACATCGCGCCGACGGACCGCCTGATTGTTGATCCAATATGTGGACTGGCCATCTCGGGTCAGAATCCGCTTCACCGCAATGTCCGAATACTGGCCCCAGGGACCGGTAATTCGGCCTTCAGTGTTCTCAAAGACAAGCTCGACACTTGCTCGGCCCGAGGCCTTGCGGCTGCCTGAGCCCGAGAAAATCACATCCTGCATTGACTCGCCGCGCAACTCACTGGCGCGGGACTCGCCCAGCACCCAACGCACTGCATCAATCACATTGGATTTGCCGCAGCCATTTGGGCCAACGATACCGACCAAAACACTGGGGAAGTGGAGTGTGGTGGGGTCGACGAAGGACTTAAAACCAGAAAGCTTCAGATAGGACAGTCGCACGATAAACCCACGGTGAAATAAGGCTGGAGGTAAGGCAGGGGCTATAATATCACCCAGTACGACCCCGTTTTTTTACGGAAAAATAGCCCTAAATTCATCTATCTTCGTTGATATAACAACTAAATTACATCTTTATCCGGATTTAAAGCCCCATGGCCAGCAGCCCCAGAAAAGCCCTCCAGACCTTCCCCAATCCCGAGCCGAGCCGGGACTATCTGGTCCACATGGAGATCCCCGAGTTCACCTGCCTCTGTCCGCTCACCGGCCAGCCCGACTTTGCCCATTTCACTCTCGATTACATCGCAGAGAAAAAGAATCTCGAACTAAAGGCGTTGAAGCTCTACATGTGGTCCTACCGAGACCAGGGGGCCTTTCATGAGGCGGTCACCAACAAGATTCTCACCGACATGGTGAAGGCGGTCGCACCCCGCTTCATGCGGCTCACCGCCCGCTGGTATGTCCGTGGCGGCATCTTCACCACAGTGGTCGCCGAACACCGCGCCAAAGGCTGGAAGCCCCAGGTCCCAGTGCAGCTGCAGGCTTTCGAGCCGCAGCTGCCAACGCGCTAGGCCTTCTTGACACGATCCCTCTCGAGCAACAATCCAACATGACTTCCTCTCACCAAGATCACCAGAAACTTTTCTCCATCATTGATGGCGCATGGGAAAACCGCACTGCTTTCTCGCCCGCGAATGCGCCCGCCGAACTCCGGGCTGCGGTCGAAGAAGTGATTGAGCAGCTCGACCGCGGCACGCTGCGCGTTGCCGAGAAGGTCAATGGCGAATGGGTCACCCACCAGTGGATCAAAAAGGCGGTGCTTCTCAGCTTCAGGCTTCGTGACAATGCGCCGTTGGATTGTGGTGGGCTGCGCTTTTACGACAAGGTCGCTCCGAAGTTCACGAGCTATTCCGAAGCAGATTTCAAAGCGGGGGGCTTTCGGGTGGTGCCACCAGCGGCAGCCCGCCGCGGCGCCTTCATTGGCAAGAACGTGGTGCTCATGCCCTCTTACGTGAACATTGGTGCCTATGTGGATGAAGGCACCATGGTCGATACCTGGGCCACCGTCGGATCCTGCGCACAGATCGGCAAGAACGTGCATCTCTCAGGCGGCGTTGGCATTGGCGGGGTCTTGGAGCCCGTGCAGGCCAATCCCACCATCATCGGCGATAACTGTTTTATTGGCGCACGTTCAGAGGTCGTCGAGGGCGTAATCGTTGAAGATCATGCGGTCCTGTCGATGGGCGTCTTCATCGGCCAGTCCACCAAGATCTTTGATCGAGAAACCGGCGAGATCACCTACGGCCGGGTGCCCTCGGGCGCGGTCGTTGTGCCGGGCAGCCTGCCGTCTGCCGATGGCCGTTATTCGCTGGCCTGTGCCGTCATCGTCAAGCGCGTTGACGCCCAGACCCGTGCTAAGACGGGCATTAATGAATTGCTGCGTGGCGACTAAACGATGAACACTGCCGCCCATGCCGAACATCAGCCGCAGGTGCGGCTCTACGGCATCACCAACTGCGATCAGGTTCGGGCGGCCCGCGCCTGGCTGACGCAGCATGCCTGCGGCATTGAATTCATTGACTTGAAAAAGACAGGCCTGGATGCTGCAACCCTCGACCGTTGGCTTACCCACCTGCCCTGGGATGCGCTTTTAAATCGTCGTGGCATGACCTGGCGGCAGCTCGACCCTGGCCTACGGGCCCAAATCAACGATCAACTCTCGGCCTCGGAGCTCATGCTAGCCCACCCACTTTTAATCAAACGGCCGGTGCTCGAAGTCGGAGAAAAAATGTCGGTTGGATTTTCTGATTCGCTCTATCGCAGTCTGTTTCCCAAGGCAACGACATGAATGCACCCACCCTCGCGCTCGCCCAGGAGCTCATTCAGCGTGACTCTGTCACGCCGCGCGACAGCGGCTGCTGTGAGTTGATTGCGAATCGTCTCTCCCCGCTTGGCTTTTCAACAGAGTTTCTGCGTTTTGGTGAGGTCACCAACCTCTGGGCCGTCCGCGAGGGCGGTGCGCCTGGGCCTACGCTGGTGTTGGCCGGCCATACCGATGTCGTCCCGCCAGGACCGCTTGACCAATGGAAACACGGCCCGTTTTCAGCAAGCATCGATAACGATTTGCTCTACGGCCGGGGTGCATCGGATATGAAGTCCTCGCTTGCGGCATTTGTCGTAGCCTCGGAGCGCTTTGTCAGTGGCTCGCCCCGCTTCAGCGGCCGGCTTGCGTATCTCATCACCTCCGACGAGGAAGGCCCAGCCATCGATGGAACTGTGCAAGTGGTGCGCGAGCTGGCTCATCGCGGCGAGCTTCTCGATTACTGCATTGTGGGTGAGCCCACCTCGGTGAGTTCACTGGGCGACATGATCAAAAATGGCCGCCGCGGCACGCTTTCTGGGGATCTGTTGATTCATGGCCGGCAGGGCCATGTGGCGTACCCCCATCTCGCAATCAATCCGATTCATGAGTTCGCGCCCGCGCTTGCGGAGCTCGCAGCAATTCGGTGGGACGACGGAAATCAATACTTTCCCCCCACCACCTGGCAGGTGTCTAACCTCAATGCCGGCACCGGCGCCAGCAACGTCGTTCCGGGTGTGCTGCGGGCCCAATTCAATTTCCGCTTTGGAAGCGTGAGCTCCCCAGAAGACCTCCGCGGTCGACTGGAGTCCGTGCTGTCGAAATACGGACTGAAATTCGAGCTCAAGTGGACCCTGGGCGGTGATCCCTATCTGACAGCCGCCGGCCGGCTCTGCGATACCGTCAGTCAGGCCATTCAGCAGGTGGTCGGCATTACGCCTGAGCTCTCAACCACTGGCGGAACCTCAGATGGACGTTTTATCGCCAAGCACTGCCGCGAGGTGATTGAATTTGGTCCGCCCAACGCGACCATTCATCAGATCAATGAGCGTATTGCGGTCAAAGATCTCGAGCCGCTTACCGAGGTCTATCACCAGGCGATTCGAAGTCTGCTGCAGGCGGCCTGATCGGGCCCACTCCTACCATGACACTTGGCGAACTGATTGAAATCGGTGCGCAGCAGATGCATCGGGCCAAGATTGAATTCGGCCAAGGCACACTCAATGCATGGGACGAAGCGCGATGGCTGATCCTGGCAGTCTTAAATTATCCCGTTGATAGCCCAGAGAGCATCTCTGCACAGCCGCTATCGGCTGCCCAGATCACACAGGTGGAGTCGGCCCTTCACCGAAGGATTCGAGATCGCGTGCCGACTGCGTACCTCACCGGAATGGCCTGGCTCAAAGGCTATGGATTCACGGTTGATCCACGGGTCATCATTCCCCGATCGTTTATTGCCGAGCTGCTGGTCCACCGCCTAGCGCGGCTCTCACCAACCCCGAAGGCCCCATCGCAGATTCTGGATATGTGCACAGGATCAGGCTGTCTGGCGATTATTGCCGCCGACATCTATCCTCAAGCAAAAATCGATGCTGCCGATCTATCGGCTGACGCATTAGCGGTTGCTCACGCCAATGTGAATCGCTACGCGATGGCCGATCGCATTCGGCTTGTGCAGTCCGATGTCTTCTCGGCCCTCAATCCCGACCGCCATGGGCCCTATGACCTGATCATCTCCAACCCGCCCTATGTGCCGGCAACCAAAGGATCGAGACTGCCGGAAGAATTCAAAGCAGAGCCCACGATGGCCCTGATCGCCGAGGATCGTGGAATGGCGGTTGTCCGCCGGCTACTGAGTCAGGCGGCCCGCTTCCTGATGCCCGGGGGCCTGCTGATCGTCGAGATCGGCCACGAACGCCGCAGCACCGAGGCCCTGCTACGCAGAGAATTTTCAGGGCTAACAGCCCAATGGATCCGTACCCAGGAACAGTTTGATAATGTGTTCGTGATTCGCCAAGAGCATCTCGTTCAACATCCCTGGAGCCCACCCCAATGATTACTCTGTACACCTGGCCGACGCCAAACGGAAAAAAAGTTCAGATCATGCTCGAAGAGACTGGCCTGAAATATAAAGCCCTGCCCATCAATATCTCGGCCAATGCCCAGTTTGCACCCGACTTCTTGAGAATCAGCCCGAATAATAAAATCCCAGCCATTGTGGATAGCAAGGGGCCAAAGGGAAAGCCTTATTCGCTATTCGAATCCGGCGCTATTCTGATCTATCTCGCCGGAAAAACAAATACGCTGCTGGGCACCACAGAAACAGACCGCTACGATATTTTGCAGTGGCTCATGTTTCAGATGGGAGGCCTCGGGCCCATGCTTGGCCAGGCCCACCATTTTCGGATCTACGCGCCACAAAAGATTGATTACGCAATTCAACGTTATACCCAAGAGGCCCAGCGGCTTTACGGTGTGATGGACCAACGGCTTGCGCAGTGCAAGTATCTCGGCTGTGATGAATACTCCATTGCCGATATTGCCGCCTGGCCATGGATTGCCTCCTATGAGCGACAAGGCGTCGATATCGCGGCCTACCCCAATGTGCGCCGCTGGTTTGAATCGATCGGCAGTCGGCCAGCAGTCATTCGCGGCTGTGCCGTCTTAGCAGACCTTCGAAAATAACATCGGAAGTCCAGGGCAATATGCAGACCACAATCCACGAAGCGATTCGCGACTTTGATCGTTTCGATGCAGTGATTGATGTACGCAGCCCCGACGAATGGGCGACCGACCGGCTGCCGGGCGCCATCAACCTTCCGGTGCTCTCCAATCAGGAACGGGCCGAGATCGGAAAGCTCTATGCCGAATCTTCCTTTGCAGCCAAAAAGCTTGGTGCTGCGCGGGTGGCGCGGAATATCGCCTCGGCACTCGAGACGGCCCTGCTGGATCAGCCACGGGAGTGGCGACCACTCATCTACTGCTGGCGCGGGGGCAATCGGAGTCAGGCGATGGCGACTGTCCTGGAGCGCGTTGGCTGGAAGCCAGCCCTTTTAAAAGGCGGCTACATCGCGTTTCGGCGCTATGTTGTCGAGGATCTAACAATTCAGGCGCAACGCTTACGCTATCAGATCATTTGCGGCGTCACCGGATCAGGAAAGAGCTTATTTCTGCGTCAGGCGCGGCGCGATGGCCGCCAGGTCCTTGATCTTGAGGCGTTGGCCCACCATCGTGGCTCTCTGCTGGGCTCTGAGCCAACAGGTGCGCAGCCCACACAAAAGGCCTTTGAGACCGCAATCTGGGATCAGCTGCGGCAATTCAATGCAAACGAGCCGGTGCTTGTTGAATCCGAGAGTAAAAAAATTGGTTCCCTGCAGGTGCCGGCCGCACTCATCTCACAAATGCGGGCCTCGGAATGTATCGAGCTGTGTCCGAGTCTGGAAGATCGTGTCGCGTATCTTCTCGAGGACTATGCCCATTTCTTTGATCAGCCCGATGTGCTGGTGGCACAGTTGGAGCGGCTTGGCCCGCTGGTAGGGCTTGATCGGCTCGCACAATGGCAAGACAGCATACGTCGCCGCAGCTGGGCCGAGCTTGTGACCTCACTGCTCACCCACCACTATGACCCGACCTACCATCGGTCAATGCGCAAGAATTATTCGGGTTACGCCCAAGCTAAGAAACACGCCGGCCATCCGATGCATCAAACGCTGCAGTCTGCAATGGCTTAACGCCGCCGATTCTTACTAGCGGCTATCGGTCTTCGCAAGCTTCTCGGGGTAGGTTTTCACGCCGATGGCCTGGCGGTGAAAGCTAATCCAGCGCTCCAGCGCATCTTGGGTGGAGGCCATCTCAAGCCGCTGTAATTCGCGGGCAACCGCCTCTTTCACGGCAGGGCTATCGAGCGCCGGAATCGCGGTGGACTCAATAACAACGAGCCAGGCCGCTGCAGTTTTCGCCGATGCCGGCACACTGATCGCGGCAGGCAAGGACTTCACATCAGCAGCAAATACTGCTGCAATGACTTCTGCAGGAAGATCGAGTACGCCAGCGGGCTTTTGGCTGTCTGCGCGGCTCAGCGTCTTTGCGGCGGCTAGGCCTGGTAACGCACTGCCTGGCGTGAGCTCTTTGGCTGCGTTCTGGGCAAGGCCTGTGACGCGCTCTGCCGCCTTTTGCTCTCTCAGCTGACGCTCAATCTGCGCACGAACACGATCCATAGGAATTGGGGCAGCAGGTCGGTGGGCGATGACCCGCGCACTGGCCAAAACACCCGGGGCGATCTCCACCGCTTCGGTGTTCCGTTTGTTGACCAGCACGTCTGCCGAGAACAAGGCCTGCAACATCTTTGGGTGGCCGACAATGCGCTGGAGTTCCGCCGGCCTTGCCTCATCGGAACCCTGACGGCGGACAGACTTCACGGTCTGAATCGGCAGATTAAATTTGCGAGCCGCAGGCTCAAGGCTATCGGATTGCTCGTAGACCAAGTTCGAGAATTGCTCGACCTGGTCAGCGGAGGCTGGCTTCGAAAACCCAACCAAGACAATATCCACTTCCTCTGGAGTCTGGAAATTTTTAGAGTTGGCCTGATAAAAGGCCTGAAGTTCCGCATCTGAAACCTGGATGCCCGCGAGGGCCTCTGCAATGGGAAACTTTTTCACGCGCACGACACGCGTCTCCAGCCCAGACTGGGTCAGACGGCGAGCCACCGAACGCGGCACGATCGTCGAGCGGCCAATCGCAGCGGGCGCCAGCTCCAGGGCTAGGTCAGCACGCACACGCTGCTCAAAGCCCTCGGCAGTCAAGCCCTGGGCCTTCAGCACCTGCTGATACAAGTCCATATCGAACCGGCCGTCTTTCTGCACCGCCGGAATCGCTGCAATGGTTCTTCGCATCTGCTCATCTGAAATGCGGACTCGTAAAGACTCCGCCGCATGCAACAGCACCTGCTGGGTCACCAGGTCTTCGAGAGTGGAGAGTCGCGAGGCCTGTGTATCGAGTAGATTCGGATCAATGCGGCCACCCAATTGGGCGCGGACCTGATCAATCCGCTGCTGATGGGATCGCTCCCATTCGAACTTCTGAATCTTCTGTCGACCCACCGTGGCAACGGTGCCCGAATCGGAACCTGGCGCGATGAGATCCCAGGCGCCGACCACAACGAACGAAGGAATAATGAGAACAAGAATCAGACCAAGAAAAATTCTCTGGTGCCGACGGACCGATTCAAACATGGCGGGGACTCAAGAGTAAACAACACAGGCCCGGCATACCCAGAGCCGGGAGAGATGGCGGAGTGGACGGGGCTCGAACCCGCGACCCCCGGCGTGACAGGCCGGTATTCTAACCAACTGAACTACCACTCCTTAAAATCAAAAACTGCAAAAAAGTTTTGGTGGGTGCTGAGAGGGTCGAACTCCCGACCTACGCCTTGTAAGGGCGCCGCTCTACCAACTGAGCTAAGCACCCAAAACCCCGGTTAATTTCCTAAAGCAAGCCGACAAGTATAAAAAAAAAGGGCCGCCCAATCAAGCAGCCCGGCTAGATGGCCCTGCCGAAGCAGGCGCACTCGGTTTATCGATTAATTGCGTCTTTTAATGCCTTGCCTGCGCGAAACTTGGGGACTTTAGCGGCCTTAATTTTGATCGCAGCACCGGTCTGGGGGTTACGGCCTGTTCGGGCCGCCCGCTTGCCTACTGCAAAGGTTCCAAACCCCACCAGAGTGACCGACCCGCCTTTTTTAAGCGTCGTTTTGATTCCACCAATCACCGCTTCAAGTGCGCGGCCTGCGGCTGCTTTCGATACATCTGCTTGCTTTGCAATGTGTTCAATCATTTCAGATTTGTTCACGTCAACCCCTCTCTCAAATTGTCTTCTAATAATTCGTTTTCTATTTTTAGACTCAGAATTTCTGGCCTACGTCGATCGCGCAGGTGAACTTAATTAACGCCGAATTCAGGCAGCATGTCAAGCCGTTAGGGAAACTACCGGCGGTCACGAGCCTCTAGTCGCGATAAAAAAGGCGCTCTTAGAGAGCGCCTTTTTCTAGTGCGGCAG
Source organism: uncultured Bordetella sp. (assembly GCA_964467545.1). GTDB lineage: Bacteria > Pseudomonadota > Gammaproteobacteria > Burkholderiales > Burkholderiaceae_A > Lacustribacter. Next base: position 5,036 of record CAYXRY010000013.1, on the reverse strand, counting down.
CGTCTCCGATGACGGCACCGGAATTGTGCGCGCCTCGGATGATGCCGCATCGGACTTCACGACAGCCGCATTCACATCGTCTTCATCAGGCAATGGTGTCGGTGATCTAGATAACGCCAGATCAAGCACCTGGTCAATCCACTTCACGGGAATAATCTCGAGTGCACTCTTGACGATCAGGGGAATATCGGCCAGATCTCGAACGTTTTGCTCAGGGATCAACACCTTCTTGATTCCCCCGCGATGCGCAGCCAAGAGCTTTTCTTTCAGCCCGCCAATCTGCAAGACTTCTCCACGCAGTGTAATTTCCCCCGTCATCGCAACGTCGGCACGGACGGGAATACCGGTCATCGCCGAGACCATAGCGGTCGTCATGGCAATGCCTGCACTCGGGCCGTCCTTAGGGGTTGCACCTTCTGGGGCATGAATATGAAGGTCTTTTTTCTCGAAGACATCATCACGAATACCAAGACGCCGCGCTCGGCTACGAACCACCGAGCGAGCAGCCTCAACAGACTCTTTCATCACATCGCCAAGCGAGCCAGTACGAATAATCTGCCCCTTGCCGGGCATCACGGCTGCCTCAATGGTGAGAAGCTCGCCGCCAACCTCAGTCCAGGCGAGTCCAGTGACTTCGCCAACCTGATCCTCTTTCTCCGCAACGCCATAGGTATAGCGTCGGACGCCGAGAAATTCTTCAATGTTCGCATCGGAGACCTTCACGGGAATTACCGCCTTCTTGGTCAGAACGAGCCGTGTAACCTTTCGGCAGATTTTCGAGATCTCACGCTCAAGCCCCCGGACTCCGGCCTCGCGGGTGTAGGTACGAATAATCTCTCGAATCGCTGACTCATTGACCTCGATCTCACCGGGCTTGAGCCCCGTGTGCTTGATCTGCTTAGCAAGAAGGTAACGCTGCGCGATATTGATCTTCTCTTCTTCGGTATAACCGGAGAGCTTGATGACCTCCATCCGGTCTAATAATGCAGGTGGGATATTTAGCGAATTTGCTGTCGCGACAAACATCACATCAGAGAGATCGTATTCCACCTCTACGTAATGATCGACAAAGGCATGATTCTGTTCAGGATCCAAAACTTCCAGCAAGGCGCTCGCAGGATCGCCCCGGAAATCCATTCCCATCTTGTCGACCTCATCGAACAGAAATAAGGGGTTACGTACACCCGTCTTCGTGAGATTCGAGAGGACCTTGCCGGGCATTGAGCCGATATAGGTCTTCCGATGGCCGCGAATCTCGGCCTCATCACGGACGCCACCGAGCGCCATACGCACAAACTTACGGTTGGTGGCCCGGGCGATCGACTGGCCGAGCGAGGTCTTACCGACCCCGGGTGGGCCTACCAGACAGAGGATCGGGGCCTTGACCTTATCGACCCGCTGCTGAACCGCGAGATACTCCAGAATGCGTTCCTTCACCTTGTCAAGCCCATAGTGCTCTTCTTCGAGAACCTTCTCAGCATCTTCAAGGTTATTGTTAATCTTGCTCTTCTTTTTCCAGGGCAGATTCACTAATGCATCAATGTAATTGCGGACGACTGTCGCCTCGGCAGACATCGGTGACATCATGCGAAGTTTCTTTAACTCAGCATTGGCTTTATCAAGAGCATCCTTTGGCATACGTGCTGACTTAATCTTCTTATCTAGCTCATCGAGCTCACTGTCTTCACCCTCACCCAACTCTTTTTGAATCGCCTTCACCTGCTCATTGAGGTAATACTCGCGCTGGCTCTTCTCCATCTGGCGTTTGACACGACCGCGGATGCGCTTTTCGACCTGCAGAATGTCGAGCTCAGTCTCAATTAAGGCGAGTAGTTTTTCTAGCCGCTCGATCACAGGAACAACCTCGAGAACCGCCTGCTTCTGTTCAAGCTTCATCGGCAGGTGCGCGGCGATTGCGTCGGCGAGTCGGCCCGCCTCTTCGATACTCATGAGACTGTTGAGGATCTCTGCAGGAATTTTCTTATTCAACTTCACGAACTGATCGAACTGACTCAGAATCGTTCGCCTGAGCGCCTCAATCTCGGGCCCCTCCGGGGACTCCGGAGTCATCGGCGCACAGCGCGATGTGAGATAGGTGCCCTCGTCTTCGACCTCTAGTACCCGGGCCCGTTGCGAGCCTTCGACAAGAACCTTCACCGTTCCGTCGGGCAGTTTCAGCATCTGCAGGATGCTGGCCACACAGCCAATCTCATAAATGTCAGTTGCCGCGGGATCATCCTGAGCAGCACTCTTTTGTGCCGCCAAGAAAATATGCTGGCCAGCCTCCATTGCGACTTCCATCGCCTTAATCGACTTCGGGCGACCCACAAAGAGCGGGATCACCATGTGCGGAAAGACCACCACATCACGCAGCGGCAGCATGGGTAGCGAGACCGGCTCTTCAGGCAACAAATCGATTTTGGACATGGAACGAACTCCGGATTTGGTTAACTACTTGAAGATGGGGCCAAGGCCGCAGAAAAACAAGGCCCTGACTAGCCGCCGCTGGCAACCTTAGGAGACTCGCCGTAGATCAGCAGGGGCTGACCATCACCCGTAATTGCAGACTCGTCAATGACTACCTTGGTCACGTTACTCTGACCCGGTAGGTCGTACATGGTGTCTAACAAGATATTTTCAAGAATTGATCGAAGCCCACGGGCACCGGTCTTGCGTTTAATTGCTTTTTTTGCGATCGCTGACAGTGCGGCAGGACGAATCTCAAGCTCTACACCCTCCATGGCGAATAAGGCCTGATACTGCTTAACAAGCGCATTCTTGGGGGCGATCAGAATCTCGATCAGGGCCTCCTCGTGGAGTTCGTCGAGGGTGGCAACAACAGGCAGACGGCCTACGAGCTCGGGGATAAGCCCAAACTTGATGAGATCTTCGGGCTCGACCTCACGAAAGAGTTCACCCACATCGCGATCGCTTGGCGAGCGGACCTCGGCTCCGAAACCAATTGACGTTTTTTCTGTTCGACTGCGAATAACCTTATCAAGGCCATCAAATGCGCCACCACAAATAAAGAGGATATTGGTGGTATCGATTTGAACAAAATCCTGGTTAGGATGCTTGCGGCCGCCCTGCGGGGGTACCGAGGCAACCGTGCCTTCCACAAGCTTGAGTAGCGCCTGCTGAACGCCCTCTCCTGAGACATCCCGAGTAATTGATGGGTTATCAGACTTGCGAGTGATCTTGTCGATCTCATCGATGTAGACGATTCCACTCTGGGCTTTTTCAACCTCGTAGTTACAGTTCTGCAACAGCTTTTGAATAATATTTTCAACATCCTCACCAACATAACCGGCCTCGGTGAGTGTGGTCGCATCCGCGATAACAAAAGGAACATTGAGCAGCCGAGCCAGTGTCTGGGCCAACAAGGTTTTTCCTGACCCGGTAGGCCCGATAAGCAGGATATTGCTCTTCGAGAGCTCGATTTCTGCCTTGGTCTCGCCCCGATGACGCAGTCGCTTATAGTGGTTATAAACTGCAACTGAGAGAATTCGCTTTGCCGTCGTCTGACCAATCACGTACTGGTCTAGGCTCGCAGAGATTTCCTGCGGGGTGGGCAGGCCGTCTTTTACACTCCCTCTACCGGACTCACCGGACTGCTCATCGCGGATGATGTCGTTACAGAGGTCGATACACTCATCGCAGATGAATACCGAAGGGCCGGCAATAAGTTTCTTAACCTCGTGCTGGCTCTTACCGCAGAAGGAACAGTACAGAAGCTTCTCATTCGACCCTTTTTTTTCAGCCATCCGAGCTCTCACGGTGCGTTAGCACCTTGTCGACGATGCCATACTGTAGCGCATCTTCGGCCGACATAAAGTTATCCCGGTCGGTATCCCTTGAAATCGTCTCCAGCGACTGCCCAGTACGCTCAGACAAAATCTTATTTAGCTTGTCCCGTAACGCGAGGATTTCTTTGGCATGGATCTCAATATCTGAGGCCTGGCCCTGAACACCGCCGAGGGGCTGATGGATCATGACCCGGCTATTGGGCAGGCTAAACCGCTTGCCCTTAGCACCAGCGGCCAACAGAAACGCGCCCATACTCGCGGCCATTCCCACACAGAGTGTGCTGACATCGGGCTTTATAAATTGCATCGTATCGAAAATTGCCAGCCCCGCAGAAACCGAACCACCCGGCGAATTAATGTAGAGCGAGATATCCTTGTCTGGGTTTTCCGACTCTAGGAATAGCATCTGCGCAATCACAAGGTTCGCTGTCTGATCATTCACGGGGCCCACCATGAATACAACGCGCTCGCGCAAGAGCCGGGAATAGATATCGTAGGCACGCTCGCCACGGCCTGACTGCTCAATCACCATTGGCACAAGCCCGAGACCCTGCGGAGCATTCCCCGCGCCAATTCGCTGCAAATCTATTTGATCAAACTGCGCCATCGTTTTTCCTTTTTTATGACTGAGCAGATTCGGCCATCAGGCCCTCAACGCTCACACTCTGGTCACTGATTTTGGCGCTGGCCAGAGCCCAGCTCACCACGTTATCCTCAATGACCATCGCCTCCGCCTCAGCGCGCTGCTTTTGCTGGGTCATGAACCAGTTCACAAAGGCCTCTGGCTTTTCATAGGCCGACGCCATGTCTTGCACAAAGGCCTTGAGCTGTGCCTCAGTCGCATGCAGATTCTGCGCCTTGACGATCTCGCCCACGAGCAGGCCGAGCTTGACCCGCTTTGAGGCCTGCTCTGCGAATAAATCAGCAGGGATCGGAACATCCTTCACATTCATACCGCGAGCGGCCATATCCTGCCGCGTTGATTCGGCAAGCCGCTGGGACTCGCCCTCAACTAGGGATTTTGGAATCTCGAAATTTGCCCACTGGCTGAGCGCATCCATGACCGCAGTTTTTGTTTTGGCTTTGCAGCGATTGGCCACCTCGCGGGCCAGATTTTTTCGCACGTCTTCCTTGAGCTGTCCGATATCACCGGACACAATCCCCATTGATTTGGCGAACTCCTCATCGAGCGCGGGCACCTTTGGGGCGCTGACGTTGCGGATCTTAATG
>CAYXRY010000012.1:0-48820 GCA_964467545.1 uncultured Bordetella sp. | reverse complement strand
ATTTCAGCAGGCACGATCACGCCGCCGCCGCCGCCAAAGACGCGCACATCTTGGGCACCTTGTTGGCGCAGCGAATCCACCATAAATTTGAAGAATTCAACATGGCCGCCCTGATAACTGGAGACCGCAATTGCCTGCGCGTCCTCCTGGACTGCGGTGTTGACGATCTCCGCGACGGACCGGTTGTGGCCTAGGTGAATGACCTCGCAGCCCTGATCTTGAAGAATACGGCGCACGATGCTGATGGAGGCATCATGGCCATCAAACAAGGAGGCGGCCGTGATAAAACGCGGCGGTGTCTCGCGGACTGATGACTTGGGCAGGTTTTTCAGGATTGAATGGTCAGTCATGCGTTGAGCTGCAGCACTTGGTTTGGTCCTCTGAATCGCGAGACAGTATCAGAACTTGGGGCTGCGGCGCCCTCAGGAAACCCCTGCGTTGGGGATTCCCCGCTTCGATCCAGATCGGTCGATGGCGACATACGTGAGGGTCGCATCCGTGACCTTCACGTTGATGGGATTCTCGGGATTACGCTCTGCGGTGACCTCGACCTGTACGGTGATCGAGGTCTTGCCGACATTCACTTCCCGTGCCCAGAAGCTCAGTAGATCTCCGATTGAGACCGGCTGCTTAAACTGAAAGCTGTTGACTGCGACCGTGGCAACACGGCCCCGGGCGCGGCGGACAGCGATGACGCTGCCGGCAATATCGACCTGGGCCATGACCCAGCCGCCAAAGATGTCGCCGTTGGCGTTGGCATCGGCGGGCATGGGAACAACACGAAGGGTCAGCTGACTGTCGGGATGGTGCATGGGGCGCGATCACCTCTCAGGCCAAGGCGCAACGCGGGATGCGGGGCGCTAAATAAGGCTATATTAAGCACGAAAACAGTTAGGGAGCAGCGCAGCAATGGCCGAATTACAAGAATTCGATTTCGGACTCTCCGAAGACCTTCAGGCACTTCGATCCGCCGTTCGAGATTTTGCATCGCAAGAAATCGCGCCCCTCGCAGCGGAACTGGATCGGACCGATCAGTTTCCAATGCACCTTTGGCGCAAGATGGGCGATATCGGCCTGCTGGGCGTGACCGCCGCCGAACAATATGGCGGCGCCGATATGGGCTACTTGGCTCATATGGTGGTCATGGAGGAGATCTCGCGGGCATCGGCCTCGGTTGGCCTTTCGTATGGCGCCCACTCCAATCTCTGCGTGAATCAGATCATGCGCAACGGCACCGATGCCCAACGCGGCCGCTACCTGCCGAAATTGATTTCCGGTGAATTTATCGGGGCCCTTGCCATGAGCGAGCCGGATGCTGGCTCAGATGTGGTCAGCATGAAGCTGCGGGCAGTCGCAAAAGGGGATCGGTATGTGCTGAACGGCTCGAAGATGTGGATTACCAACGGGCCCGATGCAGACGTGCTGGTGGTGTATGCCAAGACCGATCCTGATGCCGGACCAAAGGGTATTACCGCGTTTATCGTTGAAAAAGGCATGGCGGGATTTTCGGTAGCGCAAAAGCTCGATAAGCTGGGCATGCGGGGCTCACACACCGGAGAGCTCGTCTTTAAGGACTGCGAAGTCCCGAGCACGAATATTCTCGGTGCACTGAATGGCGGCGTTCGGGTGCTCATGAGCGGCCTGGACTATGAGCGTGCTGTGCTGGCTGCCGGGCCGCTGGGCATTATGGCGGCCTGTATGGATTCGGTGGTGCCTTACATTCACGAGCGCAAGCAGTTTGGCCGGGCAATTGGCGAGTTTCAGCTGATACAGGGCAAAATCGCAGACATGTACACCACGCTGCAGGCCTGCAGGGCGTATTGCTACGCGGTTGGAAAGCGACTCGATGCCTTAGGCCCTGGTGAGCACCGCGGCGTGCGCAAAGACGCTGCCGGGGTCATTCTTTACACCGCTGAAAAGGCGACCTGGATGGCCGGCGAGGCCATTCAGATTTTGGGCGGCAATGGCTATGTGAATGAATATCCAACAGGCCGGCTCTGGCGAGACGCAAAACTCTACGAGATCGGCGCTGGCACGAGCGAGATTCGACGCATGCTGATTGGCCGTGAGTTGTTTGATGAGACTGCCTAGGTCTGCGCTGTGTCGGTAATTGACTCATCAATAAATACGCGCTCTGAGGCGTACCAGGCCAATGCCGCAGCAATGCGAAAGCTGGTCAGTGATCTGCGTGACCGTGTGGCCCGGGCAAGCCTGGGTGGCGGCGAGCAGGCGCGGGATAAGCATCTTGCCCGCGGCAAACTCTTGCCACGTGATCGGGTGGACAGTCTGCTCGACCCTGGCAGCCCGTTTCTTGAGTTTTCACCCTTAGCCGGCTGTGGCGTGTATCAGGATCCGGATGGCACGGATGCTGCGCCCGGCGCTGGCCTGATCACCGGCATCGGAAGAGTCTCTGGCCAGCTCTGCGTTGTGGTCTGCAATGACGCCACCGTAAAGGGGGGAACCTACTTTCCGTTAACGGTGAAAAAGCATCTTCGGGCCCAGGAAATCGCTGAGCAGAATAATCTGCCTTGCATATATCTGGTGGATTCAGGCGGAGCGAACCTGCCGAATCAAGACGAAGTCTTTCCAGATCGTGAGCATTTCGGCAGGATTTTCTTTAATCAGGCCCAGATGTCTGCAAAAGGCATCACGCAGATTGCTGTCGTGATGGGCTCTTGCACGGCGGGAGGCGCGTACGTGCCTGCCATGAGCGATGAGTCGATTATCGTTAAAGAGCAGGGCACGATTTTCTTGGGTGGGCCGCCGCTGGTGAAGGCCGCCACAGGCGAAGAAGTCAGTGCCGAAGATCTCGGCGGAGCAGATGTCCACACCCGGCTCTCCGGTGTCGCGGATCACTTTGCCTTCAATGATGGCCATGCGTTGGGAATTGCACGGCGGCTCGTTGCGCGGCTGAATCGGCCATCAGGCCGGCCTGCCGATCAGCCCAACTTTCAAAGCCCCCGCTATGACCCCAGCGAGCTCTACGGAGTGGTGCCGGCGGAGTCTCGTCATCCCTATGATGTGCGGGAAGTCATCGCCCGCATTGTGGATGGCAGTGCTTTTGATGAATTCAAGGCCCGCTACGGCGCAACGCTGGTCACCGGATTTGCCAGCATTTACGGCTACACCGTGGGCATCATCGCCAACAATGGAATTCTGTTTTCAGAAAGCGCACAAAAGGGTGCGCATTTCATCGAGTTGTGCTGTCAGCGCAAGATTCCTTTGGTGTTTTTACAAAACATCACCGGCTTTATGGTGGGCCGACGCTATGAAAATGAAGGCATTGCCAAGCATGGCGCAAAGCTCGTCACGGCGGTTGCCACTGCAGCGGTGCCGAAGTTTACGGTCATCATCGGCGGCTCGTTTGGTGCGGGCAATTACGGCATGTGTGGCCGGGCATTTTCCCCGCGCATGCTGTGGATGTGGCCAAACGCTCGGATCTCGGTCATGGGTGGCGAACAAGCCGCCAGCGTGCTGGCGACCGTGCGTCGCGATGGCCTAAAACTTAAAGGCCAGGAGTGGAGCGCCGCCGAGGAGGAGGCCTTTAAAAACCCGATCCGCGCGCAGTATGAGCGCGAGGGCCATCCGTATTACGCCACGGCGCGGCTATGGGACGATGGTGTGATTGATCCTGCCGATACGCGCCGTGTACTTGGCCTGGGCCTGGCTGCAAGCCTTCATGCACCCATTCCCGAGACGCGATTTGGCGTCTTCCGCATGTAACGCTGCACGGCCCAGTCATGAACACGACAATTAATAAGATTCTGATTGCCAATCGCGGTGAGATCGCCTGCAGAATTATCCGGTCTTGTAAACGTATGGGAATCGGCACCGTCGCGGTGTTTTCCGATGCTGATCAGCATGCACTGCATGTTGCCCTTGCCGATGAGGCGGTTCGCATTGGCGGGCCGCTGCTTGCCGAGAGTTATTTAAATGGCGAAGCCCTGATTGCGGCTGCCCAACGCACCGGCGCCCAGGCGGTCCACCCGGGCTATGGTTTTCTTTCCGAAAATAGTGGCTTTGCCCTGGCCTGCGAGCAGGCAGGATTGATTTTTATTGGCCCGCCAGCAAAGGCGATTGATCTGATGGGGTCAAAATCGGCCGCCAAGCTACTGATGGACAGCAAAGGCGTACCGACCGTGCCGGGCTACAGCGGCGACGATCAATCGGCCAACCGACTGCGCACCGAAGCCCAGCGCGTCGGGTTTCCCGTGATGATTAAAGCAGTCTCCGGCGGCGGCGGCCGGGGCATTCGTATTGTTGAGCGACTTGAAGATTTCGATGCTGCGTTGCAGTCCTGCCAGCGCGAGGCAAAGGCAGGCTTTGCGGACGATCGGGTCCTAATTGAGCGCTACTTGCCCATGGCCCGCCATATCGAGGTTCAGGTGTTCGCGGATGCGCACGGCAATGTAGTGCATTTGTTTGAGCGTGATTGTTCAACACAGCGGCGCCACCAAAAGCTCATTGAGGAGTCGCCTGCACCCGGGTTAACCGCCGCCCAGCGTCAATCGATTTGTGAGGCCGCGGTGCGGGCCACCAGTGGCATTGACTATCGCGGCGCAGGCACGGTTGAGTTTATTGCCGAGACCGATGCTAACGGCCGTGTTGGTGAGTTTTATTTCATGGAGATGAACACCCGGCTTCAGGTCGAACACCCGGTTACGGAAATGGTCACGGGCCTTGATCTGGTGGAGTGGCAGATCAGAATCGCACGGGGCGAATCCATTTCATTGCAGCAGTCCGAGATCTCCGCCCGTGGGCACGCCATTGAAGTGCGGATTTGCGCCGAAGATTCCGGCCGCGATTTTCTTCCAGCCACCGGAAGACTGCACTACCTGCGACTCCCGTCAGGGATTCCCGGCGAGGTTCGTGTGGAGTCAGGGGTGCAACAGGGTGATGAGATCACCTTGTTTTACGACTCCATGTTGACGAAGTTAATCGTCTGGGCTGCCGACCGGCCCGCGGCGATTGCGCGGCTGCAGATGGCCCTTCAGGAGTGCGTTTTCTCCGGGGTGGGATCGAATGTTGGCCTGCATCAGAAGATTTTGGCCCTTGATGATTTTGCCCAAGGCCGGCTATTCACTGGATTGATGGGCTGCCATTGGCAGGCGTTACAGGCCGTACATGTGCCAGATGCCGCAGCGATCGCGCTTGCAGTCGCCGGCGTGCTCAATTCACAGCGCGATGGCCAAGGCTTGGTTCCCGGTGCATGCAGCCCCCTGAACGTGAATGATCCCTGGGCGATGCAAGATGATTGGCGGCTTTTTTCTGCGCGTCAGAGAACCTTTGATTTTCACTATTTGTCACAAGCGGAATCCGATCAGCACGTTGTTGCAACGCTTGACGTCTCGGCAGGCCAGCTGGTGGTCATGGATAAGGCACAGGCGTTTCGATGGGGCCGGCTGGATCAGGAAGGCGGGCTGATGGTGCATCTGGGCGATATGACCGTGAAAGGACAGGTACGTTTGGATGCTGAGCTCAAGCTGCATGTCCGAACGCAGCAGGGCGAGTTTGACTTCCGGCTTGCGGATGCCTTTGCCGCCGGCGACGATCGCGATGCCGCGGCCGCCTCGTTGCGTGCGCCAATGCCCGGGCTCGTGCTCGCGGTGTCTTGCGCGCCGGGCGATCACGTGAAAAAAGGTGATCCATTGATGGTCTTAACGGCGATGAAGCTTGAGCAGACCATCGTAGCGCCTCGGGACGGCGTGATCGAAGAGGTCTTCTTCTCAGCTCAGGACCAGGTCGCCGAGGGCGCGGTACTGGTGAAGTTTCAAGACGCGCCAGCAGCCCACTGAGGCGGCTTGGCTTCGGTAGCGGCTGCCAGCCCGCTTAAAATACCGAGGCGCTAATGTGGCGCTGCCTTTCACCCAAAAAATTCTCATGGTCAATATCACTTTGCCAGATGGCTCAGTACGAAGTTTCCCCGGTGCCGTTAAGGTTGCCGATGTCGCCGCAAGTATTGGGGCCGGTCTCGCGAAGGCGGCCATCGCAGGCAAGGTGGATGGCCAGCTGGTCGACACCAGCTTTGTTTTGGAGTCGGATGCATCGCTTGCGATCGTGACCGAGCGTGATCCGGAGGGCCTCGAAATCATTCGCCACTCCTCGGCTCACTTGTTGGCCTACGCTGCGCAAAAACTCTTTCCGGGCCTGCAAGTCACGATCGGCCCCGTGATCGAGAGCGGGTTTTATTACGATTTCGCTTATTCGCGGCCGTTAACGCCAGAGGATCTTCAGGCCATTGAGAACAAGATGCGGGAGCTTGCTGCTCAAGACGAGCCCGTGGTGCGGGAGGTCTGGGATCGCGACGAAGCTATTCGGCTGTTTTTATCGATGGGCGAGAAATACAAGGCCGAAATCATCGAATCCATTCCGAAGGGCGAGCAGATTTCGCTGTACCGCGAGGGTGAGTTCGTCGATCTGTGCCGGGGCCCCCATGTGCCTTCGACCGGAAAGCTGAAGGTTTTTAAGCTGATGAAAGTCGCTGGCGCTTACTGGCGGGGCGATCATCGCAACGAGATGCTGCAGCGGGTCTACGGTACGGCATTTGCAAAAAAAGAAGAGCTCGATACCTATCTGCATCAGCTTGAAGAAGCCGAAAAGCGAGACCACCGAAAGCTTGGCAAGGCGCTTGACCTCTTTCACATGCAGGATAACGCGCCCGGTATGGTGTTCTGGCACCCCAGGGGCTGGTCGATTTGGCAGCAGGTCGAGCAGTACTTGCGTCGGGTTTACCTGGAATCCGGCTACCAGGAGGTGAAGTGTCCACAGATTTTGGATCGATCACTCTGGGAGGCTTCCGGGCATTGGGAGCACTACAAAGACAACATGTTTACCACCGCCTCAGAGAACCGGGACTATGCGGTCAAGCCCATGAATTGTCCCGGCCATATCCAGGTTTTTAATTCGGGGCTACGCTCATATCGGGACCTGCCGCTGCGCTACGGTGAATTCGGCTCCTGCCACCGCAATGAATCCTCAGGCAGTCTGCATGGCCTGCTGCGCGTACGGGGCTTCACACAGGACGATGGCCATATTTTCTGTACCGAGGACCAAATACAGTCAGAGGTCGATGCCTTCACGCGCAAACTCCTTGAGGTCTACAAAGATTTTGGATTTTCGAATGTGATCTACCGGCTCTCGACCCGGCCCGCGAATCGGGTGGGGTCGGATGAGAGCTGGGACAAAGCAGAAAAAGCGTTGGCTGAGGCCCTCAATAACGTCGGCGTGCAGTGGGAGGAGCTCAAAGGTGAGGGTGCCTTCTACGGCCCGAAGATCGAATATTCGCTAAAAGACTCTCTCGGCCGAGTTTGGCAGTGCGGAACCATTCAGGTGGATTTCAATATGCCAGTGCGGCTGGGGGCCGAATTTGTGGACGCGGATAACACCCGCAAGCCCCCCGTGATGCTGCACCGGGCGATTGTGGGCTCGTTGGAGCGGTTTATCGGCATCCTGATCGAGAACCACGCGGGAGCGATGCCAGCCTGGCTTGCCCCGGTCCAAGCCGTCGTGGCCTCCATCACCGATGGCCAGGCGGAATATGCCGCCGGTGTGGCAAAAAGCCTGCAGGCCCTGGGTTTTAGAGTCGAAGCGGATTTGCGGGGGGAGAAAATCTCCCTTAAAATCAGAGAGTTAAGTCTTCAAAAGGTGCCCTTTATCCTGGTCGTCGGCGAGCAAGAGCGGGCGTCCTCCCGGGTAACCGTTCGGGCCCGCGGAGGGAAAGACCTAGGGGCCATGACCGTAGACGCCTTTGCTGATCGGCTCAACGCAGAGCTTCGATCGCGGCAATAAGGCGTCTTCGTTTTTTTAATTGTTATAGGGAAAAAATAATCGCTACAGAACGTTCGCATCGCATCAACGGTGAAATAACAGCGCCTGAAGTCCGACTGGTTGGAGTGAACAACGAAGCCCTTGGCATCGTCAGGGTCCCCGAAGCAATCCGGATGGCCGATGAGGCCGAAGTCGATCTGGTCGAGATAGCGCCCCAAGCAGAGCCGCCAGTCTGCAAGCTCATGGACTACGGCAAGTTTAAGTACCAAGAGCAAAAACGTGCCCACGATGCGCGTCTGAAGCAGAAAATTATCCAGGTCAAGGAGGTCAAATTCAGGCCTGGCACGGATGAAAATGATTACCAGGTGAAGCTGCGCAATTTGCTGCGGTTTCTCGAAGAAGGCGATAAGGTGAAAATCACCTTGCGCTTTCGGGGCCGAGAAATGGTCCACCAGGAGTACGGAGTTCGTCAGCTTGAGCGTCTCAGAACCGATCTTGAGCAGTTTGCCCAGGTGGAGCAGATGCCCAAACTGGAGGGCCGTCAGATGGTGATGGTGATGGCCCCGAAAAAGAAGAAGTAGTTGTACGAGGAGTTGTAGTTGTAGTGGCAGTGAGAAATTTGCCTCGCCAGGTTTTCAAAGTGCTTTGCAGTCATGCTGCAGCCACCTGAGCAGGTTTTAAAACGGAGCTTTACATGCCCAAAATGAAGACCAAGAAGGCTGCTGCAAAGCGCTTTCAGGCCCGTGGAAGCGGGTCAATCAAACGCGCGCACGCTACCAAGCGCCATATTTTGACCAAGCGGACGACCAAAAATAAGCGTCAACTGCGTGGCACTCTGACGGTGCATGAATCGGACATCCAGCGTGTCCGCGACATGATGCCTTACGCTTAAAAGGAGAACCGTCATGCCTCGCGTTAAACGTGGAGTTACCGCCCGAGCACGCCACAAAAAAATCTTGGCCCGCGCCAAGGGCTTTCGTGGCCGCCGCAATAATGTCTTTCGTGTCGCCAAGCAGGCGGTGATGCGTGCTGGCCAGTATGCCTATCGGGATCGTCGCAATCGCAAGCGCGTGTTCCGTGCGCTCTGGATTACGCGGATCAATGCAGCCTGCCGCACACTGGATATCAATTACAGCCGATTCATGGCTGGCTTAAAGAAGGCCAACATCGATCTGGATCGCAAGGTACTCGCTGATCTGGCAGTGATGGATAAGGCTGCCTTTGCCGCCATCGTCACCTCCGTAAAAGCCGCCCTGGCGAAGTAGCCGCGCTTTCGTCGGCAGGCTAGACCCCGTCACTGGCGATGAGCGAACTCGCGCGTCTCGTAGAAGAAGCGAAATTGGCGTTTTCTCAGGCTGCTGATTCGGCAGCACTGGAAAATGCCAAGGCCCGCTTTCTTGGAAAAAACGGTGCGCTGACCGAGCAGCTTAAGGCCCTTGGTCAGGCCGATGCCGAAACCAAGAAAACGCTTGGTGCTGCGATCAATGGCGTGAAGCAGCAGATCGAATCTCTGCTCGCGAGTCGCCGGGAGGCCATTGTCGAGTCTGAATTGAATCGTCGGCTGGCGGCCGAGGCGATCGATGTCTCCCAGGATGGCCGTGGCCACGCCGTAGGTGCGATCCATCCTGTCATTCGTACCTGGCGCCGGGTCGAGGAGCTCTTTCAGTCAATCGGCTTTGATGTGGCCGATGGTCCCGAGATCGAGACTGACTGGATGAATTTCACGGCCTTGAATAATCCCGAAAACCATCCGGCCCGGTCGATGCAGGATACCTTTTATCTCGAAAAGAAAGACGAGACTGGCCTGCCGCTTTTGCTGCGCACCCATACCAGTCCGATGCAGGTCCGCTACGCTCGGACTCACAAGCCGCCGATCAAGGTGATCGCTCCAGGCCGCACGTATCGGGTGGATAGCGATGCAACCCACTCACCAATGTTTCATCAGGTCGAGGGCCTGTGGATCGATGAGCATATTTCGTTTGCGGATCTGAAAGGGGTTTACACCGATTTTCTTCAGCGCTTTTATGAAACGGATCAGCTGCAGGTACGCTTTCGTCCCTCATTTTTTCCATTCACCGAGCCCTCGGCCGAGATTGATATGCGCTTTGAGTCTGGCCCGCTCAAAGGCCGCTGGCTAGAGATTGCGGGCTCGGGGCAGGTGCATCCAAAAGTGGTGCGCCATTTCGGGCTTGATCCCGAACGCTATATCGGCTTTGCATTTGGCACCGGCCTTGAGCGCATGACCATGCTGCGTTATGGCATCGCGGACCTGCGCCTATTTTTTGATAACGATCTGCGCTTTTTGCGCCAATTTGCCTAAGGACATTTCAAGATGCGCGTTCCTGAGCAGTGGCTAAGGGCGATGGTCAATCCGCCGATCGACTCCGAGATGCTTGCCGATGCACTCACCATGGCGGGCCTTGAGGTCGAGGATACGCTTCCCCTTGCGCCCGAATTTTCGGGCGTGCTGGTTGGCCGTGTCACCGCTGTCACGCCGCACCCGGATGCAGATCGGCTGCGGATTTGCACCGTGGATATCGGTCAGCCGGACATGCTGCAGATTGTCTGTGGCGCACCGAATGTTCAAGCAGGCATGGTTGCGCCATGTGCCACTGAGGGCGCTGTACTTCCTGGCGGCTTCAGGATCAAGCGGGCGAAGATGCGTGGGGTTGAGAGCCAGGGCATGCTCTGCTCAGCGAAGGAGCTCGGAATCTCCGAGGACGCTGAGGGTCTGCTCGCCTTGCCCGAATCATTTTCGGCAGCGCTTGGCAAGAACCTGCGCGAGGCAATGAATCTTGATGCCCGTGTGTTGGAGATCAAGCTGACGCCAAATCGCGCAGATTGTTTATCGATTGCTGGCGTAGCCCGTGAGGTCGCGGCGTTGACGTCAGCCCCCCTGACCACGCCGAGCTGGCCATCCGTGGCTCCAACCGTTTCAGACAAGGTTCCCGTGCGGATTGAGGCCGCGGATTTATGTGGCCGCTTTTCGGGCCGCGTCGTGAAGGGCGTTAACGCAAACGCAGTCACACCGGACTGGATGCGCAGCCGGCTCGAGCAGGCTGGCCAGCGATCGATCTCGGCACTTGTTGATATTTCAAACTACGTCATGCTTGAGCTTGGCCGGCCGAGCCATATTTTCGATGCCGACAAAATTCACGGGCCACTGGTGGTGCGCTGGGCTCATTCTGGCGAGAGAATCAAGCTCTTAAATGAGCAAGAGTTCACGCTGGATCCATCCGTGGGTGTGATTGCCGATGACCGTGGCCCCGAGTCGATGGCGGGCATCATGGGCGGTGATGCCACCGCCGTTTCGCTTGAAACCAGAAATGTCTACATTGAGGCTGCATTCTGGTGGCCTGATTCAATTCGCGGCCGCGCACGGCGGTTTGGATTTAGCACCGAGGCGGGCCATCGTTTTGAGCGCGGCGTCGACTGGGAAACCACGGTCGCCCATGTCGATTACATCACCCATCTTATTCAAAGCATCTGTGGCGGGGCGGCGGGTCCGATGGATGATCAGACCCTGAGGGTGCCGGACCGGGCGCCGGTCTCCATGCGCGTTGCCCGCTGCTGCAAGGTGCTTGGCATTACGGTGACCGCGCAGGATTGTTTGAATATCTTTTCCCGACTTGGCCTGGCTGCTGAGGTCTCAAAGTCAGAGACGGGGGAGGTCATTCGTGTCACGCCGCCCTCATTCCGATTTGATCTCGAGATCGAGGAGGACCTGATTGAAGAGGTGGCCCGCATCCATGGGTTTGAACGCATTCCTGCCCAGCCTCCGCGTGCAAGTGCAGCGATGTTTTCCCGGCCTGAGGCAAGCCGATCATCAATGCAGCTGCGAGATCGGATGGTGGCTGCAGACTATGTCGAGGCGATCACCTATAGTTTTATCAGTCAGGACCAGGCCGAACCTTTTCTTGTGGGCGCACCCCCACTCCGGCTGCTCAATCCGATGGCGTCGCATCAGTCAGTGATGCGGCCCAGCCTATTGCCGGGATTGCTCGAAGCCACGGTTGCCAACATGAATCGCAAGGCATTGCGAGTTCGACTATTTGAGATCGGCCGGACTTATCACGACGACCCCGCTCAGCGGGCAGGGGACTGGGCCGTTGGGGGTATCCGTCAGCCGTTGCGGCTTGCGGGCGTGGCATTTGGTTTCGCTGCCGATGAGCAGTGGGGGCTAGCGGCAAGGCCAGTTGATTTTTTTGATGTGAAAGGTGATTTGCAGCGCCTGGCAGCACCTTCTTTGCTCACTACCCGGGCACTGGGTGCGGAGCATCGGGCCCTTCATCCGGGTCGCAGCGCTCAGGTCATGATTGCAGGTAAGCCGGTGGGATTCATCGGAGAGCTCCACCCCCGCCTGGTGCAGGGCCTGGAGCTTGCCGGAGCCCCGATTGTTTTTGAGCTCGAATTGGAACCACTTTCCAAGGCTGCCGTACCCCAGCCACAGGAGCCTTCAAAGTTCCCCCCGGTCATTCGAGACCTGGCCTTGGTCGTCGACCTCAAAACCCCAGCCGGAGCCATGTTAGACCGGATCAATCACCTAAAAAACCAGTCAAAACAAGGGTCTTGGATTACTAATGTCAAGTGTTTTGATGAATATCGAGGTAAGGGATTGTCCGAAAAGGAAAAAAGCCTTGCTTTCCGATTTATACTGCAGAGTCCCGAGGCAACACTACAGGATACGGAGGTTGATCAGCTGATGGCCGACATCATCAAACTGATGCAGGCCGAATTCGCCGCTCGACTCCGCTCCTGACTCTGAACTGTGCACTTCGATTCGAAGACCTTATCGGGCCCGGCGCCCGTAGCAATGTCGTCTCCACCCACGGGGGAGGCATTGCCCCGGCTGCTCGAACACGCGGGCTTGAAGTCACCTGAAGACAGCCTGACCAAGGCCGAGCTCGCCGATTTGCTGTTTGAAGTGGTGGGCCTGAACAAACGTGAGGCCAAAGAGGTCGTCGATATCTTTTTTGAAGAAATCCGAGAGACCCTGGTTGGCGGTACCAGCGTGAAGCTCTCTGGATTCGGAAATTTTCAGCTTCGTGATAAGCCGCAGCGGCCTGGTCGCAATCCCAAGACGGGGGAGGAAATCCCGATCGCGGCGCGGCGAGTGGTGACGTTTCATGCTAGCCAGAAACTTAAGTCGTATGTCCAGGATCCATCGAAAAAACCGCTGGATGCCTACGCCGATGATGAACCCAGCGTCGGTTAGCCACCCCGAGGCCTGAGCATTTCGCGCTAAAACATGATGGATAGTCGTGTCGCCTCGCCTCTGCTGCCGCCGATTCCCGCCAAGCGTTATTTCACCATTGGCGAGGTCAGTGAGCTCTGCGCGGTGAAGCCCCACGTACTGCGCTACTGGGAACAGGAATTTACCCAGCTGCGGCCGATGAAGCGGCGCGGGAATCGCCGCTATTATCAGCATCATGAGGTTCTACTGATTCGCAAAATTCGCGAGTTGCTCTACGATCAGGGTTTCACCATCAGTGGCGCCCGCAATCAATTGATGGAGGGCCGCACGAATGGTGATGCAGGCCCATCACGCAGCGACTCCGCACCAGTGATGAATTCATTGCCCTCCGCACCGAATGACCTGCGTGGTGAGTTGGCTGCAGTTCTGCAGATCCTGAAGGGCAGCGGGCCTCGGCTATAATTGTGGGTTCGGTCGGGGCGTAGCGCAGCCTGGTAGCGCACTTGCATGGGGTGCAAGGGGTCGGATGTTCGAATCATCTCGCCCCGACCATTTCGAATTTCCCCTGAGGTTTCATCGTTCAAACTCCATGATGTCGTTCCGGTGGGTTCTCGCGGCGCTCAGCGCAGGTTTTCTCTCGGGCTGCTCAAGCCTGGATGTCTTGAATGTGATTTCAAAATCCCCGCAGACGGCCTCTGTCACCCTGAGTTATGGGCCTTCGGCGCGACAGCGCGTCGAGTTCTATCCAGCGCCGCGCAATACGGCTGCAAACCCCGTACCCGTGATCGTGTTTTTCTACGGCGGTGCGTGGGAGAGCGGTTCACGGCTCGACTACGGCTTTATTGCGAGAACCTTCAATGACTTGGGCTACTTGGTGGCGATTCCGGATTATCGACTCACGCCTGAGGCCACCTATCCCGGCTTTGTTCGAGATAGCGCGCAGGCGTTGCGGCTGGTTATCGAGCAGGCCGAACGTTTTGGCGGTGATGCACAGCGTATCGTGCTGGCAGGCCATTCGGCCGGCGCCTACAACGCCATCATCCTTGCCACCGATTCCCGTTGGCTGTCGGAATCCGAGCGACGCCGAATTCGTGGTGTCATTGGCCTATCTTCCCCCGTTAATTTCTTGCCGATTCAAATGCCTGCAGCCCAGCGGGCCTTCAACTGGCCCGACACCCCCCGCGACTCACAGCCCATTGAGCATGTATCGGCCGCCTCTCCACCGATGCTGCTGCTGTCGGCCAAGCGGGATCCTTTGGTGGATCCGCAGATGAATTCCGCAACTTTGGCCGAGCGCCTGCGGGCAGCGGGAGTCTATGTCAAGATGGAAGTGTTTGACGGCCCCTTTGGCCTTGTGAGCCATTCCAGTCTTGTGGCGAGCCTCTCCGATCGGCTCTCATTCTTGGCCCCAACGATTGAGCGTTCGAAGGCCTTCATTGAAATGGTGGTCCGATAGTGTGTTCCTACATTTGCATCGGTAGTGGAGAGTGTTTATGCATCCGTTTCATTTAGCGTTTCCTGTCCATGACTTACATAAGGCCCGTGCGTTTTATGGTGGGTTGCTGGGCTGCCCAGAGGGCCGCAGCTCGGATGAGTGGATCGACTTCAATCTGTACGGCCATCAAATCGTAGCCCATCTGGCAAAGGGCGGCGCAGCCCACGACCCACAAAACGAAGTCGATGGCAAACAGGTACCGGTGCGTCACTTCGGCATTGTGTTGTCGATGCCCGAATGGCAGGAGATGGCAGACAAGCTGAAGGCTGCCGGTATCCAGTTTGTGATTGAGCCTTACATTCGATTCAAAGGAGAGGTCGGGGAGCAGGCCACCATGTTCTTTCTGGATCCCTCTGGCAACGCAATTGAATTCAAAGCGATGGCGCACCCCGACCGTCTATTTGCAAAATAGATAACGGAAATTTGTCTAGGTCACAAAATTTGATCGATGCGTACGGCGAGATAATGCCGTGCGGTTGTAAAGCATTACACTTAACCCAGTTTGAAATTGGTCAAACGCCGTCACGTGGTGCCTGCTGAGCGCAGGTTAAACGGGAAGCCGGTGTGAATCCGGCGCTTTCCCCGAAACAGTAACGGTTGTGGTGATTCAAGGCGGCTCGCATCTGCTGGGCCGGCCACTGGGGTGAGGATGCCCTGGGAAGGCGTTGAGTCACCGTCCCGCTGCAACGGGAGTCAACCGAAGTCTGGATACCGGCCCGCGACGTGAATGCTTTTTGTCGCCTCGGGGACTGGGGACAAGAAAGGTTAATCATGTCCCTGCGCGTTTTGTCGGCCCTCAGTCTGCTGACGCTGAGCCTGAGCACCGCGTTGGCCCAGACCCGAAGTCAGGCCAGCCTTCCCGAGCGCGGGTTGCCGCTCTTGAATCCAGTGGTGGTGAGTGCGGCGCGCGTCGAGCAGCCCTTAGCGGATGTCATCCCGAGCCTGACGGTGATCTCGCGAGAGGAGATTGAGCGATCGGGCGCCCCCACACTCATTGATCTTATCCAGGGGGAAGCTGGTGTTGAGATCGGGCGAAACGGGGGACCAGGCACCGTTTCATCGATCTTCTTGCGCGGACAAAACAGTACCAGTGCGGCGGTGTTTATTGACGGCGTCAGAGCGCAAACCGATCAGATTGGCACCATCAAGCTGATCGATATCCCGTTAAACATGATTGACCGCATTGAGATCCTACGAGGAAACGTGGGTGCTCTGTATGGCGAATCAGCAATCGGCGGGGTGATCAATATCTACACCCGACAGCCGAGCACTGGAACGGGTGTCCAGGCGGCGTTATCGGCTGGCTCATTCAGCACGTATGATCTTTTTGCACGCATCAACAGCTCGTTGGCCGCGACCCGATATCAGCTGTCTTTCCAGCGCTTTCAGAGTGGCGGATTCTCCGCCATGAACAATCGACAGAATACGGCGGTGAATCCCGATCGAGATCAGTTTCACCGAGAGTCGATCTTTGCGCGTGTGGACCATGATCTGAGCCCACGAGTGAGTCTGGGGCTGTCGGCCAATAGCATCCAAAGTGTGGTGGATTATGACAGCGGCTTCGCAGTAGCGTCGGATACGCATCAACTGAGGACCAACTCTTCAGACTTAACGTTGTACTCACGCTTTCGATTACTTCCCGACGTACTGTCCAATGTCAGCCTGACCCACTCGGACTTACTCTATCTTGATTACAAGAATGCCTCTCAGCTTTCCGAGGCAAGTGGCGGAAGAATTCGGGGGCAACAAAACTCTCTGCGTGTCGACAACACTGCGGTGCTGCGAAACGGCGCCATCATTTTTGGCCTGGAGTCGATTGCATCCGACACCTCAAGCCGGGGCTCAAGGCATGAGCGGCAGCAGCTTGGAGGCTACCTGGGCTATAGCGCTCGTGCTGGCCGACTGGATGTGCAGGCCAATACCCGGGTAGACGAGGTCTCAGGAGTGTCGAGCGGCTCAAAAGCCACCCAGAGCGCAAGCACTTGGCTTGCCGGTGTTGGTTTCGCGGCCTCTGATGTGGTTCGGCTCACCGCTTCGATGTCGACGGCATTTCGCGCGCCGGCAACGGGAGAGCTTTACGGCTGGGGCGGCAATGCGGGTCTTCGGCCCGAGGAGCACAGCTCCTCTGAATTAGGAATCTCGGTCACTACAGGCTTCGGCGCACTCAGGCTAGTTCACTTTGACACCAATACCCAGAACGCCATTGTTTATGCCAACAGCACCTACATCAACGTCGGCCGTGTGGAAAATCGCGGCCTGGAGCTGAACTATGGGGCTCAGCTTGGCGACCTTCGCTTTAAGCTTTCGGCAGTCTCTCAGGATCCGCGAAACACGCAGACGGGAGCCAGGCTAGCGCGGCGGGCCAAAGAGTACGGCTCGCTGGATCTCTCGTCGGCGCGCGGGCAGTATGAGGTCGGGGGCCGCCTGATTGTCTCTGGGGATCGAATGGATGGAACGGCACGACTTGAGCCTTACGCTGTCTTGCATCTGTATCTCGGCCTGCGCTTGAATCCCCAATGGCAGGCCAGGGTTCGCCTGGAAAATGCTTTCGACCGGGATTATCAATTGGTCTACGGCTACAACACTCCGCCTCGAGGAATTTTCGCGACTCTGCGATATTCGCCAGCCAATTAGTGCAGATGCTGACTGGGCTGTTCCGCGACATCGGGCAGCTCTGCATGGACCATTTCACCATCCTCATTGGGATAGAGCGGGGCGCCGCAGTCGTCACAGTATTCCATCGGCAGGCGCTGCCTCAGCATGAGGATCCGCTGCAACCCCGCATCGCGCAGCGTGGTCTCAATCTCTTCTGCGACATCGCTCATTTCATCCTCCGCGCCGAGCAGTGGCCAGACCACGCCGTGGATCACTTCCTCCTCCTCGGCAACTGCAAATCCAATTCGGTATTCCTCAAGCTGCCGGTTATAGCAGCCGCCGATCACGGCGACCAGCGCATTCGGGGTTACGCCCAGCGTGGTGGCCAGAAATGCGACTGAGGCTCGAATGGAAAACGGACGGGCTGATCGATCAGCATCTCGGCAGGCCACGTAATAGGCCCGTGGCAGCATGCTTTCAAACGCACAGGCGGGCAGCAGTGGGGCCAAGGCCTCTTGGCTTGCCTGCACCCAACGCCCAGCCACTTGTTCGCGGGTTGCATCACCGGACTGCCAACGAAAGATGGCTTCTCCGCGCGGCGCAGAGACGACCCCAATGAGGTAGCGCTGATCGGCCAGAAACTGTGCGGTCTCCTTGAGCGAGGCAGGGTCCACCTTCAACAAACCCTCGCTCAAGGTCTGGGTCAGAGTCTGCCGAAGTTCTGCAGTATCGCAAAAGGTTTCGGGCAACTGATCCGGTGAAAACAAATAATTGGCCAAGGTGACATCGGCGGCGGCCGTAAACACAGTCTCCATCAGTGCATTACGGGTCGATTTCACGATCGCTGCTGGAACTGGCCGTGTTGGCAGTGGCATACGCGACCAGGCCAACACAGGGGCTGCAAAAAGCAATACATCGCGGTCCCCATCCGAGGTCGCTGCTAACGCGTGCTCGACACGGCCTTCGATGGCGTCTGCCAGTTCTTCGTACGCCCGCGACTCGCGGTCAGCAAGCCGATCGAGGGCGGCATTCAATGACCCCTCATCGCCAGTCTTCAGTAGCGACTCGATCTCACGCTCAAGCCGTGATTCCCAGAAGTGATCCTCTGCACGGCTGCCCGACTGTGCAAGGCCCTCGGCAAATTCGATGAGGGCGTCGGCCTCGCGCGATGCTCGGCCGCGGCGGGAGGAGGGAGATTTTTTCATAACGAATCCAAATCGAAAGTAGAGGCAGTGGGACGAAGTTTACTTGAGCGATGGCGGAAATTCGGTGTCTTCATGTGGTTCAAAAGCCTTTTCGCCGGTCGGATCGGGAGATAATGACGCCCTAGGAGGAGTCGAGATGTCGGCCATGTCCCCGCTGCCAAAACTGGAGAAACTGGATCGCTTTGTAGCGGCTCTAGGGGCCTTGCTCGATAAGACCGCCGAGCAGGGATCGCCGCATTTTCTCAATCAGGTGAGCAGCCTTTTGGCGGCGCTGGTTCGCGAAGATAACTGGCTGCCGGCCCCTTACGCTGCACCCCATCCCCAGTATTACCAGCAGTACTGCCTGCATCGCGATCGACGGGGTCGATTTTCAGTGGTGAGTTTTGTCTGGGGCCCTGGCCAGTTCACTCCCGTGCACGATCACACCATCTGGGGCGTGATTGGAATGCTGCGCGGCCATGAGCACTCGCAGCGCTATGTGATTGGCAGCGATGGTATTCCCTCGCCAGAAGGCCCCCTCGAGATACTCTCACCGGGAGACACCAGTATTGTCTCGGCCCATCATGGCGACATCCATCAAGTCATGAATGCTCATCTTGATCAGGTGTCGATCAGCATCCATGTCTATGGCGGAGATATCGGCAGCACCAAACGTCACGTTTTTCCCCTGGAGGGTGGGCCAGCCAAGGAGTTCATCTCGGGCTATACAGCGCCGGTGGTGCAATGAAAAACGCCCAGGAGCATTCGACCCTGGGCGCGGTGATCGGATAGGCGATGGCTCAGGCTGCCATCAGCTCCCGGAGTACATAGGGCAGGATTCCGCCGTGCTTGTAGTAGTCGACCTCGATAGGGGTATCGATTCGGCACAGCACGGTCACCCGCTGTTCAGTGCCATTTCTGCGGGTGATCACCAAAGTCAGATCCTGCTGAGGCTGAAGGCCATCGGGAATAGCGACATCGAATGTCTCCGTGCCGTCCAAGCCAAGACTCTGCGCGCTGTCCGAACCTTTAAATTGAAGCGGAAGTACACCCATGCCCACGAGGTTGGAGCGGTGAATGCGCTCATAGCTGCGGGCCACCACCATCTTTACGCCCAGAAGCTGAGTGCCCTTAGCAGCCCAATCGCGCGATGAGCCAGTGCCATATTCTTCGCCGCCCACCACAACAGTGGCCACTCCGGATTGCTGATATTTCATGGCGGCGTCATAGATGAACATCTTTTCCCCGCTTGGCTGGAAAAGAGTCAGGCCGCCTTCCTCGCGGGTGCCGTCGGCTTTGGGGGGAAGCATCAGGTTTTTGATGCGCACATTGGCAAATGTGCCCCGCATCATCACATCATGGTTGCCCCGGCGTGATCCATAGGAATTAAAGTCAGCCTTGGTCACGCCATTTTCAATCAGATACTTGCCGCCTGGCGAGGCCTCCTTAATGGATCCCGCAGGTGAAATGTGGTCTGTCGTAACGGAATCACCCAGTATCATCAGAGCACGCGCCTTTTGTATCGAGCCTGTCGCCTTCGGCGACATTGAAAAGCCATCAAAAAACGGCGGCCGAGCGATGTAAGTTGACTTGGGCCAGTCGTAGACCTGGCCTGCAGTGCCTTTGATGTTGTTCCACAGATGATGGTCCTTGGTAAGGTCGCCATAAAGGCGCCGGAAGGTCTGCGCGTCCATTGCAAACCCCATGACCGCAGCGATCTCTTGGCTCGAAGGCCAGATATCTTTTAAATAAACTGGTCCGGCACTGCCCTGACCAACCGGTTCCGTGCTGAGGTCCTTGAGCACGGTTCCAGCAATCGCATAGGCCACCACCAGTGGCGGGCTCGCAAGAAAGTTTGCCCGAAGATTGGGATGAATGCGGGCCTCAAAATTACGGTTTCCGGAGAGCACAGCCGCGCAAACAAGGTCTTCTTTCACGATCGCATCATTGAATTCCTGGCGCAGATCCCCGGCATTGCCGATGCATGTGGTGCAGCCATAGGCGGCTACTGCAAAACCCAACTTCTCCAGGTAAGGCAGCAGGCCCGCCTTGGTGAGGTATTCCGTGACAACGCGACTTCCCGGCGCAAGTGAGGTCTTGATGTGCGACTTCACCGTGAGGCCCTTTTCGACTGCTTTTTTCGCAAGCAGGCCCGCCGCGAGCAAGACGCCGGGGTTTGACGTGTTGGTACACGATGTAATGGCCGCAATGAGTACATCGCCATTTCCAATTTCTGCGTCACCGGCTTTGAGTCGTTTGGTTAATGCCGCCGCAGGCTGTGCGAAGCCGTTTTCTGCAACAGGCTTGGAGAACAATTCCCCGAATGTCTTTTTTAGGCTCGATAACTCGATACGATCCTGGGGCCGTTTGGGGCCTGCCAGCGAGGGCTTGATGCTTGAGAGATCCAGTGAGACCGATTTCGTGTAATCGATCTGGCCAGCCTTCGGGATACCGAAAAGTTCCTGCGCTTTGAAGTAAGCCTCAAATGCATCGACCTCATCGGAGGTGCGGCCTGTGGCCCGCATGAAGTCCACCGTGACGCCGTCGACCGGAAAAAATCCCATGGTGGCTCCGTACTCTGGGGCCATATTGGCAATCGTTGCCCGGTCGGGCAGGGACAACGACGCGGTGCCTTCACCGAAAAATTCAACGAACTTACCGACGACCTTTTCCTTTCGAAGCATCTCGGTGATGGTCAGCACAAGATCGGTCGCTGTGCAGCCCTCTGGCAGCTTGCCAGTGAGGTTCACGCCCACCACATCAGGCGTTAAGAAATACACGGGCTGGCCAAGCATACCGGCCTCGGCCTCAATGCCCCCCACGCCCCAGCCCACGACCCCAATGCCATTGATCATCGTGGTGTGGCTGTCAGTACCCACAAGC
Organism: uncultured Bordetella sp.; assembly: GCA_964467545.1. GTDB lineage: Bacteria > Pseudomonadota > Gammaproteobacteria > Burkholderiales > Burkholderiaceae_A > Lacustribacter. Next base: position 27,702 of record CAYXRY010000012.1, on the reverse strand, counting down.
GTGTCCGGGTAATAGACGCCCTCTTTGGCGTGAACACCACGGGCAAGGTATTCAAGGTTGACCTGATGCACGATCCCAATGCCGGGTGGCACCACTTTAAAGGTATCAAAGGCCTGCATGCCCCATTTCATGAACTGATAACGCTCTTCATTGCGCTGAAACTCAAGCTTCATATTCAAATCGAGCGCATCCTTTTTGCCGTAGTGATCAATCATCACCGAGTGGTCGACCACCAGATCAACCGGCACCAGGGGCTCAATCAGTTTGGGATTTTTTCCCATTTCGTGGGCGACATTGCGCATTGCTGCGAGATCGGCAAGAAGTGGTACACCCGTAAAATCCTGCAGGACGACGCGGGCTACCACGAAAGGAATTTCATCCACGCGCTGTGCGGTCGGCCCCCAATTGGCAAGCTGCTTCACATGCGACTCGGTAACTTTTTTTCCGTCGCAGTTGCGCAGCACCGCCTCCAGCACAATGCGAATAGAGACGGGAAGCCGAGAGACTTTCGCTACGCCGGCCTGCTCGAGGGCCGGCAGGCTGTACAACTTGCCGGACTTGCCCGCGGCAGTTTTAAACTCGCGAAGACTGTTGTGAAGATTGTGTGGCATAGCATGCTCCCTGAAGTCGCTTTGTTATTTTTCAACGGCCTTAAACCGTCGCCGATATGCGCATTGTCCGTATTTTAGAAAAAAGCCTGGCGTGCTGCCTGCGGAATATCCCCGCCAGCCGATTTCGCCCGCTTCAGCAAATCCCAAAAGTAACGGTAACTTGCCCGATCATGCAGCAGTCCACGATCGGCGATCGGCCCCCAGGCTGCCGCCTGGGCCGCCAGCAGAATTCGGCTTGCGTCCTCCACCTCATGATGGCTTGGGCGAAAAGCAGCAAGAATCTGTCGCACCTGATTGGGATGAATACTCCACATGCGTAAGAAACCGAATTCATGGTGGGCCCTCAGGGCATCCTCGCCCGCCTGAGTGGCGGACTGAAAGTCAGTGGTGGGGTTGTGGGTCGGAATTTTTCCGCTGGCGTGGCAGGCTGCGCTGATCTCAAGCTTCGCCCGCCGCATGAGAGGGTGATCGAACTGGCCTGGGCTTTTCATGGCGGAGGCAGGAATGGCACCGCGATGGCTGCTGGTGAAGTCCATCTGCCCAAATGAGATCAATCGAACCCGTGGATGGGCGGCGATCTTGGGCAGGTCATAAATCACAGCCTCGTTCTCTACGAGAATCTGAAGAGCAACTCGGGCCGCAAAGTCCGCCTGCTGCTCGACGGATTCCATCGTTTTGACGGCTTGATGGAGTTGGGCGATGCAGGTGAGCTTGGGAATCGTAATGTAAGCAAGCTGCGCAGGCCTTGCGGCCAACAAGAGCTCCAGGTCGCGACGAAACGCGGGATGATCGACCGGGTGGACCCGGCAGCCAGCGTGATGGCCCGGGGGCCGTGGCTCGGCAAGAATTCCTGCGAGTAAGCGAGCAATGGGCTCTTCCTCGCCCGCGGCGGCCCCGTCTTCAAGGTCTGCCGTGACGTCGAACGCGCCGCCCAGTTCCGCTTGCAAAGCAAACGCTTTACGTAATTTCCTTTCATCGCCCGCATAGTGCTCACAACAGGACGTACCCGCGGAGTCCTGCCCGGCGTCCTGAAACAGGACGCGATCCGGATGCAGAACAGGCATGTCGGCTCTAGCCGAGTAGGTGCTTTACGCCGTCACGCTCTTCGAGCAGCTCGTTGAGCGTGTGGGTCATTCGCTCGCGAGAAAACGCATCGATCTCGAGGCCCTGGACGATTTGATACTCACCACCCGAGCAGATCACGGGATAGCCATAGATGATGTCTTGCGGAATATCGTATGAGCCATCGGATGCAATGCCCATCGTGACCCACTTGCCCTGGGTGCCAAGCACCCAGTCACGCATGTGGTCGATGGCGGCATTTGCCGCCGAGGCAGCAGAGGACAGACCGCGCGCATCAATGATCGCGGCGCCGCGCTTGCCGACGGTAGGAAGAAACACCTCTTTATTCCAAGCCTCGTCGTTAATCGTGGCCTTCACGCTTTGGCCGCCGATCGTCGCAAATCGATAGTCGGGGTACATCGTGGGGCTATGGTTGCCCCAGACGATCAGCTTCTCAATCCCGCCCACTGGCTTACCCGTTTTGGAGGCGATTTGTGACAGGGCCCGGTTATGGTCCAGACGCAGCATGGCGGTGAAGTTCTTTTTTGGCAGATCCGGGGCCGATTTCATCGCGATATACGCATTGGTATTGGCTGGATTACCTACAACAAGCACCCGAACGGTGCGCTTGGCAACCGCGTTCAGCGCCTTGCCCTGGGCGGTAAAAATTTGTGCGTTGGCGGACAGCAAATCTTTGCGTTCCATGCCCGGCCCCCGCGGCCGGGCCCCGACCAACAGCGCAATGTCGATCTCTTTAAAGGCAGTCATGGGGTCGCTGTGCGCCGTCATCCCAGCCAGGAGCGGGAAGGCACAGTCATCGATCTCCATCATCACGCCCTTGAGCGCTTTCTGAGCTTTTTCGTCGGGAATTTCCAGTAGCTGCAAAATGACTGGCTGGTCTTTGCCAAGCAGGTCGCCGTTGGCGATTCGAAACAGCAGGCTGTAGCCAATCTGGCCGGCTGCGCCGGTTACGGCGATTCGCATGGGGGATTTGGTCTGGCTCACGGTCGCTCCTTGGGAAAGAGTCATGTTTTAAGGTCAAGAAAACAGGCAGAGTTTAGGGTTCACCCTAGGCGGTGTCAAAAAGGGCTCATATAATCTCGCTCAGCACAATAAGAAAAAGTAGTTAATCCTTCAGGGGGATTCATGAGCGAACTTTCGAAAAAGTCGCGTCCGCAGTTCCGCAATATTCACGTTACGCAGATTCTTCACTATCGGCTTCCGGCCGCGGGAATTGTATCGATCCTTCACCGGGTCAGCGGGGCGGCAATGTTTCTCACACTCCCGCTCATGCTGCTGTTATTCGATTGGAGCATTACCTCCGAGCTCAGCTACGCGCAGTTAATGGAAGTGTTGGATTTGTTTCTGGTAAAGCTGGTCTTGTGTGGCCTGGCCTGGGCATTTTTACATCACCTCTTTGCGGGCGTACGGCATCTTTTCAGTGACCTGCACATCGGCCTGGCCAAGGAGCAGTCGGCCTCCTGGAGCAGGGCGGTGCTGATCGTAACCCTCGGCTGCTCGTTTCTGGCCTGGTTAAAAATTTTTGGGGCCTTTTGAGCCATGAGCACTGCAAACTCTTCGAGCAATATTGGACCCAAACGGCTTGTCGTGGGCGCCCATTACGGCCTGCGGGATTGGCTTGCTCAGCGTATTACGGCTGCCGTGATCGGCGCTTATGCTGTGACGTTATTTGTCATGGCGATGCTCGCCGCCGAGCCGGGGTACGGCGGATGGGCCGGTATTTTTGCCTCCACCGGGATGAAGGTGTTTACGCTGCTGGCCCTTCTGGCTCTGATTTATCACGCCTGGGTAGGCATCCGCGACATTTGGATGGACTACGTCAAGCCCGTTGGCATCCGACTCGGCCTGCAGATCTTCACCATTCTGTGGCTGGTGGGCTGTGGTGTGTGGGCAATTGAAATTCTCTGGAGGGTATGACCGTGGCAGAAGTGACGTCCCATCAGACAAAAAATCTACCGCGCCGCAGATTTGACGCGGTCATCGTGGGCGCAGGCGGGGCGGGCATGCGTTGCTCGTTGCAACTGGCAGAGGCTGGTCTGAATGTCGCCGTGCTCTCGAAGGTCTTCCCGACGCGTTCGCACACGGTTGCCGCGCAAGGAGGCATCGGCGCTTCCCTTGGCAATATGAGTGACGACAGCTGGTACTGGCATATGTTCGACACCGTCAAAGGGTCGGACTATCTCGGCGACCAGGACGCCATCGAGTTCATGTGCCGCGAGGCGCCGAAAGTGGTCTACGACCTAGAGCACATGGGCATGCCTTTTGACCGCAATGCAGACGGCACCATTTACCAACGGCCATTCGGTGGTCACACCGCCAATTTTGGTGAAAAGCCAGTTCAGCGCGCCTGCGCCGCAGCCGACCGAACTGGGCATGCGCTCTTGCATACCTTGTATCAGCGCAACGTGCGGGCACGGACCCAGTTCTTTGTCGAATGGATGGCCCTTGACATCATTCGTGATGCCGATGGCGATTGTCTGGGTGTCGTGGCCCTGGAGATGGAGACCGGCGAGGTGATGGTGTTGGAGGCTAAGGTCACGGTGTTCGCAACCGGCGGTGCGGGCCGCATCTGGGCGGCCTCGACCAATGCGTTCATCAATACCGGTGATGGCATGGGCATGGCCGCGAGGGCCGGCATTCCGCTGGAAGATATGGAGTTTTGGCAGTTCCACCCCACGGGTGTGGCGGGAGCAGGCGTGCTGGTCACAGAGGGGGTTCGAGGTGAGGGCGGCATCCTGCTGAATTGCAATGGCGAGCGGTTCATGGAGCGTTACGCGCCAACGTTGAAAGATCTTGCACCTCGCGACTTTGTCTCGCGATCAATGGATCAGGAAATCAAGGAGGGCCGTGGCTGCGGCCCGAACAAGGATCACGTGCTGCTCAAACTCGATCACCTGGGCGCCGAAAAGATCATGAAGAAGTTGCCATCAATTCGGGAGATCGCCATCAAGTTTGCCAATGTGGATCCGATCAAAGAGCCCATTCCAGTGGTGCCCACGATTCACTACCAGATGGGAGGCATTCCGACCAACATTCACGGCCAGGTGGTTGTGCCGAAAAACGGCAATCCTAATTCGATACTCAATGGCCTTTATGCCATCGGCGAGTGTGCCTGCGTGTCGGTCCATGGCGCGAATCGACTGGGCACTAACTCGTTGCTCGATTTGGTGGTGTTTGGCCGGGCTGCAGGCAACCACATCGTGTCGCAGAATTTCAAAAGCCGGTCCCACAAAGATCTGCCTGCGAATGCGGCCGACCTCTCATTGTCGCGCTTGGCCAAGCTTGAGGGATCGACGTCAGGCGAGCGAGTGCAAGAAGTGGCGCAAGACATTCGTAACACCATGCAGCACTATTGCGGCGTGTTTCGCACCTCGGACCTGCTCAAAGAGGGCGCGAAGAAAATCCAAGATATCGATGAACAGGTCAAGCGAGTGCATGTGGCTGATAAATCCAAAGTGTTCAATACCGCGCGAATCGAGGCCCTTGAGCTGGACAATTTGATTGAGACGGCGAAGGCCACGATCGTATCGGCCGAGGCCCGAACCGAAAGCCGCGGGGCCCATGCTCATCGTGATTTCCCCGAGCGCGATGATGTGCATTGGATGCGTCATTCACTCTGGTATTCCGAAGGTAACCGTCTGGATTACAAGCCCGTTCATTTAAAACCGCTGACTGTCGAAACCTTTGTGCCCAAGAAGAGGACCTTCTGATATGACCACCCGAAGCATTCGGTTTTCGATTTATCGTTACGACCCCGATAAGGACGCAAAGCCTTACATGCAGGACCTGACGGTGGAGCTGGCCGACACCGACAAGATGCTGCTGGATGCGTTGATGCGAATCAAAAGTGATCAGGACGACTCGCTGTCGTTCCGACGCTCCTGCCGTGAGGGCGTCTGCGGGTCGGATGCCATGAATATCAATGGAAAAAATGGGCTCGCCTGCATCACGAATTTGCGTGAGCTTAAAGAGCCGATCGTGCTGCGGCCCCTGCCCGGGCTGCCGGTGGTCCGGGATCTGATTGTCGATATGACCCAGTTCTTCAAGCAGTACCACTCGGTCAAGCCGTTTTTGATCAACGACACGCCGCCGCCGGAGAAAGAGCGGCTGCAGTCCCCCGAGGAACGCGAAGAGCTTGACGGTCTGTATGAATGCATTCTGTGCGCCTGCTGCTCAACGAGCTGCCCGTCATTTTGGTGGAACCCTGATAAGTTCGTTGGCCCTGCAGGCCTGCTGCAGGCCTATCGATTCATTGCCGACAGCCGGGATCAGGCCACCAGCGAGCGCCTGGACAACCTCGAGGACCCGTATCGGCTCTTTCGCTGCCATACCATCATGAATTGCGTGGATGTCTGCCCGAAGGGGCTCAACCCGACCAAGGCGATCGGCAAGATCAAAGAGCTGATGGTCCGCCGCACGGTCTAACACCCACAGGCAGAGCGACCGGCCATCATGCAGCCTGATCCGTTTGCCTTGGCCAGCCTCGCCGCGGATGCGCAGCACGGACTGGCACCAGAGGACTGGGCCCGGCGGCTGCGCTGGCGCGCACGACGCGGACTGCTGGAGAACGATCTGCTGCTTGAGCGTTTCTTTCGGGAGTGGCAAGGCAAGATGACCTTGGCCGATCACAACGGCCTGGCGCGCCTACTGGACTTAAGTGATAACGATCTGCTCGATTTATTGGTGGGGCGTGAAGCGCCACAGGGTGATCTGGATTGCCCTGAGGTGAACTCTGTATTGGAAAAAATAAAAGCCCGCGAACCAGCGGCCCGTTGATTTTGTCGTCGATATCGCGCGGTGAAAGGAACCACGATGACCACTGAACACAAAGCCACCCTCTCATTTACAGACGGTACGCCAACGGTTGACTTTCCGATTCTCAAGGGCTCCGTGGGCCCGGATGTGATTGATATTCGCAAGCTCTATGGAACCACGGGCAAGTTCACCTACGACTCGGGATTTCTCTCAACGGCCTCCTGCCAGTCGACGATCACCTTCATCGACGGGGATAAGGGGGAGTTGCTGTACCGCGGTTACCCGATTCAAGAGCTTGCGGTTCATTGCGATTTCCTTGAAGTCTGTTATCTGCTGTACTACGGTGAGCTGCCCAATGCGACGCAGAAGGCTGAGTTTCAGGATCTGGTCATGCATCACACGATGGTGCATGAGCAGATGCAGTTCTTCCTTCGTGGATTTCGGCGTGATGCCCATCCGATGGCCATTCTGACTGGCATGATTGGTGCGCTGTCCGCGTTTTATCCCGACAGCATGGACATTAACTCGGCAGAACAGCAAGATATTTCTGCAATCCGGCTGATCGCCAAGATGCCTACCCTGGTCGCGTTGTCTTACAAGTACAGCATTGGCCAGCCGTTTATTTATCCACAAAACGACCTCTCCTACACGGGTAACTTTATGCGCATGATGTTTGCCACCCCGTGCGAGCCCTATAAGCTCAATGACGTCTTGGTCCGAGCGATGGATCGGATTTTTATTCTGCATGCCGACCATGAGCAAAATGCCTCAACCTCGACTGTCCGACTCTGCGGCTCATCCGGCACCAGCCCCTTTGCGGCGATTGCCGCGGGCGTTGCCTGCCTCTGGGGTCCTGCCCATGGGGGTGCCAATGAGGCCTGCCTGACCATGCTCGAAGAGTTGAACGCCAACGGAGGCGTGGCCAAGGTGGGCGAGTTCATGGAGAAGGTCAAAGACAAGAATTCGGGTGTGCGGCTGATGGGCTTTGGCCATCGGGTCTACAAGAATTTTGATCCGCGGGCTCGGCTCATGCAGGAGACATGCCGCGAAGTGCTGGGGGAACTCGGCCTTGAAAATGACCCGATCTTCAAGCTGGCAATGGCGCTGGAGAAGATTGCTCTGGAAGACGACTACTTTGTCCAGCGTAAGCTCTACCCCAATGTGGATTTTTATTCTGGAATCGTTCAGCGGGCCTTGGGCATACCGACCGATGCATTTACCTGCATTTTTGCGCTCGCCAGAACCATTGGCTGGATCAGTCAGTGGAAAGAGATGATTACCGATTCGGAATACAAGATTGGCAGGCCCCGGCAGTTGTTTGTGGGCCCAACTGCGAGAACCGCGAAGCCAGTCGCACAGCGGTAAAAAAAGAGAAGGGGGGCGATGCCCCCTTTTTTATTTGGAGGGGCAGGAGTAAACTTCGTGGCGTTGGGCGAGGCAATCGCCGCCCGACAAAGCGATTCGCGAGGCGGTGTGGCCGCCAAAGCGAAAGGTGAGTCCTGCATCGTGACCGGCCGTGGGCCGAGAAGGGTGAAGCATCATGATGAAGAGTTATCAACTCAATTCGTATTTGTTCGGCGCCAATGCGCCCTATGTCGAGGAGCTCTATGAGTCCTACCTCGATAATCCTGGCTCGGTGCCCGATAAGTGGCGGGCTTATTTCGATCAACTGCAGATTCTGCCGGCAGCCGACGGTTCTGAGACCACTTCTGATGTTGCCCATGCCCCCATCGTCGAGTCATTTGCCCAGCGGGCCAAGGCAAATGCATTTTTGCCTCGGGTGGCGGAGCGTGACCTTTCAATTGCCCGCAAGCAGGTCCATGTCCAGTCGATCATTGCCGCCTACCGATTTCTAGGGGCACGCTGGGCGGATCTTGATCCCCTCAAGCGTCAAGAGCGCCCAGCCATTCCAGAGCTCGAGCCCGGCTTTTACGACCTCACCGAGTCGGATCTTGACACCACCTTTCGGGCGGACAACTTGTATTTCGGTCAGGAGCAGATGACGCTGCGCGAAATCATCAAGGGCCTGCGCGATACCTATTGCGGTACTCTGGGTGCTGAGTACATGTACATCTCGGACCCCGCCGAGAAGCGTTGGTTTCAGCAACGCCTGGAGTCTTCGCGCTCAGCGCCACAATTCAACCCGGATAAGAAAAAACGCATTCTGGCCAAGGTCACTGCCGCGGAGGGACTGGAGCGCTATTTGCATACCAAGTATGTCGGCCAGAAGCGTTTCTCACTGGAGGGCGGCGAGTCCTTTATCGCGTCGATGGATGAGATCATCCAGCGCTGTGGTGAGTTAGGTGCCCAAGAAATCATCATCGGCATGGCCCACCGCGGACGGCTCAATGTGTTGGTGAACACGCTGGGCAAAGTTCCTAAGGATTTATTCTCGGAGTTCGAAGGCCAGCATGCCGACGATCTTCCGGCCGGCGATGTGAAGTATCACCAAGGGTTTTCCAGTGACATCTCCACGCCCGGCGGGCCAGTGCACCTATCGCTGGCCTTTAATCCCTCTCACCTTGAGATCGTGAATCCTGTTGTTGAGGGTTCAGTGCGGGCCCGACAGGATCGCCGTGGAGACGACAAAGGCAATCAGGTTGTTCCCATTCTTGTCCACGGTGATGCCGCCTTCGCTGGCCAGGGGGTGGTGATGGAGACCTTGAACATGGCCATGACCCGTGGCTACGGCACGGGCGGGACGATTCATCTGGTGATCAATAATCAGATTGGATTTACGACTTCAGACCCCCGTGACTCGCGGTCGACCAGTTATTGCTCAGATGTAGTGAAGATGATCGAAGCGCCGGTGCTGCACGTCAATGGCGATGACCCAGAGGCCGTGGTCTTTGCCACCCAGATCGCAGTGGACTATCGGATGCAGTTTAATAAAGATATCGTGGTCGATATTGTCTGCTTCAGAAAGCTCGGCCATAACGAGCAAGACACGCCATCACTGACCCAGCCGCTGATGTACAAGAAAATCGCCCAGCATCCTGGCACGCGCAAACTGTATGCAGACCGGCTGGAAACGATTGGTGTGATCCGGATCGGCGAAGGTGATGAGATGGTCAAAAGTTACCGGGCAGATATGGATGCCGGTACAAACCAGTCCTCACCCGTCATTTCAAATTACAAGGGAAAATTTGCAGTCGATTGGTCGGCCTTTCTCAACAAAAAATGGACCGACGACGCCGACACGTCCGTCCCTGCGGCAGAGCTCTCCCGATTGGCAGAGCGGCTCACCACCATTCCAGCCGACTTCAAGGTCCATTCTTTGGTGGAGAAGGTGTTGGCAGATCGTCGCGCGATGGGCAAGGGGGAAATCAATCTGGACTGGGGGATGGGAGAGCATCTTGCTTATGGCTCCTTGCTGGCAAGCGGCTATGCCGTTCGCATCACCGGCCAGGACGCTGGCCGAGGCACCTTTACCCATCGGCACGCCGTTTTGCATGATCAGAACCGCGAGAAATGGGATGCAGGCTCCTACATTCCGCTGCAAAACGTTGCTGCTGGTCAAGCGCCATTTTTGGTCATTGACTCGGTGCTGTCCGAGGAGGCAGTACTTGGCTTTGAGTACGGCTACTCCACTGCAGAGCCGAATTCGCTGGTCGTCTGGGAGGCCCAGTTTGGTGACTTCGTCAATGGCGCCCAAGTGGTCATTGATCAGTTCATCTCATCTGGTGAGGTGAAGTGGGGCCGGCAGTCCGGCCTGGTGATGTTGCTGCCACACGGCTACGAGGGCCAGGGGCCCGAGCATTCTTCAGCTCGGCCCGAGCGTTTTATGCAACTGTGTGCCGATACCAACATGCAGCTGGTGCAGCCCACCACCGCCGCGCAGATCTTCCACGTGCTGCGCCGGCAAATGATCCGGCCATTCCGAAAGCCTCTGGTGGTGCTCTCACCAAAGTCCTTGCTCCGCAATAAGGAGGCCACCTCGCCACTCGAGCTCTTTACCAAAGGTGGCTTTCAGACCGTGATTGGAGAGGCCGACAAAACGATCGACGCCAAGAAGGTCACGCGCGTGCTGGCCTGCTCTGGAAAGGTCTACTACGAGCTGACGAACGCACGCCGCGATCGAAAGGCTGCCGAGGTTGCGATTGTTCGTATTGAGCAGCTCTACCCATTTCCCCATAAGGCCTTTGCGGCAGAGCTGAAGAAATTTCCCAATGCGACCGAGGTCATCTGGGTGCAAGACGAACCGCAGAACCAGGGCTACTGGTTCCAAATTCAGCACAATCTTCTGGAGAATATGTCGGCAGGCCAGCGCTTGGCTTACGCCGGCCGCCCCGCCTCGGCCTCCCCTGCGGTGGGTTACCTCGAGAAACACGCTGCGCAGCTCAAGGAGTTACTGAACAGCGCCTTTGGCCGCATCAAGGGCTTCACCCAGACAAAATAAAAACAAAGACATCAAAAAGGGAATGACATGGCAATTGTTGATGTAAAAGTTCCGCAGCTCTCGGAGTCTGTGGCGGAGGCCACGCTGCTGCAGTGGAAGAAAAAATCCGGCGAGCCGATCGCAGCCGATGAAATTTTGATCGAAATTGAAACCGACAAGGTGGTGCTCGAGGTACCGGCGCCGTCTTCCGGGGTGCTGGCTGAAATCGTTAAGTCTGACGGCGGCACGGTGGTCTCGGGTGAAGTGATTGCTCGAATCGATACCGAAGGTAAGGCTGCTGCTGCAGTCCCCGCCAAGGCCTCCGCATCGGGATCGCCGGCTGCTGCAGCACCCACGCCAGCCGCTCCCTCAGCGGTGGTTCGTCCGGGCGCACCCATCACGATGCCTTCAGCCGCAAAGCTCATGGCCGAGACTGGCGTGAGCCTTAGCCAAGGCACCGGCAAGGATGGTCGAATCACCAAGGCCGATGTCATGGCCGCACAAAAATCAGGCGGATCTGGGCCGTCGGGTGCAGCAGGCCAGTCCTCAGGATTGCCGGCTGTCGCCGTCTCTGCGGGCCTGCCGCAGCCGGCGATTTCCTTCGGCCCCGAGGCTCAGCTTGAGGGCCGGCCCGAGCAGCGGGTGCCGATGAGTCGCCTGCGTGCACGAATCGCAGAGCGATTGCTGCAGTCTCAGGCGACCAATGCGATTCTCACCACTTTCAATGAGGTGAACATGGCCCCGCTCATGGCCATGCGCAAGCAGTACGGTGAACGTTTCGAAAAAGAGCATGGCGTCAAGCTTGGATTTATGTCGTTTTTCGTTAAAGCCGCGGTGGCAGCCCTGAAAAAATACCCTGTGTTGAACGCCTCAGTGGATGGCAACGACATTGTGTATCACGGCTACTTCGATATCGGCATTGCAGTGGGATCGCCTCGGGGTCTTGTCGTGCCGATTCTGCGAAATGTGGATCAGATGACCTTTGCCGATATTGAGAAAAAAATCTCAGAGTTCGGGATCAAGGCCCGCGACGGAAAGATCTCGATCGAAGAACTGACAGGCGGTACTTTCTCAATCTCTAACGGCGGCGTATTCGGCTCGATGCTCTCCACACCGATCATCAATCCGCCGCAGTCAGCGATTCTTGGTATTCACGCCACCAAAGATCGTGCTGTAGTTGAAAACGGGCAGATTGTGGTGCGGCCAATGAACTATCTGGCAATGTCTTATGACCATCGCATCATTGATGGCCGTGAGGCGGTGCTTGGCCTTGTCACCATGAAAGAGGCCTTAGAAGATCCATCCCGTCTGCTGCTCGAAGTCTAAACGGAGATCCGTATGACCCAATATGACGTCGTTGTAATCGGATCCGGTCCGGCTGGATACATCGCTGCCGTTCGCTGCGCGCAGCTCGGATTAAAGACTGCCTGTGTTGAGAAATGGCGCAATCCTGATGGCGAGCTCGCTTTGGGTGGCACCTGCTTGAATGTCGGCTGCATTCCCTCAAAGGCGCTTTTGTCTTCCAGCGAGGAGTATGAAAAAACCAGTCATCACCTGAGCACTCACGGCATCACGGTGAAGGGTGTCTCCATGGATATCCCCAAGATGCTCAAGCGCAAGGATTCGATTGTCTCAAAAATGAGCAAGGGCATCGAATTCTTGTTTCGGAAAAACAAGATCACTTGGCTCAAGGGCCATGGAAAATTCGCTGGCAAAAACGATGTCGGAATCCTGGTGGCAGTCGATGGTGACGATCCCGAGACCGTCGTTGCCAAAAATGTCATTGTTGCGACTGGCTCGAACGCCCGCCATCTGCCAGGCCTGAAAGTCGATAACAAAATTGTCTGCGATAACGAGGGTGCCCTCGCGTTTGAGAGCGTCCCGCAGAAGCTCGGTGTGATCGGTGCTGGCGTGATCGGCCTTGAACTGGGGTCCGTCTGGAGACGTCTGGGCGCGGAAGTCACGATCTTGGAGGCGCTGCCCACCTTTCTGGGGGCCTGTGATGATGCGGTCTCGAAAGAGGCCTTTAAGCTCTTTACTGGCCAGGGCCTGCATATCCACTTTGGGGTAAAAATTGGTGAGATAAAGACCTCCGCCAAAGGAGTCAAGATCGCCTATGCCGATAGCGACGGCAAGGCCCAGACACTTGATTGCGATCGGCTCATTGTCTCCATCGGCCGCGTGCCGAACACAGAGAATTTGCAGCTCGATCAGGTTGGCCTTGCCGTTGATGAGCGAGGATTTATTCCTGTGGACGACTATTGCCGCACCGGCCAGCCCGGCATCTACGCCGTGGGAGATGTGGTGCGCGGCCCCATGCTGGCACATAAGGGCGAAGACGAGGGGGTCATGGTGGCCGAACTCATTGCGGGCCAGCATCCGCATATCAATTACGACTGCATTCCCTGGGTCATTTATACCTCTCCCGAGATCGCCTGGGTGGGTCGCACCGAACAGCAACTGGTTGCGGAGGGGAGAAAATACAAAAGCGGTCAGTTTCCATTTGCGGCCAACGGCCGTGCCCTGGGCATGGATTCGCCTGACGGGTTTGTCAAAGTGCTGGCCGACGAAGAGACCGAGCAGATTCTGGGCGTGCACATTATTGGCATAGCAGCTTCTGACATGATTGCTGAGGCTGCAGTCGCGATGGAGTTTAAGGCCTCAGCGGAGGACATTGGCCGAATCTGTCATCCGCACCCTTCGCTCTCCGAGGCGATGCGCGAGGCATCCCTTGCGATCTACAAACGCGCCCTGAACATGTAATTTCCGGGAAGGGATGGATGCTGCGCCGGATCTCGATTGTTCAGGCCTATCAGCAGCAGCTGGCTGAGCAGGGCTTTACTGCAGATTCTGCGCAGCTACGCGCTGCCGAGCGGCTCGAACAGTGCGCCGAGGAGTGGGCTGACTACAAGGCCAAGCGAGGCGGTACGCTCAAAAAGATGATCTCCAAGCCGGCACTCCCCCGGGGAGTCTATCTCTGGGGTGGGGTCGGCCGAGGCAAAAGCATGCTGATGGATTGTTTCTTTCAGCATGTGCCGCTTGAGCGTAAAGTGAGACTTCATTTTCATGAGTTCATGCGTGCCACGCACCGTGAGATGCACGAGTTAAGAGGCACCGAAAATCCACTCGACGAAGTGGCGCAGCGGGTGGCCCGACGCTATCGGCTCATTTGTTTTGATGAGTTTCATGTGTCCGATATCGCCGACGCGATGATCCTGGAGCGGTTGCTGACCGCCTTATTCGATAGTCGCGTGGGCTTTATCATGACTTCGAATTACCATCCCGATGATCTTTATCCCGACGGCTTACACCGAGACCGCGTGCTTCCGGCAATTGCGCTACTCAAAGACCGGCTGGATATTGTCAAAGTGGACGGCGGAATCGACTATCGTCGACTGGCTCGGGGTCAATTCAGGGCATATATCACACCACTTCATGCGGAGGCGGAGCACGAGATCCGCGTGATTTTTGACCGACTCTGCATCGAGCAGCGGCAGCAGGCCTCGGGAGCGGCGGTCAGCACCGAAGCACGCCTGCACATCGAGGCTCGCGACATCGAGGCGCGGGGGCGTTGTGGCCGCGTCATCTGGTTTGATTTCGCCACTCTGTGTGGTGGCCCCCGATCTCAGAATGATTACCTCGAACTGACCCAGCAATTTGATGCTGTGCTGTTATCCGGCGTGCCGGTTATGGCGGCTGCAATGGCCTCGGAAGCGCGGCGATTTACCTGGTTAGTCGATGTACTCTACGACCATAAGGTCAAGCTGATTCTGTCCGCCGAAGCTGAAGCGGAAAAGCTCTATGTCGAGGGCACGCTGGCCAATGAATTCAGCAGAACGGTAAGCCGACTCACCGAAATGCAATCGGAAGACTATCTGGCCTCAGCACAGCGAGATGTGCAGAGCCGCTTCTGAGCGCCGTTGTCGTTAGCCGCTGGCCCGATCGCTGGCGGACAGTCCGCGGGCAACAAATCCTGGGTTACGCCAATCTGCTTTTCCGTAAAGCAGGGGGCTGCCATCAAGGCAGGTAACCATCCCGCCGGCGGCCTGAACAATTGCCTGGCCCGCGCAAGTATCCCACTCCATGGTTGGGCCACGGCGGTGATAGAGGTCGGCGGTGCCTTCTGCGATTCTTCCGAATTTCAATGCCGAGCCGAGATGATCCTGGCGCATGCCCAGCTGCTGGGCCGGCAACTGGCCACTGCGACGGCTTGAGATTTGAACTGCCCCTTGAGCAGGCTGTTGGCGGCAATGAATTTCTTGCCAGTCGCTGGCAGTATGCGCCCGGCGTTGGGCGGCAAGGCCGAAGCCTCCGCGATACATCACCCCTTGAATGGGCGCATAGAGCATACCGAAAAAAGCTTCGCCCCCGACCACCAGGCCACAATTGATACTGAACTCGCCCGTACGAGCGATAAATTCTCGTGTGCCATCTAACGGATCAATCAACCAGTAGGCTGGAGCTGACTGAATAATGGTGTCAACGTCCGACTGGCTGCGATGGTATTGGCTGTCTTCCTCCGAGATGACCGGCCAGAACGGTGTTAATGACCTCAGGGCGACCACCAAGAGATCATGACTTGCAATGTCTGCCTCGGTCACCGGAGTCTGGTCGTGCTTGGTCTGAATGTGGTGCTCAGGCTGATGATAGATTTCAGCGATGGCCTGGCCGGCGCTGACCAAGATGGGCTCAAGCGATTGGGCGATCTCCAAAAGGTCGAGGCGGGATGGCTGTTTTGGTTGGGGCAAGGGATAATCTCGGGCTATGCAGAGACTTCGGATTCTCCCATGGAGCTTGATGCTGGCCAGCGCGCTGTCGGGGACCGCACCCGCGCAGACGGCCGCTGACCCCGATGCTGACCTCAAGGCGAGGCGCCCGCCACACGAGCGGCAAGTTGAGTTGATCGAATCCGAGCGGCTCGCCTTTCAGCGTGAACTTGCCAGCCGGGAGGAGGCCTGTCTGAAGCGATTTTTTGCTTCTCGCTGCTTGGATGAAATTCGACTGGAGCACCTCAGGCGCATGCGGGAATTCGATCTTCGAAAAGAGACCGAGCTTCAGGCTTTACGCGACATCGAAGCGGAGATTCGCGCACGCAATCGTAGCCGTCGTGCTGAGAAAAAAACCGAGAACGGATCCTAATGAATTTTCTCAAGGACGTGAGAACACTGCAGCTGAGAGTGCTCGAGCTTGAGGCAGAGCACCGCGAGCTGGATCATCTGATTCATCAGCTGCAGCAAGAGGGCTCGCGGGATGAACTCCAGATCCGCCGGCTGAAAAAACGTAAGCTTCAGCTCAAGGATCAGATCTCGACGCTGCAGGCACAGCTCTCGCCGGATGTCCCCGCTTAAGGACCTTTTTGATGGGTCCGGCCCCATCGCCCGGTCAGGCGACGGCTACCGTTTTCGATCGGGTCAGCTCAGGCTGGCCGAGGCGATCCTCGAGACACTCCGTCAACAACAAATTTTGCTCGCAGAAGCCGGCACCGGTGTTGGCAAGACCTTTGCTTATCTCGTGCCACTGATGCTGGCCTCTGGTAAGTCGATCATCTCCACTGCCACAAGACATCTTCAGGATCAGCTCTATGAGCGTGATCTGCCTCGCATCAAGTCTGCGCTCGGCGTATCGCTGCAAACTGCAGTGCTCAAAGGCCGCGCAAACTATCTCTGCCTGTATCGACTGGATCGTGCGCGAGAGCAGGGCCGTTTTCAGCGGCCCGAAGACGCCCACCTCTTCTCGCAGATTATTGCGTTTTCTGGCCGTACGTCGACGGGCGATATCGCCGAATGCAGTGCTGTGCCCGAGCAGTCGACGATTTGGGCGATGGCCACCTCGACGCGAGAGAACTGTCTTGGGCAGCAGTGCCCGAAATTCTCGGAGTGTTTTCTGATCAAGGCCCGACAGCGCGCTGCCGAGGCGGACCTGCTGGTGGTGAATCATCATTTGTTGTGCGCCGATATGGCCCTAAGGGATGAGGGCTTTGGAGAGTTGCTGCCCTCGGCTGACCATGTTGTCATCGACGAGGCCCACGCCTTGCCCGAGATTGCAACCGAGTTTTTTAGCCAGTCCGTCTCAACACAGGCCCTGAGTGGTCTGGCCCGAGATAGCTTGGCTGTCGGTCTTGAGCATGCGCGCGATGCAGCCTCCTGGCCCGATCTTTGTGGGGCAGTGGAGCGTAGCGTTATGGAAATGCGCAGCGCTGTGGCCGAGAGGCCTGATCGAGACATCGGCTCCTCAGCTGCATCGACGCACAGCCGGATGGGGTGGGACCAGCTCTCTGCAGAAGAGCAACAGCGTTGGACCGATGTGCTTCAGGGCATAGGAGCGGCGCTTTTGGCCCTGCGTGAGGTGCTGTCGCTGAATGCAGATCGTCATGCGGAGCTTGCTCGGCTGGCAGCCTTTTCGCTGGAGCTCTACCAGAGGCTGGAGGCATTTCAGGCGCACGAACCAGCAGCGATGGATGTGCGTTGGATGGAATTTTCTCGCTACGGAATTACATTGCGACGAACACCATTCGAGATCACAGCACGATTTCAACAGGAGATAAATCGTCAGCCCAAGTCGTGGGTTCTGCTGTCGGCCACGCTTGCCATTGCGGGCCGGTTTGATCACTTCCAGAGGCGTCTTGGCCTTGAGCATGCAAAAACGCTGATTGCAGAGAGCCCCTTTGATTTCCAAAGGCAGGGGCTGCTGTTGGTGCCGCATCCGTTGCCCGACCCCAAGAGTCCTGATCATATTTCGCAAGTCTTGCAACAGCCCGGCATGATGGAGCTTCTTGAGACAGTCAAGGGCGGAGTTTTCCTGTTGTGCACCTCGCATCGTGCCGTCGGGCACGCCAGCCAATGGGCAGCCCAGTGGGCCGCCGCCCACCCCCAACGGCTGATCCTGATTCAGGGCCAGGCGCCCCGGCCCGTTTTAATTGAACAATTTCGCAGCCACGGGGCTGCCCTACTCATCGGTAGTCATAGCTTTTGGGAAGGAGTAGACGTGCCGGGCGAGGCACTTAGTCTCGTGCTGATTGACAAACTCCCTTTCGCGCCGCCCGATGATCCCGTCTTGCGGGCCCGATTGCGTTGGTGCGAGGCCCAAGGGGTCGACTCATTTTCCGCGCTCCAAGTTCCCGAGGCGGCCATTTTGCTGAAACAAGGTGTTGGCCGGCTGATCCGCTCGGAGTCCGATCGAGGCCTGGTCGTGATTGCTGATCGACGGCTGGCCGAGACCGGATATGGCCGACGCATGCTACGCAGCTTGCCGAACTTCGCGCGTACCCGAGAGATCGGGCAGGCACTGCAGTGGCTTCAGGCCGATCCAAATGACCCGCAGCCACTATCGCTTATTCAGCCCTCACCAGAACTTGAGTCGTGACAGTGCTGAACGTGCCGCGGGTTCCTGGGTGGCCACTGTTTTTTTTGTCGTGGGATCGTAAGGTGTCGCGAGATAGGTGCTAGCAGGAAAATTTTTCTGCAGCACACGACGTGCATCTGCACTCAGTTCCGACAAGCCCAGCTGCTCGTAGCCATTCATCATGATCGCCAAGGCCTCCTCAATGGCGGGGGCCTCTTGGTACTGCTTCACGACGGCCTGCGCTCGATTGACCGCAGCCAAGGTTGCGCCACGACGGTAATAGAAACGGGCGACGTGAACATCGCTCGAGGCCAGCATGTTGACGAGAAAAGTCAGGCGACCCGATGCGTCTGCTGCGTAGGGGCTATTGGGAAATCGTGTAATCAGTTCTTTGAAGCTGTCAAAGGCCTCTCGAGCAGCCTTTGGATCGCGCTCAGAGAGATCCTCCCCAGTGAATCGGGCCAGCAGATTCGAACGGTCGTTGAAGTTGACCAGGCCTTTTAAGTACAGCACATAGTCGATGCGTTCATGGTTAGGATAAAGCTTGGTGAAGCGATCGATTGCCGCAAGTGCGAGCGCGTTTTCGCCTTCTTTCCAGTGCACAAAAGCCGTGTCAATCTGGGCCTGCTGGGCGTGGCGGCCGAAAGGATATCGGGACTCAAGTTTTTCGAGCAGCTTGAGCGCGGCCGCCCAGTTGCCCGAGGCGATGTCATCTTTCGCCTCTGCGTACAATTTGTCTGCGCTCCAGCCCAACGTCTCGTCTCGGGCAAGGCTGGTGGCGCCGCAGCCCTGAAGGGTCAGCACGATTGCTGCGCTGAACACGAGCAGCGTGAGATAACCGATTGCACAAACCGAGCGCCGATGAACAGCAGCGAGCATAGTCAGACCGATGGCCAGGAGGAAGAAGGAGCCGATTATATCGATCAGGATGAGTCTGATTTCGCGCCGCCTGAGCCTGGGCCGGAGGGGCATCGGCGGATCATCGTCGCCGCCGCGCAAGACGGTGCCCGTCTGGATCGTCTTCTGGCGGAGTCTTTTCCAGAACTCTCTCGAACCTATCTGCAGAAGTGGGTCGCTGAGGGGCTGGTTCTCCTGGACCATCGGCCCGCGACGAAACCGAGCCAGGCCGTCCGCGCAGGCCAAGGGATCGAGATTATTCTTCCGATGGCTGAGCCGGCTGAGGCCTGGCTTGCCGAGCCGCTTCGTGCCGAGATCGTATTTGAAGACGCGGAAGTGATCGTCGTGAATAAGCCGGCGGGGCTCGTGGTGCATCCGGCGGCAGGCCACCCTCACGGAACGCTCGCCAATGGCCTGATTGGCCACGCCCCCGAGATGGCCCAGGTGCCTCGGGCAGGAATCGTGCATCGGCTTGATCGCGACACCACTGGCTTACTTGTGGCGGCCAAGACTCTCCCGTCTCAGGTCGGTCTGGTGAGACAGCTGCAAGCCCGGCAGGTCCATCGAACCTATTGGGCCCTGGTGTGGGGTTGCCCTCGCTTGGGCAGGGTATCCACCGGATTCGGCAGAGATCATCGGGATAGAAAAAAGATGGCAGTGCTTCCAGAGGGGCAGGGAAAGGAGGCGATCACCCGGATTGAATCAGCCGAATTGGGCTTGCTATTTGGTCAGTCGGTAAGCCTCTTGAGGCTTCAACTGGAGACGGGAAGAACTCATCAGATCCGGGTTCATCTCGAATCGTTGGGACATCCTTTAGTGGGAGATTTAACCTATAAAAGTCGTTCTCCCCACGCTAATCGATTACAAGGGGGAAAAGATCAGATTTATGACCTAATCCCAGGACAGGCCCTTCACGCCCAAAATCTCGAGTTTATTCACCCTGTTTCGGCAAAACCGATGCGATTCTCCTGCCCACCCCCGCCGGGGCTAGTTCGGCTGCTCGAATTGGCGGGACTCGGGGGAGGGCTGGGATGATGCCGTCCGATTTGGACCCCGCTACCAGGCCAATTGACGGTCTGATCGAGCGAGTTGAGCCTTGGTTCGAGCCAGTTGCCGAAGGGGTGGACCAAGTCTCTGGTCTGTTTCCCGCCGGGGTTGTGGCATTTCAAACCCACCGACGGGGCGGCGTGTCGGAAGGAGCTTACGCGAGTTTTAATTTAGCGGCACATGTAGGGGATCAGCACGAAGCGGTTGAAGAGAACCGGGCCAGATTAGAGAATTGTTGCGCAACAAATCTAACCTGGCTGGATCAAACTCATGGCGTTGGGGTGCTTGAAATTGACCCATCACGCAATCGTCAGGCCGCCGGTTTTTCAGCCGATGCGGCCCTCACCGCAAATTCTGGCCAAGCCTGCGTGGTGATGACGGCGGATTGCCTGCCCATTTTGATTGCCCAAAGCCGGTTCCGGTCTGTCTTGGCCGTCCATGCTGGCTGGCGGGGGATTGCTGCCGGAGTAATTGAGGCTGGTCTTAGCGCCGCTGCCAGCCGCAGACCGGGGCCCGAGCAATGGACGATTTGGTTGGGTCCATGCATCGGGCCGCACGCCTACGAGGTCGGGAATGAAGTTCGGCAGGTCTTTATCAATCAGTCCGCCTGCGCCAGTAGCGCGTTTCGCGAATCCACCACGTGCACCGGCAAGTTTTATGCGGACCTGCGGACACTCGCAGAGCAGCGAATTCTCCGCTGGTTTGCCTGTCACCCAGAGGTTCTACTGACTGCCGAGTCAGCGACCAGCTTCGCTGGCAGGCCGCTTCGAATCGCCCGCAATACGGAGTGCACGTACCGAGACAGTGACCGCTATTACTCGTTTCGCCGCCAATCCGTCACCGGCCGAATGGCGAGCCTGATCGCACTGCAACCTATTTGACACTGCATATTCCGCTATGCAGAATCGATCGCATAGGATTGAGACGGGCAGGGGAGAAGAGCGTCGATGCAGCGCGATCAAGAATCAGAAAAAAAGCCGGCAAAGCCACGAATTCGGCCAAAGAAAAGCGTGGCCCCGCGGGCTTCAGCTGCAAAAACACTGAGCAAATCCAAGCGCGAACCTGCTGCAGGTTTTGAACCGAACCTCGCTGCCGCTGCCGCTGCTGCGCTGAGTCCCAATATTCCAAAGCTGCCCAGCATGCAGCTCATTCCCGAACGCATGCAGGCCATCCAGAAACAGTACCTCGAGGACCTGGGCCGCGTCTTGGTGTCCAAGCCGGAGATGGAGAAGATGGCCGCCCAAGACAAGCGGTTTGATAGCCCCACCTGGATGGATTCGTTTTTTACCGGCATTGCCGCACTCTACGTGCTCAATGCCAAGACCCTGACCGCGATGACCGACGCGGTCCAGACCGACCCCAAGACACAGGCCCGCCTGAAGTTTCTGGTACAGCAATGGGTGGACGCGACCTCTCCCGCCAACTTTTTTGCGACCAACCCCGAGGTCCACAAGAAGATGCTGGAGTCGCAAGGCGAGAGCCTGCGAACAGGGATTGAGAACCTCGTCCACGACATGCGCAAGGGCAGAATCTCTCAGACGGATGAGACTGCCTTTGAAATCGGAAAAAATGTTGCGGTCACGCCGGGCGAAGTCGTCTATCAAAATAAGCTGCTGCAGTTGATTCAGTACAAGCCGACCACCGAAAAGGTGGGGGCAGTGCCCATCCTGTTCGTACCACCGAGTATCAATAAGTTCTACATCATGGACCTGCAACAAAGCAGCTCCCTGGTGAAGTTCACGGTCGATCAAGGCAACACATTATTTCTCGTCAGCTGGATCAATGAGCAAGACGAGAAAAGTCAGCTGACGTGGGATGACTATGTGAGCGAGGGTATTCTCAAAGCAATCGATGTCGTGCTGGACATTACCGGCCAGCCCAAGACCAACGTCTTGGGATTCTGTATCGGCGGAACCATCGCCGCCACCGGCTTAGCGCATCTTGCGGCGCGGCGCGAAGAGAAGGTCAACAGCTTTACGCTGATGACGAGCCTCTTGGATTTTTCCAACACCGGGGTACTCGATGTCTTTATCGACGAGCAACACTGCCGGATGCGTGAGCAGCAGCTTGCCAAGGGCGGGTTGATGAAAGGCAGCGAGCTCTCCAGCACGTTTTCTTTCCTGCGGCCTAACGATCTTGTCTGGAACTACGTTGTGAACAACTATTTAAAGGGCGAGAAACCAGTGCCCTTCGATCTGCTGTACTGGAACTCCGACAGCACCAACCTTCCAGGGCCATTTTTTGCCTGGTATCTGCGCAACATGTACCTCGAAAATAATCTTGTTCGGCGAAATCGTCTCACGATCGCTGGCCAAAAAATGGACCTCTCCAGCATCAAAGTGCCGATCTATGCCATGGGAGCACGCGAGGATCACATCGTGCCCTGGGATGCAGCATGGAAATCGGCCCAAGCGCTTGGCGGCCCGAAGCGATTCGTGCTTGGGGCCAGCGGCCATATCGCTGGATCGATCAATCCGGCATCAAAAAATAAGCGCAGCTTCTGGGTCAACGACA
This sequence comes from uncultured Bordetella sp., assembly GCA_964467545.1. GTDB lineage: Bacteria > Pseudomonadota > Gammaproteobacteria > Burkholderiales > Burkholderiaceae_A > Lacustribacter. The sequence goes on along the minus strand of CAYXRY010000012.1, from coordinate 5,076 downwards.
CCTCTGCTGCGACCACGCCACAAGAGTGGCTTGATGGCGCCACCGAGGTGCCCGGCAGCTGGTGGAATGACTGGGCCAAATGGCTCTCAGATCATCGGGGCGGGCTGGTGGATGCACCACGTCAATGCGGCGCAGGCCGTTTCAAGCCCATCGAGCCGGCGCCGGGTAGCTACGTCCGTGTTCGGGCGGTCTCGACTGCGTAAAACACGCCAGAAAATGAAAACGAACTTAGTGACACGATTTCCAATCAGGAGAAAGACAACATGACACAGCGCATCGCGTATGTAACCGGGGGCATGGGGGGCATTGGAACCTCGATTTGCAGAAAACTTCACGATGCAGGCCACAAGGTCATCGCAGGCTGCGGCCCCACGCGAGATGCGCAGAAGTGGCTAGATGAACAGAAGAAAGAGGGCTATACCTTTTATGCCTCGGTGGGCAATGTAAGCAGCTGGGACTCCACGGTCGAGGCGTTTGCCAAAGTCCGAACCGAGCATGGCAACCCGGACATCCTTGTCAACAACGCCGGCATTACCCGTGATGGTGTCTTCACGAAAATGACGCGCGCCCAGTGGGATGAGGTCATTGATACCAATCTGAATAGCCTCTTTAATGTCACCAAACAGGTGGTCGAGGGCATGGCGGCCAAAGGCTGGGGCCGGATCGTGAATATCTCCTCCGTGAACGGCCAGAAAGGCCAGTTCGGACAGACCAACTATTCGACTGCAAAAGCAGGCATCCACGGCTTCACGATGGCTTTGGCCCAGGAGCTTGCGTCCAAGGGCGTTACGGTCAATACGATCTCGCCGGGCTACATCGGCACGGACATGGTCCGCGCCATTAAGCCCGAAGTCTTGGAAAAGATCGTGAATTCGATTCCGGTGAAGCGCCTTGGAACACCCGATGAGATTGGTTCGATGGTGACGTGGATCTCCTCGGAGGAGGGCGGCTTTGCCACGGGGGCCGACTTCTCGCTTAACGGTGGACTCCACATGAGCTAATGCCCTCGCGCATACCGGCTTTACCCATTGCCCATTTGAAATTTAATTTTTAGAAAAGCACCAGCCGCCTATGAATGACTCAGCCTCGCGCCTCATCAAAAAGTATCCGAACCGCCGACTGTATGACACCCAGACCAGCACTTACATTACGCTGGCTGATGTCAAGCAGCTGGTGTTAGCCGGGGAGTCATTCACGGTGATTGATGCGAAGTCGTCGGAAGACTTGACCCGCAGCATTCTGCTTCAAATCATCCTCGACGAAGAGTCCGGCGGTGTACCCATGTTTTCCGCCACGATGCTCTCGCAAGTCATTCGGTTTTACGGAAACGCCATGCAGGGCATGATGGGCGACTATCTCGAAAAAAATATTCAGGCGTTTGTTGAAATACAGAGTAACCTGCAGGAGCAGTCGCGTCGGCTGGTCGACTCCAAAGGCGGCGCATTCCCATCGGCCGATGCCTGGACACAGTTTATTCAGGGCCAGGCGCCGATGATGCAAAACCTGATGTCCAATTACATCGATCAGAGCAAGAATGTGTTTATGCAGATGCAGGAGCAGATGCAGAAAAATACGCAGTCCATGTTCCAGGGCTTTCCCTTTCCCGGCGCCAAGACCGACGACACCAAGAGAGAATGACCTCGGCCCGCGTTGGCTTTGTCTCGCTGGGCTGCCCCAAGGCGCTGGTTGACTCCGAGCGCATCATCACGCAGCTGCGGGCCGAAGGCTATGAGATTGCTCCTGACTACGAGGGCGCAGACCTTGTGGTCGTCAATACCTGCGGCTTTATCGATGATGCGGTTCAGGAAAGCCTGGATGCCATCGGTGAGGCGCTACAGGAGAACGGCAAGGTCATTGTGACGGGCTGCCTGGGCGCGAAGGCCTCGGGCTCGGGCAACAACCTAGTAAGAGAACTTCACCCGAGTGTGCTCGCCGTGACGGGGCCGCATGCCACCGCTGAAGTCATGCAGGCCGTCCATCAATATCTGCCCAGACCCCATGATCCCTTCACCGACTTGGTGCCAGAGCAGGGGATTCGCCTCACACCTCGGCATTACGCCTACCTAAAGATCTCTGAAGGGTGTAATCACCGCTGCAGCTTTTGTATTATCCCGAGCATGCGCGGAGACTTGGTCTCCCGGCCAATCGGTGAAGTCATGCGCGAGGCAGAAAGCCTGGTGAAGTCCGGTGTACGGGAGCTGCTGGTGATCTCGCAAGACACCAGCGCCTATGGCGTAGATCTACAGTATCGGACCGATTTCGTTGCCGGCCGACCGGTTCGTACTCGCATGACAGAGCTCTGTAAAGAATTGGGCCAGCTGGGTGTCTGGGTGCGGCTGCATTATGTGTATCCATATCCGCACGTGGACGAGGTCATCCCACTGATGGCGGAAGGGAAAATTCTTCCCTATTTGGATGTGCCTTTTCAACACGCCCATCCAGCGGTGTTAAAGCGAATGAAGCGGCCCGCGAGCGGTGAGCGTAACCTCGAGCGGATTCAGTCCTGGCGATCCATTGCACCTGAGATCACGATTCGCAGCACATTTATCGTGGGCTTTCCTGGCGAGACCGAAGCAGAGTTTGAAAGCCTGCTTGAGTTTTTAGAGCAGGCCGAGCTAGACCGTGTGGGCTGCTTTGCCTATTCTCCAGTCGAGGGCGCGACCGCCAATGACCTTCCGAATCCGGTGCCCGAAGCCATTCGGCTTGAACGACAGGAGCGGTTCATGCAGGCCCAAGCAGCAATCTCGCAGCGGCGTTTACGTCGGTGGGTCGGCAAACGGGTTCGCGTGCTGGTCGATGACATTGATCGATCGCAGGGGATTCTTGTCGGGCGTACCATGGCCGATGCACCCGAGATTGACGGGATCGTGCGCATCGCCCCGGATCCCAATTCCCGCCATCCGGTACCCGCTCGAATTGGTGACTGGGCAACTGTTGATATTGTTGATTCAGATGATCATGATTGTGATGCAATTTTTATTAGGGAGACATCCGTATGAGAGAAGTCGTCGTTTTAAGTGCCGTCCGCTCCGCAGTGGGCAGTTTCAGTGGAACCCTATCGGGTATTGAGCCGGCCGATCTCGGCGGTATGGTCATGAAAGAGGCCGTGAAGCGGGCAGGGGTAGATCCCGGAAAGATCAATTATGTGTCGGTGGGCAATTGCATTCCGACCGAATCCCGATCGCCTTATCTTGCCCGCGTGGCGGCTATCAACGGCGGACTCTCCATGGAGTCGGTTGCCGTGACGCTGAATCGCTTATGCGGCTCAGGACTTCAGGCTATTGTCTCGACATCTCAGGCCATCATGCTGGGCGACTGCGATTTCGGTGTGGGGGGTGGTGCAGAGAGCATGTCCCGTGGCGGCTATCTGTCGACCGCAATGCGCACCGGTGCCCGCATGGGAGACACCAAGATGATTGACATGATGGTCGCCACGCTCACCGATCCGTTTGGTGTGGGCCACATGGGCATCACTGCGGAAAATCTCGCAGTGAAGTGGAAGATTTCTCGCGAGGAGCAGGATGCGTTTGCGCTCGAGTCGCAGAATCGAGCCGCCAAAGCGATCGCGGAGGGCCGCTTCAAAAGCCAGATTGCACCGATTACCATCTCGACCCGCAAAGGCGATGTGATCTTTGACACCGATGAGCATCCGAAGGCTACAAGCCTAGAGGCGCTTGCCAAGATGAAGCCCGCATTTAAAAAAGATGGCACGGTCACTGCAGGTAATGCCTCGGGCATTAATGATGGCGCATCGTTTTTCGTTTTGGCCGAAGCCAAAGCTGCTGCCAGCGCCGGCTATAAGCCTATTGCCCGATTGGTGAGTTACGCCGTCGCAGGCGTGCCGAATGAAATCATGGGCGAAGGCCCGATCCCCGCTTCAAAAATTGCTCTTCAGCGTGCGGGCCTGGGCTTGGATAAGATGGATGTCATTGAATCCAACGAGGCCTTCGCCGCTCAGGCGCTGGCGGTGACCAAGGGCCTGGGCCTTGATCCCGCCAAGACCAATGTCAATGGCGGTGCAATTGCGTTAGGCCATCCCGTCGGCGCTTCAGGCGCCGTAATTGCGACTAAGGCACTGCACGAGTTGCACCGTGTCAACGGCAAGTACGCCCTGGTCACGATGTGTATTGGCGGCGGCCAAGGCATCGCCGCAGTATTTGAGCGCCTCTGATTAGGTCTTCAGCCCGAGCACCTGCACCCGCTTGTTGTGAAAGCGGAGCAGGGCGCTGAGGGTGTGCATGGCCTGTAGGGTGCTGGGCACCTGACCCGACTCAATCCTCTGCTGATCATTGACGGTGGCGTAGACCTGGTGCCGCTGGGCTTTGATCATGTCGCAGAGGTTTTTGACGACATTTTTCGCCACTGTCGGATTGGTTTTCACAATAATTTCGAAGGCCGGCGCTGGGAGAAACAACAGTTGAGTGATTTCGATGGAATCCACCGAAGCGGATCGGGGCTGGCCATCGATCAAACCAAATTCCCCTACTGATGCGCCCGGCTCTAAGGTCGCGAGAATTTTTAACGGCTCACCGTTGGCCGCTGGCAGATAGACGCGCAGCCGCCCCTTGAGGACAACATACAGGCCATTTGGCTTATCGCCAATATGAAAAATGGTGGTATCCGCCTCAAAGTCCTCGGTCTTGGTGTACTGCATGATCGTCATGAGATCTGCAGTGCCAAGCCCTCTGAAAAATGAAATGTTTCCGATTGCGGCGGTATCCATGTTGTTAACGGTGATGGGCGGATGCGATGGGCGCTCTCCAGCATTAATCCTCTGAAAGGCCTTCGAGTGTTGGAATTGGCCCTAGGGCTTTTGCTTTTGGATCGTAACGGTCGTTTGGATTCTTGTCGTCGACTGCCTCACCAATCGTGATTCGTGCATTGCCTGGCCCGCGGGCAGGGGGGTTGCCGACGGATGCTTCTGTCTCGGGCACCCTGCGAAGCGCCTCACCCGCACGCCCTCGGCTCGCCTGATAAAACTCCCCTCGTTCCTCTCGTCGCAACGCATCGGGGCCGAGTTTGCCCTTCTCCAGCGGCGCCTTCAGATACTCAGCCGGGTGTTGGATGCTGTTGACC
>CAYXRY010000011.1:0-49236 GCA_964467545.1 uncultured Bordetella sp. | reverse complement strand
GGGGGCGCTTTAAGCCTTACCTGGGTGGCGTCAACCTTTGAGCGGGTGCTGCCGGCGCTTTTGATCCGCCACCCCCATCATGCGGTGCTCTTTTGCAATGTGCTGGGGCAGTTGCGCTACCAGGACAAAAAGACCCTAGAGCGAATTGAGTTTGAGCTCGGTCAAATCAAACTCACGCTGGCGGGTCGACACTGGGCCAGTTTTCATGATCGAATTTCAGGTGAGGCCAAATCGGCAAACCTGCAGGAGCTTGAATTTTTTTCAGCCAGCACAGTCACAACCAATGAGCTCGCCAAACGTGTGGCCAAAGGCGGAGAGTGGCTGGACCATCTCACCGAGAGTGTGCTGCCCGCTCAAGCAGCGCGCCGCTTCATGGCGTGGCCCATTGGCCAGGAGCGAATTCACTGGATTGAGGCCGGCTGGGTAGAGGCCACCCCCAGCCGGTAAATGAAGGCGATGCATTTAAGAGAGGACAACGGATGGAAGCAGATCTCTTAGCAGGCGAAACCAAAATCAGGGCCCGGCGTTTTCGTGAGACCGCTGTTGCGTTGGCTGCAGCCGCAAAGGCCTATCAGCAGGCCGCCGAGCATCTGGATCGGGATGAGGAGCAGGCCGCCAACCAGTCCTACAAAAGCGCTCAGATCGCCTTAGAGGAAATCATCGATGAGCTGCCCAAGCCCATGCCCAAGCATGTGCACGCCAGGCCCGTTGAGAAGTCCCACCATGAGTGGGGCTGGGCCAAGTACATGATTCCGGTGGGCGTCGTGCTGGTGATTCTTTATTTTCTGGTGGTCGGCGGCTTCTCCGGAGACCTCTCCCAGGGCTGGACGGTGACGGGCGATATTCGAAACGCCGTGCGCTACCCGAAATAACCGCAGGCCCAAGACCCTGGCTACCCGAAGTGACATTTAGTCCCGCATAATGCGGGTCTAAATGAAATTGTCCCTGAAATCCCTGCAGATTCCGGGCTTCTCGTCCCAGGCTGTCGCCCCCGCCGTTGTCCTGGCAGTGCTGGCGATGATGCTGATCCCCCTGCCGCCGCCGGCACTGGATGCGCTCTTTACCTTCAATATCGCCGCCTCCATCATGGTGTTACTGGCGGCCATGCAGATCAAATCGTTTAAAGACTTCATCGCCTTTCCAACGATTCTGCTCATCACCACGCTGCTAAGACTTTCGCTGAACGTGGCCTCAACCCGGGTGGTGCTGGCCGAAGGCCACACCGGGCCAGATGCGGCAGGTGTCGTGATCGAGGCCTTTGGCCTCTTTTTAATTGGCGGCAATTTCGCCATCGGCATCATCGTGTTTTTAGTGATCACCTTGATTAACTTCATGGTGATCACCAAGGGCGCAGGCCGCGTGGCAGAGGTCTCCGCGCGCTTTGCCTTGGATGCCATGCCGGGCAAACAGATGGCCATTGATGCGGATTTGAATGCCGGCATCATTAAAGAAGACGAGGCCCGCAAACGCCGCCAAGAAGTCAGCCAAGAGGCTGATTTTTATGGCTCCATGGATGGTGCCTCGAAATTTGTGCGTGGCGATGCCGTTGCCGGCATCGTGATTCTGTTTGTTAATTTGATCGGCGGCCTGATCATCGGCATGGCCCAAAAGGGCCTGGGCTTTATGCAGGCGCTGCAGACTTACGGCACGCTCACCATTGGTGATGGCTTAGTGGCCCAGGTGCCGGCGCTCATCATCTCGACTGCGGCAGGTATTCTGGTCACGCGCGTGGCCTCCGATGAAGACCTCTCGGGCCAGGTCTCCAAACAATTCCATGGTAGCGGCAACACGCTGTTTATCGTGGCGGTGATTTTATTTTTGCTGGGGCTGGTGCCCGGCATGCCGCATGTGCCCTTCATCGCCTTTGCCCTACTCTTTGGGGGCCTGGGCTATTTGCTCAATGATCGGCTGAAAAAGACCGAGCAAAAAGCCAAGGAGGCGGCCGCTGCCGCACCACCAAAAACCGAACTGGAATGGTCGGATGTGCCCGTGATCGAGCCGCTTTGCCTGGAGTTACCGTACCGGCTGATTCCGCTGGTTGATAAAGGCGATGAGAGCGATTTAATTAAGCGCATCCGCGCGATCCGCAGAAAGTTTGTTACTGAAATCGGCTTTCTCACACCATCGGTGCACATTCGCGATAACCTGCAGCTGCCCGCTGAGACCTATCGGTTTTTACTGTATGGCGCAGAGATCGGCCGCGGCCAATGCCTACCGGATAAGCTGTTGGCCATCTTTCCGCAAGGCGACACTCAGCCCTTGGCAGGCATTCAGGTCAAGGATCCCACCTACGGCATGCCCGCAGTCTGGATCGATCGTGGCCAGCGCGATGAAGCCATCAGCAAAGGCTACACGGTGGTCGAGCCCGCAGTGGTCATGACCACGCACTTAGATCACCTGGTGCGATCCCACTCCCATGAGTTGCTGGGCCGCCAAGAGACGCAGGATTTGCTGGATCACTTTAAGTCCAGCTATCCGAAGTTGGTTGAAGATGTTGTGCCCAAAGTCGTTACGGTCGCCAATCTGCAGCGCATCCTGCAATTACTATTAGAAGAAGGCGTGCCAGTAAAGGATTTGCGCACCATTTTGGAAGTCGCAAGCGAAAATGCAGCCCTCTTAACCGACCCTAACAATGTGCTTGCGCCAGTACGCTACGCGCTGCGCCGAACCATCGTTCAGGAGACCTTTGGTGACTCCAATGAATTTAAAGTCCTTGGGGTTCACCCGGAATTCGAGCGACTGATTGATCAGACTGTCGGTAGTGCAGCCACTGCGGCTGATGGCGCCATCGAGCCCTCGCTGGCGCGACTGTTTGGCGAAGAGGTCATTGCGGGCGTCAATGAAATGGAGAACCAGGGCTTAGCTCCGGTGATTCTCACCGGATCCAAATCCCGCCTTACCCTATCTCGACTTGCCCGCCGCATCAAATCCCAGGCCATCGTACTGGCCATGAGCGAGCTGCCAGCTACCGGAAACGTCACCTTTCAGAAAGTGCTCTGTAACCGGGGTGCGCCCGGTTAAACTCACGAAAAATCATCATGGGACCCGAACGATTCGTTGCGGCTTCGGCCGCTGAAGCCTTAAAGCAAGTCCGCCGAGCGCTCGGTCCGGACGCCATGGTGCTCTCCACCAAAGAGACTGCCGATGGTGTGGAGATCATGGCGATTACCCCGGATGCGCTGGATCAACTCTCTGCAGGCTTGGGCCGCAGCACGGTCAGCGCCATGCCGGGCGGCGGCTCAGCCGAGCTCTACAGCGCGCCGCCGCGGCGCTCGACAGCCCCTTCCGGCCCCTCGTTTCCGCATGAGTTGGTGATCTCAGATGTGATCAAGTCGCAACGCAATCTCGATGGCTCACCGGTCTACACGCCCGAGCAGCTGGGCAAGGGCAAACGGCCTGAGCCGGCCGCTGCCGCCAGCAGCGCCCGCGCCAGCGCCGCCCGTGATTCTGAAATCGCCGCCAGTGCATTGGCTGCTGCCTCGGCCAATGCCGCTGAGATGAGCCGGCTGGTGCTCGAGATGGCCCAGGTGAAAAACCTGCTGCAGTCCCACCTGGCCAGTAACTTCTGGAGCAACCTCCAACACAACGCGCCGGCACATGCCGATGTGGTGAAAACGCTCATCAACGCTGGATTTTCACCCAAGCTTTGCGCCGATATCGTGCAGGCCATTCCCAAAGACGGCGATACCCCAACACTGCTCAAACGCGTCAGCGATATTTTGGAAGCGCTGATTCAGGTGCAGGATCCCATCGATGTGTTTGATGAGGGTGGCATCTTCACATTCATCGGGCCCACGGGCGTGGGCAAGACCACCTCGGTGGCCAAGGTCGCGGCCCGCTGTGTGCTGCGCTATGGCCGCAATCAGGTCGCCCTACTTACCACCGACACCTATCGTATTGGCGCACAGGAGCAGCTGAAGGTGTTTGCCAAGATCCTTGGTCTGCCCGTGGTTTCCGTGCGCGACAGCGATGATCTGGCCGCAAAACTCAAAGAGGCTTCAAAGCGCAAGATTGTGCTTTTGGATACCGCCGGTGTCGGCCAGCGCGACACACTGATGGTGGATCAGACCCAGCTGTTGGCCAAGGGCTCTGGCAACTCACACCGAATTCTGGTGATGAGCGCCACCACCGATCTGCGGACCCAAGAAGATGTGATCATGCTGCACAATCGGGCCGATTCCGCTGAGCGAATCAAGTCCGTCATTGTCACCAAGACCGATGAAGCCGCATTGGTGGCGCCAATTCTGGACTGCTTGATTCGCTACGAGCTGCCATTGCTTTTTATCTCCAACGGACAGCGCGTACCCGAGGACCTCAATCCACCCAATCCGCAATACCTTGCCCACCGCGCCATGCATCCGCGCACACTGTCTGAAGAGTCCGGCATTTCAGCCGAGCAGATTCCCGCTGTCCTTGCTGACAATCTTGCGCAATGGTCGAAGACACCAAGCTAGATCAGCCCGCTGAAATCAAAACGGATCAGGCCGAGGGCCTGCGTTCAATGTTCGGGGACCGCGCACCCCGGGTCGTTTGCATGTCGTGCGCTCTCGACGCCGACACCGCCAGCACCATGACACTGGGCACTGCCCACGCACTTCGGCAGCAGGGCCAGCGGGTGCTGCTGGTGGATGAAATCCCCCTGCAAGAGCGGCGAGATATTCATGGGCTGGCCTATCCCGTGCGCTATGACATCGCCCAGGTATTGGAAAACGATATTCCGTTAGAAAAAGCCATCTGCAAGGCCGAGGAAAACCTCTGGTATGCCACGGGCCTGCGCATGGAACGCTCTTACATGAAACACAAGCTGCGCCACCCTTCGCTCATTGAGCGAATCGTCAAAGCCAAAATCGAGCTGGATCTGGTTGTCTTGGCCACCAAAAATCCGGTGGAGGGCGTGCTTCGGGCCTATGCCCATGACATTCAGCATCTCGTGGTCTGCGCTCCTGAAGAAGCCAGCATGATCCACGCCTTGGAATTCGTTCGCAGCATTTCGTATCGCACCGATGGCGCCAAAATTCCCGTGCTGATCATCGGTGGTGACACCGAGTCAGTCGGACAAGAAGCCTTTGATCGGCTGCAGCAGGCCTCGCAGTCGCTCATGGAGCAGCCCTTGGAATCGATGGGCTGGATTGCGGCCGTGACGGTTCCGAATTCAACTAAGAAAACCCAGCAGCCAGCGGGATTGATCCTGCCTGCGACCTTGTATGCGAAACTCGCAGGCACAACACTCCAGCTGACCTGATGTCTGCCCGAAAAAACGCCTACGCCCAATCCACCGCCCTTGACCCTGCGGAGTCGGTGACCCAGTACGCGCCCCTGGTGCGTAAGCTGGCCTTTCAGATTGCCTCAAGGCTGCCGCCCAATGTCGATCTCGATGATCTGATTCAAGAGGGCATGATGGGGCTACTGGATGCAGTTAAGCGTTACGAGCCCCGGCCGGGGCTAAACTTTGAGGCCTATGCACGATTTCGCATCACCGGAGCCATCTACGATAGCTGCCGCGAAAACGACATCCTTCCGCGCAATCAGCGCGACAAGCTCTCGGAATTGGAAAAAGCAGTGCGGCGGCTCGAACAGTCTCTGGGCCGCTCACCCACTGAACAAGAAATCGCTGATTCCTGCGAGATTTCCATTGAGCAATATCATGAGACTTTAGATACTGCAGTGGGCATGACCGCCATTGATGATGTGCCTGAACATTTGCTGCCCATTGCCGAGGGCGCTGACCCGTCGCAAATCACGTCGTTTAAACAGCTCGCAAAACAGCTGGCCGGCGTGATCAAAGATCTGCCCGAAAAAGAACGTATGGTGGTGGCATTGCATTACCAAGAAGACTTAAGTTTTCGCGAAGTCGCCTACGTGATGGACCTCACCCCAGGGCGCATCAGCCAGATCCACACCCAGGCCATGGTCCGCATTCGCGCCCATTTGGGCTCAGACCTTAGCTTTCAGCCCTAGGGGCCACGACGCGGCCCCAGCCGCGGGCCGCACCGCTTACACCTTGCGCGATAACAGGCTGCCCAAGACACTGGGCACATGGCCTCGATCGGAATAGGTGGCCTCGGCAGACTGCTGGGCCACGGTGGCCTGAAGAGCAGCATTTTTCTGCATGGCAATTCGAATCAGTTCGCCATTGATCTTGTGATCAATGGATGCCTTGGTGATGAGCTCGCGAAGCCTGAGTTTTTCCTGCTCCGCAGAACGATCCAGCGCAGATCGCAGGCTGTCGATACCCCCGGGGTAGCCAGCAATTGCATCCAACGCTTTCTGGGCTGCATCAATTGCAGAGGGGTATTCATCAATGCGCTCGGCCTCGAGCACCGCGCGCAACGCCCCCACCGATGAGGCCATCTGCTCAATAACGCTTGCGACCTCTGGGGCTGACAATTACCTGGCTCGGCGCAGCGAGGAGGCAATGGCATCGCTCAGAATCGACTCGGCCACGCGGTCATAGTCGATTTCAAACTCACCTGCCGCCACTTTAGAACGGATCTCGTCGAGCAATTTAATGTCAGTTGTTTTATCAGCGCTCTTGGCATTGGCAAGGGCCGCTGCCACATTGATATCCAGGGAAGCCGCGGGAGAGGCCGCCTTGGCGCCTGCCGCGGCAGGATTTGCAGTGGCCGTAGGGGTCGACATCGCCTGTGCCGAGTCGGCCTGAGCCCGGCGGTTCTGTTCTATCCTGGTTTCGACGATCTTTGACGGATCAATCTTCATAGCCAACCTTCCTGTTACCCCAATTCACAGCCCTAGCCGCATCGGCTAGTTGATGACCACCTCGACCACTCCGGGACGAATCACCCGGCCAGACACCTGCTGGCCATCGGGCATCCGCACCCGAATACTATCGCCAATTGTTCCGGCGGTGACCGCTACGCCCTCGCCACTGGCTTGAAAGCCCTTGCCCTGAATCTGGACTCGGACCCCTTCTCCTACCTTGATTACGGACGGCTCGCGAAGAATGTTTAGGACCAAGCTAGCCCCTTGGGCCAAAGGCTGGCTGAGGATCTTGCCCTGGACCTCCTCCACCGAGCGGGCCAGGTCGGCCGGGGTGCGGGTGATATCGGTAGAAACGGCCTCCAGGTCCTCGGCCTTAAGCCGGGTTCCTTGGGCCAGGTAGCGCTTGGCCACGACCTGGGGCCCAAAAACTCTCGTCTGCACCGCTACCGTCACCCCCCAAAAGGGCTTGGCACAGCGCACAACCACGCTAAAGCTCCCCCAGGGCCTGGCCTTAGGGGCAGCAAAGGCCACCTCAGGGGCGGTGGGGCAGTCGGCCAGACGCTGCCGAATCCGGCCCACCCTGACCTCGGCCTTTAAGCCCGAGAGGCTCGGGTGGCCGCGGACCATCTTGATGATGCGCTCTACGATCTCAGCAGGCAGGTCCTCTTCGGCGGCGGTGGCCGATCCACTGCCCTGCTCATAACGCGAGGCCTCCAGGGCCCGCTGGGCTTGGGCAATTTGGCTCAACAACATCAGGCCAGCCAGCCCGATGACCAAATAAATTAAGAACTTGCCGGGACTACCCATATCACCGGCTCGGTCACTGCTCCGACCAAAACGCCTGCAACCCACTCGGGCGCCTCAACGGCCGGGGGCAACAAAAAGGCATTCATGACTTCAAACGGCCGGACCTCATCGGCATACAGAGCAACCTCATCAACACCTGATCTCAGACGCAGGCACAGCCGCGCGCCCTGAGTGGCACCCAGCAAATCATCGGGGCCGGACTCCCCACCTTTGACCGTCTCCGCACGAATGAATTGGGCCCAGCTCACGGCATAAGTCAGCCCGTTGCGCACAAACGGCACTGCCCTTAGTCGACTTAAGCTTGAGGGCAGAATGAGTCGCAGGCCCTCGGCAGTTTCTTCGATTCGGCCAGCGAGAATCTGCACAATCTTGCTGGCCTTCTCCAAGCTGTCGGCCCCAGCATGCAACTCGGCCAAGTCAATAAAAAGCGTCTGATGCTGACACGAGCCCTTCACCGCAGCGGGCTGTGGCATCACACTCATTGCGGATATCAGGTAATCGATGACATCGGTGTCGGCCCGCACGCCCGCAAGTTCAATGGTACGCGCCATGCCAATTAAGCGACGCTGAAGCGGCTCTTGCGCCAGCGCTGTCATCCAGTTGGCGTGATCGGCAAGCCGCAGTCTTGCCTGATGCGCAAGCTCCGGGGTGGCCGCCTTGCTGATTTCATGATCCAAGGCCTGAATGGTCTTTAAGGCGTAGAGCCGATCATGAAGCGTCATCTTGGGTACGTGAATCGCATCAGGGCCCGCCAACTCTGTCGACAGCGGGATCTTTGCCATTGGAGACTCTGACTCTTTGCCCGAGAAATACATCAGGCCAGTGACTTCCTCTAAATCAATCACGCCCTCGGAAGATTGCGAATCAGAGCTGGAGGCATCGGCCGACTGCTCGTCTCGACCTTGCCCCAGTCGTGAGGAATCCCGCGTGGCTTGAAACGCAAGCGAACTGAAATCGGCAGGCTGCTCGCCAAACACAGAAACCGTACGGGCTAGATTCGCAATCGCTTGATCCTGATTCGGAAATGCCTGTGCCTCGCCTTCGGCAGGCTCGCTGTTCAATGCATCGATGGCCTCTTTGACCAGCGCAATTAACTCGCGCGTTGAAGGCTCCATGCCGGGCCGGCCGGCAGCCAGATGTCGAGAGACCACCAATGCGATCTCCGCATGCCGCGGAAGGTTGACACTTTGTAGTGCATCGGAGAGATCGCGAGCATGCAGCGAGGCCTGCGTCATGCCATCCGGGCCCAGATCCAGACTCTGGGTTAGGCCCTCCATGGCGCGGTTTAAATCCGCAAGAAAAAGACTGAGCAGATCGTTCACGAGGGCTCCCGTCGATCGCCGAGCTCTTCGAGAACCTCACCCGGACGGCGGGCTGAGGTGCTGGAGGCCACATCCAACAATCGATCCAAATCGGCCAAAGCCTCATTGAGCCGATCAAACTGACGTGTCCACTGGCCCGCCACCACCAGCAAGGACTCGGTGTCGCGCTTTAAGACCATGGCGTGATTGCGCACAAGCTCATCTTGCTCGGTCGACATGAGCTGGGCGAGGGTCCCATCGAGCTCTTGCTGCATGGAGCGGATCAGGGCATCGGCGTGCTCGATGCTGTCCACCAATTTATCACTGGTCTCGGTCATGACTGGCTCAAGGTTGGCTTGAGACAGTGCAAGCGATAGCCGAATGCTCTGCTCTTTCAGCACCGCAAATGAGCGTTGAATCTCCCGCGATCGGAACTGCGTATCCATGAGCGCCTTCATGCCGGGGTCTTGCTGTGAGCTCTCCTGCGGCCCCGAAACCGAAGCCGCCGATTCGCCCAGCCGCTTGATCGCTGCAAGCAGCTGCTTGCCAAGATCGGAGACTTGCTTGGCCGCTATCTGCAGATAGGGCAGGCCCTCGTTGGCTTTCTGTAAGGCCTCAAACCGATTGGAATTGGTAAGCGCTGAATCCACCGCTGTCAGATCAATCGTCGATAAAAGCCGGCGATCGCAGCGGGCTACCTCCACCAGCGCCAAGATCAGTGCCACAAATCCAAGGGCGCCAAAAATACGCGAAATCATCCCGCTATTCATGCCCACTGCATCGGCACCAGGCTGCTGATCGGAAGGAGTCGCCATGGTGGAGGCAATACGGTTTAATTCGGTCGAAATGGCAACCGCAGAAAACGTGGCCGACTCCCAGTCTTTTGCCCGGCGCATCACGGTCAGCCCATCGATTCGGGCCACGATGGCCTTGCGACGCTCGTTCATCTCGGAGGCCAAGGCGGGATCATCCAGTTTTTCCCGGGCCTCGATCAGGGCCTTCAGGCTCGACTGAAATCCCTTAAAACTATCCAGAGGTTTTTTCGCTTGGATCGCCAGGAAATCGATTCGCAATTTTTCCAAAGCAGTCGAGACCGGCACAAACGGTGATGTCGGCGGAATGATGTCTTTGAAAAGCAGCCCTCCTCGCGAGAGCAACGACTCCATCTCGCGATTGATATTGGGCGCAAGGCCGCGGATGGGGACCAGACGTTTTTCGAGTTCCCTCAGCGATGCCAGCTGTTTTTGGGCCTGGGCGCTTTCGGCCGTATTCAGCAGGCCCAGCCGCGCCTGCAATCCGGCAAGTGATTGATAAAACTCAGCATCGAAAAAATCGGCCGCGGAAAGCCTGGCCCGAATCTGCTCGGCAATCTCCGGCCCACTGCCGGCGGCCATTGGCCCAGCTGATTTTGAATTCGCAGCCTCTTTGCTGGCCCCGGCATTGCCTGATACAGCCGCTGACTTGGCCGGCGGCTCCGGCACCGCCACGGGGGCTGACTTCTCCGGCCCCGAAAGTACCGTCATCAAAGAAAAGCAGCCAATTGAGACCAGCAGCAAGAGTGCCGAGGTCAGTCGGGATTTGAAAATAATACGGCTTACTGCGGCCGAATCACTCATCTCCATCTCCCTGTAGGTCTTCCATTACATTGGGCCGAAGCCTGACCACTGCCCACCACTGATCCAAATGCCGGATCTCTTTTTTGGCAAATGCATCCGCCTCGGCCATGTCGGGCTGCATACGAAAAGGCCCACTGGCCCGCTCCACGCGAATGCCCACGCTGGAGATCGAATCGCCATTGAAAATCACCACCCAAGAGGCAGGCGCCTCGACTGAGGCGGCAGTGTCGTGCTCGGCAGCATCCAGTGGCCCGGCCGCGCTTGCAAATAGCCGACTCGGGGGCAACAAAAAGACCGGCGCGCCCTCGTGCACCATCAGGCCGCGAATCCCGAGAAACGGGCCCTTCTCCACTACCGTGCGATCGGCCTGATCATGATCACCCGGCTGATAGAAGACGGTATTGATGCAATTGAAATCGATGGCGTAGCGGCGGCCGTGGATCTCGATACCAAACCAGCGATAAGGGCGGGTCAGTGTATTCATGGCAGTGACACGCCCGTGGCTTTAATCATCCGTGAGTCCCAGCACCGAACGGTTATGAAACCAGAATGCTACAAAAAAGAGCGCCAAGGCGGCGATCAGGCCAATGATCGCATCCCCAAAGCTGCCCAGGGCGGCCAGCTGGCTGGCGCTCGCCGCGCGCGTGTTTTCCACATGCTGCTCAATGGCTGAGGTGAATGCATCGTGATGCCACGACAGCATCTGATCGATACGAATAAAGCCTGGATCGCCTTCGACCAAATCACGCTGTGAGTCGATATAGGCCAGCAACTCATGGGCAATCACGGCCAGCGAAGTCTGGTACTGACGACGCCACTCCGGCGGTACCAGCAGCATAAAACGGGTATCAAACTGCGTAGCAAGCGAGGCCACTTGGCTTTTGCCCACCACGTTCAATCCCTTGGGCACATTAAAGAGCATGCCGCTGTTTTCAGCATTGATGCGCTCGCCTGCAGGGGCGGCCAGGCTTGCAGAAAACAGCCGGCCCTGACGACGAATCACCAGCTGCACGGTCTGCTCGCCGCGCTGATCCAGCATGTCGTAGACCGCCAGCACTGAATCCACCGCCGCGCCATTGACGCTGACCACTTCATCACCGGCTCGCATGCCAATGCGTTCAGCGATTCCGCCAAAGACCACACCTGATAAAACGGGCTTGAGTTTTTTCAGGCGATCACTGGCGCGGCCATTTTCAAATTCGGCGATCCATTCAAAGATCTGCGCCACTGACGCATCACGCGCGGCCTTCTCGGAATTAAATCCCACCCCTTTGGGCGCAGACAGCTGCTCCAGCCGCAAGGCCTTGCGGTACTGATCCACATCTGGCGCCTTTAAGGCCTGGGCAGTAAACCGATGGCCAGCCGAGGAAATCTGAATGCCGATATACGCCAGCCAGACGGCGGTGAGCACCACCAGCCCAAAGGCAGTCCAGACCAGCGTAAAGGACAGGCTCTTGGTGTTCACAGTCATGCTCTGAAACGGTTTCATAAGGCTGGTCAGTGAAGGTCCGAAGACTCAGTGTCTAAGGAGAATTTTTCTTTTAACTGCTGAACATCCCGATGCTCAGCAAGCAGGCTGACCTCGCGATGACGCACATCCATCTTGGCACGGCAGGCCAGCAGGGTCTGAATCCAGGGGCCCGATTTCATCGAAATGACTGCATCGGCGATCAATTGGGTCCCGCGCTGATCGGGCCGCACCCGGACGGTGACCAGACAGGCATCGGACTGATCAAAAAGGCTCAGCTCAATAAACGACAAGCGGCTATAGCGATGATGGGCACCGACCAGCAAAAACGATTGGTCCTCGAGGGTGAAATAAATCTCGTAGCCAGGCTGGACCTGGACAGTCTCCACCACATCAATCTGGGTCACGCCGATCTTGCCGTGCCAGTCGAGGTCAGCCTTCTGGGCCTCGCGCGACTTGCGGCCATAGTGGCGCATGCCCTCGTAGAGTTCGTACAGTGTGATCGGAATCCGATTCTGACGGGCCAGATTTTTCAGGGCCTCTGTTTTGGTCTGGACTTCCTCGCGTTCGGCAGCAAGCCGATCTTCTAAAGTCCTGATTTCGTCTTTGAGCTGGGTCTGGAGGGTCTCAATGCCCTTTAATGCCTCACCCCAGAGCACATCGATTTCATTGCTATCGGCCGGCGGTACTCCCGCCATCGCCTTTTCAACGACCTCTTTACGCTCGGCGGCTTTGTGTTTTTTGCGCCGTGCATCCCGCATTGCTACCATCGCCAAGACGGCGAGTAACACGAGACAGATCAGAGCGATCCATATTCCAGGTCTGATTGCGGACGCCGTGTCGATCATCAGGTCGAGCCAAGGCCTTTGTGGATCCAGTCAACAGCGGCAAGTGTAACGTGTCCGACCTGTGGCATCGCCATCGGGGAATCCATCACCGTCACTTTTCCGCTCAATGTGCACAGCTGCACCTCGACCTGGTCGGCCCGGGTCTTCGCATCCAGCACCAAGACCGTTGGCCGCTTCAGACTGGGCAGCGTCTGGGCCACCGAGGCAAAAGGCAGCCGCCGGGCAAGATCCGCCCAGCGGACCTGGCCCTGATCGGACCAGCAGCCATGGTCCTGCGGCGCGGCAACAGCGCCACCGCCAAACAGGGAGGCCAGTGCCCCACGGCAGCGGGCAAGTCGCCACTGCGCGAAACGGTCGGGGCCGAGCCGAGCGGTGGAGAGGGAGAAATCGAACCCCAAAAATGGCGCAAGTGCGATCACGCCCGATAACACCGATGGCTGCTCAATCACTTCGGGATGAATCACGGTGGAGTGTCGAATGCGGGTTTTTTTGGTGCGGATCCGATCCAACATGTCCAGCCATAACGCAAACGAGGCCGACAGGCCCACCGCAATCAAGATCGTGGGCGCTAAAGCATCGGGCGGCGCCGACGATGCAGTGGATGCGCGAATCTGTGCCAGCGTATCGAGCGCTGCCTGATCAGTGCCGTCCAAGGCATCCGGGGACACCATGACCCGGCTCACTGAGGCGGTGAATCCCTTTAAGAATTCAGTCAGAGGGTCCAGGATCGCCGCGTCTTGCGCATGGGTTTGCAGCAAAAATAAACGCGTTGCTTGCATGGGCCGAGTATATACTCGGCGGTATGGAAACCCTGCTGCTTGCCTTTGCAATCGCAGTGGCCATCGTGGCCTTGGTGCTGTATTTCGAGCTCAAAAATACACAAGAGCGGGTGGAGAAAATTCGCACAGAAATCGAGCAACGAATGTCGCTCACCATTCAGAATGCGATGCACGACACGTCAGAAAAAATTCCTCAGATTGAAAAACGCGTTGAGGAAATCGCACAGAAAGTTGCCGAGACCGAGGCCGAGGTCCACAGCATGACGGCCAAAAATAACGCCGCCCAGCCGGAATAAAGGCGGTGCAGCGGGCCGCAGTCGGCCCTAGGTCAGCCAGCCCAGCCAGTGGCCAATCGAGACCAGCAACACCAGCGCCACCCAAAGAATCAACGCCCGCCAGACCAGGCCGACCGCGGATCGCAATGCGGCCTCGTTGGCCTCACGCAAATCCGGAATATCCTGGGCCAAGGACGGCCACGGCCCGCCGAAGGCTTCAGTCTCCGAGGGCTCATCGAATCGAATCGATACGGAGGGTGCCTCGGGCACACTTAATCGCACGCCCATCGCGCCTGCTCCGGAAGACAGAATCACCCGCTCGGTATCGTTTTTATGTGGCGCAAAGCCTGACTTGTAACGCCACATCAATATGGCATCTTCAAAATTACCCACGATCGCAAACACAATCGCCGTCACACGCGAGGGGAACCAATCCACCCAGGCAAAGGCGCGCACCGCAAAATCTCCAAATGGCGAGATCGGTGCTGCGGATGCGCCGCTGGCAAGCACCGGATCGCGTGCATCCGCCCAGACCCGCCGGGCCTCTGCGCTTAATCGGTAGAGGACCGCGCCTGCCGGGCCGGGAAGAATCACGAACCAAAAGATCACTCCAAACACATGCCGCTGGGCACCGACCAAGGCCAGCCGAATGGCCTCACGACAAATCGCAGAACTGTCGCCCGATTCGGCAGCAAGGCGCGTCAGGACATCGCCGCCAGAGTGCTCCATCCATTGGCGCAGCGCGTTTCGCGCGCCTTCCAAATCATTGACAGAGAGTGCGAGCTGGATCTCTGTAAAACGATTGCTGAACTGACGAAAACCAATACAGAGATACAGAACACCAACAGTCGCCAGAAAACCCAGCAAGACATTGACATGCGATAAAAGCGTCACGATGACCCAGGTCAGGACGGTGCCCCCCACCACAATGGCAAACCAGGACAGCCGCGCCGAAGATATCTCACCCGAATTGGTCGACCGCTCCACGCGCAAAAAAAGCTGCTCAACGCGCCTGGCAAAGGCAGAGTCGTCCCGCACGGGACGAAACTGCTCCAGCAGCATCGCAAAAATAAAACTAAACAGTGTCATAGCGGAAAGTCTAACCTCGAACGGCCAGCCCCCGATGCTGATTCCAGGCTGCCCACAAAAGGTGATAGAGATTTCGCAGCATGGATGCAGTCGCTCCCCAGATAAAAAACTCCTGAATCTGGCCGGGGGAGGTCAGGGCCTCTCCCCGAAAGGGCATTGCATAAAAGCGAATTAACTCTCCCGTGGGGCTGCGCTCTGCAGGCAAAAGCCGGACCTGATGATTGGCGGGATTCATCAAAAAAGACAACGGCACATGAAAAATCTCTTCGACCTCCCGTTGATCGCGCTCAAAGGCGGTGGCCTGTGCATCGACCCGGGCGATTACGGGTGAAACGCGAAACCCCGTTGCCGTGAGGTAATCCGGCAGCCTCCCCCAGACCCGGACTGCGGCAGGATCCAAACCAATTTCTTCGCTGGCCTCCCGGATCGCAGTCTGCTCGGCAGTCGCGTCCGTGGACTCTGCCCGGCCCCCAGGAAAACTCACCTGGCCCGCGTGCGTGGAGAGGTCTTGTGTGCGCTTGGTCAGAATCACCGAGGGGCCTTGCTCAGCGATGTTCGATCCCAAAAGCGCGATGAGCACCGAGGCCGGTGTGGCCGTCTCTGGGGTGACAGGCCGCACCGGACGGCGCCGATCCCTGAGCAGCTCTGGGGTCCAGAGCGGAAAATCGGACTCCGTTTCAATGCGGCCAAACAAAATCTCGAGGCTTGAAAACAACAAAGCCTGCTCGGGAAGAGCAGGCTCTGCATCACGTGGCTCGATCGCCGTTTGCTGAGGATCGAAGCTAAGCAGTTTTTATTCCTCTGCCGCGGTATCAGCCCCGGACTTGCGGGCCGCGAGCTTTTCGCGAATACGGGCCGACTTGCCCGAACGCTCGCGCAGGAAGTAAAGCTTGGCACGACGTACATCGCCGCGACGCTTCACTTCAATACCCGAGATCAGCGGCGAGTACAGCTGAAAGGTCCGCTCAACGCCTTCGCCCGAAGAAATTTTCCGAACGATGAAAGAGGAATTCAGTCCGCGGTTGCGCTTTGCAATCACGACGCCCTCGTAGGCCTGCACGCGCTTGCGATTGCCTTCGACGACATTGACGTTAACAACAACGGTATCTCCCGGTGCGAACTCGGGCAGTTTTTTGTTCATGC
Source organism: uncultured Bordetella sp. (assembly GCA_964467545.1). Taxonomy (GTDB): domain Bacteria; phylum Pseudomonadota; class Gammaproteobacteria; order Burkholderiales; family Burkholderiaceae_A; genus Lacustribacter. The sequence goes on along the minus strand of CAYXRY010000011.1, from coordinate 33,190 downwards.
GAGCAATTTCTTCTTGCTCGATCTGACGAATGATGTCCATAAATTCTCCAAAACCATCGTGGCCTCAGCCTGGCGCGGCTAGCCCAGAGGATGGGGTTGATTCCATTCACTACAACACCTTTGGATTCGGCTTTTCCTGGCAATCGCTAGGTCGATGACTTTCCACTGGGATCCGGCTTGCCGGGTCGGGGCATCAAGAGATCGGGCCGAAGGTCTTGGGTCGCCGAGAAGGCGGCCTGTCTGCGCCAAGCTGCGATTCTCTCATGATGGCCTGACAAAAGCACGTCCGGCACCGCGGCGCCGGCAAAGACCTCTGGCCGGGTGTAATGCGGCCAATCCAGAATGCCGCCGCCCGGCCCCTGCAAGGAAAACGACTCCTGGATGGCCGATTCCGGCTCGCCCAAGGCCCCCGGCAGCTTACGAATTGCCGCATCGAGTATCGCCATGGCTGCGATTTCACCCCCGGAGAGCACAAAGTCGCCAAGGCTCCAGCACTCATCGACCTGCTGATCAATAAACCGCTGATCCACGCCTTCATATCGGCCGCAGATCAGGGTCCAGCAGGCCTGGGCCTGAGCCAGCCGATCCATCATCGATTGATCAATCCGCCTACCGGAGGGGCTCATCAGAATCACCGGGCCGGGGACGTATCCGGCCGCCTGCTGCTGGGCCTTAACTGCCACCACCGCTTCAGTCAGTGGGCCAGCCATCATCACCATGCCGGGCCCGCCCCCATAAGGCCGATCGTCGATGGTTTTGTAGGCGTCGTGCGCATAGTCGCGCAGCTGATGGGCTACCACCATTGCTAGTTTTCGCTCGCAGGCTCGGCCCGTGATGCCGTAGCGGGTGACCGCATCCAACATTTCAGGAAAAAGTGTGATGACATCAAAGCGTGTCATTGCCACCACTCCGGATCCCAATCCACATCGATGCGCCGCGCCTGGGTATCGACCTGATCAATGTATTGGGCAACAAAAGGAATCATGCCGGCATCAAGCACCAGCCAATCATGTGCGCCATTGGTCTGAAGCGACTGCACTTCTCCAAGCCGGCTGCCCTGGCGATTGATGACCGTGCAGCCCAACAGGTCCGCCCAATAAGACTCGTCTTCAGAGGGCTCGGGAAAGACGCTGCGCGATAAGCCCACCTGGGCGCCTCTTAACTGCTCGGCCTGATCGCGGGTCTGTATCGCCTGAAGACGTAACTTCAGACCGCGGGTCTGAACGGAGCACTCTTGGATCTCGGAATACAGCCAGCGGGCGGGCTTAGCTTGCGCGAGATAGACCCAGCAGTCGTTGGACTGCATCAGCAGGCTGTCATCAATGGGCAGTCCGGTAACGGACTTTAGGGTGTGGAGCCGAACCGCGCCCGCTAAGCCAATGGGCGCGCCGATCTCTCCGAGCGCCACCCAGTCGGGTGGCGGTGATAAGTCAGGCTGCTTTCTGGGCAGCAAATTCTTTGATCAGGCGGGCAACGCGGGGGCTGATTTGGGCGCCCTTACTGCGCCAATAGTCCACACGGTCCATCGATACCTGGGTCTTGGGCTCATTGGCTGCGGCCAGGGGATTGAAAAATCCGACCCGCTCAATGAACTTGCCATCGCGGCGGCTACGCGAATCGGTCGCCACCATGTAAAAGAAGGGCCGCTTGTGGGCGCCGCCTCGGGCTAATCGAATAATGACCATCTCAACATTCCTTCATGAATTCGGGGGCTAAGCCAAGGCCAGCGCCCAAGGGAAAGCCCTCGATTCTAGCAGTCCTGGGCTTAATTTCCCAGGTTTTTTGCCAGCGTGTCGGTGAGCTCAGGAATGATCTGGAAGAGATCCCCCACCAGGCCGTAGTCGGCCAGCTGGAAAATCGGGGCCTCGCCATCCTGGTTGATGGCCACAATCACCTTGGAATCCTTCATGCCTGCCAGGTGCTGAATCGCGCCTGAGATGCCGACGGCGATGTAAAGCTGCGGGGCCACCACCTTGCCGGTCTGTCCGACCTGCCAGTCATTGGGCGCATAGCCCGCATCCACTGCAGCCCGGCTTGCCCCCAAGGCAGCGCCAAGGGTATCCGCAAGTTTTTCCAGCAGCGCGAAGTTTTCTTTAGAGCCCAAGGCCCTGCCACCAGAGATCACCACCTTGGCGGCGGTGAGCTCAGGCCGGGCCAAAACGGCGACCTCGCGGGACTGAAACTGCGCGCTTCGGGCGGGCGCTGCCGCAGCCGCAACGCTCTCGATTGTGGCTACCGCCTGCGAGCCATGGGCCTCAAAGGAGGTGCCGCGAACGGTCATGACCTTCACTGCATCGGCGGACTGCACCGTTGCAATCACATTGCCGGCATAAATCGGCCGCTTAAATGTATCGGCTGCTTCAATTTCAATCACATCAGAGATCTGCGAAACATCAAGCCGAGCTGCCACACGGGGGGCAGTATTTTTACCAAAAGCGGTCGCAGGAAAAATAATCGCGTCCATTGCGCCGCAGACCGCCAGCACCTGCTCAGCAATCGGCTCGGCCACCTGCTCAGCAAGATGTGCGGCCTCGGCCAGCAACACCTTACTCACCCCGGCAAGGGCGGCCGCAGCCTCTGCAGCCGGCCGCGCAGACTGGCCCGCCACCAAGACTGTGATCTCGGCCCCGCCTGCCTTTGCACCAAGGGCTGATGCTGCAGCGACCGCGTTGGCCGTGACGGGCCGCAGCTGATCATTGGCGTGTTCTGCAATTACTAGAATCTTCATGGCCATTGCCCCTTTAAATTACTTTGGCTTCGTTACGAAGCTTATCGACCAGGGTGGCGACATCGGGCACCTTGATGCCTGCCTTGCGGCTTGGCGGGTCTTGGACTTTCAGCTGTTTGAGTCGGGGCGTCACATCCACACCAAGGTCAGCTGGCGACACCTGATCGATTGTTTTTTTCTTCGCCTTCATGATGTTGGGCAGCGTCACATAGCGCGGCTCATTTAAGCGCAGATCCGTGGTGACGACCGCCGGCAGCTGCATGGAGAGTTTTTCTAAGCCGCCATCGATTTCCCGAGTCACGGTCATCTGGTCGCCACTGATTTCCACTTTCGAGGCAAAAGTCGCCTGCGGCACGCCCCAGAGGGCCGCCAGCATCTGGCCAGTCTGGTTGGCGTCATCGTCGATGGCCTGCTTGCCCAGAATCACGAGCTGGGCGGATTCTTTTTCTGCGAGTGCTTTTAACATCTTGGCAACCGCTAATGGCTCAAGCGGCTGATCGCACAGCACATGAATGCCACGATCTGCTCCGATGGCCATGGCGGTGCGAATGACATCCTGGCACTGGGCAACACCGCAGCTCACGGCAACGATCTCAGTGGCCATGCCGGCTTCTTTCAGGCGCGTGGCTTCCTCGACTGCAATTTCATCAAACGGATTCATCGACATTTTCACGTTGGCGATATCGACATCCGACCCATCGGCCTTCACCCGGACCTTCACGTTGTAATCGACCACGCGTTTGACTGGAACAAGGATTTTCATTTTCGGCAACATCCTGATTTGGCGTTGACGCTCATTCTAATGCGACAATTCTGGAGGATCTTTCAGGGGACATTTCCGGCACGCGCATGCGGCAATCACGTCGATCAATTCTTCAGGCGGGCGGCCTCATCGGCCTTGCAGGCCTGCTGCCTGGCCAGGCGGCCTTGGCCCAGCAGCCGGCGGCAAAATCGCCCAGAGAGCCCTATGCGGAAATGCTCGCTGATCGGCTGCGCTTCGGCTGGCTCGGCCGCAGCGATGTGCAGGAATTTATCTCCATGATGAGCGACCGGCATGGCCTACCCAGGCCATGGCTCGAGAGTCAGTTCCGCACGCTGGGCGCGCAGCCCAGGGCCCTGGCGTTAATTGCTCCGCCGCCGCCTGCGCCCGGCGATCCACCACCAAGAAAACGTTCCTGGGCCCGCTATCTCTCGCAGCATGCCGATGCCAGCCGCACCAAAGAGGGAAAAGAATTTCTTGGCCGACACCGAGAGGTCTTTCAGTCCGTTGCCAATGACTCCGGTGTGCCGGCGCACATCATCGCCGCCATCATTGGTGTCGAAACCAAATACGGAAATTTCACTGGCCGCTTCCCTGCCGTCGAGACCTTGGCGACGCTGGGCTTTGATTCGCCAAGACGTTCTGAATTTTTCTTACGCGAACTCGAAACGCTGCTCTTATTAGGCCGCCAGGGCATCGTGAATCTGAAAGAGGTCCGAGGTTCATTTGCCGGTGCCTTAGGCCTGCCGCAGTTCATGCCCAGCAGCTGGCAGAAATTTGCCGTGAGCTACAAAAACCGTGGCCGGCCGGATCTGATCAACAGCACGGCAGATGCCATCGCATCGGTCGGAAACTTTCTAAAAATGCATGGCTGGAAAAGCGGTGAAGCCAGCCACAGCGTGGCCCGAGTTGCTGAAGGCGCCGATGCAAAGCGATTCGTCGCACCACAGCTTGAGCCCGTGCATACGGTCGCCGAAATTGAGGGCGCAGGCATTAGCCAGGCCAGCGCACGGCTTGCCACCGACTTGAAAGCAAGTCTGATTGATCTGCCCGAGGAAGATGACTCGGTGGGCTACTGGTTCGCCGCCCATAACTTTTTTGTGATTACCCAATATAACCGCAGCTTTATGTATGCGGCGGCGGTGCTCACCCTCGCTGAATCACTCGCAGCACAAACGTGAACCCGGCAACACCGAGGCGCCGCCGGCTACTCAGCGTTATTTTTTCTGCGCTGCTGATTGCCGGCCTGCCAGCCTGCCAGAAAACCAGTGGTCCGCAGCTGCCGGCTGGCCCGTATTCGGTCGCTGAGGTATTTGACGGTGATTCATTTAATTTAAAAGCAAAAGATGGCAGCACGGTGCGGGTCAGGATCGCAGGAATTGACGCGCCCGAGAAAACCCAGCCCTATTCCAACAAAGCCAAAGAGTCACTCACAGAGCTGCTACTGTCCGGCCCGATCGGGCTTCAGCCCGTGAAAGTGGATGCCTACGATCGCTGGGTTGCCAATGTCAGTATGGGTGATCGTGATCTCGGACTCATCCAGATCCAGCGTGGCTATGCCTGGTATTTCGTGCGCTATAAAAAAGACATCAGCGAAGCCCAGCAGCAGCGCTATGCCGAGGCAGAGCGCAGCGCCCGCGATGCACGGCTTGGCCTATGGGCGGGAATTGATGCCTCAGCGCGCAATCCCGCCCTGATGCCCGAGCCGCCCTGGAAGTTTCGTGAACGCACGCGCAAAGAGAAATAATTCGCCAGCAGCCTGCAGCATCCGTTTGTTATTTCGTGCGCTGTCGAAGTGCTTCATAGCAGCAGACCCCTGCCGCCACTGAGACATTTAAGCTTTCCACCGAGCCCAGCATCGGAAGCCGCACCAGCAGATCGCACCGCTCGCGCGTTAACCGGCGCATGCCCTCGCCTTCTGCGCCGCAGACCAAAGCAATGCGGCCAGTGAGATCCGTCGCGTAAAGCGACTTCTCTGCGGTCTCAGCCAGACCAATGACCTGATAGCCTGCCTGCTGAATTTCATCAATCGCACGCGAGAGATTGGTCACCTGCAGGTAGGGCAGATGATCAGCGGCACCAGCCGACACTCGGGCTGCGACATCATTTAACGGCGCAGACTTATCCCGGGGTGCAATGACCGCCGCAACACCGGCGGCATCGGCGGTGCGCATGATGGCGCCCAAGTTGTGAGGATCGGTCACGCCATCTAAAAGCAGCAGCCACTGCCGGGCGGGCTCAAAGGCCTCGACCTGTGTCAGCAAATCGGCGAGGCTATCGGGCTGCTCTCGCGCCGAGGCAAGCGCAAGAATGCCCTGATGGCGCTGGCCTTTTGCAAGACGATCCATCGCAAGTGCGGAATCGGAAATCGCTTTCACACTGGCCTGCTCGGCCTGCTTCAGCAGCGCGTTGATACGAGCATCGCGGCGTTGTCCATCAAACACAATGCGCGCAATGGTCTCGGGCGCAGTCCGCAGCCGTGCGCGCACCGCGTGAAACCCCAGCAGACAAATCTCTTTGACATCGCGGCCCATCAGCGGGTGCCCTTACCGCGGCGGGACTTGCGCGCACTGCCTGCACGGCCCGCCGGCTGACGCGCGGTCTTTGCACTTCGGCCGGACTTGGGTTTTTCCGCAGCGCCGCCTTTGTTTTTTTGTTTGGCAGACTTTTGGGGATGCTTCTCTTTGTGTATTTTTTCTGCCGGGGCGAGCGCTTTTTTGTCGCGATGTTTTTTCGATGACTTCTTGCGCGAGGCCGGCCCAGTGGCCAGGGCCTCGGCAAGCCAGGGAGGCATCTCCGACTCCGCCTCTTCTTCCTGCGGCAGGGCATAAAAATCCGCCTCACGCTCGGCGGGCCGGCTTGCCCGGGTTGCCCGGATCATGCTGGGCACCAGCTGAAACTCAATACGCCGAGCATCTAAATCCACTCGGGCGACCTGCACCACCAGACTGTCGTAGAGCCGAAAGCGGCGGCCGGTGCGCTCACCGCGCAATTCATGCAAGACTTCGTTGTGCTGGAAATACTCAGCACCGAGCTCCGAGACATGAATCATGCCCTCAACATACAGGGCATCCAGCGTGATGAACAATCCAAAAGGCGCAATACCCGTCACGGTGCCCCGCAGCTGCTCGCCAATCCGCGATTTCATGTATTGGCACTTCAGCCAGGCCTCGACATCACGGGAAGCCTCGTCTGCCCGACGCTCCGCGCCCGAGCAGTGATCCCCGATATTGCGCCAGCGGTGCATGGGATCATCAAGGCCAGTATCACCATAGGGTGGCAAGTAATGGCCCTTATTGTGAATGATGGTTTTGATGACTCGATGCACCAGCAAATCCGGATAGCGGCGAATCGGTGAGGTGAAATGGGCATAGGCCTCATACGACAGGCCAAAGTGGCCGACATTTTCTGGCGTGTAGATGGCCTGCTGCATGCTGCGCAAAAGCAGTGTCTGAATGAGTCGAGAGTCGGGCCGGGCCCGGATCTCCTTGGCGAGCCGAGCGTAGTCTCCCGGCGCGGGCTCATCGCCGCCTTCAAGCTTGAGGCCCTGCACCTTTAAAAACTCACGCAGCGCACGCAGCCGCTCGGGCGTGGGGCCCTCGTGGACCCGATAAAGGCCATGGCGCTTGGCCCGCTTGAGAATGTCCGCAGCACAGGTATTGGCGGCCAGCATGCACTCTTCAATGAGCCGGTGGGCATCGTTGCGTACACGCGGCACAATTTTTTCGATTCGGCCGTTGGCATCGAACTGCATATAGGTTTCGACTGAATCAAAATCAATCGCGCCTCTGGCCTCGCGCGCCGCTAGCAACACACGAAACACCTCCTCAAGATGGCCCAGGGTCTGGGCCAAGGGACCAAGATGGCGGGCATCTTCAGAAAGCGGGTCACACATCGCCGCCCAGGCCCGGGTGTAAGTCAGCCGCTGGGCCGAGCAAATGACAGCGTCATAGAACTGATAGGCCCTGACCTCGCCCGCTGTGGTCACCACCATATCGCAGACCAGGGCCAGCCGATCAACATGCGGATTCAAGGAGCACAGGCCATTGGAGAGTTTCTCCGGCAGCATCGGCAGCACTCGGCGCGGAAAATAAACCGACGTGCTGCGCGAATATGCATCACGATCTAAGGCATCACCACTTTGGACATAGTGGCTGACATCGGCAATGGCCACTAGCAGCCGCCAGCCCTTGCCCGCAACGGGCTCGGCATAGACAGCATCATCAAAGTCGCGGGCATCTTCACCGTCAATGGTCATGAACGGCACATCGCGCAGATCAACACGGTCCTTCAGATCTTTTGGCCGCACCTCATCGGGAAGTTTTTTGGCAAGGGCCTGGGCCTCGTCGGAAAATTCATGCGGCACATCAAACTTGCGAACCGCGATCTCGACTTCCATGCCGGGGTCATCGACTCCGCCCAGTACCTCCACAACGCGGCCCACAGGCGGTGTGTAGCGTGTGGGCGGATCAATGATTTCAATAGAGACCACCTGCCCTGGCTCGGCGCCCATCGTATCGATCGGGGCAACAATCACATCGTGCTTGATACGCTGATCCTCGGGCACGACCAGCAAAATGCCCCGCTCATTCACAAGCCGGCCCACGAGATTGCGATTGGCATGCTCCACCACCTCAAGGATGACGGCCTCGGGCCTGCCCCGCCGATCAGTGCCCACGACCCGGGCGCTGACCCGGTCACCGTGCATGGCCTTGAGCATCTCTTTGGGTGAAATAAAGACATCGTTGCCGCCCGCATCGGGCCGCACGAATCCGAAGCCATCACGATGGCCGATCAGCCGGCCATAAAAGCTGGTCTGTGAAGTTGCAGAGGCAGTACGGTTTGACAATTACGTGATTCCGGCTAAAGTACGCGCCTGCCTTGCCCAGATGGCGGAATTGGTAGACGCACTAGGTTCAGGTCCTAGCGGTGGCAACACTGTGGAGGTTCGAGTCCTCTTCTGGGCACCACATCTCTCCCCGATCGCAGTCGACTTCCGCAAGTGTTGCACAAATCGCTTCCCACATGACAACACCGGCCCGAGTACTTGCTTTTGATGTCTTTGGCACTGTCGTGGACTGGCATGGCTCGATTGTGCGAGAAATCGACCGACTGAAGCTTGCGGTGGATGGCGATGCTTTCGCCAATGCCTGGCGGGCAGGCTATCAGCCGGCGATGGCGGAAGTCCGAAAAGGCCAGAAGGCCTGGACCAAAATCGATGTGCTGCATCGGATGATTCTGGATCGCATTGTTGGTGAATTCGGACTGAATCATTTAAGCGAACAGACACGGCAGGATCTCAATCGCGTCTGGCATCGCCTTGCGCCCTGGCCCGACACCGTGCCGGGACTGCTGCGGCTCAAAGAACGCTTCACGATCGTTACGCTATCAAACGGCAACCTGGGCCTTCTGTCCAATATGGCAAAGGCGGCGGGCCTACCCTGGGATCTGATTCTTTCTGCCGAAGTGTTTCATCATTACAAGCCCGATCCTGAGACTTATCTTGGAGTGGCCGATGTCTTTGATCTCACGCCTGAAGAAGTCATGCTGGTGGCTGCCCACACCGATGATCTTCAGGCCGCGCAGCAATGTGGATTAAAGACTGCCTATATTCATCGTCCGACCGAATACGGCACTCGCAAGCCCAAGCCCATGCCGGATGTCAGCAGATTTGATGTCAGCGCAGACAGCTTCACTGATCTTGCGGCCGCACTCGGCTGCTGATTTATTCAAACGGATGATCAAGCAAGATCGTATCTTCACGATCGGCGCCGGTCGACACCATGGCAATCGGCGCGCCCACCACTTCAGAAAGCCTCTTTAAATAACGCTGGGCGTTATTCGGAAGGTCCTCCCACTTGCGCACGCCCTGGGTGGTCTCGGACCAGCCCGGCATGGTCTCGTAAATCGGCTGGCACTGGGCCACCGCATCGGCGCCAAAGGGCAGCACATCAATGCGGCCCTGCGGTGTGTTGTAGCCCACACAGAGCTTGACCTCTTGCATGCCATCCATGACATCAAGCTTGGTGATGCATAGTCCCGTCACACCATTGATCTGCATGGCTCGGCGCAGGGCTGCGGCATCAAACCAGCCGCAGCGACGCGGCCGGCCGGTGACTGAGCCGAACTCATTGCCACGCTTTGCCAGCACCTGGCCGATCTCGTTGACCTGCTCGGTCGGAAATGGGCCGCTGCCCACGCGCGTCGTGTAGGCCTTGGTGATACCCAGCACATAGTGCAGCTGCGCAGGCCCCACACCAGCGCCCGCTCCTGCCGCACCCGCCACACAGTTGCTGCTGGTGACATAAGGATAGGTGCCGTGATCAATGTCCAGCAGTGATCCCTGCGCACCCTCAAAGAGAAGATTCTCGGCCCGCTGGCCGGCTTCGTAGAGGAGTTGCGGCACATCAGCGGCCATCTTCAACAGGCGCGGCGCCATCGACATCAATTCGTTATAAACCTGATCGACCGCAATCGGCTGGGCCTTCAGATGCTGCTCCAGGACAAAGTTATGCAGGCTCAGGGCCTCGGTGAGTTTGGCCCGCAGCACATCAGGCTGGCGGAGATCCAAAAGCCGAATCGCGCGGCGCGCGACTTTGTCTTCATATGCGGGGCCAATGCCGCGGCCGGTGGTGCCGATCTTGGCATCACCCCGGGCTGCCTCGCGGGCCTGATCCAGGGCCACGTGATACGGCAGGATCAATGGACAAGCAAAACTAATTTTGAGCCGCGACTCCACATCAATCTGATTGGCCTGCAGTTCATCAATCTCAGCCAACAAGGCAGACGGCGAGAGCACAACACCATTGCCGATATAACAGGTAACACCAGGGTGCAGGATGCCAGAGGGAATCAGACGAAGAATTGTTTTCTTGCCGTTGACCACCAGAGTGTGGCCGGCGTTATGGCCGCCTTGGAATCGGACTACACCACTGACTTGCTCGGTGAGCCAATCCACAATTTTGCCTTTGCCTTCGTCGCCCCACTGGGTGCCGATGACGACCACATTCTTGCCTTGGCCCGCGGTGCGACCCGCAGCTTTTCCTGCCGACATGCGTCACTCCTGATTGAGATTGGTTTAGGCGACGGCCCAGCGGCCAGATTGAGACACGAGCCGCTGACCGGTCCACAGTCCGAATTCTGCATCAGGAAGTCGGAATACCACCCTTCCCTCGCGACGCAAAGCAGCAATCGCCTGCCGCAGGCCGGCATCATCCTGCCAGGGCGCGGCAATTGCCACGTCTGCCGGCTCGGGATCGAAATTGGTGATCGCCAATAACTCGCGAAGCTCAAGGCTAAAACCAGTTGCAGCACGCGCACGGCCGAAGACTTTGCCCGCGCCATCGTAGCGGCCGCCGCGCACGACCGCATTGGGCAGGCCCTCGCAATAAATCGAGAACATCACGCCATTGTGATAGCGGTAGCCCCGCAGATCGGCAAAATCGACGGTCAACACACACTGCGGATGCTCGGTAAACATGGCGGATTCGGCCACCGACTGCAGACGATCCAAGGCCTCCGTAATGGGTGCAAGCTTCGGCAGGCTGTGGCGCGCAACAGCAATCACGTTGTTGGCGCCCGATGCTGGGCCATACAGATCAATCAATGCGGCGAGCGCCTTGGCGGATTCGGCCGATAAGCCTTTGACCCACTGGGCAAGCCCCACGCGATCTTTGGACTGCAAAGCGGCCAGCACCTCATTTTCGCAAGTGGCCAGCCCCGGATCCCGATCACGCAGAGCGAGAAAAATTCCTCTGTGCGAGAGATCGAGCCTGACTTTCCGGATTCCAGCAGCATCCAACGATGCCAGTGCGAGCTCCTGAACTTCGAGATCGGCCTCGAGGCCATCGTGACCAAAAAGCTCACAGCCCATCTGCACCGGCTCTCGTGATGACAGCAGGCCTGCCGGCTGCGCATGCAGCACTGATCCGGCATAACAAAGTCGGGTGACGCCTTTATTCTGAATCTGATGGGCATCCAACCGTGCTGCCTGCGGCGTGATGTCTGCACGCAAGCCAAGCAAGCGTCCGCTGGCCTGGTCCACCACCTTGAAGGTACGCAGATCAAGATCCCGAGCCTGATCAATCATGAGTGACTCAAGATGCTCCAGCATCGGTGGCTGCACCAGCGCATAGCCGTAGCTTCGATAAAGGTCCAGGAGCCTGCGGCGCAGGCGCTCAAGCCGCGCCGCCTCGGCGGGCAAGATGTCCGAAATCTGGTCAGGCAGTTGCCAGGCGGGCATGGGCGTGCTGCCGGTTACTTATTGGTGTTCGCGCTGCCGGATGGGCCCGGACCGCGGGCACCCGATGATCGGAAGTAACGGAAAAAGTCAGACTGTGGATCGGCCACGATGACATCCGACTTGCTTTTAAAGCTCTCGCGATAGGCCTGCAGGCTGCGATAAAACGATGCGAACTCTGGATTCTGCCCAAACGATGCCGCATAGAGCGCCGTTGAACGGGCATCACCATCACCCATGATGCTCTGGGCGCGGCGATAGGACTGAGCCAGCAGCACTTCACGCTGGCGATCGGCGTTGGCGCGAATCTTTTCAGACTCGGCTGCGCCGGAGGAGCGTCGCTCGTTGGCAATCGCTTTACGTTCGGACTCCATCCGACGAAATACCGAATCGCGAATCTCGTCGGCCAAATCCACCCGCTTGATACGGACATCCACCACTTCCACACCGAGCCGCTGGGCATCGGCATTCACACGCTCCCGAATGCCCTTCATGACTTGCTCACGCGAAGCAGAGATCACTTCGTTGACTGTCCGCTTTGCGATCTCGTTATTCAACGCATCGCGAAGACTGCGAGAAATCCGATCCGCAGCGCCAGCGGGACGGCCCGCCACAGACACCCAGTACTCTCGCGGATCAATCACGCGCCACTTCACATAGGTATCCACCAAGACGTTTTGCTTTTCACTGGTGATGAAACGGTCGATCTCCGGCGTATCGATGGTGAGAATCCGCTTCTCAACATAGACCACATTTTGAAACGGCGGCGGAAGCTTGACATACAGGCCGGGCTTACTCACCACCTCTTTGATTTCTCCCAACGCAAACACGATGGCGTACTGGCGCTGATCCACGACATAAATGCAAGATCCGGCCAGAAGCACGGCGATGATGAGAGCGCTGATGGCAGTAAAGAGCTTATTCATCAGCGGGCATCCCTTAAACGGTCACGCAGGCTCGGCCCGGAGCTTGGCACTGCCGGCTGCGGGGCAGGCGATTCCGGCGCGGCGGCAGGAGCCGGGCCGGTGGCTGAGGATGGCGGCGACTGCATCGGCCCACCCGGTGTGCCCATGAGGCCTGCTGCCGACTGCTGCATCAGCCGATCCAAGGGCAAATACAGCAGGTTGCTGTTCGAACGTGAATCCACCATGACCTTGCTGACATTGGTGAAGACCTGCTGCATGGCCTCGAGGTACATCCGCTCGCGGGTGACTGCTGGCGCCTTGTTGTACTCCACCACAATTTTTCGAAAACGATCCGCATCACCCGTGGCAGTGGCAATCACACGCTCACGATAAGCCTCGGCCTCTTGAATCAAACGCTCCGCGGAGCCGCGGGCCCGGGGAATCACATCATTCGCGTAGGCCTGACCTTCATTTTTCAGGCGCTCTGCATCTTGCCCAGCCTTGATCGCATCGCTGAAGGCGGCCTGCACTTCCTCGGGGGGCTGAGCATTTTGAATCGTGACATCCACGATCGAGAGGCCCGAGCCATAACGATCCGCAATCGCCTGAATCGCGCTTAAGGCTTCGCGCGCGATGCCCTCTTTATTCTCATAGAGCACCGTATCGCTCATGCTGCGTCCAACAATCTCACGCATCACGGTCTCAGCGGCCTGGGCCACAATGTCATCGGTCGCCACGTTATTGAACAAATAATCTTTCGGATTACCGATTCTGTACTGGACCGCAAACTGCAGATCCACCATGTTCTCGTCTTTGGTGAGCATCAGTGAATCTCGGCTACGAGAGGTCGCACCGCCGCCGCGCACGCCGACCGTGATCTGCCGAATCTGCGACAGATTCACGATTTCGTGTGACTCAAAAGGATAGGGCAGCCGCCAATTGAAGCCCGCACTGGTCGTGGTTCTGAATTCACCAAAACGCAAAACGATCGAAGACTGGCCCTCTTGGACAATATAAAAGCCGGTTGCCAGCCAGACCAAAACACCACCCAGAGCAACAAAGCCAAAGGCCGGCCCAGTTTTTACGGTCGGGGCCTTGAATCCACCGCCACTGCCCCCGCTTCGGCCACCACCTCCGCCAAAGCCGCCGCCCTGGCGGCCTTTGCCACCGAACATGCCACTTAAACGCCGATTGAAATCTCTCCAGACCTCGTCAAGATCGGGCGGCTCCTCGGATCGAGGGCGGCTATCGGGCTTACGCGGCTCTTTCGGGCTGTCCGGCGGATCCTGCCGAGGGGGCTCGCGCTCGGGCTCACCCGATGAGGGCTTTTGCTCCGAGCCTTGGCCCGAGGCCGACTGGCCACCCGTGGGCTGGCCCGAGCCAGACTGGCCCCAGCGGGGATCCCCGAGGGAAAAAAGACGCCGTAACACTGACCCGCCGAACCTGAGCATCGTGAGAATTTAGAGAAGGGATTGAACAGAAGGTTGCAACAACCCGACATTATCGCCGAGAGTACCGGAACAAGTTTCAGGACTAGGGAAAGCCGGTACGTGGGAGCGGACCGCCTCCCGAAGTCCGGCCAGGCCCTCGCCAGACGCGGCGCTCACCCAGACACGACGAGTTCGGCCATCCGGACCGGCCTCGGATCGGCTGGCAAGGCCCGCAGAGTCGATTTTATTCATGACCTCGATGCAGGGGACCTCCCCGGCACCGACTTCCTCGAGCACCTGCTCGACCGCCTGACGGTGCGCGTCCCGATCCGGGTCCGACGCATCGATGACATGCAGCAGCAAATCCGCCTCGGCCGCCTCGTTGAGCGTGGACTTAAAGGCCTCAATCAGGCTGTGGGGCAGATCACGAATAAATCCCACCGTGTCAGACAGCACCATGAATTCACCCGGCGCAAGAAATACCCGGCGGCTGGTGGTATCCAACGTTGCAAAGAGCTGATCGGCTGCGTACACACCCGCATGGGTTAACGCATTAAAGAGCGTCGATTTTCCGGCATTGGTGTAGCCCACCAGCGAGACTGAAAATGTGCCCTGCCTGGAGCGCTGCCGAAGCCGGTTCTTCCGCTGGCGTTCCACTGCAGCAAGCCGCAGCCGCAGCTGTTTCACCCTCTGCCCAATCAGTCGGCGGTCCGTTTCTAACTGAGTCTCACCCGGGCCGCGTAATCCGATGCCTCCGCGCTGCCGCTCTAGGTGGGTCCAGCCACGCACCAGTCGGGCCGACAAATAATCCAGCTGCGCGAGTTCCACCTGCAGCTTGCCTTCGTGGCTTCGCGCACGCAGCGCAAAGATATCCAGAATCAATGCCACACGATCAATCACACGGCGCCTCAAGGCCTGGCCCAAATTTCGCTGCTGGCCTGGTGAGAGCGTGTGATCAAAAACCACCAGGTCGGCCCGGCATTCAGCGCAAATCCGGCCGATTTCCTCGGCCTTACCGGAGCCCACAAAGAGTGCTGGATCAGGCCGATCACGGCGGCCAGTGACTTGGCCCACCACGTGCGCACCCGCCGAGACCGCCAGCGCACGAAGCTCCTGCAGATCGGGCTCCGGCCCTCCACTGAGGGCTAAGGAAACGACGACAGTTCGCGGGTTTCTGGAGAAGTCAACGTCGTTGGACGTTGAAACGGAACCGAGATCGCTCAGCTCGACTCACCCTCAGCAGTGAAGTTCACCGCGCGCGCTGGAACGATCGTGGAGATGGCGTGCTTGTACACCATCTGTGTGACCGTATTGCGCAAAAGCAATACATACTGGTCGAACGACTCGACATGGCCCTGCAGCTTGATGCCGTTGACCAAATAGACCGAGACCGGGACATGCTCCTTACGCAGGAGATTTAGAAATGGGTCTTGTAACGCCTGCCCTTTGTTTTGTGACATGTAATGGACTCCATCGGATGAACAATAACTATACCGATTTCAGCCTACGGAATCACGCATCGGGCTTGTAGGGGTTGGTCGAGGTTTTCCACTCAATCCGCAGGGGTGTGCCCTCCAGCCGAAAGACTCTGCGAAAGCGAGACTCCAAATAACGCTTGTACGCATCAGAGACATGCTCCAATGCGTTGCCGTGAACCACAATGATCGGCGGGTTTTGGCCGCCCTGGTGGGCATACCGCAGCTTGGGCCGAAACCGGCCATGCCGGGGCGGCTGCTGGGCCTCCACGGCCTCGCGCAGCACACGAGTAATTTTTGGCGTGGAGAGCTTCAGCGTTGCCGCACCATAGGCGGCATCGACTGAGCGCATCAGTGCATCGATACCCGCGCCCTTCATGGCCGAGATGAAATGAAACTTCGCCCAGTGCAGAAATTGCAGCTTGCGGGCCATCACACGCTTGACCTCCTCACGCACAATCACATCCAGGCCATCCCATTTATTCACGGCGACCACCAGGGCTCGGCCCGACTCCATGACAAAGCCCGCAATGTGCGCATCCTGCTCCGAGACATCGGCCTGCGCATCCACCATCAGTACCGCGACATTGCATGACTCAATGGCCTGCAGAGTTTTGATGACCGAAAACTTTTCCACCGCCTCAAAGACCTTGCCCCGGCGTCGTAGGCCCGCAGTGTCGATCAGCTGATAACGACGGCCCTCACGCTCAAAGGGAATCACGATGGCATCGCGCGTCGTGCCTGGCATATCAAAAGCAATCACCCGCTCCTCGCCCACCAAAGCATTGATCAGGGTGGATTTGCCAACATTGGGCCGGCCAACAATGGCCACCCGCAAGCCACGCTCGGCCACCGAAGCCTCGAGGTCTTCGTCGGGAACCTCCGGCAGCTCAGCCAAGATCGATTCCATCAGGCCACCCACGCCATCGCCATGGGCCGAGGAGATTGCTACCGGATCACCCAGTCCGAGCTCATAGAACTCTGCAGTGCGGCCGTCGCTGGTGAGGCCCTCGAGTTTATTGGCAGCAATCGTCACCGGGCGGCCCGATTTGCGCAGCAGATCTGCAATCTGAAGATCCTGCGGCGCGAGGCCGGAGCGGCCGTCGACCACAAAGACCACCGCATCTGATTCGGCGATGGCCTGACGGGTCTGCTTGGCCATCTGAAAAGTAATGCCCTCTTTGACAATCGGCTCAAAGCCGCCCGTATCCACAACGAGATAGGGCCGCGGACCCAGCCGGCCCTCGCCGTAATGTCGATCTCGCGTTAGCCCCGGAAGATCGGCAACCAGTGCATCGCGTGAACGGGTGAGACGATTAAACAGTGTCGACTTGCCGACGTTGGGCCGCCCCACCAGCGCGACCACGGGTTTGGCGCTCACTGCTCATCCTTCCGATCGAATCAACAGCAGCTGGCCACCTTGGGTCTGAATCAGCAGGCCTGCGCGCGTCGGCCGAATCGCACCGCTGGGCGCACCCCCCTCCAGAGAGAGCCGCGCCAACTGCTTGCCATCTTCTCGCGAAAGCGCATGCAGAACTCCGAAGTTATCGGCAACCCAGACCGCACGGCCCCACGAGACCGGATGCTGCAGGCCGCGCAGCTGGAAGGTGTCAATGGTCCAGATGGTCTGACCATCCTTTCGATTCAAGGCATGAAGACGGGATTGATCATCGGCAAAAAAGACATAACGGCTATCGACTGCCAGCGTCGACATTGCAGTGAGGTCTCGACCCCAGAGCCTGCGTCCGCTCTCTGCACCCAGGCAGGCCACCGAGGTCTGATAAGCGGCCACACAGACATCGCCTCCTTCAACCGAGGGCAGGCCAAGTAAATCAACAATCCGCTCGACCTCATTGCTACCACGCGGCGTTGCGACTTGAGATTCCCATCGAACCGCGCCCGAGGCGGCATCCAGCCAGAGCAATCGGCCTCCTGGCATATTCACCAACACATCGGCCGGACCCAATGTGGAACTGGCAGATTCCTCTGCCGGCCGAGCCTGCACCCGCATGCCCGACTGACCATGCAAGACCAGCGTGGGGAGATTGCGCTGCAAAACCCAGCGACGATTTCCGGTCACGATGTCAAAACCCGCCACTCGATTATCGGCAAGCCGCATCACCGCAGTGGAGCCCGCCAACACCGGCGACTCCAAGACGACTCCTCCTGTGGGAATACGTCTTTCAATTTTTCCATCGGCAGACAGGATCACCAACTCAGCGCGATCATTCACCACTGCAGTGATGCCCTCGGCGCTGCCACTTCCGACTGCAATGCCACTCACCAACGGCGCGCCAATGGGGGTGCGCCAGATCAGCTTTCCATCGGCAAGCGAAATCTTCGACACTGTGCCTGCAGCTGAGGCAGCATAAACAGCGTCGCCACTGACAACGGGAACAAACTGGCCGCTGGCAGCCGATGCTTTTGCGGCCCTACCAAGATCGACCTTCCATGCAACCGAGGCCTTCAGCGATGGCTTGAAATCCTTCAGTGTCGCTGGCTTGGGCTTGGGAACACCCGAGCAGCCGCTGAGTACGAAAGCGGCGGCAACCACCAAGAGCCCACATCTTCTGTTCATGACTTCGCGCCCCCAAAGGCGTCCAGCGTCTGCAGTTTGCGCAGGATCAACTCGCGCGACGGAGATGCTGCGGGCAGGCCGTCAGCGGCGGCCTTCCATGCACTGCGGGCCTCCTCTTTGTTGCCAAGCGCGGCGTGAACATCCCCCTTGCGATCTTCCACCAAGGCAAGGAATTCTTTCGGCGGCTTCCCATTGAGTGTCTCCAGGGCCGCTTTCGCATTGTTCTCATCGAGCATCACACCAGCTAAACGGATTCTTGCCATCCATGCAAACTCTGGCGCGCTGTGATCCACCACCTGCTGCAAGACGGTTCGGGCCTCGGCCAGCTCACCCGACACTGCCAAGGCTTTGGCCATCTGCAGGCCGCCGAGTGCAGCCTGTGTCGAGGAGCGGAAATCCGATGACAAAGCCTTATAGGCGGCACGGGCCTTCTCCAGACTCTGCTCACCCAAGGCGCCTTCCATCGCAGTCAAGGCCTGACTGGCGTTGACCGCTTGTCGGTTCTGCCACCAATTCCATCCGCTGGTGCCGCTCGCCGCAATGAGCAGCAGCGCCGCCAGCGGAATAATCCACTTCTTGTTATCGCCCCAGAATCCCTTAATGGCATCCAGCTGTTCCTGCTGCTCAAGATCGTCACGCATCGCTTAACCGTCCTTGTTCTCACGTCTTTTCAATAGGCCGCAGATTACTGCTGCAGCATCCGCCATCGAAACGCGGTCCTGCTGAATCAGTCCGCCCTCTGCACGCAGCGGCTTAACTGTCACCACGCCCTGGGTCCGCTCATCTTCGCCCATCAACACGGCGCACTGCGCACCGCTCTGATCCGCTTTTTTCATCTGCGACTTCAGGCTTGCCTCGCCACAATGCATCTGTACTCGCAGGCCGGCGCTGCGACACTGCTCGGCCACCTGCATGGCGGCACGCTCCGAGGCCTCTCCCCAATGCACAACGTAAACATCCAAAGCCGCAGGCAATTCAGGCGCAGCCACTTCTTGGAGCAGCGCAATTAACCGCTCCACGCCAATCGCAAAACCACAGGCCGGAGCGGGTGCGCCACCCATCTGCTCAATCAGGCTGTCGTAACGGCCGCCGCCGCAGATGGTGCCCTGCGCCCCGAGCCGATCCGTGACCCACTCAAACACCGTGAGATTGTAGTAGTCCAGCCCCCGAACGAGCCGCGGATTCATGGTGTAGGCGATGCCGTGGCGCTCCAGGGTCTCCACCACGGCATCCAGATGCGCACGAGACGCGTCACCCAAGAAATCCCTCAGAAGCGGCGCGCTCTGAATGACTGGCTGCATGGCAGGATTTTTTGAATCCAGAATCCGCAGTGGATTGGTCAGCAGCCGCCGCTGGGCATCGGCATCAAGAATCGATGCATGCGATTGGAAGTGTTCAATCAAGGCCTTGCGATGGGCCTGCCGCTCGGCAAGCATGCCCAAGGAATTCAGCTCGAGCCGAGGGGCCTGATCCCCATCTATCCCAAGCGACTGCCAGAGCCGATGGATCATGACCAGCTGCTCGCCATCGATATCCGGGCCGGGCATTCCGAGTGCCTCAATGCCAAACTGATGAAACTGCCGATATCGGCCACGCTGAGGCCGCTCATGTCGAAACATGGGGCCTACATACCAGAGCCGCTTCGGGCCATCGTAAAGAAGATTGTGTTCAATCACGGAGCGTACGACCGCCGCAGTATTTTCCGGCCGCAGTGTCAGCTGCTCACCATTTAAGGCATCCGTGAAGGTGTACATCTCTTTTTCAACGATGTCGGTCACCTCGCCGATGCCGCGCACGAAAAGCGCGGTGGGCTCAAGGATCGGCGTGCGAATAGCGCGATACCCATATTGCCGAAAGACTTCCGATACCCTGGCTTCGACCCACTCCCACAGGCCTGACTGATCGGGCAGAAGGTCGTTCATGCCCTTTACGCCCACAATTTTCTGCTGAGCAGCCATCGTGTTAGGCCGCCCCACCAAAGCGTTGATGCACATAACGGGCAACAATATCTTGGAACTCTTCCGCAATCCGCTCGCCCTTGAGCGTTACGTTACGTTGGCCATCGATGAATACTGGTGCCACCGGCTGCTCGCCCGTGCCCGGCAGGCTGATGCCAATATCAGCATGCTTGCTTTCACCGGGGCCATTCACCACGCAGCCCATCACCGCGACAGTGATGTTCTCCACGCCGGGGTATGTTTTTTTCCAGTCCACCATCTGCTCACGCAGATAGCCCTGAATCTTGGCGGCAAGCTCCTGGAAAAATGTCGACGTGGTGCGGCCACATCCCGGGCAGGCCACTACCATCGGGGCAAACGCCCGCAGGCCCATTGACTGAAGAATCTCTTGGGCCACGATGACTTCCTGTCGACGATCGCCATTGGGTTCGGGAGTCAGTGAGACGCGAATCGTGTCGCCGATGCCCTCTTGAAGTAAGACCGCAATCGCAGCTGTTGAGGCCACAATGCCTTTGCTGCCCATGCCGGCCTCGGTCAGGCCAAGATGCAGCGGGTAGTCGCAGCGTGCGGACAACGCCCGATAGACCGTGATCAGGTCCTGAACACTGCTGACTTTGGCGGACAGGGTGATGCGATTGCCGGGCTGGCCCCACTTCTCTGCAAGCTGTGCGCTTTCGATGGCGGAGGTCACCAGGGCCTCGCGCATCACCGCCTGGGCATCCCAGGGCTCAGAGCGTTTGGCGTTTTCATCCATCAGCCGAGCAAGGAGTTCCTGATCCAGGCTGCCCCAATTCACGCCAATGCGAACGGGTTTGTCGTATTTGCAAGCAATCTCAATCATCGCGCCGAATTGATGATCCCGTTTCGCACCCCGCCCAACGTTGCCGGGATTGATACGGTATTTGGAAAGCGCCTGGGCGCAATCGGGAAACTCGGTCAGCAGCTTATGTCCATTGAAATGAAAGTCACCGATCAAGGGCACATCGCAGTTCATTCGATCCAGCTGCTCACGAATCGCGGCGACTTCACGGGCGGCTTCAGGGGAGTTCACCGTGATGCGCACAAGCTCAGAACCCGCCTGCGCTAAGCCTTGCACTTGAATGGCTGTTGCGATCGCATCGGCCGTATCGGTGTTGGTCATCGACTGCACCACCACCGGCGCATCACCGCCCACCGTAACCACGTTTGAGCCCCAGGCGATGTTCATCGCCCGCGTCTTGCGGCGGGCCGCCGGACCGCAGCCAACGGCGAGGCTGCGCTGCTCAGCACAAGGAAGGGGCGTGGTATCGGCGCTGCTCATTTTGTTCTCAGTGTGATTTTTGTCCGGTCTTGAATATCACCGGCAAGCTGGCCGCAGGCCGCATCAATATCGTCGCCGCGGGTCTTACGAATCGTGGTGACAAAGCCCTCTTGGGTCAAGAGATCAGCAAACGCGCGCACGCGGGGCCAGGGTGATTTGCGATAGCCAGAATTCGGAAACGGATTAAACGGAATCAAGTTGAACTTACACGAGATTTCCTCTGCCCGAATCAGCTTCACGAGCTGGCGGCAATGATCTGAGGAATCATTAATGCCATCGAGCATCACGTATTCAAAAGTCACAAAGTCACGCGGGGCAGGCTCAAGGTAATTGCGTACCGCAGCCATCAACTGCTTGAGGGGATATTTCTTATTCAGCGGCACCAACACATCCCGCAGTGCATCGGTCGGAGCATGCAGCGAGACCGCAAGCGCCACGGGACAGTCGCGGGCCAGGCGATCCATCATCGGCACCACACCCGAGGTCGAGACCGTGACCTTACGGCGCGATAAGCCATAGGCATCGTCATTGAGCATGAGCTGCAAGGCGGGCACGAGCTGGTCGTAATTGAGCAAGGGCTCGCCCATGCCCATCATGACCACGTTGGTGACTGGCTGCTGTAATTCGTGGCGCGCCCACCAGAGCTGGCCCACGATTTCTGCGGTGGTGAGGTTGCGGTTAAAGCCCTGCCGGCCTGTGGAGCAAAACGGGCAGGCCACCGTGCAGCCTGCCTGAGAAGAAACACACAGGGTGCCTCGGTCGGTCTCTGGAATAAACACGGTCTCGATCGCATTGCCTTGGCCCATGTCGAAGAGCCATTTGCGAGTGCCATCTGCGGAGACATGGTCTTGCAGCACGGGAGGCAATTCAACGGCCGCATCCTGTTCGAGCCCGGCGCGAAACTCTCGCGCCAGATCAGTCATTGCTGAGAACTCACGGGTCCCGCGCTGGTGGACCCATTTCAATAGCTGACGAGCGCGAAACGGCTTCTCCCCCCGAGCCACGCACCAGTCAGTGAGACCTTGGGGGGAGCAGCCCAGAAGATTCACTTATCTGCTGTAAATCGACATTGCCGGGAAGAAAAAGGCGACTTCCTGGCGGGCGGTCTCAGGCGCATCCGAGCCATGAACCGCGTTGGCATCGATGCTGTCGGCGAAGTCCGCGCGAATCGTGCCCGCGGCCGCCTTCTTCGGATCGGTCGCGCCCATGAGGTCACGGTTCTTGGCAATCGCATTCTCGCCCTCGAGGACCTGGACCATGACCGGACCAGAGATCATGAATGCCACGAGGTCTTTGAAAAAGGGGCGCTCACGATGCACCCCGTAAAACGCCTCAGCCTCTGCACGCGAGAGGTGCATCATGCGGGCAGCCACGACCTTCAGGCCGCCTTTCTCAAAGCGTGAGTAGATTTCGCCAACGACGTTTTTGGCGACGGCATCGGGTTTGATGATGGATAAGGTGCGTTCAATGGCCATGTTGTGAATTCCGGATTTGTCGAGTCGTGAAAAGGGTTTTTGGGGGCCTCTACAAGCCGCCCGAGGGAAAGAACTTATCCCTACTTGAATTGTCAACTAAACCTGCGATTATACGTGCTGACGTCCGCCTGGGCGGCATAGTGCCCCCAGGATCTCGTCAGGTCTAGAAGGAGAATGACTACATGGTTCCGACCTTTGGTAACAGTACTTCATTGCCAGGTGCCGAGTCGTCTGCGGTACGCAATCGGGTGCTACGCAACACCTACTGGCTCTTGGCGGCGTCCTTGGTGCCCACAGTGTTGGGGGCCTGGGTGGGCATGCAGCTCGGATTTTCCTGGTTTGCTGACAGCCCCCTGATTGGCGTTTTGCTCTTTTTGGGCATCGCCTTTGGCTTTTTCTACGCGATTGAAAAAACGAAGAACAGCGTGGTGGGCGTCTATCTGCTGCTGGGCTTTACCTTTTTCATGGGCCTCATGCTCTCTCGGCTGATCGGCATCGCGGTTGAATTGTCCAACGGCGTGCAGTTGATCGGCGTGGCTGGGGCGGGCACTGCCGCGGTGTTTTTCGGCATGGCCAGTATCGCCAGCACCACCAAGCGTGATCTCTCCAACATGGGCAAGTTCCTGATGATTGGTGTGATCCTGCTGATTGTGGCCTCAATCGCCAACATCTGGCTGCAGATGCCCGCGCTGATGCTGACCATCTCTGCCCTTGCGGTTGCGATCTTTTCGCTCTTTTTGCTGTACGACATCAATCGCATCGTAACGGGCGGCGAGACCAACTACATCTCGGCAACGCTGGCGGTCTACCTGAGCGTGTACAACATTTTCAGCAATTTACTGGTGCTGCTGATGTCGCTCTTCGGCGGCAATCGCGACTAAGCCGCTTTAACGTAGCGCCCCCTCAGTTCTCGGGCCGCTCAACACCAAAGCCCGCAGGCAAACCCGCGGGCTTTTTTTATTTTCTGCAGCCGCTCCGGAGCCAGCTCAATCCCCCTGGCCGGCCAAGGGCCACGCGAACAATTCGCCTAGGCCACTGGTCCGGGCCGCCAAAAGCCGTTACACTTGTATTACATTTTGTAATACACGAGGAAACCGATAACCGTGAAATCGCCCACCATGCTAACCCTGCGTCTTGAGCCCGCCCAAGAACGGGCCCTGCAGTCACTGGCCCAGCATCGCGGACTGAGCAAAAGCGAACTCGTGCGCGAGCTGATCGCCTCTGCAGTCTCAAGTCAGCAAGAGGATCCGCGGGCCTTGGTTAAATCCATCATTGCCCTTCGCGAGCAAATTCAA
The DNA here is from genome assembly GCA_964467545.1 of uncultured Bordetella sp. Lineage (GTDB taxonomy): Bacteria > Pseudomonadota > Gammaproteobacteria > Burkholderiales > Burkholderiaceae_A > Lacustribacter. The sequence goes on along the minus strand of CAYXRY010000011.1, from coordinate 9,047 downwards.
ATTAAAAAACCGATTAACATTCGCGCGCTGATTGCAGAGGGCCGCGATTGAAATCGTTCGTACTTGATAACTCGGTAGCAATTTGCTGGTTTCTAAAATCCCAGTCCACACCCTATACCGAGATGGCCCTGCGGCGCGTTGCGAATGGTGCCAAACTGACTGTGCCCAGCCTATGGATCTCTGAATTTATCAATGTGATCAGTAAGGCAGTGCAGATGCGGGCCCTGGATTCGGGCTCGGCCGAGGCGATTTTGAAGCATGCAAAGGCGCTTCCGATTCTGTCCAAGTCTGCCCCTGAATTGGCTGATCTTTTTACCTTGACTGAGCGTTATCGCCTCTCAGCCTACGATGCGACTTATCTCGAGCTCGCCATGCGACTTCAACTGCCCTTGGCAACCACGGATACGCAACTGACCAAAGCGGCCAAGTCGGTCGGGTTGTTTTTAAGCTAGGCCGCCCGATCAAAACGGGCAATTGACTCCACGTGGGCAGTCTGCGGAAACATATTGATCACGCCAGCCTGTGATAGCCGCCAGCCACCCTCATGAACCAAAATCGCCGCATCGCGGGCCAGCGTTGCAGGATTACAAGAGACATAGACCAGCCGATGGGGCAAGGACTCAACACGCTGTGACTGATGTAGACCAGCGAACGCCTGGCAAAGGGCCAGCGCCCCCTCGCGGGGCGGATCCAGCAAGACCTGATCCCACCGATCCTGTGCCATCAGCCACTCCTGGGTTACCGCAAAAAGATTGGCTTCGTGAAAGCGGGCGCATGAGCTAAGGCCATGCAAATCCGCATTGTTTTGGGCGCGCTTCACCAGCGTTGGGCTACCCTCGTAGCCGATCACGCTGCCCGCTTGGCGCGCAATCGCCAGCGTGAAGTTTCCTAGTCCGCAAAAAAAATCGGCAATCCGATCACCGGGCCCGCAGTCCAGCAAATCAACTGCCCGGCGGACCATGAGTTCATTGATTGCCGGATTCACTTGCGTGAAATCCACCGGCGAAAACGGCATCTGCAGCCCAAACTCTGGCAACGCGTAAGCAAGCACTGTTGCATCGAGCGGATAAAAAGGCGCTGCTGTCTGCGGCCCGCCCGGCTGCAGCCAAAACTGCACCGTCCACTGGTCTGCAAACTGCCGCACAAGTGCCTCATCCTGAGTGGTCAGGGGCTCTAAGATTCTCAGCACCCAGACAATAGACGCCTGCCCCACTGCAACCTCGGCCTGGGGCAATCGACGTGCGATCGATAGCGAAGCAAGCAGTGCTTTCATCGCGGGCAGCATCTGCGCCACCCGCGGGTGAAGAATCTCGCAAGAATCCATCACGGCGACATAGCTGCTACGACGCTCATGAAATCCAAGCAGCATGCCGCCTTTTTTATCTACCCAGCGGGCGGTGAGTCGGGCCCGGGTCCGATAGCCCCATGCGGGCCCATCCAGTGGCGGCAACATCGACTCGGGTTTGAGTCTCGCGATATGCCAGAGGTTGTCCTCTAGGACCCGCTGCTTAATGGCGAGCTGCGCGGATCCGTTGATGTGTTGCATCGAGCAGCCGCCGCAAACGCCATAGTGCCGACACCGTGGGGATATTCGCTGCGCACTCTCTCGATGCCAGTGGACCGCCCGGGCCTTGGTGTAGGAAGGCTTATTGCGTGTGATCTCGGCATCCACAACCTCACCGAGCAAGGCATTTTCAACAAACACCACCTTACCCTCGTGATGGGCAAGTCCCTGCGCCTCCAGGTCAACCGACTCAATCGGCAGCGAGTGCAGGAGCTGCATCCAGATAGTCTTTCCAGTGGCCGCCTTGCAGGGGGCTATTGGAGTCTCCAATCAAACTGCTTAATGTGTTGCGGACTAGCCGAAGTTCCTCGCGATACTGCTCCGCAGAGAGTTCGCCCCGCAGCAGCCGAAACCGGCAATACAGCAAATACGTATTGACAACATCAGTCTCGCAGTAGGCCCGGACCGCCTCACCCTGATGGTTACAAAACGCCTCATAGACCTTGCTGCCATCGGCGCCGAGCTTGCCGCCAAAACCACAGAGCCGTGACATTGCATCCAACGGCGCGAACGCACGGCCCTGATAGGCCGACAACACATCCATTAAATCGGTATGTCGGCTGTGATAACGCGACAAATAATTGTTGTACTTAAAATCCCGATCATCATCGCCCTGCTCCCAGTATCGAGGGGCGGCAACACCATGCAGCATCGCCCGATGGTGCAGCACCGGCAGATCAAAGCCCGAACCATTCCAGCTCACGAGCTGCGGCGTATGCTTCTCGATCGTTTTGAAAAATGCGCGCAGGCGGGCGGCCTCCTCCGCATCTGAAGCCCCATGCTGCTCACCCAGACACCGAACCCGAAAGCCTTCATGGTCGCGAAACACGCAGCCGATCACCCAGATTCGCTGCAAATAGTGCGGAAAAAAATCATTGCCGTACGATTCTCTGCGGGCGGCCTGGGCGGCGGCAACGCCGCTGGCATCATCACACTCAGCATCAAACAGCCCAAGGCGCCTGAGGCCCGATGCATCGGGAATGGTCTCCAGATCAAAGCAAAGGATTGGGGTCATGCCCCGAATTATCGCTGAGCGAGGTATTTCATCGGGTCCACCGGCTTGCCTGCGCGGCGGACCTCAAAGTGCAATTTCGGAATCTCGGAGTCTGTTTTTCCCAACTCCGCAATCTTCTGGCCACGCTTTACGGTCTGACCCTCGCTGACAAGAATCGATCGATTGTGGGCATACGCAGTTAGAAAATCGCCCTCATGCTTCACGATCACCAGATTGCCATAGCCGCGCAGCCCACTTCCACTGTAGACCACGCGGCCATCACCCGCGGCAAGCACAGGGTCGCCCTCGGCGCCAGACAATGCGATGCCCTTGTAGCCCGGATCAGCGAACTGCGTGATGACTTGGCCGCGTCCCGGCCAGGAGAGAGTGATCGTGTCAGCCGCCACAGGCGGGCGGGGTGCAACCGCCCCTGAGCCGCCCTGGGGGCCAGCTCCTGAAGCTGCCGTATTGCCCGCACCTGGCACCGGTGGGGCCGCAGGGCCACCACCCGCAGGCGGTGAAGTCGGCGCACTGGCCATGGGGCCAATCGGCCGAACTTCCATCGGTCGAGTCTCTTGGGGGCGTGTTGCCGTTGCGGGTGCAGTCACCGCTGGGGGCCGCACCCGAATCAGCTGATCGACCTCGATCAGATTCGGGTTATCGATTTGATTCCAGCTCGCAAGATCGCGCCACGACACGCCGTGATCCAAAGAAATTCCAATCAAAGTATCCCCGCGCTTGATGCGATAAAAGCCATCCGGCGCGAGACTGCTCGATGCTTCGGCAGATGGCCGCGTGGCAGGGGCCGCTGGAGCGGCCGGAGCTGATGGGGCGGCGGGACCACCGCCTGCCCGCTTAATCGACGGCGCGCTTGCACCCGGAATCGTGCGGCTTTCGATCGGTGCGGGTGCCATCCGCGATGCGCAGCCTGAGAGCATCACTGCACCCATCGTCACCATCACAAGTCCACGCCATTCGCCCACTACTCGGTTCCTCTTAGCACGGGTACGTAACGCACCATATCGAACTGCTGCGACTTGAATTCCTGATCATCAAGCCGCTGAATTCCTATCAGAAACTGCTCGGGCTCGCCAACGGGTGCGATCAAAGCGCCCCCGATGGCCAGCTGATTCAAAAGCTCAGGCGGAATGGCTGGCATACCCGCGGAACAGACAATCACATCAAATGGGCCCTCTTGATTGACCGCAACGAGCCCATCACCAAACACAAAACGCAGATTCGATCGTTTCAGCGGCCGAAGGTTCACCCGGGCCAAATCCGCCAGGACTTTTAGCCGCTCAACAGAAATCACTTTATCGAAACAATATGACATGACCGCGGCCTGATAGCCGCAGCCACCGCCCACCTCCAGCGCGCGCAACGGCCGCGGGGCGCCCGAGAGGAGACTGAGGGCGAGCTCGATCACGCGGGCCACCACATAAGGCTGAGAAATGGTCTGCTGATGGCCAATCGGCAGCGCGCTGTCCTCATAAGCACGACTCGAGAGGGCCTCATCAACAAATGCATGGCGGGGCACCACACGCATGGCCTCCAGCACACGCTGATTGCGAATGCCTTGATGAATAAGCCGCTCGACCATTCTTGCTCGGGCGCGTTCACTCGCAAGCCCCGCATTTGCGACAGCAACTGCGGGCTTTGGCGCCCGGGGCAAGCGGGCCGATGTCGTGGCAGAAGCCGTCGCTGCAGTGCTTCCAGCGCCCCAGCGCGGCACAAGGGTCGGGGCCTTTGCCTCGGTGGTTTTTGTTGCGATATGAAGGCCTGGCCGGGTTGGCTTTACAGGGCCGGCTGGCTTTTTCACATCTTTTCCAGCCATGGGCCGACTTCCTGAAAGCCGTCTGAATCTCCGAGATCGACCTGTAACGGTGTCACCGAGACACGCGATTGATTCAAGGCGTGAAAATCAGTGCCGGGCCCTGCCTCGCGCTGCCCGCCTGGCGGGCCAACCCAGTAGACCGTCTCTCCCCGGGGCGAGACCGCCGTCTCAACCGGCTGGGCCACATGGCGGCGGCCAAGCCGAGTCAATTCATAGCCTTGTAGCTCATCCATGGGGACCGCGGGAATATTCACATTCAACAGCCGAGCCTTGGCAAACGGCTGATCAATCAAGCGGCGCACCACCTGCTGAGCAACAGCGACCGCAGTCTCCAAATGCTCAAAACTTCGGCTGGCGAGAGAAAAAGCGATGGCAGGCAGGCCGAGCAGGTAGCCCTCCATGGCAGCAGCAACCGTGCCTGAGTACAGCGTGTCCTCTGCCAGGTTGGCCGAGTTATTGATTCCCGACACGACAAGATCGGGCCGATGATCCAAAAATCCTGTCACCGCGACGTGAACACAATCGGTCGGCGTGCCATTCACATAGTAAAACCCTTGCGAGGATCGCCTCACATACAGCGGCCGATCCAGTGTCAGTGAATTGGAGGCGCCACTGCGATCGGCCTCGGGTGCCACCACGGTGACCTCTCCGAAAGTCTGCATGGCCTGGGCCAGCGCCGCGATTCCCGGGGAAAAATAGCCGTCATCATTCGAAACAAGGATACGCATCACCTGACCTAGTCCGCCTTGTCCTCTTGGGGCCAATCGCGAATGTAGGCCTTCAGCATTTTGTTTTCGAAGCTCTGCTTATCCAACACCGCCTTGGCGACATCATGAAAAGAGATCACGCCCATCAGTAATTCGCCCTCCATCACGGGCAGGTAACGCTCGTGAGAATCCACCATCAGCTTTCGCAAGGTATCGACATCCATATCGGGATTCACAATGGTTGGCTGCGGGTTCATGACCTCTGCAATCGTGAATGATGAAATGGGCGGTGTCGGGCCGATTCGATTCTCCGACTGCCGCTTTGCAAGAATCCGGATCACTTCACGAAAAGTCAGCATGCCCGCCAGCCTGCCCTGTGCCATGACCACGATCGAGCCGATGTCATGCTCGGCCATCACCATGACGGCGTTGGCCAGAGAATCTTGCGGGCTCATCGTGAACAGGGTCGTGCCCTTGAGCTCCAGGATCTTGCTGACTTTCATGAATCACCGCTCCGCATCTGCTGAATTCCGGAAATCCTAGCATTCGCCGCGCGCCACTCGGGAAGAATCGAGGCCAATAACGCGCCCGCAAGAAAGGCCCACCAGGTCAGATAGGTCCAAATCAAGAGCGCCGGGATTGCCGCCAGTGGACCATAAATCTGACGATAGGTCGGAACCGACCCAAAATAGCTCACAAAAATAAGCCGTGATAGCTCGGATATGACAGCGCCCACTGCTCCGCCGATCAGCGCATCCCGCCAGCGGACTGTGACATTGGGCACCCATCGATAACAGACCGCAAACGCCGCGACCACCAGCCCCAGATTCACCAGGTCCCACCAGCCGATTCCAAAAATTTCATTGTTAATAGCGCGACGACCACCCGCGATCAAAATGGCCAGGGCCGCGCCCGCGCCCACCAAAAGCGGGCCCAAGACCAATGCGAGCCAGTATACGGAGAGCCGATGTAAGAGCGGCCGAGGCCGGCGGACCCGCCAGATCAGATTCAGTGTTCGATCCAGGGTCAGCATCAAGACCGTGGCGGCCACCAAGAGAATTGCGATGCCCACCAAAGAGAGGGTCCGGGCCTTGGCGACAAACTGATTCAGATAACGAAAAATCGTGCTGGCAAAGCCCTCGGGCAGCAGCTGCTCCATCACCAGTAATTGAACGGCCTCGGCAACACGACCGAATAGTGGAAATGAGGCCAGGGTTGCAAACACCACGGTCAAAAGCGGCACCATGGCGAGCAACGAAATGAAGCTCAGGCTTGCCGCGCTCTGTCCCAGCCGAAGCTCGCGCTCCCGAGTGGCCATCGCCCGGAACAACATCGAGAGATTGAGTTTGAGATGCTGTCCCATGCGCCTATGATAAATGCCTACTGATTCATTCCCTGGAGAAAACGATTGGAAATCCTTGTGCTCTACTACAGCCGCAATGGTGGCACCCGTAGGCTTGCCGATGCGGTCTGCGATGGTGTACTCAGTGTCGCCGGCTGTAATGCCCGTCTTCGCACGGTGCCGCCAGTATCTGCGGTCTGTGAGGCCACCGAGCCTGCCATCCCAAGCGATGGGCCGCCTTACGCGGAGCCCAAGGATCTGGATGAATGTGATGGCCTGGTGCTGGGCTCGCCCACCCGCTTCGGAAATATGGCTGCGCCCATGAAATACTTTATCGATCAATCTCTTGGCCAATGGCTCTCCGGATCCCTCATCGGAAAGCCCGCCGGCGTGTTCACCAGCACCGGCAGCCAGCATGGTGGCCAAGAAACGACGCTGCTGTCGATGATGCTGCCGCTGATTCACCAGGGCATGGTCATGGTGGGTATTCCGTATTCGGAAAAAGCGCTGATTGCAACCGCAGGCGGCGGCACACCCTATGGCGCCTCGCATGTGGCAGGGCCCGATGGCTCACGGCCCGTCTCTGAGGACGAAATTCGAATTGCACGGGCACTGGGCCAACGCATCGCAAGCATTGCCCAGAAACTGCGGACTTAAAAAACGCATCGCAATGTCAATCCAAAAGGATGTTTCCACAACGCCAGGCGCAGTCATCGTTCCTGACGTGCCTGCGCCATGGCCGATTCTGGCAGCACTGATGACGGTAGCGCTCATCGTCTTTGGCCTTGCATGGGAGCTCTTTCTCGATCCGTTGCGGCCTGGCGGATCCTGGCTTGCGTTAAAGGTGCTGCCCCTTGCGCTTGCGCTTCGCGGGCTTTATGCGGGCCGCATCTACACCTACAAATGGATGTCGCTTGTGATTTGGATTTATGTGGGCGAAGCCCTTGTCCGAGTTGCCGGGCTCACACCCAGCGAAAGGCTCTTGGCCTGGAATAGCCTGGCGCTGTCGGCCGCACTGGCCGTGACGATTCTGGCGGGAGCCCGGGCGCAGATGAGGAGTCGCAAGAAAATCGTGACGGAGTCAGCAGACTCGTCCTCATCTTAGAGGTCGCGACTACTGCGGATGGAATTCCGCAACCAACTGATCAAAGAGTGCTTGCGGGCCGAGCGTTCCCTCGCAGATCTCCCGACGCCAACGTCGAGCACCCGGTTGGCCGTGAAACAGGCCGTGCCAATGCCGAGTCATGAAGCGAGCCGATATCCCCTTTGCACGCTGAGTTTCGAAGTAAGACTGTAGCGGCGCCAGAATTGCTTCGCGATTGATCGGCATTGGGCTGGCGGGTAGAACCAATGCAGCTGAAAGCGCATGCAAAAGCCAAGGATCGTGATAGGCCGCACGGCCGATCATCACACCATCAACGGCAGGCCCATCGGCGAATGGCGTCATTAATTCTTGAGCCTGCTCCACAGTCTGAATGCCGCCATTGGCGACAAATACCGCCTCGGGAAAATCCCGCTTCAACTGCCGCACGACCGCCATGCGCAATGGAGGGATCTCTCGATTTTCTTTTGGGCTGAGGCCCTTCAGGATTGCACTGCGAGCATGAACGAAAAAAACGCGACAACCCACCTGAAAAAGTTTGCCCACAAACTCCTGCACAAAGCCGTAGTCTCCCTGGTCGTCGACACCAATCCGATGCTTCACGGTCACTGGGATTGAGACCGCGTCCTGCATCGCCTTGATGCAGTCGGCCACTAAATCCGGCTCTCGCATCAGGCATGCCCCAAAGGCACCCCGCTGAACACGCTCACTCGGGCAGCCACAATTTAAATTGATTTCATCGTAGCCCCACTGGACGGCCTGCCGGGCAGATGCCGCCAGTGCATCGGGCTCACTGCCGCCCAACTGAATCGCAACCGGATGCTCCTCCTCGCTGAAATCCAAAAGGCGGTGGAGATCACCGTGCAGGATCGCGCCCGTGGTGATCATCTCGGTATAGAGCCTTGCCTTGGGTGCGATCAGGCGATGGAAAAATCGGCAGTGCCGATCCGTCCAATCCATCATCGGTGCCACACTCAGCCGATAGTTATCCCCCCAATAAGGCATCGACATGATGTCCCACGCTTCGGGCAAGGGCCTGAATGGCGTATCCGCCTTCAAGTGATGAAACGATCCGGCCATTGCAATGCTGGGCAGCAACCTGAACAAGCTGCTGTGAGATCCATGCGTAATCAAGATCACCCCACATGAGATGGCTCAACTCATCCTCTCGATGGGCATCAAATCCCGCAGAAATCAGCACCAACTCAGGCCGAAAGCGCTCAATGGCTGGCAGCCAATGTTCAGCCACTGCCCGCCGCATCGCCTGGCCATCGCTATAGGCGGCAAGAGGAACATTCACCATATTGGTCCCGAGCGGAATATCGCCACTGAAGGGATACAGCGCATGCTCAAAAGTCGAGACCATCAGCACCCGGTCATCCTCGGCAAAGATTTCTTCTGTGCCATTGCCGTGGTGGACATCAAAATCGACAATCAAAATTCGCTTCAGCCCATGCTCTGCCAATGCATGATGGGCTGCAATTGCAATATTGTTGAAAAAACA
>CAYXRY010000010.1:0-49372 GCA_964467545.1 uncultured Bordetella sp. | reverse complement strand
TGGCGGAGAGGGTGGGATTCGAACCCACGGTGGAGTTACCCCCACGCCTGATTTCGAGTCAGGTACATTCGACCACTCTGCCACCTCTCCGAGCAGCGTATTCTAACTGAGCCCGCCCGCCTGCCCTGAGCGACCCGATCCGGCTAGCGATCGTCGAAGGTCAGGATGACCTGCGGGCTCGTTGCCGTGGCCTGGCAGGTCAGCACATAGCCTTTTTCGACCTCATCTTTTTCTAGCGTGTAATTCTTGTGCATCGTAGCGCTGCCCTCGACAATGCGGCCGCGGCATGTGCAGCAGACGCCTGCCTTGCAAGAAAACGGCACATCAAGGCCTGCATTCATCGCAGCATCCAGAAGCTTTTCGTCTTTGCCGATGCGCAGCTCATGCTCATGGCCATCCACGATTACCTTCAGCAGGATATCTTTATTAGCGCCGATGCGCACTGGCGCGGTATCTGTATCCGATTGGACTTTTATCGCCTGCTCCCGGCTTGTCGTAAAGCGCTCAAAATAAACGCGACTCTCGGGCACCCCGGCCTCGACCAGCGCCTGCTGGGTTGCCTCGATCATGGACTCTGGGCCGCAGATGAAAACCTCGTCCATGCTCGCCACCGGCAGCAAAGCTTTGATCACCTGACGGACCTTGTCGCCATCGATACGGCCCTCTTGCAGCTCGACTTCCTGGGCCTGCCGCGAGAGCGTATGAATCATCGTGAATCGTCCGGGAAAACGATCTTTTAGATCCTGCAGGGACTCATTGAACATGACCGAGGACATCCGGCGATTGCCGTAGATCAGCGTAAATTTCGAATCCGGCTGCTCTTCAAGGGTGGTCGCCGCAATCGAGAGTATCGGGGTGATGCCCGAGCCACTTGCAAAGCCAACGCGGTGAATGGCCCGATCTTTTTTTACCGTGAAGCGGCCATCCGGCGGCATGACTTCTATCGTATCGCCGGCCTTGATGTGGTTGACCGCCCAATTAGAGAACACGCCCCCTTCCACCGGCCGAATGCCAATTTCAAGCTCATTGCTGCGAACAAAACGGCTACGCGGACTACTAATGGAGTAGTTACGCCGCACATCTTGGCCATTGAGCTGTGCCCGCAGGGTTAGAAACTGCCCCGGCTGAAACTGGAATAGATCTTTTTTCTCTGGCGGAATCGCAAACGTTATGGCCACAGAATTGGCTGCCTCCGGGCTGACACGCTTAACTCTTAACGGATAAAACTGAATCGCCATGGCGACTACTCTCCCTGACTAGACTTTTATCTTCTAATTAATATGGCTTGAAATAATCAAATGTCTCGCGGCAATCCAGGCATCGGTAAAGCGCCTTGCAGGCGGTCGACCCAAAATGGGCGCTTTCCACTGTCTGCTGAGAGCCGCACTGCGGGCATGGCACCACCTCGGCTTCTCGCTCCGTGATGCGGGGCATGAACTTCATCACCGCCACATCGCTGACTTTGTGCACCGGCGGCGCAATGCCGTACTGCCGAAGTTTTTCTTTTCCTTCGTCGGTCATCCAGTCGGTAGTCCATGCTGGCGATAGACGCGTGGTGACCTTTGCGGTGATGCCCTGCTCGGACAGAAGGTCGCGAACGTCGGCCTCGATCTGCCCCATCGCTGGGCAGCCACTATAAGTGGGCGTAATAATCACCTCGAGCCCGTCTGCGGACTCGCGAATGTCGCGCAAAATGCCGAGTTCCCGCAGCGTGATCACCGGGATCTCTGGATCGGTGAGCTGCTCTAAAAGCGCCCAGACTTCTTCAATTTGCGTGGTGGTGGTCATAGCTTAAATTACCAGACTGCATTCGGATGCTGCCGCGCCAGGCTCTGCATCTCAGCAAGCACATACTCGAGGTGCTCGGAATGAACACCCACCTTGCCTTGTGTGACATAGCCGGTTGTTTCTTCTGGCCGCATCAGTGTGGCCTCTGTCAGTGCATCGTTGATCAACGCATCCCACTGGGGCTTGAGGCGGGCAACATCCACGCCGGTTCCATTTGCAACGGCCTCTGACTCTGCAGGGCTGCTGGCCCAGAACTCCTTGGTGTAGGGCATCAAGTGCTCAAGGGCTGAACGCGCACGGGCATGCGACTCTTCGGTGCCATCGCCAAGCTTCACGAGCCAATCGCGGGCGTGGCGCAGGTGATAGCGAACCTCTTTGGTTGATTTTTCAGCGATCGCAGCAAGCCGCTCATCTTTGGATTGCTGCAGTTCTTGCCAAAACAGCGCCATCAGACTGCTGAAAAGAAAATTACGGACTATGGTGGTTGCGTAGTCGCGGCTACTGCGGGCATAGCCCGATAGCGGGCCGCTATGCGGGAGCTCCAGCAAGGTGTAGTTGCGAAACTCACGGACTTCCCGCAGGTAGGCAAGCCTATCTTCGGTCGTACCGCCGCCTTTGAGCTCGGCAGCATATTGGTAGAGCAGCCGGGCCTGGCCGATGAGATCGAGACTCATGTTTGCCAAGGCGATATCCTCTTCCAGAATCGGACCATGGCCACACCACTCTGCATTACGCTGGCCAAGAATTAAAGCGTTATCAGCAAGATGCAAAACATAATCAACAGGTGCTTTCATTACATATGCCCCACTTCTTGCGGAATGTCATAGAAGGTGGGATGACGGTAGATCTTGTCTGAAGCGGGATCAAAGAGCTCGCTTTTGTCATCCGGATTATTGGCAGTGATCATGGCCGAAGGCACCACCCAGATCGACACGCCCTCTTGCCGGCGGGTATACACATCACGGGCCATATCGAGGGCCTGCTTTGCATCGGCTGCATGCAGGCTGCCGCAGTGCTTGTGCTCCAGGCCTTGCTTGCTGCGAACAAACACTTCCCAGAGAGGCCAATCTTTCAGTGCAGGTTTGGTGCTCATGCTGCCTCCTTCATACTGCGATTTCTTTGTTTTTCAGCATAGGCCAGGGCGGCATCACGGACCCACTGGCCATCCTCGTGTGCCTTTACCCGGGTAGCGAGCCGCTCTTTATTGCAGGGGCCATTGCCATTGACGACATCCCAGAATTCATTCCAGTCGATTTCACCGAAGTCGTAATGGCCGCGGGCCTCATTCCACTTCAGCTTCGGATCGGGCAGGCTGACACCGAGAACCTTGGCCTGCGGCACTGTGGCATCAACAAATTTCTGCCGCAGTTCATCGTTGCTGATGCGCTTAATACCCCACCGCATGCCCTGGGCGCTGTGGTGGCTGTCGCTGTCGGGCGGGCCGAACATGGCCAGACACTTCCACCACCAACGGTTGACCGCGTCTTGCACCATATCGCGCTGCTCCTGTGTGCCCTTCATCATGGTGAGTAGCGCCTCATAGCCTTGGCGCTGATGAAATGACTCTTCCTTGCAGACCCGGACCATCGCACGCGCATAGGGGCCATACGAGCAGCGGCACAACGGAATCTGATTCATGATCGCTGCGCCATCGACCAGCCAGCCCACCACGCCAATATCGGCCCAGGTCAGTGTCGGGTAATTGAAGATGGAGCTGTACTTCGCCTTGCCGCTATGTAGAGCATCGAGCATCTCGCCTCGGCTAGTTCCAAGTGTCTCGGCTGCAGAGTACAAATACAAGCCATGCCCGGCCTCGTCCTGGACCTTGGCAACCAGAATACATTTACGTTTCAAGCTTGGCGCACGCAGGATCCAGTTGCCCTCGGGCAGCATGCCAACAATCTCGCTGTGTGCGTGCTGGCTGATCTGGCGGACCAAGGTTTTGCGATAGGCCTCGGGCATCCAGTCCTGGGGCTCAATGCGGCCATCGGCATCGATACGTGCCTGAAATTGTTCCGCGAGTTTGGCGTCTTCGGCGCTGGTCGCCTCCACGGCCTTTAAGCCAGGACCATCCTGCACGCTAAACGATTGGGTGTACATAACAGACTCCTTATAAATTTAACGACTGCGGACTGCGATTACTGTTTCATTCACGATTCAAAACATTCTAGGATTCAGAAAGCCAGGCGGGTTGACGTTTCTCAAGAAACGCGGAAATACCATCCTTAGCCTCTGCGGTGGCGCGACGCGTGGCAATCCGCCGGGCGGTCTCTTCGCTGGTGGACTCATCAATGGGCCGGCCAGTGACTGCAGCGATCAGATCTTTCGAGGCCTTCTGGGCCTGGGGCGCACCAATAATCAGGGCCTGAACAATTTTTTCAATCGTCGCATCCAGGGCACTTTCTTCGGCAACCTCGTTGACCAGGCCAATCGCATGGGCCTGCTGCGCGCTGATGCGCTCTGCAGTCTGAAAATAGCGCAGTGACTGCCTGGGGCCAATCGCCCGCAGCACATAAGGACTGATAACCGCAGGAATAATTCCGAACTTCACCTCCGAGGTTGCAAACGATGCATCCTGTGTTGCAACCGCCATATCGCAGGCTGCGGTAAGCCCCGTTCCACCGCCAAGCGCAGCCCCCTGGACCCTGGCAATCGTGGGCTTATTGAGCTCCGATAAGGCCCGCAGCATTGCGGAGAAGCGTTGGGCATCCGCAATGTTTTCAGCCTCAGAGGAGTTCGCTGCCCGCTTCATCCAATTCAGATCAGCGCCTGCCGAAAAATGCTTGCCCCGGCCGGCAAGCACCACCACACGAATGGTGTTGTCGTCGTTGAGCGCCTTGCAGGCATTGTGAAGATCTTCAATGAGCTGCTCGTTAAAGGCGTTAAAGACCTCAGGCCGGTTCATCCAGATGGTGGCGACCTGGCCCTTATGCTCAATCTCCAGTGTGGAATAGGCAGACATGGCGAATTTCCTGTTAGCGGTTTTTAAATGTCGGTTTACGCTTTTCAACAAAGGCGGCCATGCCCTCTTTCTGATCCTCGATTGCGAAGGTGGCATGAAACACGCGGCGCTCAAATAGAAGGCCTTCGGTGAGTGAGCTCTCGAACGCCCGATTCACGGACTCCTTGGCCATCATGACCACGGGCAGTGAGTAGCCTGCAATGACTGCAGCGGCTTTCAATGCCTCATCTAAGAGTTGATCGGCGGGTACCACGCGGGCGACCAGGCCGGCGCGCTCGGCCTCAGCCGCATCCATCATGCGGCCAGTGAGACAGAGATCCATGGCCTTGGCCTTGCCCACGGCACGCGGTAGACGCTGCGTGCCACCGGCGCCTGGGATGATTCCGAGTTTGATTTCAGGCTGACCGAATTTCGCAGTATCGGCCGCAAAGATCATGTCGCAGGCCATGGCGGTCTCACAGCCGCCGCCCAAGGCAAAGCCTGCCACTGCAGCGATCACTGGCTTTCTTGCTGTACGCAGCCGCTCCCAGTTACGGGTAATGAAATCGGTTTTGTAGGCGTGCATGTAATCGAAATCCTTCATAGCGCCAATGTCAGCGCCGGCGGCGAAGGCTTTCTCGTTTCCAGTCAGGACCATGCAGCCGATATTGTCATCAGCCTCAAAGCGATCAATGGCTGCGGAGATGCCATCCACCACATCGTTATTCAGTGCATTCATTGCCTCGGGCCGATTGATGCGGATCAATCCAACTTTGCCGTGGACTTCGGTGATCACTACATTGGTGGCATTCACGCTGCATGTCTCCTATGAAAGATTTAAACAGTTAAACCCTAAGACTTCGACCCAATTCCCTCAGACTCGTTCAATCACCATCGCAATGCCTTGGCCCACGCCAATACACATCGTGCACAGCGCGTATCGGGCCTGACGCCGATGCAGCTCTGCTACAGCGGTCGTGACCAATCGTGCGCCGCTCATGCCAAGCGGATGGCCCATGGCAATCGCTCCGCCATTCGGATTGACGTGCGACTCTGCATCGCCGAGCCCCAGATCACGCAGAACCGCCAAGGCCTGGGCAGCAAAAGCTTCATTCAGTTCAATCACATCCATTTGCGCTAATGAAAGCCCGGTCTTCGCCAGAACCTTACGGACCGCTGGCGCAGGGCCCACACCCATGATGCGCGGCAAAACCCCGGCAGTCGCCATGCCAATCACCCGCGCTCTTGGAGTCAGGCCATGCCGGGCTGCAGCCTGCTCGGAAGCCATCAGCACTGCACAGGCGCCATCATTGACCCCAGAAGCATTGCCGGCAGTTACCGTGAGCTCAGGGCCATTCACACCCTTGAGTTTCGCCAGCATCTCAAGTGTGGTTTCGGGCCGCGGATGCTCATCGGCTGAGAAAATTTTTGGGTCTCCCTTTTTTGAGGGGATCGTGACCGGCACAATCTCATCTGCAAATCGGCCTGCGGCATGAGCGGCCGCCCAACGCTGCTGAGATCGCAGGGCAAATGCATCCTGATCGGCGCGCGAGATATGAAAGTCCTCGGCCACGTTATCCGCCGTCTGCGGCATTGAGTGGGTATCGAAGAGTTTTTTCATCAGCGGATTGGGAAAGCGCCAGCCGATGGTGGTGTCATAGATTGCAGCACTGCGTGACCAAGCGGTCTCCGCCTTGCCCATGACAAATGGCGCCCGCGACATGCTCTCCACACCACCCGCAATCATCAACTCTGTCTCGCCTGATTTAATGGATCGGGCCGCAAGGCCGATGGCATCCATGCCTGAGCCGCAGAGCCGATTGACCGTGGTGCCGGGCACTTCTACTGGAAGTCCAGCCAGCAGGCCGGACATGCGGGCGACGTTGCGGTTATCTTCGCCCGCCTGATTCGCGCAGCCATAGATGATGTCCTCGACTGCAGCCCAATCCACCTTGGGATTTCGCTGCATCAGGGCTTTTAGTGGAATTGCGCCTAAGTCGTCGGCGCGAACGCTGGCCAGCGTGCCGCCATAGCGGCCGATGGGGGTGCGGATGGCATCACAAATAAAAGCGGTGGTCATTGGAATATCCCTCTGATTAAGCCTGCTTGGGCCGCTGATCGATGACGCGCTTGGCTTTACCGACTTCGATGCGGGGAATCGTGCCTGCCGTGAGCACGGAGATCTTGGTGGTAACACCAACAATGGTCTTGATGTGATGCTGCAGTTCTTTCGCCAGTAGCTGAGAATCGCCCGCGCTGAGCTTTCCGGAGACCTCAGGCTGAAGCTCGCAGTGGACTTCCAGGTTATCGAGATGGCCATCGCGGGTCACAATGATCTGGTAGTTGCCGGACAACCTAGGATCTCGAAGGATCTGCTCTTCGATCTGACTGGGAAACACATTGACCCCACGAATAATCAGCATGTCATCGGATCGGCCGGTAATTTTTGCAAACCGGCGAAATGCGCGTGATGTGGGCGGCAGCAGCCGAGTGAGATCCCGTGTCCGATAGCGAATGACCGGAAAGGCCTCTTTGGTGAGCGAGGTAAAGACCAGCTCGCCTTCTTCGCCATCCGGCAGGACTTCCTCTGTTTGGGGGTCAATGACCTCGGGATAGAAATGATCTTCCCAAATCACGGGACCATCTTTTGTTTCAATACACTCGCTGGCAACACCCGGCCCCATGACTTCAGTCAAACCATAAATATCGACAGCATCAATCCCCAGCTTGCGCTCAATCTCGCCCCGCATGCCCTCACCCCAGGGCTCAGCACCGAAAATCCCGCAGCGAAGTGAAATCTGATCGGGGCCAATGCCCATCTTTTCGAAGGCCTCTGCTACCACCAACGAATACGAGGGCGTCACCATGATGATGTCCGGGCGGAAATCCAGAATCTGTGAGACCTGCTTCTCGGTCTGGCCACCCGACATTGGCACCACAGTGCAGCCCAATCGCTCAGCGCCATAGTGAGCACCCAAGCCGCCAGTGAACATGCCATAGCCGTATGCAACGTGCACCATGTCGCCCGGCCGGCCGCCTGCTGCATAAATCGAGCGCGCCACTAAATCGGCCCAGTTGTTTAAATCATTCATGGTGTAGCCCACTACGATAGGCTTACCCGTGGTGCCGCTTGAAGCATGCAGCCGCAGAAGTTTCTCGCGTGGCACTGCAAAAAGACCAAAAGGATAGTGATCCCGCAGATCCGATTTGGTCATGAAGGGAAACTTTGCGAGATCCCTGAGCTGCTTTAAGTCGCTGGGGTGGACACCGTTTTTCTTACACTTTTCGCGATACGGGGCCACATTGTCATAGGTATGCTTAACCGACCACTTCAGGCGCTTTAACTGGAGTGCGGAGATCTCATCGCGGCTTGCGCTCTCAATCGAATGTAATCCGCCCGATGACTTTGGTTTTCGCTTTGGCATATATGGGATCTCCCTTGGTCAACCTATTTTCTTTTTTAGCTGCGATCGGCCTGCTCTAGGCCAGCAATAACTTCTCCGCTGATGCGGTAACTTTTGCCACGAAAAAGTGCAATGGCCTTGCCGGAATCATCGCGCACCGTGACATCGTAGACTCCAGTTCTGCCGGATAAAGACTGCTCTTGGGCCTCGGCGGTAAGCACGGCACCCTCGCGGCCCGGGGCAAGAAAATCAATATTGCAGGCCGAAGCGACCGTGTTCTTGTTGTAGCTGTTGCAGGCGTATGCAAAGGCCGTATCGGCAAGCGTAAAAATCATGCCGCCATGGCAGATGTGGTGGCCATTGACCATATCGCTGCGGACTTTCATCGACAGCACTGCAACGCCGGGGCCAATAGACTGAATTTGAATGCCAAGCGCCTGGGCGGCCCGATCCCGTGAGTGCATGGCATCGCGTGTTGCCTCCGCCAGTGACTGGGCCTGGGCTGCGGTTAACGGCACATCAGACATGAAATCCCTTTCCAGCGTACGCACGCTGCTGGATCAACGGAGAGATCCGATAACGATCCTCGCCATAGCTGTCAGCGAGATGGCCAAGGACTTCGCGGACTCGGCCAAGCCCGATCTGATCCGCCCAGGCCAGCGGCCCGACGGGATAGTTCACGCCCAGACGCATGGCTGCATCGACAGAAGGCACATCACAGACGCCTTGATTAACTGCATCTGCTGCCTCGTTGGCGAGCATGGCCACCGTGCGCATCACTGCAAGCCCCGGCACATCTGAGAATCGCGACACGGCATAGCCCGCTGCCTGCAGCAGGCCAATGGCGGCTGCGGCGGCATCGTCGGTGCACTGATCCGCAACACTGACAGCCAGCCGTTTTGCTTTGCTGTAATCCAAGGCCAAATCAATCAGCACTACATTGCGATCCGACTGAGCCGCAGCCCGGCGTGTTGCAGTTCGGCCATCGGTAACATAAAGCACAGCACCCAAAACTTCAGCAATCCGGCCATCGTGAGAGGGGCCGGCTGTTGAGGAAACGCCTGCCGACTGAAGGCGCGACGCTAGGGCCTGTGCGGCAGCCGACTCGCCGCAGACCACCACACGGGCGGTCTTGAAGGCAGCCATCGCCTGCGATTGGGGCTCGGTCTTGGGTGCGGGTGCAGCAGCGCCCTCGCGATAGTCATAAAAACCGCGGCCATTTTTCCTGCCCAAAAAACCTGCATCGACCAATTCCTGCTGAATCAGCGACGGCAGAAACCGCTGGTCGTTGAAAAACGCATTCCATACGCTACGGGTTACCGAGAAGTTCACATCATGGCCAATCAGATCCATGAGCTCAAAGGGCCCCATACGAAAGCCACCCGCCTCACGCATACAGGCATCCATCGTGGCGGGATCGGCAGCACCTTCTTGCAAAAGACGCAGGCCCTCGGCGTAATACGGCCGGGCCACACGGTTCACGATAAAGCCGGGCGTGGAACGCGTATGTACTGGGGTTTTGCCCCAGGCGGCGGCAGACGCGAATAGCCGCTCTGCGATCTCACGTTCGGTGCCCAAGCCCGAGACGATCTCCACCAACGCCATCAGCGGGGCAGGATTGAAAAAGTGTAGGCCTGCGAGACGGCCGGGCTGGGCGAGTACGGCGCCAATCGCAGTGATCGAAATCGATGAGGTGTTGCTTGCAAGAATGCAATCTTTTGAGACGATGGCCTCAAGATCCAAAAACAATTTGCGCTTGGCCTGCAGATCTTCAACGATCGCCTCAATGATGAGGCCGCAATCGACAAGATCAGAAAGCTGTTCGGCTGCGGAGAGCCTTGCGGACGTGTCTTGCGCTGCCTGCGCGGTGAGCTTGCCCTTTTCGGCCAAACGATTTAACTGGGCAGCGATGCCCTGCACCGCCTGGGCAGCGGCCCCGGGACGGTTATCCAAAAGTTTAACGGGATGGCCCGCGCTTGCGGCCACCTGCGCGATGCCTGCGCCCATGGCGCCTGCACCAATGACCGCAATCGGCGTTGAAGTAGAAAGAGCAGTATTCATGATTTATCGGCCGGTGAATTTAGGCGCGCGCTTTTCCATGAAGGCGGCAACACCTTCTGCGTAATCTGGACTCCAGCCCAGCTCACGCATAAAGCCTGCCTCAAAAGAAAGCTGCTGTTCAAGGGTGTGGGTGGGCGCGGTCTGCATAGCCTGCCGAATTCTGACCAAGGCCTTGGTCGGCATCACGGCGAGCTGCTTTGAAAGCTCATCTACTGCGCTGACCAGTTGATCGTCCTCGACGCAGCGCCAGATCAGGCCCCAGGCCTCGGCTTTTTCTGCGGGCAGTTTTTCTGCCAGCATCGCTAAGCCCATCGCGCGGGCCATGCCAACACGCTGCGGCAAAAACCATGTGCCACCGGTATCGGGCACCAGGCCAATTTTGGAAAACGCCTGCAGAAACGATGCAGACTTTGCGGCAATCACCAGATCGCAGGCCAGCGCCACACTCACACCAGCCCCAGCGGCGATGCCGTTGATGGCGGCAATGGTTGGCACACGTAGATTCACAAGCCGCATGATGAGCGGCTTGTAATTGCGCTCCACCACATTCCCAATATCAGGCACTTTGCCATCCACCATCGCCATGCAGGGGTCGGCGAGATCCTGGCCCGCACAAAATCCACGGCCAGCGCCGGTGATCACCAGAACACGGACCGAGGAATCGTTTTGAATTTGATCCAAGGCATCGCGGACCTCGGCGTGCATGGTCTCGGTAAAGCTATTGAGCTTATCGGGCCGATTCAGCGTGAGCCGGGCGATGGCATCTTGAACGGAAAACAAAATATGCTGGTAGGCCATAGAAGTCTTTCCTAGGCGTGATAACGGCGCTGTACAACACGGAAGCGATTGGCAACAAACGCTGAATCCGCATACGACGCATTCGCAGCCGGATTGCCACCTGTGCCGTGAAAATCCGAGAACGCCGCGGATTGGTTGACAAACACGCCACCAGTGAGATTGATGGACAGCGCAACCTTGGAGCGCCATGTTGCTGCGGTCATTGCGTCAATGACTTTGGTATCGGTGGAATAGACACCAGCCGTCAGCGCACCGTGGGTGCTGGTCACGCGCTCGGACAGCGCAATTGAAGCGGCCGTATTGGCAGTCTTCACCACAAAACTGATTGGGCCGAAACGCTCTTCCATGTAGGCGGCCTCATCTGCGGCATCGCAGGCGATCAACACGGGCGTGCGGACATCGGCCTTGGGAAACTCGGGGTTTTGCAGTGGGCCGGACTTCAGCACCACCCGGCCATAAGCACCGCTATTGGCCTGCTCGATGCGCTTGACGGTATCAGCCGACTGCATGGCGCCTAAAACTGCGCAGGCGACCTCGGGCTTAGATAGAAAGCCCTCAATGGCGCTGGCAAGATCAGTGCAGACTTGATCGAATGACTTCGGACCTTCATCGGTCTGGATGCCGCCTGCCGGCACGAAAATCACCTGGGATGTCGTGCACATCTGGCCCGAATACAGCGACAAGGTGAATGCCAGATTGCGCATCATCGCTTTGTAGGCATCGGTTGAATCCAGCACGATATTGTTGACCCCGGCTAACTCGGCATAGACCTGGGCCTGCCGGCAATGATCGATTAGCCACTGGCCGAATGCATTGCCGCCTGTGAAATCAATGGACTTGACTGCGGCATGGGTGACCAAGGCCCGGGTCGACTCACGCTCGGTCGCCACACACAGCGACACCAGATTCGGGTCAAGGCCCGCTTCCTTTAAGACCGAGCGGAGCAGCCGCACGGTGATTGCCGCCGGCAAAATCGCATTGCTATGCGGCTTCACGATCACTGCATTGCCGGTGGCCAAGGCCGCGAAAAGGCCCGGATAGGTATTCCATGTTGGAAAAGTCCCGCAGCCGATCACAACGCCAACGCCACGGCCAACAATTTGAAAATGTTTTTTCATTACCAGCGAGGGATTTTTTCCTTGCGGCTTTTCCCAGAGGGCGGTCTGTGGAATAAAGCTTTGCTCGCGCCAGGCGTAGGCCACCGACTCCAGGCCGCGGTCCTGGGCATGCGGGCCGCCTGCTTGAAAAGCCATCATCCAGCCCTGGCCGGTGGTCATCATGACCGAATGGGCGAGCTCAAAACTATGTTGATTTAACCGGGTCAGCATTTCCATGCAGACCCCGGTACGGCCTTCTGCGCCGATGTCGCGCCACGACTCCATCGCCTTTTGGCCTGCATCAATTAAGGCCTGCGGAGGACAGACGGGATACTGGACTTCCAGTGCAATCCCATAAGGAGAGATTTCCCCACCATGCCAGCCGGTCTGGCCAGGCTGATCAAGCTCAAATCGTTTGCCCAGCAAGGACTCAAAGGCGCGCTTGCCGTCGTCTGCGGCTGTCTCGCCATAAATCTTTGGGCTGGGCATTTCATTAAATGGCGACCAATAAGTGCGGGCTGCAATCGCAGCCAGCGCCGCCTCCAACGTGGTGCGGTGTTTTTCAAACAATGGATGGGACATCCGGGACTCCTCCTTGAGCGGGCGCTCCGGCCTTTTCTGTGGCGAAGCGGGCTTCGCCGGATGGGCCGGTTTTTGATTTGAGCGAAACGATACAAATAGAAACCCAAAAAGTCAATAATTTGTATCAATTTTTCGGGGCCTATGGTACATTTTCAGCCAGCAAATGGGGCCAGCCCAAAGGATCTGCGAATCACAACACGACATGGCAAAACCCGCTCGCATTGAAGCCCGTCTGAATGCCTTTCGCCGCCAGCAACGCATGCAGGCCGGCTCGCTCATCATTACTGTGTTTGGCGATGTGGTCATGCCGCGGGGCGGCAGCATCTGGCTCGGCAGCCTGATTCAACTGCTCTCACCGCTCAACATCAACGAACGGCTCATTCGCACGACCGTGTCGCGGCTTGCTGAAGACCAATGGCTGGACTCCGTGGCAGTCGGCCGGCGCGCCAACTACACACTGACTGCAGCAGGACTGCGCCGGTTTGAAGAGGCCTCACGCCATATTTATGCAGCCAATGCGCCACTCTGGGATCGGCGCTGGCGTCTGATTCTCACCGTGGGCGAGATGCAGGCCCGCGAGCGGGACCGCGTGCGCAAGGCCCTTTTCTGGCAGGGATTCGGCATGATGGGCACCGGCTGCTATGTGCACCCAAGCGCTGATCTTTCGGCAGCCTTTGATGCCTTGATGGTGGAAGGTCTCTCCGGCGCGTTAAAAAAATTAATGCCGATGGTGGCTGCCGAATCACGCTTTGGGCCCTGCGCCTCCGATCAAGACATGGTGAGCCGGGCCTGGAATTTGGAACAACTGGGCAAGGCCTATCTGGGCTTTTGCAAAATCTATGAGCCAATTCTTGAGTCACTGCGGGCCGATCGCAAAACCACGGCAAGTCCCGAGCAGGCGCTGTTGCTGCGCATTTTGCTGATTCATGATTATCGCCGCTTGCTGCTGCGCGACCCTGAATTGCCTGCAGTTTTAGCGCCACAGAACTGGCCCGGACAGCGGGCACGGCTGCTTTGTCGTGAACTCTATCTAAGGCTTTTACCGGCCTCGGAGGCGTTTCTCGATGCCTGCATGCAGCTGGCCGACCGCAGCACACCCGCTGCACTGCCGGCTTTATCGCAGCGGTTTAAAAACGAAGACCTGCTTGCCGAGACTGCCTAGCCGCTAGGCGCGATTTTTTAAATCCATTAGCGGTACCGCACCTTCAATCTGTAGCCGCTTGCGGTTTGGCTCTGCGGCGGTCAATGCAGTGGTCTCCCGCAGGGTTGAAAGGCTTCGCACCGCAAGGGCCTGATAAAGCCGCGTGCCATCGACTTTCCAGGCAATCTCATCTTCCGTTAATTCACGAAGAATTTTTGCGGGTGAGCCGACCGCCAGCATGCGTGGCGGAATCTGGGCCCCCGCTTTCACAAAGGCGCCTGCAGCAATAAACGCAGACTCGCCAATCACCGCGTTATCCATCACCACCGCATTCATTCCAACTAAGGCGTTTCGGCCGACGCGGCAGCCGTGCAGCACTGCGCCGTGACCGATGTGGCCTTCTTCTTCAACCACAGTATCGGAGCCCGGAAAGCCATGCATGACACAGGTGTCTTGAATGTTGGCGCCCTGCTCCAGAATCAGCCGGCCAAAATCACCGCGCAAGCAGGCCGCTGGCCCGACATAACAGTTCGGGCCGATGAGCACATCGCCAATCAAGACGGCCGTGGGGTGCACGTAGGCAGACGGATCCACGACGGGCGTGAGGCCATCAATTTCATAAACGCGGGGCTGAGCCATGGTCGGCCTCCTTTTGTGACAAAAAGTTTTTTATCAACACATTCTTTGTATCAAATCTTCGGCCCTTGGCCGTGGCCATCAACACCGCATCGCGGCTGTGCTCTGCTCTGGGCCTAACGGCCGGCAGGCTTCAGCAGCATCTTATCGGCCATATAAGGGGCAAGGGCCTCCGGTAACACCACGCTGCCATCGGCCTGCTGATGGTTTTCAAGAACTGCCACCAAGGCCCGGCCCACCGCAACTCCTGAACCATTCAGGGTGTGGACAAGCTCTGTGCGGGTCTTGCCGCCTTCGAGTGGCTTGCGCACCCGTGCCTGCATGCGACGGGCCTGAAAGGACTCGCAGTTGCTGACCGAAGAGATCTCGCGATAGGCCTTCTGCGACGGCAGCCAGACTTCTAAGTCATAGGTCTTTGCAGCACCAAATCCCATATCGCCCGTGCACAGCGCCATCACCCGATAGGGAAGCTTCAGCAGCCTGAGTATTGCCTCGGCATGGCCGACCATTTCCTCCAAGGCCGCATAGCTGTGTTCAGGATCGGTAATCTGCACCATCTCGACTTTGTCGAACTGATGCTGACGAATCATGCCGCGTGTATCTCGGCCATAACTGCCTGCCTCCGATCGAAAGCAAGGTGTGTGGGCCGTCAGCCGAATCGGCAGCTGCTCGGGATCAAGAATCACATCCCGCACGATATTGGTCAGCGAGACCTCCGAGGTGGGAATCAAATATAAGGTCTCGCCTTCGCCCTCGGCGCCGCCTTTTTTAGCGGCAAATAAATCATCTGCAAATTTGGGCAGCTGGCCGGTGCCACGCATGCTCTCGGCATTAACGATATAGGGGGTGTAGCACTCCTGATAGCCGTGCTGGCGGGTATGGGTATCTAGCATGAGCTGGGCCAAAGCCCGATGCAGGCTGGCGATGTCGCCGCGCATTAACGCAAACCGACTGCCGGTAATTTTCGTGGCGGTTTCAAAGTCCAGACCAAGTGGGCCACCCACATCGACATGGTCTTTGACTTCAAAGCTATAGGTACCGGGCGCCCCCCAGCGGCGGACCTCTTGGTTTGCTTCAGCATCCCGGCCGTCCGGCACCGAGCCGTGCGGCATATTGGGAATGGTCAATAACCAATCGTTGAGCTGGGCCTGCAGGGATTCAAGCCGCTTCGCGCCGGCATCAAGCTGCTGGGCGATCTCATTGACCTGGGCCATCAGGTCTTGCGCATTTTCGCCCTTACCTTTGGCGGCACCAATCTGTTTGGAGAGTTGATTGCGCTGCGACTGCAGGCTCTCGGTCTGGACCTGAACACTTTTGCGCTCGGCCTCCAGCGCGGAAAAGGTTGCCGTATCCAACACATAACCACGACGGGCGAGCGTTGCTGCAGCGGCTGAGAGATCTTTGCGCAGGAGTTGGGGATCAATCATAAAAACGCCCTCTTAGTGGGTAGACCGCTTTCTCAGTTGAGCGAGCTTTTCAGCGATTTTACTTTCTAAGCCCCGATCCACCGGCGCATAAAACTCCGGCGACGTGCCAATCGCATCCGGAAAGTAGCGTTGGCCGGCCGAGTAGGCCTGCGGCTCATCGTGGCTGTAGCGATAGCCCTCGCCGTGGCCGAGTGATTTCGCAAGCCGCGTGGGCGCATTGCGCAGATGATCGGGCACCGGGTGAGAGCCCTGCTGTTTTACGAAGGCACTGGCCGCCTGATAGGCCCGATAGACTGCATTGGACTTTGCAGCGCAGGCCAGAAACACGAGGGCCTGTGCAAGGGCCAATTCGCCCTCAGGCGATCCCAGCCGCTCGTAGGCCTGGACCGCCTCCAGTGTCATCGCAAGGGCCCGGGGATCGGCAAGGCCGATGTCTTCGATGGCCATGCGGATCATGCGTCTGCCGATGTAACGCGGATCGCATCCGCCATCCAGCATTCGGCAAAACCAATACAGCGCGGCATCCGGATCGCTGCCTCGCACCGACTTGTGCAGCGCTGAGATCTGGTCATAAAACGCATCCCCGCCCTTATCAAACTGACGCATGATCTGCGGCAGCAGGCGATCGACCATTGGCTCATCAATCGCTGATAAATTCTTCTGGGCCTGGGCAATCAGTAAATCAAGGCCGCCCAAAAGCCTGCGGGCATCGCCATCGGCGCTGGCGATAAGCCGCTCTAAGGCCGGCTCCGTGATGGTGTCGGCGGCAAGCCCATAAAGTGCGAGGGCCCGGGCCGCGATTTCACGTAGGGCAGGCCCCGTAAGTGGTTTTAAGACATACACCGCCGCACGCGAGAGCAGCGCGCTGTTGACTTCAAAGCCCGGGTTTTCGGTTGTGGCGCCGATAAACACGAAGAGCCCACTTTCAACATGCGGTAAAAATGCATCCTGCTGGGCCTTATTGAAACGGTGGACCTCATCGACAAACACCACACACGCCCGGCCCCGGCTGCGCAGCAATTCAGCCGCAGCCACCGCATCACGAATTTCTTTCACGCCGCCTAACACGGCAGAAATTGATAGGCACTCGGCATCGCAGGCGGCAGCCAAAAGCCGTGCAATGGTGGTCTTACCAACACCGGGCGGGCCCCAGAGAATCATCGAGTGCAGCTGGCCCGATTCAATTGCCACACGCAGCGGCGCGCCCGGGCCCAGCAAGTGCGGCTGGCCCACCAGGCCATCAAGATCCTGCGGGCGCATGCGCTCGGCCAGCGGCTGCATGTTCACTGTCTCAGCACGCTCATGCCGCGCGGCGGTGTGTACTGAAAAAGCGCGGCATCGATTGCAATATTTTTAAAGATTTTTGTCAGCTCAATGCGCGTCACCTGGCCCAGACTGTCGTGGATCTCAAAGCGGCTAATCATTGAATCGCCATCCAGTCCAATCATGAGTTGGGCAATACCGGGCTCGGCCTGCCGCGGCACCACGCCAATCCAAGTCACACCATCGCGCTCGCCCGCTACAGAGAACTGATAGCGCACAAGCAGCTGCTCGCGCGTGAGCACATTGGTATTCAATAGCAGCGCAGCGATGCCCGATAGGTTGGCAGCCTCAACCGATCGCACCGATGCCTGCGCGAGGTCCGCATCGACCAGCCAAAACTCACGGCCATTCAGAATCTGTAACTGCGGATAGGGCTGCCGGATTTCCCATCGCAGCAGCCCAGGCTTGGAGACATAGAAAACTCCCGAGGCGGTGCGCACACGGGCGCTTTTTGATGATGTGACTTGGCGAAATTCCGCTGACAGGCTCTGCGTGGTCGCCAAGCTCTCGATCATGCGCTCAATGGGATCTGCCCGAACCGAAGTAGAAATCCACAGCGCAAATGCCATCGCCAGGATGGCCCATGCCTTTCTCATTGCGACTGCGGCACCAAAATATCGCGATTGCCGTTGCTTTGCATCGGCGAGACCACGCCTGCCCGCTCCATGGATTCCAGCAGACGCGCCGCCCGGTTATAGCCAATGCGCAGATGCCGCTGCACCAGGGAGATCGAGGCACGACGGTGTTTGAGTACGACCGATACGGCCTCATCGTAAAGCGGATCCGATTCGCCATCGCCGCCCTCGGCAGAAAGACCGGCAGTAAACATGCCGCCGCCTGCAGCAGCGTCTGCGCCTTCCAAGATGCGCTCGTCGTATTGGGCCTCGCCCGACTGCTTTACTGAGTTCACCACCCGGATCACTTCATCATCAGCGACAAAGGCCCCATGGACCCGAATCGGAAGGCCAGTGCCAGCGGCAAGATAAAGCATGTCCCCCTGGCCGAGCAGTGCCTCGGCGCCCATCTGATCCAGCACCGTGCGTGAATCCACTTTGCTGGAGACCTGAAACGAGATACGGGCCGGAATATTGGCCTTAATCAATCCGGTAATCACATCCACCGATGGCCGCTGGGTCGCAAGAATTAAATGAATGCCTGCCGCCCTTGCTTTCTGAGCAAGCCGGGCAATCAGTTCTTCAATCTTTTTGCCTGCCACCATCATCAAATCGGCAAGCTCATCAATGACCACCACAATCTGCGGCAGGGGCATGAGCGTGGGCGCATCGGGATCTTCGGGGTTGGCCAAAGGATCGGTGATGGGCTGGCCTTTTTTGATGGCCTCTTCCACCTTCTGATTAAAGCCCGCAAGGTTACGGGTGTTGAGCTTACTCATGATGCGGTAGCGCCGCTCCATTTCGCCCACGCACCAGTGCAGCGCATTGGCCGCAAGCTTCATGTCGGTGACCACTGGTGTCAGTAGATGCGGAATGCCTTCATAAATGGAAAGCTCCAGCATCTTGGGATCAATCATGATCAGCCGCACCTGGGCCGGTGTAGAGCGGTACAAAATCGACAGCAGCATGGCATTGACACCCACCGACTTGCCTGAGCCCGTGGTGCCGGCCACCAGCAGGTGGGGCATTCGGGCGAGATCCACCACCACCGGTGCGCCGGCAATGTCTTTACCGAGTGCCAGTGGCAGCACGCCATGGGATTCTTGAAAAGTGGTTGAACCAACAATCTCGGAAAGCCTCACCACCTGACGCCGAGGATTGGGCAGCTCTAAGCCCATCAAGCTTTTGCCCGGAATGGTCTCCACCACCCGAATCGACACCAGCGAGAGTGCACGGGCCAAGTCTTTTGCAAGATTCACAATCTGCGAGCCCTTCACACCCAGGGCGGGATCGATCTCGTAGCGGGTAATCACCGGACCCGGCTGCGCCGTCACCACCTTCACCTGCACGCCAAAGTCGGCAAGCCGGCTCTCAATCACACGCGATGTGAATTCCAGAGCCTCAGGCGAGATGGTGTCGGCCTGTGCAGCGACCTCATCGAGTAGTGAAATCGCCGGCAGTCCACCTACCGGCGCCACCTCGGAAAATAAAGAGCGTTGTTTTTCCCGCTGCCGAGCCTCGATGGCTTTTTTCGAGGGCTCTGGCGCTGCTACAGGTTTGATCTCAAGGGCCTGATCCACTTCGCGCTGACGACGTTTTTCTTCCAGCGCATCGGCCCGCTCAATGGCGGCCGACTCCCCGAGTCGCCGATCCTGGCGCTCGGCCAGCTGATTGCGTGCAAGGCCAAATAGGGCCTCGGCTTTGCGCCCTACCCACTCCGTGACATCCAGCCATGAGAAGCGGAAAAACAATGCAAGACCAGCAACAATCATGGATAGCGACAGCAGCGTCAGACCGATTGCGCCGAAGGCCCAATCACCAAAACTGCCCACCACGCTGCCCAGTACACCGCCCGGCATAAATGAAATTGGGCTTGCACCCCAGCTGATGCGCTGCGCCTCCAGCGTGCAGCTGCCAGCTAAAAGCAGCGCAAAGCCAATCCAGCGAATTGCTCCCATGGGCACGAATAAGCTGCTGACCTCAGCGCCCCCCGCAACACCAAGGCGTTGTACTTCGCGCAGCTGGCGGGCTAAGCGCCAGCTCGCGTAGGCAAGGGCCGTAGACAGCACCACAAACCAGCCTGAAGAAAATCCGAAACCAAAAAGCAGCGAATCTGCAGTCCAGGCCCCGAATCGGCCTAGCCAATTGGTGGGCACCTGGCGCGAGCCCTGCTGAAACCACCCCGCATCCTCAGGCGACCAGGACAGCAGCGATAAAAAGATCCAAATGGAAAAAAGGCCGTATCCCAGCCACCGCAGCTCGGCCCCCAGGCCTGAGATTTCCGTGGCGGTGCCGATCCCCCCCGCAGCCTGTGCTCTAAGGTCGGCCCGCCTGGAACTGGCGCGGGCAGCGGATCGGGTGATGCGGCTTGCCATGATTTCTATAATTGTGCCGTTTTGTAGCAATTCCCGCCTAACCTGAATGCCGGCGGCAGGTCGCTCCCCACGAATTCCCTTGAAAGGCAATCCATCACATGGCCACCAGCACCCCTGAACATCATCGTCTGATCATCCTGGGCTCGGGTCCGGCAGGCTACACGGCAGCCGTCTACGCAGCCCGCGCGAATCTTAAGCCTGTACTCATTACCGGCCTGGCCCAGGGTGGTCAGCTCATGACCACCACCGATGTCGAGAACTGGCCGGCCGATCCGAAAGGCGTTCAGGGGCCAGAGTTGATGCAACGATTTCTTGAGCATGCCGAAGCGTTTGATACGCGCATCGTCTTTGATCACATCCATACCGCGACCTTGAATACCAAGCCGATGCTGCTTGCCGGTGATGCCGGCAGCTACAGCTGTGATGCGCTGATCATCGCCACCGGCGCCTCGGCCCAGTACCTGGGCCTTGCGTCAGAGCAAAACTTTATGGGCAAAGGTGTATCGGGCTGCGCGACATGCGATGGATTTTTTTATAAAAATCAGGATGTCTGCGTTGTCGGCGGTGGCAATGCCGCGGTCGAGGAGGCCCTGTACCTCTCCAATATCGCACGGCAGGTCACCGTGATTCATCGTCGTGACAAATTCCGTGCCGAGCCAATACTGGTGGATCGCCTCATGGCCAAGACTCAGGGCGGCAATATCCGTGTGCAGTGGGATCATGTGTTAGACGAGGTGCAAGGCGATCAAAGCGGCGTAACCGGGGTACGAATTCGTCATGCCCACACTGGCGCCACGCAAGAGCTTGCGCTACAGGGTGTCTTCATTGCGATCGGGCATAAGCCCAACACCGATCTTTTTGCTGGACAGCTCGAGATGAATAATGGTTATATCAAAACGCGCAGCGGTCTGGAGGGCAATGCCACTGCGACCAATATTCCGGGTGTATTTGCCGCCGGCGACGTGCAGGATCATGTCTATCGTCAGGCAGTCACCAGCGCTGGCACGGGATGCATGGCCGCACTCGATGCGCAGCGCTATCTCGAGGCACTCGCACAATCGTGAACTCCGATAAGGAGCTCTTTTTAGCGGCAGTCGCCGATGCGACGCCGCTTCCGGCGACTGCCCAGCCGCCTTCAGTGTCGGCAAAGCCCAAGCCACGGCCAATACCGGTCAAGCATCTTGAAGATGAGGCCCAGGCCCTGCTGGACTCGCAGCTATCGGATATGACACCCGAGAGTCTTTTGGATAGCGATGAGGCGCTCTCATTTGCGAGGATCGGAATTTCCAGCGACACGCTAAGAAAACTGCGCCGCGGCCACTGGGTCATTCAAGACAGTCTGGATCTGCACGGCCTGCGCAGCGATGAGGCCCGGGCGGCGTTTGCGGAATTTCTGCGCCTCTGTGGCCAGCGTGCTATTCGCTGCGTTCGGATTATTCATGGCAAGGGGCTGGGGTCTGCCAACCGCCAGCCGGTGCTCAAAGGGAAAGTACTGGCCTGGCTGCAGCAGCGCGACGAAGTCTTGGCCTACTGCCAGGCGCCGGCCAACGATGGCGGCAGCGGCGCCGTACGGGTCTTACTTAGACAGCCGCGTCACCCGTCTCGCCGGTCCTGATTCGAATCACCTGCTCAATTGAGCGCACGAAAATCTTGCCGTCGCCGATTCGGCCAGTGCGGGCAGCCGTAACAATCGCATCGATTGCACGATCACAGAGTTCATCGGAGACCACCGCCTCGATCTTGGTCTTGGGCAGAAAATCCACGACATACTCGGCGCCCCGATAGACCTCGGTATGGCCTTTCTGACGGCCAAAGCCTTTGACATCAGTCACGGTCAGGCCACTGACCCCAATCTCTGCGAGGGCCTCGCGGACCTGATCGAGTTTGAAGGGCTTCACAATTGCAGTAATCAGTTTCACGTTGTCTCACCTTTATCTGAGGCTGGCGATGGAGCTGGCACTTCTTGGAAGCGATTGGTTACGGGATAACGCCAATCCCTGCCGAATGCCCGCCGGGTAATGCGCACTCCAGGTGCGGCCTGCCGCCGCTTGTACTCGCTATTTCTAATCAGCCGCAGCACACGATCGACCTCTTCAGGGCCGTGTCCTGCTGCGATCAGATCCGAGCGGGTTTCACCATGTTCCACGAAACGGACCAGCATGTCATCCAAAGCATCATAGGGGGGCAGGCTATCTTGGTCGGTCTGATCCGGCCGAAGCTCTGCGCTTGGCGCACGGCTTAGGATGCGCTGCGGAATCACATCACCCAGGCCCTGCTGGGCAGCCACTCGGTTGCGCTCATGGCAGAGCCTGTAGACCATGCCCTTCACCAAATCTTTAATCACTGCAAAGCCGCCTGCCATATCACCATACAGGGTGCTATAGCCGACCGCAGCCTCGGATTTATTACTGGTCACCAGCACAAGGGCGTTGGTTTTATTTGAAATTGCCATTAAAAGCGTGCCCCGAATCCGGGCCTGCAGGTTTTCTTCGGTGACATCCTCGGCAAGGCCTGCAAACACGCCCGCAAGTGATGACTTAAAGGCCTCATACAGCGCGGTAATCGAAATCGTATCCGCCTGCACCCCAAGGGCCTGTGCGCAGGCGGTAGCATCTTCAATGCTCATCGCGGCGGTAAACGGCGACGGCATAATGACCGCACGCACATGCGCAGGCCCCAAAGCATCGGCAGCAATTGCAGTGACCAGTGCAGAATCCACGCCACCCGAAAGGCCGATGACAGCGCCTTTAAAGCCATTTTTATGAACATAGTCGCGGGTGCCAAGCACCAGGGCCTGGTAGGCCTGCTGCTCCACAGAAAGCTCAGCCGCAATCGCGTTTTTACCCTCACCCTCTAAGACCGCACCTTCAAAAAAATCAACCACCAGGAGGTCTTCCTGAAACTGCGGTGCCCGGGCAATCAGATTGCCTTTTGCATCCAAGACGAAGGAGCCGCCATCAAAGACCAGCTCATCTTGGCCGCCAACGAGATTGCAAAACGCAACCGGCAGTCCCAGTCGGGAAGCGTTGGCACGCACCACATCCTGGCGCTCGAGCAGCTTATCCAGATGAAAGGGTGAGGCGTTTAACACCAGCAAGAGATTTGCGCCTGCTGCCTTGGCCATGGCTGGCGCCCGCGAGGCCCAGATGTCCTCGCAGATATTGACCGCCAGCCGCACGCCATTGACCTCAAATATGCAGGGGGCGCCATCGGGAACAAAGTAGCGCTGCTCATCAAAGACCGCGTAGTTGGGCAGCTCAAGCTTGCCGTAGCTGCCGATCACCTTGCCATAGCGCAATACGGTTGCCGCATTAAAGGTGTGCTGCTCACGTGCACGCGGATGGCCCACGACAACGGTTAACTCTGCGATGGATTTCAACTGCTCGGCAAGCCCGCCCAGCGCTTGATCGCAGGCGGCTAAAAACGCAGGCCGCAGCAGCAGGTCCTCGGGCGGATAGCCGGTGAGCGCAAGCTCAGGCGTGACCATGACCGCCGCACCCATGGCCTGGGCCCGATGGGCGGCATCAACGATCCTCTGGGTATTGCCGGCGAGATCGCCTACCCGACTGTTGATCTGGGCAAGCGCAACCTTCAGCATTTAAGCGCCGGATTCTTTCTTGTAGCGGACCATGCCGCCGGAGATTTCCTGCTTGGCCTGATCGGGCCCTGCCCAGCCCTTGACCTTGACCCACTTTCCTTTTTCGAGATCTTTGTAATGCTCAAAGAAGTGTTGAATGGTGGCTAAGCGCTGCGGATTGACATCTTCAATGTTCTTCCAGTGGCTATACATACCCAGAATCTTGTCGACCGGCACCGCCAGGACCTTGGCATCGCCGCCGGCCTCGTCATCCATCATCAGCATGCCGAGAGCCCGACAGCGGACCACAGCGCCGGGGGCCACGGCAAACGGCGTGATCACCAAGACATCGACGGGATCGCCATCATCGGAGATGGTCTGGGGTACATAGCCGTAGTTACAGGGGTAGTGCATGGCAGTGGTCATGAACCGATCCACGAACAATGCACCCGTCTCTTTGTCCACTTCGTACTTGATGGGCTCGGAGTGGGCCGGGATTTCGATGATGACGTTGAACTCCTCGGGGGCGTTTTTCCCGGCGGTCACATTCATTAGGGCCATATGGAGAGCCTTCCCTGTGTAAAAATAGCGATCTGTCCTGTGCATTCTAAGGGATTCCCCCAGCCTCCCAGCCCACCGTGCGGCTGGAGATTCGGGAATCGTTCACAGGCAGATGGGACGAGAAATTTCATAAAAAGGAGAACCCCATGTCGATGGGACTGAATCTGGCTTTGGTGTGTGGCCTGCTGGCCATTGTTTACGGCGTTATCTCAAGCCGTTGGATCCTGGCCAAGTCGGCCGGAAATGAGCGGATGCAAGAGATTGCGGCCGCAATCCAGGCAGGTGCCTCCGCCTATTTGGGCCGACAGTATCGGACCATTGGGATTGTGGGCGTGGTGATCTTTATTCTGATTGCCATCATCCCCGGCCTAGGCCTGGATACCGCAATTGGATTTGCCATCGGTGCCGTGCTCTCAGGCGCTGCGGGATTCATCGGCATGAACATCAATGTGCGGGCCAATGTCCGCACCGCCGAGGCCGCACGCTCGGGCATTAACCCTGCCCTGTCGATCGCCTTCCAAGGCGGCGCGATCACCGGCATGTTTGTGATCGGACTGGGGCTGGTGGGTGTTGCTGGCTTTTATGCCTTCGAGCTCTCCCGAACCGGCGATGTGCTCAAGGCCCTGCATCCCCTGGTCGGCCTGGCCTTTGGTTCTTCTTTGATTTCAATCTTTGCGCGTTTGGGCGGCGGCATCTTTACAAAAGGCGCTGATGTCGGTGCTGACCTGGTGGGCAAGGTTGAAGCCGGAATCCCCGAAGATGATCCCCGCAATCCCGCAGTGATTGCCGATAACGTAGGCGATAACGTAGGCGACTGTGCCGGCATGGCAGCAGATCTGTTCGAGACCTATGCCGTAACCGTGATTGCCACCATGCTGCTAGGTGCGCTGCTGATGAAAACCATCGCGGCTGAGGCGGCGATTTATCCCCTGGCTCTCGGCGGCGTATCGGTCATTGCCTCGATCATCGGCTGCTTCTTCGTGAAGTACTCCGGCACCGGAAAAATCATGACAGCGCTTTACAAAGGCCTGATCGTGGCTGCGGTGCTCTCAGTGATCGCGTTTTACTTTGTCACGGACTGGATCATGGGCGGCGCTGCACAGGCGGTGCCTGGCATGACGGTGATGAACCTCTGGCTATCCTCAATCGTAGGCATTGCACTGACCGCAGCCATGGTGGTGATCACCGAGTACTACACCGCCACCGAGTACGCACCAGTGCGGCATGTGGCCTCTGCTTCTGAGACTGGCCATGCCACGAACATCATCGCAGGCATTGCGGTTTCAATGCGCTCCACTGCGCTGCCCGTGCTGTCGGTCTGCGTGGCGATTTTTGCCGCCTATGCACTGGCAGGCCTATACGGCATCGCAATTGCTGCGACCTCAATGCTGTCCATGGCCGGCATCATCGTGGCGCTCGACGCCTATGGCCCGATCACCGATAACGCTGGCGGTATTGCGGAGATGGCCGAGCTGCCCAAGGAAGTCCGTAACGTGACCGATCCGCTAGATGCAGTCGGCAACACCACCAAGGCGGTGACCAAGGGCTATGCCATCGGTTCAGCAGGATTAGCGGCACTAGTGCTGTTTGCTGACTACACCCATGCCCTTGAGGGTATGGGCCATAGCATCAAGTTCGATCTATCGGATCACGAAGTGATCATTGGCCTCTTTATCGGTGGCATGATTCCTTATCTGTTTGGCGCGATGGCGATGGAAGCGGTAGGCCGCTGCGCCGGCGCCGTGGTGACCGAAGTCCGCCGCCAGTTCCGCGAGATCAAAGGCATCATGGAAGGTACAGCTAAGCCCGAGTACCACACGGCGGTCGACATGCTGACCAAGGCCGCCATCAAAGAGATGATCATTCCCTCGCTGCTGCCTGTGGTGGTGCCGGTCATCGTCGGCCTGGCACTCGGACCGAAGGCCTTAGGCGGTATGCTGATGGGCACCATCGTGACTGGACTATTTGTGGCCATCTCCATGTGTACCGGCGGCGGTGCATGGGATAACGCCAAGAAATACATTGAAGACGGCCACCATGGCGGCAAGGGCTCGGATGCCCACAAGGCAGCTGTCACTGGCGATACCGTGGGCGACCCCTACAAAGACACCGCGGGCCCGGCTGTGAATCCGCTCATCAAGATTATCAATATCGTTGCACTGCTGATCGTGCCGATTCTGCCAATGGCAGCGAAGTAGTTTTCTCTCGGTCTTAAGCGGTCATCTGAGCCGCCGCCTTCCAGTGGGAGGCGGCGGTTTCTTTTTCATCCAAGCGCTCGGCCACTTCCGCTAGGGCCAGATGAGTGGCCGCCATGGGCCTAATCCGTAGCGATGTCTCGAAATGCATGCGGGCCTTGCCCCAGAGGGCCTGCCGCTGACAGATTCGGCCCATCGACCAATTGAGTTCGGCATCGCGAGGCTGATCGCGCAGCCAGGCCTCAAGCCGCTGCAGCTGGTCTCGGGCATTGCCCTCGGCATGGCCATACAGCATGGCCAGCCCCGAGTCCCACTCTTTTTTCAGCGCTGATTCAATCAACGAGATGGCCTGACCATGGCGGCCCTGGGCAATCCATGCTCGGGCCACTTCGCGTTTCATTTCTGTTGCAAGGACTGCAGAAATCGCACGACGGTTCTCGAGCAATTTTCCAATTCTCAGCACCTCATCCCAGTTGCCTTGCTGCTGATTGGCTTTGAGCGCAAGCCTGAACGTATGGACATTGCGACGATCACCTTTCATCAGCGGCGCAAGCGCAGATAAGGCCCGTAGGCCCCGATGATCATCCAGCGCAAACTCGGCCTCAAGCAGTGCGGCCAATGTGGTGTCGGCCCGGGGTGAGCCCACTGAATCATCTCGCAGCTCAGCCAAGAGCTCATCGCGCAGACGCGTATCACGCAGCTGATGGGCAGCGCTTGCCGCCAATGCGTCAGCGGCTGCCAATGCCTTAGCCGAATCCCGCAGCAGGCCCGTATCTTCGCGAAGGCCGCGAGATTGCTTGACGACCCGAGCAAACCGGCCCTCAAAGTAGTCGATGATCAACGCGGCAAGCCGGCCAAGCCGCTGATTCTGAGTGCGATACAGCCGAAAGCGTTTCACCCGGGCCGGGATGCTTGCCAGCTGAATCACCAGGAGAGCGAGCACCACCAGCCCTAAGAAAATGACCAGCAAGCTAAACAGCGCCAGCTGTAACGACATATCAATGCGATACGGCGGCAGCCACAGTGTCAAATTGCCTAAATTCAGATCGAGCATCACCACAGCCGCAGCCAGCAGCAGACCTGCGAGCAAAAAGATTGCAAGGCCCCTCATGGCGTGGTGCTGGCCGGTCCTTCCCCGCTCGGCCGAACTGCATTAAGGGCCTCCGTCAGCGCAAGCGCTGTCGGCAGGGGAATTTTTTCAATCAGGCCCTTGATGCCGGCCAGTGTTTTGCGATGGGCCATCACCCGGCTATTTTGTGACTCAAACACTTCAGCAAGAATCTTTTCGGCCTGCCCGATGTCTTGCGCAAAGATTTTGTCTTGACGGGCTACTAGGGCAATCCGCGCAGAAAGCAGCCGCAGCCGGAGTCGCTCGGTCACCAGCGCACCCTGCTCAGGTGACAGGAATATGGCCTCTGGATTCTCGACACGACGAATCCGCACCATGCCCGCTAAGCGAGATTGAATGGCTTCAATCATGGACTGAATTGCAGGCAGCCCAGCAGATGGGCTTGCCGCGCGGCCTGAGTCGATAGGCGCGCTCGCAGCCGCTGATGTAATCAACGGCAGGCTGTCGATATCCAGAATAATTGCCTCAATCTGTGCGGCCGCCTGCTGAAGATCCACGGCCCGCAGTGCCAAAAGCCGCTGCCGATCGGTGGCAATCGCTACCCGCACAGCCACCAATTTCTCTTTCGCGGGATGGCGCACGATGCGGGACTCAATCGCATCCAACATCACCAAGGCAGCATTGATATTGCCGCCCGCTAAAACGCTATCGGACAGCAGCTGAGCAGAGGCCTGCGTTTCGGTGAGCCATTCGCGGTCGATCTGATCCGCCCGCGTGGCCTCCATCGGAGCGAATGGCCGATCCATCGCCCACCAGCCGAGTGCGAGCAGCGCTGCAAGGCTTACTGCGGCGAAAAATGATTTACCAATAGGTTTCATGCTCAAAGAGATCGTAACTGAGCCATTGATGATTTAGGCGAACGCGCCGCACTGCTGTCGCACCTGCCGCTTGGAGCAACTCGGCAATTACCGCGTGGTGTGTGCACCAGATGACCTGCGAAAGTGCCAGTCGACGCGACTGAAATGCCGAGACCAGCTGCCGGCCGGCTGCCGAGGAGGTCACCACAAGGCCAATCGCGCCCGGGTCTGAGCAGGCAATCTCAGCCCAGGCCAACTCAGGCCACGCAGACACGATGCGCCGGTACAGCACAGCCAGCAGGCAGTGCGCGCCGCGAGCCTCAAACCCCGCGCGCAGGGTCAGCCGGTTGGACTCACCTTCGACAATCAGCAGCGTCTGCCGGGCCCAATCGCTTGATTCTTGCGTGAGACAACCATCCATCGCGCTCAGCAGGCCCTCGGCGTTAGCCCGCTCTTCGTGATCGGCGGCGATGATCGGGCCGGCCTCGGGATAATGCCGCAGCAGCTGATCACGGGTTCCGCCCCCCACAACCGCGAGCCGAGCTTTGTTCAAAAAAACAGTGCCAACGCCATTACGCTTTAGCCAGAAAAAAAATGCTGAGACGGCAGCCGGACTCGTCCAGACGATCCAAGGGCAAGCTGCATCGCTGAAGACCTGTAGTACTGCGGTGTCGGGATAGAGCATCTCCAATCGCTGCAGCGGCATTGCTCTGAGCCTTGCATCACCGTGATGCTCAGCGTGGGCAGGCATCAACTCAGGCTCAGACCATTCTGGCCGGGTCATCCA
Organism: uncultured Bordetella sp.; assembly: GCA_964467545.1. Taxonomy (GTDB): domain Bacteria; phylum Pseudomonadota; class Gammaproteobacteria; order Burkholderiales; family Burkholderiaceae_A; genus Lacustribacter. The sequence goes on along the minus strand of CAYXRY010000010.1, from coordinate 20,139 downwards.
GACTTGCCGCATACGCAGTTCGCCCATCTGCAGGCGCTTAAGACGCGTTTAATGCTTGCAGAATCTGCTGGGCGCCCTGCTCTTTTAAAAGCCCGGCAGCCTGAAGCCCAATGGCCTCGGGGTCTTCGCCACGACACTCGGCACGCAGCACTTTGGAGCCATCTGTCATGGCAACCAGGGCCCGCAAATACAACGTTTTGCCGTCCGGCTCGGTGATGCAATAGGCCGCAAGCGGAACCTGACAGCTGCCACCGAGGGCCCGCGAGACCGCCCGCTCTGCCCGAACTTCGTCAAAGGTGCGTGCATCGGCAAGCGGTGATAAGGCCGAGCGAATGGCGTGGCCATCACTGCGAATCTCGATGCCAAGTGCCCCCTGGCCCGCAGCAGGCAGCAAGACTTCAGGCGGGAGAATCTCGCGAATGCGGTGGGCTAGGCCGAGCCGTTTTAATCCGGCTGCTGCAAGGATGATGGCCTGCATCTCGCCGCGATCCAGCTTGGCAAGCCGCGTATCCAGATTGCCGCGCAAAGGAACAATCTTGAGGCCCGGATAGCGGGCCCTGAGCTGGGCCTCACGTCGCAGGCTGGATGTGCCCACCACCGCGCCTTGGGGCAAGGCATCTAGTCCAGAAAAATCATTGGAGACAAAGGCATCACGGGGATCTTCCCGGCGCATGACACAGGCCAGCTCAAAGCCTTGCGGCAGCTCCATCGGGACATCTTTTAGCGAATGGACCGCCAGATGGGCCCGGCCGTCTTCCAGGGCGGTCTCCAGTTCCTTTACAAACAGGCCCTTGCCCCCAACTTTCGATAAGGTGCGATCAAGAATCTGGTCGCCACGGGTGGTCATGCCGAGAATCTGGACCGGGCCTGCGGAGGCCTTTCCCAGCAGAGACTGCACATGTTCGGCCTGCCACATCGCCAGACGGCTTTCGCGCGATGCAATAATCCACATATTGCGAAGTGTATCAATCTCATGGCCGAACAATTTTCAAAGAAAAACGAAGGCTGGTCCGGCCGGTTCAGTGAGCCGGTGTCGGCACTCGTGCAGCGCTACACCGGATCGGTCGGCTTTGATCAGCGGCTGGCCCTCTGCGACATCGAGGGCTCGCTGGCCCATGCAGAAATGCTGGCCCACGTTGGGCTGATCTCACAAGAGGACCTCCGTGCCATCGAACAGGGCATGGCCCAGATTCGGGAAGAGATCACCGCAAACTCATTTCAATGGTCCCTTGCGCTTGAGGATGTGCACCTCAATATTGAAAAACGCCTCACCGATTTAATCGGAGATGCCGGCAAGCGGCTCCACACAGCAAGAAGCCGCAACGACCAGGTTGCCACCGATATGCGGCTCTGGGTGCGGGCAACCATTGATGAGCTTCAGCAGGCTTTGGATGAACTGAAATCTGCGCTTTTGCAGCAGGCCGAGCAGCATGCCGCGACCATCATGCCGGGCTTTACCCATCTGCAGGTGGCCCAGCCCATCACCTTCGGGCATCACTTGATGGCCTATGTGGAAATGTTCTCGCGGGATCGCGAAAGGCTTGCCGACTGCAGGTACCGCGTCAACCAGCTGCCGCTGGGCGCTGCCGCATTGGCCGGCACCTCGTATCCGATTGATCGCGCGCGTGTGGCAAAGCGGCTTGGCTTTGATGGCCTCTGCCAGAACTCACTGGATGCAGTCAGCGATCGGGATTTTGTCATTGAGTTCACATCCTGCTGCGCAGTGATCATGATGCATATCTCGCGGCTATCGGAAGAACTGATCCTTTGGATGACACCGCGCATTGGCTTTATTGATCTTGCCGACCGCTTCTGCACAGGCTCATCAATCATGCCGCAGAAAAAAAACCCCGATGTGCCCGAGCTAGCCCGTGGAAAATCCGGCCGGGTCTATGGACACTTAATGGGCTTACTCACTCTGATGAAGGGCCAGCCACTGGCGTATAACAAGGACAACCAGGAGGATAAAGAACCGGTCTTTGATACCGCCGACACCGTGCTCGATACCCTGCGGGTGTTTGCGGAGATGGTGGCGGGCATTCAGGTCAATGCCGACACCATGCGGGCGGCGGCCTTTGAGGGCTACTCCACCGCTACTGACTTGGCTGACTATTTGGTCAAGCGCGGCCTGGCGTTTCGCGATGCCCACGAAGCCGTGGCTCTGGCCGTCAAGGCAGGTGTCCAGGCCGGCAGAGACCTCTCGGAATTCAGCCTTACGGAATTACAGGTCTTTTCCCCGCTCATTGAGCAAGATGTCTTCAAAGTCCTTCAAGTCGAGGGTTCGGTTGCTGCCAGAGGCCATCCGGGCGGGACCGCCCCTGACCAGGTCCGGGCCCAGATTCGGCGCCATCGGCAGCAGAGTTAGCGACAGCCCTAAGAGCCAAACGGGTCGTTTTGGGTTAAAAACGTGGGCGTTGTCGGCGGATTCATTCCGCAAAACAACCCAAAACAGCAATTTTACAAAGGAGCGAGTTATGAGTCGTCGTGAGTTTCTGGCAAAAACCGGTGCGGCCGCGGTTGCCACGGGTGCAGCAGCAGTTGCGGCACCTGCGATTGCCCAGTCCGATGTGGTCCGTTGGCGTTGTGCGTCAAGCTTTCCAAAAGGCTTTGACACCCTGTTCGGCACACTGGAGCTGATCGCTCGGCGTGTCAATCAAATGACGGGCGGAAGATTCCAAATCTCCACCCACGCTGCGGGCGAGATCGTGCCGCCCTTTGCGGTGTTGGATGCGGTGGAGAAAGGCACGATTGAGGCGAATCACACTGCACCCTATTACTTCATTGGTAAGGACCCTGCCTGGGCCTTCGGCACAGCGATTCCGTTTGGCCTGAATGCGCGCCAGATGAACGCCTGGTGGTATCACGGCGACGGCGAAAAGGTCTTCAACGAGTTCTCACGCAAATCCGGCGTGGTCAATCTGCTAGCGGGCAATACCGGATCGCAGATGGCTGGCTGGTTCAAAAAAGAACTCAAGTCGGTTCAGGATTTGAAGGGCCTGAAGTTTCGGGTAGGCGGCATGGGCGGCCAGGCACTCTCCAAGCTCGGTGTCGTGGCCACGCAGATCCCTGCCGGCGAAATCTACTCCGCGCTCGAAAAAGGCACGATCGATGCGGCCGAATTCACCGTTCCTTATGATGACGAACGCCTTGGTCTGAATAAGATCGCGAAGTTTTACTACTATCCCGGCTGGTGGGAAGGTGGCGCTGCGCTTGGATTCCAAGTCAATGCCAAGGCCTACGATGCGCTGCCCGACGGCTACAAGGCTGCCCTACAGGCCGCCTGCGCAGAAGGCAACACCTGGATGCAAGCTAAGTACGACACCGTGAATCCTCAGGCCCTGAAACGCCTGATCGCAGGTGGTGCTGTGCTGCGTCGCTTCCCCAAATCGGTGATGGATGCCTCGTTTAAGGCCAACGAAGAACTGATGGCGGAAAATAGCGCCAAGAGCCCGGAGTTCAAAAAGATCTTCGATCATATGCGCGCTTTCCACCGTGACCAGCAGGCCTGGTTCCGCGTGGCCGAGGGCAGCTATGATGACTTCATGGCTACTCAGAAGCTGTAAATTCGATTCGCCCAGTGCAATCACTGGGCGAATGCAAAAAAACCGCCCCTCGGGGCGGTTTTTTTATGCCAAAGAAAGCTCACTTCTTTTTGAAATAATCCATCGGATCATTTTTCGGCTTGTCGTCTTTTTCGTCATCCCAGCCGTCGCTCTCGTTTTCAACCGAATCATCAACTTTGATTTCAATATTTTGAAGATCACCTGTCACTGGCTTATCCAGCATGCCAGTCACAATCTCAGGAAAGAAAATCAGAATGCCCACCAGCAAAAGCTGCAGGCCCACCCATGGGATCGCTCCCAAATAAATTTCACTGCTCTTAATGGACTTGGGCGCAATCCCCCGCAGATAAAACAGCGCAAAGCCAAAAGGTGGGTGCATAAATGAGGTCTGCATGTTCACGCAGATCAGCACCCCAAACCAAATCAGATCAATGCCCAGCTTATCGGCGACTGGCGCCAGCAGCGGAATGACAATGAAAGCGATCTCAAAAAAATCGAGAAAAAATGCCAATATGAAAATCATGATGTTAACCACGAACAGGAAGGTCACCGGATCATCTGCACCCACGCTCAGAAACAGGTGCTCCACCCAGATGCCGCCATCCACGCCCTGAAACACGAGCGTAAAGACCGTGGCGCCTATCAAAATGAAAATGACCATGACCGTGATGTTCATGGTCGATTCCATGCCCTCACGGATCATTTTCCAATTCAGTCGTCGATGGACTGCCGCCAGGCCAATGGCGCCCACCACACCCATGGCGCCCGCCTCAGTCGGTGTGGCCAGCCCTAAAAAAATCGTGCCCAGCACAATAAAAATCAAAGCCAGCGACGGCACCACTCCCGCAGCCACTTTCTTTAAAAGCGCAAGCCCCCGCAGGGTGCGGGCCTCGGGCGGCAGCGGTGGCATGCTTTGGGGCTGAATGAGCGACATCACAAAAATAAACAGCATGAAGATCGCCACCTGGGCCAGTGATGGGCCAAGCGCACCTAGGTACATATCACCCACCGAGCGGCCGAGCTGATCGGCCAACACGATCAGCACCAACGATGGCGGAATCACCTGAGTAATGGTTCCCGAGGCCGCAATTACGCCCGTTGACAAACGCGCGCTGTAGCCATAACGCATCATGATGGGCAGCGCGATCACGCCCATGGCAATCACCGATGCGGCAACCGTGCCGGTGATTGCACCTAAAATTGCCCCCACCATGATCACCGCATAGGCCAGGCCCCCCGGCAGACCGCCGAATAACTGGGCAAAGCCTTCGAGCAGATCCTCAGCCAATCCGCTGCGCTCGAGAATCGCCCCCATCAGCGTAAAAAACGGGATCGACAGCAAGAGCTCGTTGGCCACAATGCCGAATACCCGCAGCGGCAGATTGGCCATGAACTGAGGCGGGAATAAGCCCATCTCAATGGCTACCAAGCCCGAGACCAGGCCCAATGCTGCCAGTGAAAATGCAACCGGCAGCCCCAGCAGCAAAAACACCACCAGGGCCGCAAACATCGCCGGAGCCATGAAGTCGATCGGATTCATGACTATTGCAGCGGCCTTTCGTAGTGGGTATTCAACGCAATCACGCCCTTGAGTGCGGCAACACGCTTGATGATTTCAGAGAAGCCCTGCAGTACCAAAAGCCCAAAGCCGATCGGAAACAAGAGCTTCACGGGCCAGCGAACCAGTCCGCCAGCGTTATTGGAGATTTCACCGATCGTCCAGGATTCAAGAAACCATGGCCAGCAGACCAGCGCCATGTAGATACAAAAGGGCTGCAGAAAAAATATTAGGCCTGCCAGATCCAGCCAGGCCCGTTGGCGATCATTGAGTCGAGAGTAAAACAGATCGACCCGGATATGGCCGTTGATGGTAAGCAAATGCGGTGCGCCCAGCAGCACCATACCGCCGAACATATACCACTGCATTTCCAGCCAGGCATTCGAGCTCATATCAAATGCATAACGCATGCCCGCATTTCCTGCTGAGATCAGGGCGCAGATCAGGGTCAGCCAGATCGCAATCACGGCGACGGCTTTACTTAAACGATCGATGCTGTAGGCGAGTCTGACGGGTGCGTTCACGGCGTCTAAGTTTACCCGGGATAGCCCGCAACGGGCTTGCGGACATGTCATTGGCCGGGGAGAATGTGATCTCCGAATAAACCCCAATCATGCATCGCGACCCCATCCCTGATCTGCTTTACACCGCCCTACGCGACCGCTTTGGTGAGCGCTTCTCGCAGGGTGAATCGGTGCGGCTGCAGCATGGCCGTGACGAGTCAGTCCACATCCCAGAGCCACCCGATGCAGTCGTATTTGCGCAAAGCACGGAGGATGTGGCGGCAGTGGTCACGCTTTGCCGCCAGCACCATGTGCCCGTGATTGCCTATGGCGCAGGCAGCTCAGTCGAGGGTCATCTCCTTGCGGTTCAGGGCGACATCAGCATTGATCTCTCGGGCATGAACCAGGTGCTGGCCATACATGCCGATGACCTGGATGCAACGGTTCAGGCCGGCGTGACGCGCAAGCAACTCAATGAAACGTTAAAAGGCACCGGGCTTTTCTTTCCGATCGACCCCGGTGCAGATGCATCTCTGGGCGGCATGGCCGCCACCCGTGCCTCAGGCACCAATGCAGTCCGCTACGGCACCATGCGTGAAAACGTGATGGCCATGACCGTGGTCTTGGCCGATGGAAAAATTATCCGCACAGGCAGCCGCGCAAGGAAGTCCTCCGCTGGCTACGACCTGACTCGGCTTCTGGTGGGTTCCGAAGGCACTCTGGGCATCATCACCGAATTAACCGTCAGGCTTTATCCGCTGCCTGAGGCGATCTCAGCGGCCGTCTGCCCGTTTAAGACTGTTGATGATGCGGTCAACACTGTCATCCGGACCATTCAAATGGGCATACCGGTGGCGCGAATTGAATTGCTGGATGCGCTCACCCTGACTGCCATTAACCGCTTCAGTAAGACCCAGCTGCCGGAGCGGCCAACGCTGTTTTTTGAATTTCATGGCACCGAGGCCTCGGCACAGGAACAGGCCGAGCGGGTCCAAGAAATCGCTCACGAATTCGGCGGCGAGCAATTCGAATGGGCGACCCGGTCAGAAGATCGCACCCGCCTCTGGCAGGCCCGACACGATGCCTATTTCGCATGCCTGCAGATGAAGCCCGGCAGCCGGGCCTTTCCGACCGATGTCTGCGTACCGATTTCTCGGCTTTCTGAATGCATCCATGCCACCAATGCCGATTTGGCCCAGGTCTCCATACCGGTGATGCTCTTTGGCCATGTGGGTGACGGTAACTTCCACCTTGTGGTGCTGATTGATCCGAATAATGCGCAAGAAATTGAGCAAGCTGAATGGATCAATGAGCGGGTTGTTGAGCGGGCGCTAGCCATGGAGGGCACCTGCACCGGAGAGCATGGTATTGGCCTGGGCAAGCGCAAATTCATGGTGAAAGAGCATGGCGAAGATGCTGTTGCCGTGATGCGAACGATCAAGCAGGCCTTAGATCCCCAGGGGTTACTGAATCCCGGGAAGATTCTTCCCGAATAAAACCGGCTAGCGCTTGGCTAAGCGGTCCCACTGCTGCATCAGGCCCGTCCACTGGCCGCGTGCCGCCTGAAGGTGACGCTCCTTGACATGTCCATAGCCACGAATACTGTCCGCAATCGCGGCGATCTTGATGGCGAGCTCCAGATTTTCGGCATTTAACGCAGGCAGCAGCGAAGCGATGCAGTCACGATACTGGCCAATGAGCGCCCGCTCAGTTCGGCGCTCTTCGGTGTAGCCAAAGACATCGAGCGGCGAGCCGCGTAAAAACCGACACGATGCCAGCAGGCCCATCATGGGCCTTACCCAAGGCCCAAAGCGTCGCTTGATCAGTTCGCCTCGCTGATTGCGCCGCGATAAAAGCGGCGGCGCCAAATAATGCGCGATCCGATAGCCCGGTTCGAAATCACGGGCAATCTGATTTAAGAATTCTCGATCGGTATGCAGACGGGCCACTTCGTATTCATCTTTGTAGGCCATCAGCTTAAATAGGCCCCGCATTACCGTTTCAGTCAGCCGCAGGCCTTGGCCCAGGGCCTGCTCTGCTGACTGCACACGTACCACAAACTCTGCATAGGTCTGGGCGTACCGGGCATTCTGATAAGCCGTGAGAAACGCTGTGCGTTTTTCGATTCGACTCTCCAGGCTGGGCCTCGACACAAAAGCGATTGGCTGTACATCAGGAATACGGCGCAACAGCTCAGGATCACGCGCCGCCCGCCGGCCCCAGTCAAAGGCCTGCATATTCTTTTCCACTGCAACAGCGTTTAGCTCCATAGCCAGAAAAATCGACTGGCGCGTGAGCGGAATCAAGCCCCGCTGCCAGGCAAAGCCCAGCAGTAAGGGGTTGGCAAATATCGCGTCCCCCAAAAGCTGCTGGGCCAAACTCTGGGCATCAACAATCGCGAAGCGCTCCTCGCCCACCGCCCGTCGAATTGATGACTCGCATTGCTGGGCCGGAAACTCCCAGTCGGGCTTATGAATCAAGGCAGCGGTCGGCGAATGATGGCTATTCATGACCACCTGGGTCTGGCCCTCACGCATTAAGGCCAGCGTGGACTGGCCCGCGGCCACGATGCCATCACAGGCCAGAATTAAATCGGCTTTCGCAAGATCAACCTTGGAGGTGTGAATGGCACCGGCCTGCTGCGCGATCTGCACATGACTCCAAGTCGAACCCCCTTTTTGGGCAAGGCCTGCGGCATCCTGCGTCACAACCGACTTGCCTTCAATGTGGGCAGCGACACCCAATAGCTGCCCAATCGTAATCACCCCTGTGCCGCCAATGCCGGCAATCACAATGCGATAAGGCTGGCTGCAATCAGGAATTTCAGGTGTGGGATCGGCCTCGAAATTCGCATCACTGCCCGCAGCCGACGCGAGCAACCCGATGGCTTTGGGTTTTTTAGGCCGTACGCCCTCAACCGTGACAAAGCTTGGGCAAAACCCCTTCAGGCAGGACTCGTCTTTGTTACAACTGCTGTGATTGATCTGACGCTTTCGGCCAAACTCAGTCTCAAGTGGCTCTACCGATAAGCAGTTGCTCTGCGCAGAGCAGTCTCCGCAGCCCTCGCAGACCAGATCGTTGATCACCACATAACGTTCGGGATCTTGCAGCCGGCCACGCTTGCGACGGCGACGCTTTTCGGTGGCGCAGGTCTGATCGTAAACGATGACCGTGGTGCCTTTGGTCTCCCGGAGTTCCCGCTGAAGTCGATCCAGATCATCGCGGTGCTCAACCGTGACACCTGCCTCCAGAACAACACCGTTGTACTCCTCAAGGCGATCGGTCACCACCACGACCCGGGCTGCGCCCTCGGCCACACAGCTTTTTACAATCTGCGGCACCGACAGGCCCTCGGGCCGCTCGCCCACCTGCTGACCGCCTGTCATGGCGACTGCATCGTTATAAAGAATCTTGAAAGTGATATTGACGCCCGCTGCGATGCACTGACGAATCGCAAGAATCCCACTATGAAACCATGTGCCATCTCCGAGATTGGCAAAGACATGTTCTTCATGAGTAAACGGTGCCTGGCCGACCCAGGGCACGCCCTCGCCACCCATCTGGGTAAAGGTGCTGGTGGATCGGTCCATCCAGATCGCCATGTAGTGGCAGCCAATACCTGCCAAAGCCCGGCTGCCTTCGGGCACACGGGTGCTGGTGTTATGCGGGCAGCCGCTACAAAACCAGGGCGGCCGCTCCGCCGACTGGCCCGTGACCACCTTTAGTGATTGCTCTTTGGCCTCAATCACCGCAAGCCGTTGCTGCATACGGGCATCAATGTCATTGGGCACGCCCATTTTGCGCAGCCGGCGGGCAATTGCTTTTGCAATCAGTGCGGGCGTGAGATCCGCCTTTGCGCGCAGCAGCCAGTTTTCTGCGGGATTGGGCCTTGCCCACTCACCGCCAGAGTGATCATCATCCGATTCATCGAATTTACCCACCACATCAGGCCGAACATCGGGCCGCCAGTTGTAGAGCTCTTCTTTGAGCTGATATTCAATGATCTGGCGCTTTTCTTCGACCACAAGAATCTCTTTAAGTCCGGCGGCAAATTCGCGTGTGATGGTGGCCTCTAATGGCCAGACCACGTTGACCTGATGCAGACGAATGCCAAGCCGCCTGCAGTGTTCGTCGGTCAGCCCAAGGTCCGCAAGGGCCTGGCGGGTATCGTTAAATGCTTTGCCGCTGGCGATAATGCCGAACCGATCATCGGCGCCGGAGATGACATTGTGGTTTAAGCGGTTGGCCCGCACATACGCTAGGGCTGCATACCACTTGGTCTCCATGAGTCGGGCTTCTTGATCCAGCGCCGCGTCTGGCCAGCGGATGTGAACACCAGAGGCCGGCATCGGAAAGTCCTGCGGTAACACCAGATGAATGCGATCGTGATCGACCAAGACGGTCGCCGATGACTCCACGACCTCTTGAATTGTCTTCATGCCACACCACAGGCCGGAGAATCGGCTCATCGCAAACGCATGCAGGCCCATATCCAAAATACCTTGTACATCCGATGGGAAAAACACCGGAAAACCACAGGCCTTGAAAATATGATCGCTTTGATGGGCAGCCGTTGAACTTTTGGCGACATGGTCATCACCAGCAACCGCAATCACGCCGCCCAGCCGCGATGTGCCCGCCATGTTGGCGTGCTTAAACACATCTGAGCAGCGATCAACGCCTGGGCCCTTGCCATACCAGATGCCAAATACGCCATCGACCTTGCGCTTGTCGGGAAAGAGATCGAGCTGCTGCGTGCCCCAGATCGCGGTGGCAGCGAGCTCCTCATTCACGCCAGGCTGAAACACCACCTGATGGGCCGCCAGGTGCTTGCGCGCAGCCCACAGGGCCTGGTCATATCCGCCAAGCGGACTGCCACGATACCCGCTGATGAATCCGCCAGTATTTAAGCCCGCCTGCTGATCGCGCTGCCACTGCATCATGGGCAGCCTCACCAGCGCCTGAATGCCGCTCATAAAGGCCCAACCGCGCTCCAGCGTGTATTTATCGTCGAGCGATACCTGTCGCTCTGGTGGCGGGGGCGTTTCTTGCTTCATGAAACAAGATGGTCAGGCACGACGGGAAGGGGCGTCAACCCATTCCCGTGGCCCGTGCTGGAAACCCCCAAGCGGCGGGGAGAGGCCTACTTCTTTTTCTGTGGCGGCAGATCGGTACAGCCGCCCGAGAAGACCTCGGCCACCATGCCAATTGACTCTCCCAGGGTCGGATGGGGATGGATCGTCTTGCCGATATCGTGCGGATCTGCACCCATTTCAATGGCCAATGCGAATTCACCAATCATGTCGCCCGCGTGGGTGCCAACAATCGCACCACCAATGACGCGATGGCTCTCGGGATCCACAATAATTTTCGTAAAGCCCTCGTCCCGGCCGTTGGCGATTGCGCGGCCTGAAGCCGCCCAAGGGAATACGGCTTTTTCGATCTTCATGCCCTTGGCCTTGGCCTCATCCTCGGTCACGCCGACCCAAGCAACTTCGGGATCGGTGTAAGCCACAGACGGAATCACGCGGGCATCGAAAAATGATTTCTGCCCTGCCGCCGCCTCGGCCGCAACATGGCCTTCGTGCACCGCCTTGTGCGCCAGCATTGGGTTGCCAACAATATCGCCGATCGCAAAAATATGGGGCTGATTGGTCCGCATCTGGGCATCGACAGCAATAAATCCGCGGTCGCTCACCGTTACCCCGGCCTGCTCGGCAGCAATCGATGCGCCGTTAGGCCTTCTGCCAACAGCCTGAAGCACAAGGTCATAGACCTGCGGCTCTGCCGGTGCGCCCTCGCCTTCAAACTTCACATGAATGCCGTCGGCCTTGGCCTCAGCGCCCACGGTCTTACATTTCAGCAGGAGCTTATCGAAACGGTGAGCGTTGTGCTTCTGCCAGACCTTCACCAGATCACGGTCTGCGCCCTGCATCAGGCCATCGAGCATTTCCACCACATCAATGCGTGCGCCGAGGGTGGAATACACGGTCGCCATTTCCAAACCAATGATTCCGCCACCAATCACCAGCATACGCTTGGGCTTAAATTTCAGCTCTAACGCACCGGTAGAAGTCACGACACGCTCATCCTGCGGCATAAAGGGCAGCTTCACGGCCTCGGAACCCGCTGCAATGATGGCATTTTGAAAGCCGATGACTTTTTTGCTGCCATCTGCAGCCGTAACTTCGATGTGAAAGCTATCAATGAACTTACCCACGCCCTGCACGACTTGCACTTTACGTGCCTTGGCCATACCGGCTAAGCCGCCGGTGAGCTTGCCAATCACTTTTGATTTGTGATCGCGCAGCTTATCCAGATCAACAGCGGGCTCACCGAAGCTCACACCGAGTGCGCCCATGTGTTTGACTTCGTCCATGACCGCCGCGACATGCAGCAGTGCTTTCGACGGGATGCAGCCAACGTTTAAGCAGACGCCACCGAGTGTGGAGAAGCGCTCAATGAGCACCGTATTCATACCGAGGTCGGCTGCACGAAACGCTGCAGAGTAGCCGCCTGGGCCGGCGCCTAAGACTGCCATGTCGCAGGAGATGTCGGGAGTGCCGGTGAAGCGTTTGATCGAATTGGCTGCTGAGCTCGGAGTTCCCTGTGGGTTCGCAGCGCCGCCTGAGTTCGGATTCGACTGACTGCCAGCGTCGCCTGAGCTCGGCGCTTCGCTCGACCCCCCTTTTAACTCGCCTCGACCCGATTCCGCAGTGGGCCCGCTCACGGACGCACCAGCCGATGGGACAGCGCGGAGCGAGTCAGAAACGGTTTCGAGCGGAGCGCTGGGCCCGGCGGCGGGTGCGCCTGCACCTGCGGCCTCGATGAGTGCGACTACGGAGCCTTCGGAGACTTTGTCGCCGAGTTTGACTTTCATCTCGACGATCTTTCCGGCAATGGAGGCTGGGATCTCCATTGAGGCTTTATCACTTTCAACCGTAATTAAGCTTTGCTCAACGCTAATGCTGTCTCCGGGCTTAACTAATACTTCAATGATTTCGACATCTTTGAAGTCCCCAATATCCGGAACCTTTAACTCAACAGTTGCCATGCGTGGTCTCCCGTTCCGAATCAGAGGACTGCGCGACGGAAGTCGCCCAGCAGTGACCGCAGCACGTTGTTAAACCGCGCAGCAGAAGCGCCATCAATCACGCGATGGTCATATGACAGCGATAACGGCAGGGTCAGCTGTGGCACAAACTCTTTGCCATTCCATACCGGCTTGTAATACGACTTCGAGACCCCCAGGATCGCTACCTCAGGCGCGTTGATGATTGGCGTGAAGTGGGTGCCGCCAATGCCGCCCAACGATGAGATCGAGAATGTGCCGCCCTGCATATCAACGGGAGAGAGCTTTCCGTCTCGGGCTTTTTTCGCAAGCTCTGAGGTCTCTTTGGCGATTTCTGAGAGGCCCTTTTTATCGGCGTCTTTTAAGACCGGCACCACCAGGCCATTGGGCGTATCGGCAGCAAAGCCGATGTGGTAGTAATGCTTATAGACCAGCTGATCTCCATCCAGAGAAGCATTGAATTCTGGATATTTTTTCAGCGCCGCAACCACCGCCTTAATCAAAAAGCCCAACATGGTGTATTTCACGCCTGTCTGGTCGCTCTCTTTGTTCAGCGAGACCCGGAAGGCCTCCAGGTCAGTGATATCGGCCTCATCATTATTCGTAACGTGCGGAATCATCACCCAGTTACGATGCAGATTCGCACCAGAGAGCTTCTTAATACGCGACAGCGGCTTGGGCTCGATCGGCCCGAACTTGGCGAAATCCACCTTCGGCCAGGGAATCAGGCCAAGGGCTGCACCATCACCGGCTGCGGCAGGCGTGCTCGAAGCGGCCATCACGCCTTTCACATAGCCGCGGACATCATCCATGGTGATCCGCTGCTTGGGACCGGTACCACGGACTTTAGTGAGATCAATACCGAGTTCGCGGGCGAACATGCGGACCGCTGGGGATGCGTGGGGCTTCACCACGTTTGACTGATCGACGGGTGAGACGTGGGCCGGCCCAACCGCCGCAGACGTCTGGGCTCCCTGCGGATTCGGGTCTCGGCTCGGCCCCCCTTTTAACTCGCCTCGACCCGATTCCGCAGTGGGCCCGCTCACGGACGCACCAGCCGATGGGACAGCGCGGAGCGAGTCAGAAACGGTTTCGAGCGGAGCGCTGGGCCCGGCGGCGGGTGCGCCTGCACCTGCGGCCTCGATGAGTGCGACTACGGAGCCTTCGGAGACTTTGTCGCCGAGTTTGACTTTCATCTCGACGATCTTTCCGGCAATGGAGGCTGGGATCTCCATTGAGGCTTTATCACTTTCAACCGTAATTAAGCTTTGCTCAACGCTAATGCTGTCTCCGGGCTTAACTAATACTTCAATGATTTCGACATCTTTGAAGTCCCCAATATCCGGAACCTTTAACTCAACAGTTGCCATGTTTCGTTCTCCTGTTGGGGTGCCGGCTACGCGGACATCGCGCTGGGGCGGCTGGATTGAATGCCGAACTTCTTGATGGCATCGCTGACCACAGACATCTTGATCTTGCCTTCATCTGCAAGACCGCGCAGCGCAGCGAGCGCCACATAGCGGCGGTCCACCTCAAAGAACTCACGCAGCTTGGCACGGGTATCCGATCGGCCAAACCCGTCGGTGCCCAGAGTGATGTAACGGCGGCCCGCCGGCACATAGGGCCGGACCTGATCCGAGAACAGACGCATATAGTCTGTCGCAGCAACAATCGGGCCTGCCCGATCCTGCAGCTGCTGGGTCACAAAGGGCACCCGCGGATTTTCGGTGGGGTTCAGTAAATTAAACCGCTCGCACTCCATGCCATCGCGACGCAGCTCGGTAAAGCTCGGGCAACTCCAGATGTCTGCAGTCACACCAAACTCTTTTAACAGATCTGCTGCTGCGATGACTTCACGCAAGATTGTGCCGCTGCCCATCAGCTGCACCCGATGCTTGGCAGAGGCGTCGCCCTCCCGCAGCAGATACATGCCCTTCAGGATATGTGCTTCGGTGCCCGGCTTAAATCCCGGATGGGCATAGTTCTCATTCATCAGGGTGACATAGAAGAAGATGTCCTCCTGGTTTTCGACCATGCGCTTTAAACCCGAATGCAGAATGACTGCGACCTCATGGGAGAACGTCGGGTCATACGAAACACAATTCGGAATCACGGAGGCAAGAATATGGCTGTGGCCATCCTCGTGCTGCAGGCCCTCGCCGTTGAGCGTGGTTCGGCCCGCAGTGCCGCCCAGCAAAAAGCCACGGGCCCGCATATCACCGGCTGCCCATGCCAGATCTCCCACCCGCTGCAATCCAAACATCGAGTAGTAAATGTAAAACGGGATCATGATCCGGTTATTGGTGGAGTAGCTGGTCGCTGCCGCTATCCATGAACTCATGCCACCTGCTTCGTTAATGCCCTCTTGCAGGATCTGGCCTTTTACATCTTCGCGGTAATACATCACCTGGTCGCGATCAACCGGCTCGTATTTCTGCGGCTCTACTGAGTAAATACCGATCTGCCTAAAAAGTCCTTCCATACCGAAGGTGCGGGCCTCATCGACCAGAATCGGCACCACACGCGGGCCGAGCTCTTTGTCACGCAGCAGCTGCGTCAGGCAGCGGACATAGGCCTGGGTTGTTGATATCTCGCGGCCCTCTGGCGTTGCTTCCAGCGCCGGAGCAAAGACATCCAGGGCTGGCACCTTGAGTTGCTCGTCGGCCTTCATGCGGCGCGCCGGCAGATACCCGCCCAAAGCGGTACGACGCTCGTGCAGATACTTCATCTCTGGAGCATCTTCGGCAGGCTTGTAAAACGGAATGTCATGCAACTTGTCGTCCGGAATGGGAATGCCAAATCGATCCCGGAACTCATGAATGGTCATGTCATCGAGCTTTTTGGTCTGATGCGCGGTATTGCGGCCTTCGGCCACCTTGCCCATGCCATAGCCCTTAATGGTCTTCACCAAAATGACAGTCGGCTGGCCTTTGTGCCGCGATGCTGCGGAGAACGCCGCATAGATCTTGTGCGGATCATGGCCGCCACGGTTGAGGCGCCAGATATCGTCATCGCTCATGCGCGAGACCATCTCCAAGAGCTTGGGATGCTTGCCAAAGAAATGTTTGCGCACATAGGCGCCATCATTGGCTTTGTAATTCTGATACTCACCATCGACGGTATCCATCATCACCTGCTGCAGCAGTCCCTCTTTGTCTTTTGCCAAGAGCGGATCCCAATAGGATCCCCAGATGACCTTGATGACATTCCAGCCTGCACCACGGAAATCACTCTCCAGCTCCTGAATAATCTTTCCGTTGCCGCGCACCGGCCCATCGAGACGCTGCAGATTGCAGTTCACAACAAACACCAGGTTATCGAGCTTTTCTCGGGCAGCAAGACCGATGGCGCCCATCGACTCGGGCTCATCCATCTCACCATCACCGCAGAAGGCCCAGACCTTACGCTCCTCGGTATCCGCAAGGCCACGGGCATGCATGTATTTCAGAAAACGGGCCTGATAAATCGCCATCAGCGGACCCAGGCCCATCGAAACGGTGGGGAACTGCCAGAAATCCGGCATCAACTTCGGGTGTGGGTAGCTCGATAGGCCCTTGCCATCGACTTCACGACGGAAGTTATTGAGTTGATCCTCATTGATGCGGCCCTCCAAATAGGCGCGGGCATAAATTCCGGGCGATGAATGGCCCTGAATAAAGAGCAGATCGTGGCCCTTGGGATGATCGGGGCCCTTCCAGAAATGATTAAAGCCGATGCCCAGCATATTGGCCAGCGACTGAAAACTCGAGATGTGGCCACCAAGATCTCCCTCACCGCGATTCGTTCGGACCACCATGGCCATCGCATTCCAACGCATCCAGGAGCGCAGACGCTCCTCGTACTCTAGATTGCCGGGGCAGTGCTCTTCGAGCGATGCCGGAATCGTGTTGACGTAAGCAGTGTTTGCTGAAAACGGAATGAAGCCCCCAGTTCGGCGGGTTTTATCAATCAGCTTTTCGAGAAGAAATTGGGCGCGCTCGGGTCCCTCGCGCTCGATGACGGCCTCCAGCGAGTCCAGCCATTCCCTTGTCTCCACCTCATCCATGTCGACGCGTTGTGGCTCGGCCATGGTCACCTCCCATCATCTTTGTGAAATGTTTGTTGTGAGCCGAATTGTGCGCAGGGGACCCCACTGAGGACAAGTAATTTTTCATGATACGAACTATAATTTCACATTAAGAAATATTGGGCCAGCCGACCCCTCTCGCCAGAAACGTGCAAGGTGTGGTCTCATCTGCGACCGAGCCCAGGCCAATCGCCCCGACCCCATGCCCGATAAAGACCAGAGCACCATCCCCGAGGTCCTTGATCCAATCAAGCTCGGACCGCTGCGCTCTTCGCGATCAATGCGCTGGATCCTGGTCTCCCCGATCGTTGCTGTGGTTGCCCTGGCCATGCTCATGGCTGCCACCATTTGGTATCTGACCGCATCAGAATCCAATCAGCAGCAGCAGGCACTGATTCGCGATGTCAACGCCACCCAACGGCAGATCGGCGAGCGGCTGCAGCGGGCACAGGACGAAGTAAGCGGGTTCGCCAGTCAGCTTCCCGTCAAGCCAACGGGCCGCGATCTGCAGCGATTTGCCGAGAACTTTTTTGTCAAACACCCCGAGGTCGTTTTTGTAGCGTGGCTGGATCGCAACTCAGTGGTGCGGTTTGTGAGCACCTCGCAGGGCCTGCCGACACAGGGCTTTGATCGGCTGGGCAGCCCTCTGGCACGAAAGCCCAGCATCACGGCATTTGAATACGCGATGAGTGCCAAAAAGCCGCACTACTCTGGCCCCATTCGCACCCCGAATGACATCGAGGTTGATCTTCATGTGCCCATCATTCGCAATGGGGCTGCCGATGGCGTCTTGGTTGCCACCTACTCGCTGCCGTCGATGTTGCTGACCACCATTCCGAGCGAGATCGGCGGCCGCGTTGCTTTTAGTCTTGTGGGCGCTGAAGGCGAACGACTTGGCCAGACCCGAAGCGAGGACACCGCATCCGGCGGGCCGGCCTATGAGGTGCCGCTTGAGCCCATGTCCAAACAGATTCGCCTGCGCGGCTTTATTCAGCGGCCAGTGAGCACAATCTATAACGATGTCATCACCACGTTGGTCGTCGGACTGATTTTATTTGCCGTGATCAGCCAAATCGTTGTCTGGCGAAACACACGCCGCCGACTTGGCGCTGAACAAGAACTTGCCGAGGAGACCGCCTTTCGCCGGGCGATGGAGAATTCGCTTTCCACAGGAATGCGGGTGATCGACCTTGAGGGCCGCATCAAGTATGTCAATCCTGCGTTTTGCAAAATGGTGGGCTTCACCGCCGAAGAACTGACAGGCGCAAGCCCGCCCTACCCCTACTGGCCGGGCGATGCCCAAGATCAATTGGGAAGAAACCTTGATCGGATGTTGGCCGGTGAGAGCCCGCCCTCAGGCCTGCCGATTAACATCGTGCGTAAGGATGGCAGCCGGCTCACCGTGCGGATGTATACCTCGCCGCTGATTGATCAAAGCGGCCAGCAGACTGGCTGGATGACCTCAGTGACAGACATCACCGAGCAGACCCGTATTCGTCAGGAGCTTGCCCAATCCCAGGAACGATTCATCACCGTATTGCAGGCCCTTGATACTGCGGTCTCAGTGGCCGCACCCACACCAACGGGCGAGCTGCTCTTTGCAAACCAGGCCTATAAAAAGTGGTTCGGTAACTCAATTACCGATGGCCACCGCTATCTCTCTGCCGCGGCACGCGGGCCCTGGGCTGATGTTCGTGAGGTCTACAGCGAAATCGTAGAGCGCTGGTTTGAAGTCCGCATCAGAAGCATTCAATGGGTGGATGGCCGTGCGGTAGAGCTGATGGTGGCCACCGACATCACCCAGGAGCGGGCCAACCAGCAGGCCCAGCGCGAACAGCACGAAAAACTTCAGCAGACCGCGCGGCTGGTGACCATGGGCGAGATGGCCTCCTCGCTTGCCCATGAGCTGAATCAGCCGCTGACTGCGATTGCCAATTACACCTCGGGTGCAGCCTCCCGGATTCGATTGGCGGAGTCGCGCGGCGAAGATATCCCAAACGAGGACTTGATTGATCTACTGACCAAGACCGCGCGGCAAGCAGAGCGGGCCGGACAGGTCATCCGCCGAATTCGGGGCTTTGTAAAGCGCAGTGATCCGATCCGCAGGCTGACTGATCCGCGCACGATTCTTGCGGACTCTCTGGGCCTTGCAGAGATCGATGCACGCGAGCAAGGCATTGAGCTGGTTCAGAAAATTCCCGATGGCCTGCCGATGCTGAATGTGGATCCGGTGCTCATTGAGCAGGTGCTGGTCAATCTCGTGAAAAACGGCATCGATGCCATGCGCGGAGCGCAGCGTCGGACCCTGGTCATTGAGGTGAGCCTGATCGCTGATCAGATGGCATTTTCAGTGATTGACCGCGGCCACGGTGTTCCAAGGGCAATCCGCGACCGGCTCTTTGATTCGTTTTACACCACCAAAAACGATGGCATGGGCATGGGCCTCAATATCTGCCGCTCCATTATCGAGTCGCATCAGGGCCGGCTCTGGTTTGAGGACAACCCCGATGGCGGCTGCACATTTCGGTTTACATTACCGGTTCAGGCGGAGACACCGCCTAAAAACACTACCCCAGAGTCGGAGGCCATGAAGTCATGAGCGCGAATCCCCAAGCCTATCGCACCGCGAATGCGGAGATGGTCTACGTTGTCGATGACGATGAGGCCGTCCGTGATTCGCTGAGGTGGCTCTTAGAGGGTCAAGGATTTCGGGTGACTGCATTCGATAGCGCAGAGCGTTTCCTTGCTTCGGTGCCAACCGGCTTTACCGGCCAGATGGGCGGCTGTCTGATTGCGGATGTGCGTATGCCCGGCATGTCCGGCACCGAGCTTCACGATGAGTTACTGCGCAGGGGCATTGCGCTGCCGTTAATTTTCATCACTGGCCATGGCACGGTGCCCATGGCCGTCAACAGCATGAAAAAGGGTGCGGTTGATTTCCTGGAAAAACCATTTAACGACGAGCATCTCTGCATGCTGGTGGCGAGTGCCTTTCAGCGGGCACGCGATGAGGGCTCGCGCGGCGTGCTGGCCAAGCGGGCCCGTGAGCTGCTGGCAAGACTGACACCCCGCGAGGAACAGGTGCTAGACCGCATCGTGGCAGGCCGACTCAATAAGCAGATTGCCGATGATCTTGATATCAGCATCAAAACGGTCGAGGCCCATCGGGCCAACATCATGGACAAGATCGAGGCCCGCACCATGGCCGATCTGATGAAGACCGCCTTAGCCGCCCGCCAGGAATAAACCGCGGCACCAATTGCTTGGGGATGCCGCCGGAGACAGCAGCCGGACCCCCAGAAAACTGCTAAACTTCGCGGTCTTGCGGCTGTAGCTCAGTTGGATAGAGTACTTGGCTACGAACCAAGGGGTCGTGG
>CAYXRY010000009.1:0-52564 GCA_964467545.1 uncultured Bordetella sp. | reverse complement strand
AAATACCAAAGAAACATCTGAACCAGCAGAGGAATATTTCTAAAACACTCGGTATACGCAAAGCAGATCCGCTCAATGCCTTTGTGGCCAGTGGTCCGCAATGTTCCCACGACGAGGCCCAGCACCAAGGCAAGCGACCACGCAAAGACAGCGGTGACGATGGTCCAACCGAGTCCGCCGATTAAATAGTCAAGATAGCTGCCCGAGGCACCTGGCTCCAGCTCGAAAAAAATTCCCCAGTTCCAGTTGTAATTCATCGCTGCAATACTTTCGTTTTCAATAAAACAAAAGGGGGCAAGAGCCCCCTTTTCTTATACGCCCAACTCCATCCTAGACGTTCACTGATACTCTTTGGGGTCCGGAGAGTCTGTCGGGCGGGCAATGGTCTTCTTCAGGCTTGCGCTCATCGGAATGTTCAGGTTAACACCCTTTGGCGGAATCGGCTTGAGGAACCACTGCTCGTAAATGCGATTGATCATCGAAGTCGACAGAACATCCTTGATTGCCTGATCAGCAACTGCCTTGAACTTGGGATCATCCTTTCGGACCATGATGCCGTAGGGCTCTACCGAGAGCGCCTCGGTCGAAATCTCAAAATCCCCAGGGGTTTTTGAGTTGGCCACCAGCCCGGCCAAAAGGATATCGTCCATCGCGAATGCAGCAGCCCTGCCGGTCTCCACCATCAGAAACGCCTCGGCATGTCCCGGCGCCGACACAATGTTAATCCCCAAATTTTGGGCTGCATTGAGCTCGGTTACCTGACGAATGTTGGTCGTGCCAGCGGTTGAGACGAGCGTTTTGCCCTTCAAATCGGCCAGCTTCTTAATGCCTGAATTCTTTTTGTAAACAATCCGGTTTGCAGTAACGAAGGTGGTCGGCAAATACGAAATCTGCTTTTGGCGATCTGCGTTATTGGTCGTGGAACCACACTCCATATCCACAGTGCCGTTAGCCAGCAGTGGAATACGATTTGCAGAGGTGACAAGCTGATACTTCACCTCGAGTTTTCGGCCGACGGCACGCTCAACGGCCTCAACAACTCGGGCGCAGAGGTCCATTGAGTAGCCCACTGGACGCTGCTTGTCGTCGTAATAAGAAAACGGAATCGACGCATCGCGATGACCAACCGTGATCACCCCCGACTGCTTCACCTTGGCCAAAGTGTCTGCGAGCGCTAGGCCCGAGGCCCCCATTGCCATTAAACCCACCGCGAAAGCGGCCAGCTGCTTTTTCATGCGATTACTCCTGAGAGTGAATGAACAAAACTTTAAAGCTAAAAAATGAGCGCCTGATAGTGCCACTAAACATTCTTCGGGGCCTGCGGGAAAACACTAATGTTCTGGGCTTCTTTGGCCTGCAGCTCCCAGAGCTCAGCATAACGGCCGCCAAGCGCCAAGAGTTCGGCATGCCGGCCCCGCTCAATGATCCGACCTGACTCCAGCACCACAATCTGATCAGCATCCACAATGGTGGAGAGCCGGTGGGCAATCACCAATGTGGTGCGGCCGCGGGAGATCTCGTTGAGCTCTTGCTGAATGGCCTTTTCAGACTCCGAGTCCAGGGCCGAGGTGGCCTCATCAAAAATCAGTATCGCAGGCTGCTTGAGCAGGGCCCGAGCGATTGCGACCCGCTGCTTCTCGCCGCCCGAGAGCTTTAATCCCCGCTCACCCACTCGGGTCTTGAAGCCCTCCGGCAGGCTGGCCACAAAAGCAGAGAGGTGGGCGGCCTCCGTCACCGCCAGAACCTCCTGATCTGAGGCGCCCGGACGGCCGTACCGGATGTTGTACTCCAGCGTGTCGTTAAAAAGCACGGTGTCTTGGGGCACGATGCCGATGACGGAACGCAAGCTGGCCTGGGTCACCGAGCGGATCTCCTGGCCATCAATCCGAATCGCGCCCGACTGGAGATCGTAGAAGCGATACAGCAGCCGAGAGAGCGTGGACTTGCCTGCGCCCGATGAGCCCACCACCGCTGTGGTCTTTCCCGCGGGAAGCGCGAGGCTCACTTCGCGAAGAATTGGCCGAGCGGGATCGTAGGAAAACACAACTCGATCAAACTCAACCTCACCACGGACAAGCGTCAGTGGCTGGGAATGCGGCGCATCGTCAACCTCACGATTCTCGGCCAGCAATCCAAAAAGCCGCTCCATATCGGCAAGGCTTTGCTTGATCTCCCGGTAGAGCACGCCAAGAAAATTCAAAGGGATATACAGCTGAATCATGAATGCATTGACCAGCACGAGATCCCCCAGGGTCATACGGCCCTCCACAACACCAAGGGTTGCTCGCCAGACCATCAAAGTAACTGCGATGGCAATGATGAGCGACTGACCCACATTGAGAATTGAGAGCGAAGTCTGGCTCTTGATGGCCGCTTCCTGCCAGCGGGCCATGCTTCGGTCATAACGTTGCGATTCAAACGCCTCGTTGTTGAAATATTTAACTGTTTCGTAATTCAGCAGAGAATCCACAGCCCGCGTATTGGCCCGCGAGTCGAGATCATTCATCTCTCGGCGAAAATTGGTCCGCCAATTGGTCACCACAACGGTGTACGTCACGTAGATCACCAGAGCAGAGATGGTGATCACCGCAAACCAGATCTCGTAGTGCACGATCAGCCATGCGATCACCATGCCCACTTCGATCATGGTCGGTAAAATGGAGTACAGCGTGAATGACACCAGGCTCGATACCCCACGCGTACCACGCTCAATATCCCGTGTGAGGCCCCCAGTCTGCCGATCAAGATGAAACCGTAGTGAGAGGGCGTGCAAATGTTCAAACACCTGCAACGCGATACGCCGCACTGCCTGCTGGGTCACGCGGGCAAAAACAACCTCCCGTAATTCAGTAAATAAACTCGTCAGAACGCGCAGCAGGCCATACGCAGCGATCAGGCCCAGTGGCACTGCCGCCAACGCGGCCGTCGGATTGCGACTGACTGCATCAACAATTTCCTTTAATGCAACTGGCACCGCCACATTGGCTGCTTTGGCAAGCACGAGACAGGACAATGCAATGCCGACCCGCCATTTGTATTGCCACAAGTACGGCAATAACACTGCAAGTGTCTGCCATTCACCCCGCGGCGCACCGGGCGGAAGAGGAAAATCTTTGCTGGGCCGCTCCACAGCCGGGAAATGTCGCATCAGCCGATCTTATCGAAAGCACCTGGAGGGGCTGCGGGTACCGAAGCGATCCAGCCCTCGAGAGGATCCAGGTCAAGTGGAAACCCATACCGAGGTAGCCGGCTCGCATGGGCCGCCTGAAGCGCGCAAATCACTGCATCCAAGAGATCTCCGCTGCCATCATTGAGCAGATGCCGACGCCATGTCGCCGTCACCATGAGTGCGCAATTCAGGCCCGCTGACCCGGTGATCAAAGCCTCCAGAATGTGCTGACGGGTTCGCCGGCGCTCAGGCGTCTGCTTGGCCAATTCATCACTTTTATAGGAGCTGCGACTCACCTGCCGTGCCGTAAATCCCGGATAGGCCTCCAGTGCGATACGGGCCTGGGCCGGGGGATGATCGATGGCCTGCTGCCCTGGCACAAAAAGGCCCGCCTGAAGAATTCGCGGTGCGCCCGCATGTGCCATCCACGCCACCGGCGGATTGGTCCAGCGCATCGCGGGGCTTGATCCTGCGGGCCGATCGGTCTTGCGATACACATATTTACCACCGGCGGGCCGGCCATTGCAGAACGCCTTAAACAACTGGCGCAGCTCTTGTCGATCTTGTGCGCCATACCATTGAACAAACTCGGCCCACTCACTTGGCCAGCCGTAATGCTCAATCAATGGCCGCGGAAGACTAAAAGGCAAATCAAACCCAGCAATCCATGGGCCTGCATGATTTAAAAAGGATTCAAAAGCCTCAAAATCCGGCGCCGCGACCACCTGGTCGAGGCGATAGTGCTCGCCCTGACAATGGCCGATTGCAATGGTGATGGGCTTACGCCGACTCGGCGCAGAGCTAAAGTCAACGCCATAAACACGGCCGGAATCTTTCTTGACCTTCATCACCTCAACGCATCCTTAGGCTGCTGCCACTAAAGGCAATGAACACCCGGAGGGCCGTCAGTGCAAACGTGACGAATGCAGCTCGGCCCAAAGAGCGCAGCAGGCCACGCGGCTGCCGGGCGGCCTGCAGGCGGTGTGAAGCGCCGTAGATAGCCGACTCAAGCTGCTGTTTTAACTGATTGGCCAGGATCACATCCTCGGCAATCAAATTTGCCTCAAGTGAGAACGCCAATGAAAAGGGATCAATATTGGACGAACCCACTGTCACTGCATCGTCAATCACGGCAACCTTCGCATGTAAAAAACTCTCCGTGTATTCATAGACCTCGACCCCGCCGGCCACCAGTTCGCCAATCAGCGCCTGAGTCGCCCAGTGGGTCCACCATTGATCGCTATTGCCTTGGATCAAAAGCCGGACCCGGACCCCCCGCTGGGCTGCACGCAAGAGGGCCTGACGAAAACGGTAGGTCGGCACAAAATACGCGTTGGCGATCAAAATCTCAGTGCGCGCGGCACTGATGTTGACCAAATACCAGCGTTCAATGTCGCGTCGGTGCCGCAGGTTATCCCGTAGCAATAGGCGAACCCGCCGCGACATTCGGCGCCGTGTACGGGGTGCCCTCCAGCGCAGATGTCGCCGAGTGCGGCGCCAGGCCTCGCGAAGTCGGGTGAATTCAGTCTGAGGCTGATCAGGCCGAAACAATCGGCCCAGGCTGCCTCGAAATGCATTTCTCAGGCTTACACGCCACCAGGTGCGCCGCATCACCCGCGAAATCGCGGCCACTGGCAATGCCAAATCAACACGAATCGCGAAGTCAAACCGCGGCCGAGGAAGCTGGCCGTGGGCCAGATCAAAGTGATCGCCAATCAAATTGATACCACCGACAAATGCCGTCTGCTCATCAATCAATGCCAATTTTCGATGGAGCCGGCGCCAGGTATTCGGCATCCGCCACTTCACCCCCGGCCGATAAAACTCAATCTGTATCCCGTGCTCAGCCAGTAGGGCCCGTGCCCAGCCCATCTCCGAAGCGGCGCCAAAGCCGTCGAGCAGCATGAACACCGAGACCCCACGCTGCCGGGCCCGAAACAGCGCATCCAGCACACGCCGCGTGGGAGGGTCGTCGTGGATCAGGTAAGACTCAAGATAGACTGTCGTTCGGGCGTCCTCAACCGCGGCAATAAGCTCTGGAAAATACTCCTCAGACCCCTGAAGGAGCTTCATCGAGGGCCGGATTGGAGCATCCGACATGCTCACCCCAAACGAAATCGAGCAGGCAACTCACGGATCATCTCTGCGTTGCTCCACGAAAAGCAACGCTCGGCTGCATCGCGATAGGGCAGCCACTGAAAACGGGTATGTTCCCGGCTCGACAGCAGAATCGGCGTGTCATGTGAAACGCAAATGCTAAAAACATGCTCCACATTCTCCGTTACGCCCGGCGCATAGCGATGACGCCAGTGAGGATAAATTTCGTAGGTCTGCGAAAAATTCCAATCCACCAGATAGGGGCCCGCCGAATCGTTGACCGTAATTCCGGTCTCTTCAAATAACTCCCGACGTGCGG
The DNA here is from genome assembly GCA_964467545.1 of uncultured Bordetella sp. Classification (GTDB taxonomy): domain Bacteria; phylum Pseudomonadota; class Gammaproteobacteria; order Burkholderiales; family Burkholderiaceae_A; genus Lacustribacter. The sequence continues at coordinate 46,979 of CAYXRY010000009.1, read as the reverse complement.
TCTCGCGCAGAGGCTCATCGAGGGCATGGCGGCTGCCTGTTACCGACTGCCAAAAGCCGGGTCGATCTGCCCGCTCCATCAGCAGCACCAGAAGATCAACTCTGTGTACCACCACCAGTACGGATTCTGGTATCTTGAATTCTGTCATTGCTCGACAATCACCCGCCTCGTTGTCATCGCAGCATCAGGCCCGCAGGCAGCACGAGCGCAAGCGTCAAGACACCCATGAATAATCGAATCGATGCGGCCAGCATTCTTGCTGCATCCTGCGCCTGATCGCGCAAAGCAAGGCGGCGGGCCTGCCATGCGGGAATCACTGCGCTGACCACCCAGAAGGCTGCGGGCGGCAGACTTGTCAGAAGTGTTGAAATGGCAACAACACCAGCTGCTAGATACAACAGCAGCACTCGAATTCGAAAGGAGGTCGCAGTCTGACTCATCGGCTCGACGACGAGTCCCGCCACAACACCAGCGCCACAGCCTGCTGCTGCCGCAGCGGCCGACGGCCAGTCCGCCACCAGAATCGACTCACTCGCCAACACGAGTGCTGCAAGAGGAAGGCCAATCATAAGGGCTGACTGAAGCTGCCCGCCCCAGCTCAGACCGCCCCTCGACAAGGCTGGCGCTGCCTTACTGCCAAAAAACTGGATGGTGGCCGCCAGCGAAAATGGAATCAACAATAACGCAGGGTTGACTGCGATTGCTGCGGGGCCGCGCAGCAGGCCCAAAGCACCCCCCATGAGCGCGGCCGATGCCAAGTAGCCAAGGCCACTGAGCGGCCGAATCATCCTGAGACTCGCGGTGCCTCCCGCAGCCGAATGTGCAGCTCTCTGAGCTGCTTTTCGTCGACCTGCGATGGGGCCTGTGTCAACAGGCATTGGGCGCGCTGCGTCTTTGGAAATGCGATCACATCGCGAATGCTCTCAGCGCCGGTCATCAGCGTGACCAGCCGATCCAGTCCGAAGGCAATGCCACCGTGGGGTGGTGCGCCGTACTGAAGCGCATCCAAAAGAAAACCAAATTTCGCGCGGGCCTCTTCTGCGCCAATGTTCAAAGCACTGAACACCTTGCTCTGGACCTCAGCCCGATGGATTCGAACCGATCCGCCGCCCAGCTCCCAGCCATTGAGCACCATGTCGTAGGCCTTGGCCAGGCAGGCGCCAGGATCCGTGTCCATGAGATTTTCGTGGCCGTCTTTCGGTGCCGTAAACGGATGATGGACTGCCGCCCAGCGCTTGGCTTCATCGTCGTACTCGAACATCGGGAAATCAATCACCCATAGCGGACGCCAGCCCGCTTCAAAGAGACCCTGCGACTTACCAAAATCACTATGGCCCACTTTCAGCCTGAGGGCGCCAAGGGCATCATTCACAACCTTGGCCTTATCAGCACCAAAGAAAATCAGATCGCCATCCTGCGCACCTGAACGCTTCAGAATTGCAGCGAGCGCCTCGTCATGAAGATTCTTCACAATCGGGGACTGCAGGCCATCGCGGCCCTGGGCGACTTGATTGACCTTGATCCAGGCCAGACCCTTGGCGCCATAGATCTTGACGAATTCCGTATAGACATCGATTTCGCCACGCGAAATCGCCGCACCCCCAGGAACGCGCAGGGCCGCCACTCGGCCTGCGGAATGATTTGCGGGCTCGGAAAAGACCTTGAAGTCGACCGACTTCATGACATCGGTCAGCTCGGTGAACTCCAGACTGACCCGAAGATCTGGCTTGTCGGAACCAAAACGCTGGATGGCCTCGGCGTATGTCATCACCGGGAAGGGCTCGGCAAGCTGAATATCGATGGCGGATTGAAAGACGCGCCGAACCATACGCTCAAATAATTCCCGAATCTGGGTCTCATTTAAAAACGATGTCTCGCAGTCGATCTGGGTAAATTCCGGCTGCCGGTCAGCCCGCAGGTCTTCATCTCGAAAGCACTTGGTAATCTGATAGTAGCGATCAAATCCCGAGACCATCAGCAGCTGCTTAAACAGCTGCGGCGACTGCGGCAGCGCGAAGAACTCCCCTGCATTGACCCGCGAAGGCACGAGATAATCCCGCGCACCCTCGGGGGTTGATTTTGTAAGCATCGGCGTCTCGACATCGATGAAGCCTTCGGCATCAAGGTAGCGGCGTATTTCCATTGCAACTCGATAACGCAGCATGAGATTTTTCTGCATCGCAGGCCGACGCAGATCGAGGACACGATGCGTTAGTCTTGTCGTCTCCGACAGATTTTCGTCATCGAGCTGAAAAGGCGGTGTCACCGATGGATTCAGCACCGAAATCTCATGGCAAAGAATTTCAATCTCACCGCTTTTTAGATTTGGATTCGCTGTGCCGGCCGGCCGCGCACGAACCAGGCCGGTAATTTGAATACAAAACTCATTACGAAGCGTCTCGGCAGTTTTAAACATCTCGGGACGGTCCGGATCACAAACGACCTGGGCCAGGCCCTCACGATCACGCAGGTCAATGAAAATAACACCGCCATGGTCCCGGCGTCGGTGGACCCAGCCGCATAAGGTCACCTGTTGTCCAAGCTGCTCTGTACAAACAGAGCCGGCGTATTGAGATCGCATAACGTTTCCTAAGCGAGAGGTCACCCGACAGCGTCAGCCCTATGGCTTTGGCCGTACGGTGGGAAGTGGTGGCACCGTGCCCATGCTCACCACATACTTCAGGGCCGCATCAACACCGATCGAGAGCTCAATGACCTCGGCCCGGGGCATCATCAGAAAAAATCCTGATGTCGGGTTCGGGGTAGTGGGCACGTAGATGGAGACACAATCAGTGGGTAGATGAGCGGCGACCTCTGCTGAGGGCGTGCCGGTAAGAAAGCCGATGGTCCAGCTGCCGTGTCGCGGATACTGGACCAACACTGCCTGACGAAAGGCCTGGCCATTCGGCGACAGAATCGTATCACTCACCTGCTTGACCGAGGAATAAATTGAGCGCACCAGTGGGATGCGGCGCATCACGCCCTCCCAGACTTCCACCAGCTTCTGGCCAATCAAATTCGCGGCAAGAAATCCGGTAATCAGAATGAACAACACCACAACCAAAACGCCGAATCCTGGCACATGCACGCCGAAGAGCACCTCGGAGCGCAGGGCAACCGGCAGAACGTTATCGAGGGCATCAAAAACCCAGGTAATCACCCAAATCGTGATGGCAATCGGCGTCCACAGCAGCAGGCCTGCAAGCAAATAGCGCTTAAAGTGCGACCGAACAATCTGCATGGGCACTTGCGTTAGGCTCCGGTGGCCGATGCTGGTGGCGCAGCCGACGATGGTGCTGTGGCAGATGATGTGGGGGCTGATGCCGATGCTGCGGCCGAGGAGGTCGATGTGGACTCAGCAGCTGCAGCGGGCGGTGCCGAGGTGGTGTCGCTCGCGCCGCCGCTGGTCTCAGCGGATGCCGCGGCCGGCTTTGCGGCATCCGCTGAGGCCGATTTTTTTCCTGAATCACGGAAGTCCGTGACATACCAGCCCGTGCCCTTGAGGGCAAAGCCAGCAGCTGTGAGCTGCTTCACCAGGCGGGGCTGGCCACACTCTGGGCAGTCCCGCAGCGGAGCGTCAGAAAGTTTTTGCAGGGCATCTTTCTGAAAGCCACAGTTTTCACAACGGTAGGGATAAATGGGCATGGCGTTTCGCTGTGCTCAAAAAACGCGCGCCGCAAAGGCGGCGCGATCGAGATAGAGGCCTGATTTTACCCGACACCATCGGCCTTCGGGCACAACAGCGGGCCGCCCTACCCCCAAATCGGGGGAGGAATTTAATTAAAAAGGAATGTCGTCGTCCAGATCGTCAAAACCCGGCGCCTTGGCTGCCGACTTCGCTGGCCGGGACGGGGCCGCGGCGGGCGCATCAGCAGACTCGCCGGCGGATTCCTCGCGGCGGCCGCCCACAAACTCCAGCTCGGTGACCCGCGCCCGCAGCGAAAATCCCTGGCCGCTGCCGTCTTTTTTTTCATAAGTCTCGATATGCGGTTCTGAGAGCGTCACGAAGACCTGGGAGCCTTTTGACAAATAAGGCTGCAGACGCTCAACGCGGTCACCCCACATGGTGGCGTTGACCCACTGGGTCGGCCGGCGGCCATCATTGCCCTTGCGGCCGTAATCAAAGGCCAATGAAATATCCATGACAGGCTTGCCATCGGGGGTATAGCGTGCGACCGGATCATTGCCAACTCTTGCGACTCCAACCATCAACATAACTTTATCTCCTGATAAAACGCCCGGAAGTGGGACAGCCACAGCATGGACGAGAAGCCCGATCCTGACGATCAGCCATTTGGCTAAGCCGCCCGGGGCCGGCGGGGGCCCAATTCTTTTAGTCCAAAAGAGATGATGCCCCAAACCAGGATCGCGGCAGCGCAGGCCCAGTAGACTGCGGCCGCGCCAAAGGCCTTGGCCATCAGGCCGCCCAGCAGGCCGCCGGAGAAAAGCCCGAGAGATTGCGTGGTGTTGTAGACCCCCAGGGCCAGCCCCCGATGCGAGGACGGCGCCACCCGCGAGACCCAGGAAGGCAGAAACGCTTCTAAGGCATTAAATGCGGTGAAAAATCCGAGCAGCAGCACTGCCCAGGCCCACAACGAGGACGCCGCAAAGCCAAAGCCTACAATCGACGCGCCCATCAATGCGATTGCAAAAAGAAATGCAGGCCGACTACGGCCGGTTCGCTCGGACCAGAAAATGGGCATCAGCATGAGCCCAAAAGATGCCATCACCACCGGCAGGTACAACATCCAATGATCGTGCAGGCCCAGGCCCATCTGAATAAGGGCCAGGGGAATCACAACGAAGATCGCCGTCTGGGTCATGTGAATCATGAAGATGCCAAGATTCAGCCGCATCAGCTGACCATCGCGCAGCACAATGTGCTGGATGTCGGAAAACGAAACCTCGGGGGTCTGCCGTCGGGCAGGCTCTGCCATTCGCATCACGGGAATCATCGCCATGACAACCAGCGCCGCAGTCAGCCAGAAGAGGCCCGACATTCCAAACATCGCTGAGAGCACCGGCGCCATCACCAAAGACAACGCAAATGCAAGCCCAATGGTCGCGCCGATCAGCGCCATCGCTCGCGTGCGAACCTCCTCACGTGTTGAGTCTGCCAAAAATGCAGTCACCGCAGCTGAGATCGCGCCGGCGCCCTGCAGGGCCCGGCCAATGGCCAAGCCAGCAATGCTTGTGGCCAGTGCCGCGACAACACTTCCAAAGGCGAAGATCACCAGGCCGATAAGAATCACGCGGCGTCGGCCATAACGATCCGAGGCTGCGCCAAATGGAATCTGCAGAAGTGCCTGGGTCAGTCCATAGATACCCGCAGCGATGCCGACCCACATCGGATCATCCCCACCCTGAAGTGCCTGAGACTCAGCGGCCAGCACGGGGAAGACAAGAAACAGGCCGAGCATCCGCAGGCCGTAGAGCATGGAGAGGGCCAGACAGGCCCGCCATTCCTGGCCGGTGAAACGAATCGTTGAGGCTGCTTGAGTCATAACCACGGGGTATAGTAGTCGATTGGCCTTTTGATTTAAGTGCGCTGAGTCGCTCTGGCCCAATCACGCTGACCCCAACCCACACGCGAACCCCTCACGGCCTGGCTTATGCAATCGCTTTTTCCGCAATCGCTACTTCGAGTTCGCGGCGCCCGGACCCACAACCTAAAAAATATTGATGCGGATTTACCGCGGCATCAGCTGATTGTCATTACCGGGCTCTCCGGGTCGGGAAAATCTTCCCTGGCATTTGACACACTGTATGCCGAGGGCCAGCGACGCTATGTCGAATCGTTATCGGCCTACGCCCGACAGTTTCTGCAGCTGATGGAAAAGCCCGATGTCGATCTCATTGAGGGCTTGTCGCCAGCCATCGCCATTGAGCAAAAAGCCGCCAGCCACAATCCCCGTTCCACCGTTGGCACGGTGACTGAAATTCACGACTATCTCCGGCTGCTGTTTGCACGGGCTGGGGTGCCCCACTGCCCTCAGCATCCACATCACCGACTGGAATCTCAGACCGTTTCTCAGATGGTGGATCAGATCCTGGCCTGGCCAGAGCAGTCTCGGCTCACCATTCTGGCGCCAGTGCTTTCACAGCGTAAAGGAGAGCATGCCGAGCTCATCAACAGTCTGCGTGCGCAGGGCTTCGTTCGAGTCCGGGTGCAGACCGAACACCAGCCGCCGCTGTTGCGCGATATCGATCAGCTCATTGGTTTGAATAAAAACCAAAAACACTCGATTGATGTCGTGATTGATCGGCTCAGAGTCAAGCCTGAAATCACACAACGTCTGGCAGAGTCTTTAGAGACTGCGCTGCGGCTCGGCGACGGGCGGGCCCTGGTCAGCTGCGAGGCAGAGGGCAGCAGTCCGACCTCGGCAGAGTCTAACGCCCATGTCTTTTCGACCACGCTGTCTTGCCCCGAATGTGGATTTAGCCTGAAAGATCTCGAGCCCGGACTTTTTTCATTCAATAGTCCGGCCGGGGCCTGCATGTCCTGCGACGGCATCGGCACCGTTGAATTTTTTGATCCCAAACGCGTTGTTCAATTTCCCAACTTAAGCCTTGCATCGGGCGCAATCAAAGGCTGGGATCGGCGCAACGCATTTTATTTTCAGCTGCTGCAGAGCCTGTCAGATCATTACCAATTTGATCTCGAAACGCCGTTTGAGCAGCTGCCAGATCGCATTCAGTCGGTGATTCTTCACGGCTCCGGCGATGAGGCGCTGCCCCTACGCTACCCGGGAGACCGCGGAATGCTCATCACAAGGCAGCATCCCTTCGAAGGAATCTTGCCCAACCTGGAGCGCCGATGGCGTGAAACCGATGCAACGGCGGTCAAGGAAGAACTCGGCCGCTACCGCAGCGTCCAGGCCTGCCCGGCCTGTGCCGGATCGCGGCTTCGGCCTGAGGCCCGATTTGTCCGAGTTGGGGCGCCAGGCCATGATATTGATCTACCGAGCCTGGCGGCCATGCCGCTGAAATCCGCACTGCAACGGCTCGAGCAGCTGCAGCTCTCGGGCATGCGGGCGGCGATTGGCGAAAAAATTCTTTCAGAAATTTCTCAACGCCTTGGATTTCTCATTAATGTCGGTCTGGACTATCTGACCCTGGATCGCTCGGCCGCCACACTCTCGGGCGGCGAAGGCCAGCGCATCCGACTGGCCAGCCAGATCGGTGCGGGCCTCTCCGGTGTGATGTATGTGCTCGATGAGCCTTCAATTGGATTGCATCAGCGTGATAACGACCGCCTGCTGTCGACCTTGCGCAAACTGCGCGATCTGGGCAACACCGTGATCGTTGTCGAGCATGATGAAGATGCCATTCGCACCGCCGACTTCATCATCGACATGGGCCCGGGTGCAGGCCAGCATGGTGGCGAAGTGGTCGCCATCGGTGGCCTGCAAGATATTCTGAGCGCACCCCGATCACTCACTGGCCAATACCTCAACGGGCAGCGCAGCATACCGATTCCAAAACAGCGTCAGCGCCCAGGCGAGCGCCGGCTGCGCGTGGTGGGCGCCCACGGTAACAATCTCAAGCAGGTCACGGCGGAGATCCCCTGCGGACTGATGGTCTGCATTACCGGCGTATCGGGCTCCGGGAAATCGACCCTCATCAACGATACGCTTGTGGCTGCAGCTGCCAAAAAAATCAATGGCGCCCATCTCGAGCCCGCAGGCATGGAGGCCATTGAGGGCCTGGAGTTTTTCGATAAGGTCATCAGTGTGGACCAGAGCCCAATCGGACGCACGCCGAGAAGCAACCCCGCCACCTACACGGGCCTCTTTACACCCATCCGCGAGCTCTTCGCGCAGACGCCCACTGCTCGCGAACGTGGCTATGACACAGGCCGCTTTTCTTTTAATGTCAAGGGTGGCCGATGTGAGGCCTGCCAGGGTGATGGCCTTGTCCGCGTTGAAATGCACTTTCTGCCGGATGTGTACGTGCCCTGCGATGTCTGCCATGGTCTGCGCTATAACCGTGAGACCCTCGATGTGCGATATCGCGGGAAGAATATTGCTGAAGTGCTCGGCCTGACGATCGATGAAGCCATGGAATTTTTCCGTGCAGTACCCAATATCTCTCGACGGCTGCAGACGCTGATTGATGTTGGGCTGGGCTATATCAAGCTTGGACAGAGTGCCACGACGTTATCTGGCGGCGAGGCCCAGCGGGTCAAGCTCTCGCAAGAACTCTCGAAGCGTGATACCGGAAAAACACTCTACATCCTTGATGAGCCGACGACCGGGCTGCACTTTCATGACATCGCCCTGCTGTTAAAAGTTCTACAAACACTGCGAGACGGTGGCAACACCCTGATCATCATTGAGCACAATCTTGATGTCATCAAAACCGCAGACTGGATCATTGATCTCGGCCCCGAAGGCGGAGATGGTGGCGGACAGCTGGTGGCAGCCGGCACGCCTGAGACGGTGGCCCAGTGTGCCGAGAGCCATACCGGACGCTATCTGGCCAATGTTCTAAAAGGCAACCGCGGCGGACAATAGTTTGAGTGGTTTGTTGGGGCCATCGTAAGAGACCACCAGCATTTCCCCCATCGCCACGTACTGGCCGGTCAGGCCAGTAACCGTAACCTGGTGCGTGACCCAGACTTCAAAGCCGGATGCTACGGGCCGCTGCGCCAGAGTGCGGGCGGCCTGAAAGGCCTGCTGCAGCTGACGCTCACGATCGCCTTGCCCCTGGAAAAAGGAGTTCAATGGGGCCCAGGGCTCAATCGGAATCTCAGGCCCTCGGCCCATCGAACGAAACGCCTCACTTGCAGTCTCCAGGCATCGACACCACTGACTGGATCGCACACGATCTGGCCGAAGACCACGCTCCAAAAACCAGCGGCCAATCGCTCGGGATTGTTCCCGTCCCTGCGGTGAGAGGTTGCGTTGGGTGCTGCAATCACCGAGCCGAAAGTTCGGTGGATCTCCGACGCCTGGAACCGTCATGGCATGGCGAATCAAGGCAAGGCCGCCGGACTGCAGAGCTGCAATCGCCTGCCGATCCTGGCCGGCGGCAGCCCGATCATGACTGAGGGCAGGACGTATCAGGCCAACAAAGGGGGCTGCAGCAAGCCCCGCCATCGCCTGCCGGCGCCCCTGGCGCCGACGCTCTGAATGGCTTGCCATTGCCGATGCAGCAGTGATGGGTTCGGACTCCGGGTCAGCCAAAGAGATCGTCAAGCTTTTTTTGCGCTGTCTCGGCGTCCGCATGCGACTTGCCTCGGGCCTGGGGGTACTCCTCGGCGATGCGATCTTCCCAATACGTCGTGGGATTGGGGGCGTTGCACAGACGCCGAAAGACCTCGCTGGGAACTGACTGATAGCGGCGCAGACTGCCATCTTGAAAATACAATACAAGCTGCCGATCGCGAGGCTCGTAGTCGGCACGCTGAATTCGTCCGACGGTAAAGGTTTTGGTGTCCATGCCTGCTATGGTAAGAAAAGTGTTTTAGAGCGCAACCGTGGGCAGACAGCGCATGGCTTTGCGCAAAATTTTATAAACATCGAGATCGAACTCAGGCCTGCCGTTTTCAAGCAGACTATGGATTTCGTCTTCTCGACTGGCCGAGCCGAGATAGCACCAGGCATCCACCACGTGCACGACCGAGGCCTCGCGCAGGCCAATCGGACCCTGATGTGGCCAGGCCGGCAGACGCATCGTCGAGAGGGCCATGAGCAGCCGCGCATGATGCAACGCTAAACGCTCGCGGCCGATACAGCCACCGCGGCAGGTCTTTAACTGAAAGCCAAAGCACGCCGCGCCTGACGCAGCCTTCTCGAGCCCAAGCAAGACCTTGCAAAGACTTTCTTGGCGAGCGATCTCGGTGAGCATCCCTACGGCATCGCGCTGACTGCGAAAAATCCCATACAAATCCGGCTGGATCCCAAGATTTAAATCTCTGGCCCAGACTAACTCCGCCTGCGCGGCGTTGGGACCGTCAGGCGCGGACTTCAGCTGGGGCGCGACTCGCCATGAACAGAGCTCTTTATTGCGCCTGAGCCGCTGATTGTGGGTCGGCAATAATTTTTTAACGAGCGATGACTCCAGCAGCAATGCAGCAATCTCACCGGCAGTCTCGATCCAGTCAACACGCTGCACCTGCATCGATAGACTCATCTCCTTGCCGCGCGCGTGATCCGATGCGAAATGCGCGAGCACCCGTTTGCGCAAATGGTTTGACTTGCCGACATAGAGCGGCAGGCTATTCTCGCCATAAAAGATATACACCCCATGGCCCTCGGGAATTCTCTCTGGAAGATCGGAGTCAAGCTGCGCCGGCAAGGCAGGCCGGGCAGTCAATGTTGCAATCGTCTGCTGCAACACGTCTGGCGAAAATAATGGCCAGAGCTTTTCCCAGAATTGAAAAATCAGATCAGCATCGGCCAAGGCACGATGCCGGCCCGAAGGAATCAGTCCATGCCGCTCAATCAACGCATCAAGATTATGCCGTGGCGCATTGGGAAACAGGGCCCGAGAAAGTTTCACTGTGCATAAGACACGGGCCCGAAAATCGATGCCACATCGCTTGAATTCGTTCTTCAAAAAACCGTAATCGAAGCGGGCATTGTGCGCAATGAAGAGCTTGCCAGTCAGCCGATCGATCAGGTCTCCGGCAACTGCTTCAAATGCGGGTGCATCCGCCACCATCTCATCGGTAATGCCGGTAAGCCGCGCAATGAAATCAGGAATCCGCGCCTGAGGATGAATCAGCTGATTAAACCGCTCTACGCCACGGGCTGATACATGCACGATGCCGATCTCGGTGATGCGGTCCCGGGTCGCCGTAGCCCCCGTCGTCTCCAGATCGACAAACACCATCTCTGGAATGGCCGGAAGGATCATGCCAATGCCGCGAGCCGCTCCAGCGCCCGCGACAGGGTCTCCTCCTTTTTGGCGAAGCAAAATCGAATGGTTTTGTTTTCGACGGGATCCTGATGAAAAGCCGACATGGGAATAGCCGCTACTCCAACCTCAGTGGTCAGCCACTTACAAAAATCAAGCTCTGACTGCGTAGAGATCGCTGAATAATCCACCAGCTGAAAAAAAGTTCCCTCGCAGGGATACAGCCGAAACGGCGTCTTCGCAAGGCCCTGGCGAAAAAAATCCCGCTTTCGCTGATAAAACTGCGGCAGCGTTAGGTAGCGCTCGGCATTCTGCATGTAGGCCGACAGGCCAACCTGCATGACGCTATTGGTCACAAAGACATTGAACTGATGGACCTTGCGAAACTCGGCCATGATCTCCCGTGGGGCGACGACCGAACCCACCTTCCAGCCGGTGACATGAAAGGTCTTGCCAAACGACGACACCACAATGGCCCGCTCGGCCAAGGCCGGAAATGCACTGACACTGCGATGCGGCTCACCATCAAAAATCATGTGTTCATAGACTTCATCTGAAATCACCAGCAGGTTATGTCGCAGCACGATGGACTCAAGGATTCGCAGCTCTGCCTCGCGGAGAATCATTCCCGATGGGTTGTGCGGAGAGTTCACCATGATGGCCCGGGTCTTGGGCGAAACAGCCGATGCGACACGGTCCCAATCCACGCGGTAGGCCGATGTCATCGGCACGCGAATCGCTTGCGCTCCGGCCAATTCAATGCTGGGAATGTAGCTGTCATACACCGGCTCAAGAACAATGACCTCATCGCCCGGATGTACCAGCGCCAAGACAGCGGTCATCAGGGCCTGGGTCGCCCCGGCGGTGATCATGACCTCGGTCTCGGGATCATAACGGCGTCCATACAGCACACTGATTTTTTCTGCGACCGCCTCACGTAAGGCAGCAACACCATTGAGCGGTGCATATTGATTCTGGCCAGACCGCATGGCTGCATTCACCGCATCCAAGAGCTCCGAATCAGGCTCGAAGTCGGGAAAGCCCTGGCCGAGATTGACGGCGCTGCTGCGATTGGCGAGGGCGGACATCACCGTAAAGATGGTGGTGCCCACGTTCGGCAGTCGTGATCTCATCGCTTGATTTGGCACAGCAAACTTACCGGTTCTGCTCAGCGTGCATTTAGCGCGGCAGCGCCGATGCACCCATCAGAAATTCATCCACCGCCCGGGCCGCCTGGCGGCCCTCTCGGATCGCCCAGACCACCAGTGACTGCCCGCGACGCATATCTCCGGCGGCAAACACTTTTTTAATGTTTGTGGCGTAGCAACGATCGCCCTCGGTGGTGGCCCGCGCATTACCGCGTGCATCCTTATCGACACCAAATGCCTCGACAATGGATCCGATTGGCGAAACAAAACCCATGGCCAACAACACCAGATCTGCCTTCAGAATCTGCTCTGAGTCGGCGACCTCCACCATCTTGCCGTCTTTCCATTCGACCCGCACACTCTTTAAGGCGGTGACCTGTCCGTTTTCGCCCATGAACTCCTTGGTCGCAATCGCGAACTCCCGATCACAACCTTCTTCATGGCTCGAAGATGTTCGCAGCTTAATCGGCCAATACGGCCAAGTCAGGGCCTTATTCTCATGCTCGGGCGGCTGTGGCATCAGTTCGAACTGGGTCACGCTTGCTGCACCATGACGATTCGATGTGCCCACACAATCCGAGCCGGTATCGCCACCGCCAATGACGATGACATGCTTTCCGTCGGCACGAATCTGGTCCTCAAGCGGATCGCCCGCATTCACTTTATTTTGCTGCGGCAAAAACTCCATCGCGAAATGAATGCCGCGCAGTTCACGGCCCGGCACAGGCAGATCCCGTGGCTGCTCGGCACCACCGGTCAGCAGTACCGCATCAAATGCGGCCATCAGTTCCGTCGGGCTGATCGAAGTCTTCGCCCAGTTGGTGACCTTGGCCTCGGCGGGAAGGGCTGCTACCAGCACTCCGGTTTTAAAAATAACACCCTCGGCCTGCATCTGCTCCACGCGACGATCGATGTGAATCTTTTCCATCTTGAAATCAGGAATGCCATAGCGCAGCAGTCCACCAATGCGGTCATTTTTTTCAAAGACGGTCACTGCATGTCCCGCCCGCGCAAGCTGCTGGGCCGCCGCAAGGCCCGCCGGACCGGAGCCGACGACCGCAATGGTCTTGCCGGTTTTCGTCGCGGCTGGCTGAGGCACGACCCAGCCCTCGGCCCACCCACGATCAATGATGGCGTGCTCAATCGACTTAATGCCAACGGGGTCATCGTTGACGTTGAGTGTGCAGGCGGCCTCGCAGGGCGCAGGGCAAATACGGCCCGTGAACTCAGGAAAGTTATTGGTCGAATGCAGCGTCTCCAGGGCATGCTTCCAATCCTGCCGGAAGACCAGATCATTGAAATCCGGAATGATGTTGTTGACTGGGCAGCCGTTGTTGCAAAAGGGAGTGCCGCAATCCATACAACGCGCCGCCTGGACCTTCGCCTGCTTATCGTCTAAGCCGATCACAAACTCTTTGTAATTCTTGAGTCGCTGCTCGACCGGTAAATAGCCTTCCTCTAGCCGCTCAAACTCCATGAAGCCTGTGATCTTACCCATTTACGCTGCCACCTTGTCTGTCTGTGTTGCCTTCTTTTGTTGCATCTCAGAGAGTGCACGACGGTATTCGTGCGGAAAGACTTTGATAAATTTTTCCCGAGCCAATGCCCACTGATCCAAAATCTCGCGGGCTCGGCGGCTGCCGGTCCAACGGTGATGATCCTCGATGAGTTTCTTCAGCTCCGCATCATCTTCGGCCGGTAATTTTTCCAAGGCGACCATCGCGGTGTTGCAGCGGCTCGCAAAGCCGCCGTCTTCATCAAATACATACGCAAAGCCGCCTGACATGCCGGCAGCAAAGTTTCTTCCGGTCTTGCCCAGAACCACCACCTTGCCGCCCGTCATGTATTCGCAGCCATGGTCCCCCGTGCCCTCCACGACAGCGGTCGCACCCGATAACCGAACTGCAAATCGCTCGCCGGCAACGCCGCTCAAGAAGGCCTCACCGGCAGTGGCCCCATAAAGCACCGTATTGCCCACGATGATGTTGTCATGGGCCACGCCGCGAAAATCGATGCTCGGACGCACGACCACGCGGCCGCCCGAGAGGCCCTTGCCTGTGTAGTCGTTAGCATCGCCAATCAAATACAGGGTGATCCCTTGAGCGAGAAATGCGCCAAACGACTGGCCACCCGTGCCTTCGAGCTGAATACGAATCGTGTCATCGGGAAGTCCGTCGGGATGGTGGCGCGTCAGCGCACCCGATAGCATTGCGCCAACACTCCGATTGACGTTTCGGGCCACTTCCATGAAATGGACCCGCTCGCCACGTTCAATGGCTGGACGCGATTTTTCAATCAAGACGTTATCCAAGGACTTCTTCAGGCCGTGGTCCTGCGTCTCGGTGTGATAGGCCGGGCCATGGGCATCTGTCGGCCGGTAAAAGAGTCGAGAAAAATCTAGGCCTCGGGCCTTCCAGTGCGCCACTCCTTTGCGCGTATCGAGAAGATCAGCGCGCCCAATCAGATCGTCGAATCGCGCGATGCCGAGCTGGGCCATGATCTGCCGCACTTCTTCAGCGATGAAGAAAAAGTAATTCACAACATGTTCAGGCCGGCCGGTGAATTTCTTACGCAGCACTGGATCCTGGGTAGCAACGCCCACCGGGCAGGTATTCAGATGGCATTTACGCATCATGATGCAGCCCTCAACCACCAGCGGTGCGGTCGCGAACCCAAACTCATCGGCACCCAGCAGCGCACCAATCACCACGTCGCGGCCGGTCTTCATCTGACCATCGGCCTGCACACGAATCCGACTGCGCAGCCCGTTTAAGACCAAGGTCTGCTGCGTCTCAGCCAGGCCGATCTCCCAGGGGGTGCCCGCATGTTTAATCGACGACCAGGGCGATGCGCCGGTGCCCCCATCATGGCCAGCAATCACAACGTGATCGCTCTTGGCTTTCGCAACTCCAGCGGCCACCGTGCCCACGCCAACCTCGGAGACCAGCTTGACTGAGATCGAGGCGTGGGGCGCCACGTTCTTCAAATCATGAATGAGCTGGGCCAGATCTTCGATCGAATAAATATCGTGATGCGGCGGCGGCGAGATCAGCCCAACGCCAGGCACCGAGTGCCGCAGCTTGCCAATATATTGCGAGACCTTACCGCCGGGCAGCTGGCCCCCCTCACCCGGCTTCGCACCCTGGGCCATCTTGATCTGAATCTGATCGGCCGAGACCAAATACTCTGCGGTGACGCCGAAACGGCCCGAGGCCACCTGCTTGATCTTCGAGCGCAGGGAATCGTTTTCCGAGAGCTCGTAGTCCACTTCAATCACGTCCTTGCCAACAATCTCCGACACACGAGTGCCTTTGGCAATCGGGATGCCCTTGAGCTCATTGCGATAACGATTTTGATCCTCGCCGCCCTCGCCGGTATTGCTCTTGCCGCCAATCCGATTCATCGCAATGGCCAGCGTGGTGTGGGCCTCTGTCGAAATCGAGCCCAGCGACATTGCGCCGGTCGCAAAACGTTTCACAATCTCTTTGGCGGGCTCCACCTCTTCGAGCGAAATGGCCTTAGCAGGGTCGACGCGAAATTCAAACAGTCCACGTAAGGTCATATGACGACGGCTCTGATCATTAATGATCTGGGCGTACTCTTTATATGAGCTCCAGTTATTGGCCCGTGTCGAATGCTGCAGCTTGGCAATGGCATCGGGAGTCCACATATGCGACTCACCCCGGACACGCCAGGCATACTCGCCACCCGCCTCGAGCATTTCGGCCAAGACCGGATCATGACTGAAGGCCAGCTGGTGGGTGCGAATGGCCTCCTCAGCAATTTCAAAGACACCAATGCCCTCGACTTGGCTGGGCGTGCCCGTGAAATACTGATCAATCGTATCGCGATTAATTCCAATGGCCTCAAAGATCGCCGCGCCACAGTAGGACATGTAGGTGCTGATGCCCATCTTGGACATAATTTTTGAAAGGCCCTTGCCGATGGCTTTCACATAATTGGCAATCGCCTTCTCTGCCGAGAGTTCTGCCGGAAGATCCTGATGCAGCGCGGCCAGTGTCTCCATCGCAAGATACGGATGCACGGCCTCTGCGCCATAGCCGGCCAGCACTGCAAAGTGATGGACCTCGCGGGCGGAGCCCGTCTCCACCACCAATCCGGCCAGCGTGCGCTTGCCCTCGCGGACCAGATGCTGGTGTATCGCTGAGAGCGCAAGCAGCGCAGGCACTGCCACGGACTGAGGCCCAATATTGCGGTCACTCACAATCAGAATATTTTTACCCGATTGAATCGCATCAATCGCCTCAGCGCACAACGATGCCAGCTTGGCTTCCACGCCCTCACGGCCCCACTGCAAGGGATAAGTGATGTCCAGCACATAGCTCTTGAATTTGCCCTGGGTGTGCTGCTCGATCTGGCGCAGCCGATGCATATCTGCAAAATCAAGAATCGGCTGACTGACCTCAAGCCGCATCGGGGGGTTCACCTGGTTGATGTCCAACAGATTCGGCCGGGGCCCGATAAACGAGACCAGCGACATCACAATCGCCTCGCGGATCGGATCAATCGGCGGATTGGTCACTTGCGCAAAGAGCTGTTTGAAATAGTGGTAAAGCGGCTTGTTTTTGTCGGAGAGCACCGCCAGCGGCGTGTCGTTGCCCATCGATCCCACTGCCTCCTCGCCATTGGCCGCCATGGGTGCCATAAGAAACTTGATGTCCTCTTGGCTGTAGCCAAAGGCCTGCTGCCGATCCAACAGACTGACCATGTTCTGCGCAATCGCCGGGGAGCGATCGGCCTGGCCCAAGGTATCCAGCCGAATGCGAAGATTTTCGATCCATTGCTTATACGGCTTGGCTTTGCTCAACGAGGACTTGAGCTCCTCGTCATTGATCATTCGGCCCTGCTCAAGATCAATCAAAAACATTTTTCCCGGCTGCAGTCGCCATTTGCGGACGATCTTGGACTCAGGCACCGGCAAGACGCCCGACTCAGAGGCCATGATCACCAGATCATCATCTGTAATGCAATAACGCGAGGGTCGCAGGCCATTGCGATCCAGGGTCGCACCAATCTGCCGTCCATCGGTAAACACGATGGAGGCGGGGCCATCCCAGGGCTCCAGCATTGCGGCGTGGTATTCATAAAACGCCCGACGCGTTTCGTCCATGGTGGCGTGCTGCTCCCAGGGCTCGGGAATCATCATCATGGCCGCCTGGGCCATCGGATATCCGGAGGCCACCAGCAGCTCAAGACAGTTATCGAAGGTCGCCGTATCCGATTGGCCCGCAAAGCTTATCGGATACAGCTTTTGCAAATCCGCACCGAGCACAGGCGAGCTCATCACGCCCTCGCGGGCCCGCATCCAGTTGTAATTGCCCTTGACGGTGTTGATTTCACCGTTGTGGGCCACCATTCGATAAGGATGGGCCAGTGACCACTGTGGGAAGGTGTTGGTGGAGAATCGCTGGTGGACGAGTGCCAGGGCCGAAGTGCAGCGCGGATCCTGGAGATCCAGGTAATAGTCGCCGACTTGATCGGCAAGCAGCAGCCCCTTGTAAACAATCGTACGGCTCGACATGCTGGGCACGTAATACTCTTGGCTGTGCGTGAGTCGAAGTCGCTGAATCGCGCTCGAGGCGGTCTTGCGAATGACGTAAAGCTTGCGCTCCAACGCATCTTGCACAATCACATCGGCGCCACGTCCAATAAAGATCTGCCGCATCACGGGCTCTTTATCACGCACGCGGGGCGACATCGGCATGTCACGATTGGTGGGCACATCACGCCAGCCCAGCACGACCTGGCCTTCGGCGCGAACAGCACGCTCCAATTCCTGCTCGCAGGCCAGCCGAGAGGCACTCTCTTTCGGTAAAAACACCTGGCCCACGCCATACTCACCCGGTGGCGGCAGGGCCACGCCCTGCCTGGTCATCTCCTCTCGGAAATATGCATCGGGAATTTGGATCAGGATGCCCGCGCCATCGCCCATCAGCGCATCGGCGCCAACAGCGCCCCGATGATCAAGGTTGCAAAGAATGAGCAGGCCCTGACTGACGATCTCGTGGGATTTGCTGCCCTTGATGTGGGCAATAAAACCAACGCCGCAGGAGTCGTGTTCGTTTCGGGGATCGTAGAGGCCTTGGGCGGAGGTCATGATGCATGGCAATAAGTTTTCGGGCCGACAACTATAGCCGTGGGCCCGCCGTCACATCAAGAAAAAATCGCTCTTCAAGCCCTTTAAAAACTGAATTTTAATTGGGGTCAGACAATAATATAAAAAGGCCGGTATCAATCTCCAATAAAAATTGGGGACATATAATTCGTTAAAATTCTCCGATGCCTTTCGACGGCCTGCCCCTTGGCCTGCGGACCCATCGAGCCCTCTCCTCTGCTGAGAGGCTGGCCATCAACTGATCGGTCGCCCATGGTCGGCCACTGGCCAGCCCGCGTCGAATGTTTTCCCAAATGTCTTCAGCCAAGGCCTGATCGAAGACCCCGGAATATTTCGCCTCTCGCTCAAAGGGCGTATTGCCCATTGACCAATAGGCCGGGAGTGCTGTCAGCCGTGGCTCAGGCATCTGTCCAAGATGGCTAGCCAGGCTTGACCAGGCCCAGTCGGCCGGCCGACTGCACAGGCCTTCACGCGCAGGAAGGCATTCGATGGCCCGCTGCACCAAGAGTCCAAAGGCCGGCTCATCAATCCAGTATGCTCGGTAACGGCCCTCCCAGAGCGTGCCTTGCCGTGACCACCGAGAATTAAAACGCCGGACATAGCTGCGGCCGACCTGCTGAACGACATCGGCCATAGCATCCGCGCGCTGTGGCGTGACCAGCCAGTGGGCCTCACTTTTTAACAAACAGAATGCATGCACGCGCAGGCCAAAACTTACCGATGCCTGAAGAAAAGATTCAAGGTAAGACTTGCGATCCTGATCATCCCGAAAAATTTCGGCACGATCATGCCCTCGCTGAACCAAGTGATAGGTTCTTCCGGGACGTGCATCACGGGCCTGTCGCGCCATGGCTTCCTCTTGGGCACTAATCGTTTACATCATGCGCCTGAGTCTGACCCTGATGCAATCGCTTTTTCTATCACCTCAGTGATCAGTTCCGATTCGACCGCCGAAGTCTCTGCAGCACCCATGCTGCGCAGCACCACATAACGAATTCGGCCGGACTGGGCCTTTTTGTCATGCGACATCAGCTCAAGATAGCGGGCCGCGGGCCATTTCGGCGGAGCAACGGGAAGGCCCGCCCGGGCCACCAGCCGAACAATACGCTGCTGCTGCTGCGCAGTAATGCCGCCGAGTCGGCACGAAAGATCGGCTGCCAAGATCATCCCGCAGCCGACCGCCTCACCATGCAGCCAAGACCCGAAGCCTAAACCCGCCTCGATCGCATGGCCAAAAGTATGGCCAAAATTCAAAATCGCCCGCAGGCCTGACTCGCGCTCATCGGCCACCACGACCTGGGCTTTCAGTTCGCAGGAACGAGTAATGGCAGTCGTCAGTGCAGCAGGCTCGCGCGCAAGTAAAGCATCAATGGATTGCTCAAGCCAAGAAAAAAATTCAGCATCCAAAATGCAGCCGTACTTAATGACTTCCGCAAGACCAGCGCTGAACTCACGGGGGGCTAAG
The DNA here is from genome assembly GCA_964467545.1 of uncultured Bordetella sp. Lineage (GTDB taxonomy): Bacteria > Pseudomonadota > Gammaproteobacteria > Burkholderiales > Burkholderiaceae_A > Lacustribacter. The sequence continues at coordinate 27,367 of CAYXRY010000009.1, read as the reverse complement.
GTGGCCAGTGTGTCGGTGTCAATCAGCACTGCGGCAGGCTGATAAAAGGCGCCGATCATATTTTTGCCCAGCGGGTGGTTGATTGCGGTCTTTCCGCCAACCGATGAATCCACCTGCGCAAGCAGCGTCGTCGGTACCTGAACGAATCGCATGCCGCGCTGATAACAGGCCGCCGCAAAGCCTGCCATATCACCGACGACGCCGCCGCCGAGTGCCACGAGCGTCTCGCCACGCTCAAATCGATGTGCCATCAGCTGATCAAAAATCAGATTCAGGTGCTGCCAGTCTTTGGTCTGCTCACCATCCGGCAGCTGAATCACCACGACTGAAAATTTCCACTCTCGCAGCTGCTGCGCAATTGCCTCGGCATACAGGGGGCCAACACGATCATTGGTGACGAGGGCAACACGGCCGGGCGCCAGCGCCTCCTGCCAACACGACTGCAAACGATTGACTCCTGATCCAATCCAGATCGGATAACTCCGATCATCAAGTGATACCTTAAGCGTTTTCATGATGGAAATATCCTGCATCACTAAGGCCCTGCTCAATCGCGCGCATGACGACAGTAACCGAGGCACGGGTCGTGGGAACAATCAGATTCGCAATCGAGCGATAAAGAAAATCACGATCGCGGTAAAGCGCCTCCAGGGTGGCCCGCGGATCAGGGGATTGTTTCAAAAGCGGCCGGCTGGTGTCGAGCTTGAGGCGGGTCCAGAGATGCTGCGGCTGCGCATCTAGATAGATCACAAATCCTTGGCTGAGGGCCTTGCGATTTTCTTCCGACAAAATTGCGCCGCCGCCCGTGGTCACCACGGTGTCCTGAAGGGTCATCGCCTCGGCAATCATTTTTGCTTCACGCCGGCGAAAGCCGGCCTCGCCCTCCAGATCGAAAATGGTCGAGACACTCGCGCCACAGCGCCGCTCGATTTCCTGATCCGTATCGAGAAACGGCAGCCCATGACGCTTGGCCAGCCGCTTGCCCACGGTGGTTTTTCCAGCGCCCATCAGGCCAATAAACACAATGTTTCGCATGGAATGCAGTCTAGCAGGCGATACACTTGCGCTTATGGGTGTAGTCCTGCGTTGGCTCGGAATTCTCTTTGCGGCGTTGGTGGCAGTTGTGGCCATCGGCCTGCTGGTGATCGCTCTGGCCACCCCCCGACTGCCGCCGATCAATGCCGTGGCAGAGTACCAGCCGAAAATGCCGCTGCGTGTCCTGACGGCCGATGGCGTGCTGATCGGAGAGTTTGGCGAAGAGCGGCGCAGCCTGGTCCGGCTGCCCGATGTGCCCAAGGTCCTGGTGCAGGCCATTCTCGCGGCCGAAGACGACTCGTTTTTTCAGCATCGTGGCATTGATTTTCTGGGGATTGCCCGAGCCATGGTCGCCAACGTCTTCTCCGGCAGCAAGTCCCAGGGGGCCAGCACCATCACCATGCAAGTCGCGAGAAATTTTTTTCTATCATCAGAAAAAACATTCACAAGAAAAATCTATGAAGTGCTGCTCGCCTCTGAAATCGAACGCAAGCTCACCAAGAATCAGATTCTTGAGCTTTACCTAAATCAGATTTATCTGGGCAAGCGGGCCTACGGTTTTGCCGCAGCCTCACAGACCTATTTCGGCAAAGAGATTTCACAAATCACGCTGGCCGAGGCCGCAATGCTGGCGGGCCTACCCAAGGCGCCCTCGGCATTTAATCCGGCCGCCAATATGCGGCGGGCAACACTACGGCAGCATTACGTGCTTGGCCGAATGGAGAAGCTTGGTCTCATTAGCCCACGGCAGGCCGAGGCCGCGAAAAAAGAAAAAATCATGGTCATCGGCCGAATCGATGATTTTCCAGTGCGGGCCCCTTACATCGCTGAGATGGTCCGACAGCTGGTCTTTGATCAATACAAAGAAGAGGCCTACACCCGCGGCCTTACGGTCTACACCACGATCACAGCTGAAGAACAACGGGCCGCCCATAAAGCGGTCCGCAATGGCCTGATGGAATACGATCGGCGTCAAGGCTGGCGTGGGCCCGAAGCATTCATCACACTGCCAAGCTCGCGCGATGCCCAAGAAGATGCGATCGAAGACGCCTTAAACGATCGGCCCGACAGCGATGAGCTGCTCACTGCAATTGTGATTGATGTCAGCGATACGAAAGTTGTTGTGCGCCGCGCCCGGGGCCAACGGATCGAGATCTCGGGTGATGGATTAAAGTTTGCAAGCCCCGGACTGTCATCGGTGGCGCCGCCCGCAAAGCGTCTGCGGCGCGGTGCGGTTGTTCGCATTGTGCGACTGGCTGATAACAACTTTGAAATTACACAGATGCCTGAAGTCGAGTCCGGCTTTGTGGCATTGAATCCCCAGACAGGCGCGGTCCGCGCCCTGGTGGGAGGCTTTGACTTTAATCGCAATAAATTTAACCGTGTCACACAGGCCTGGCGGCAGCCCGGGTCTGCGTTTAAGCCCTTTATCTATGCGGCCGCTTTAAATCGAGGTTTTTCTCCGGCCACCATCATTAACGATGCGCCGGTGCAGTTTGATCCAGGCCAGACTGGCGGCCAGGCTTGGGAACCAAAAAATTACGATGGGAAATTTGATGGTCCGATGAGCATGCGAACCGGCTTGGCCAAATCGAAAAATATGGTCTCGATTCGCGTGCTGCACTCCATCGGCCCCCGATATGCACAAGACTTCATCACACGATTCGGATTCGAGCCCGAGAAAAATCCGCCTTACCTCACCATGGCGCTCGGCGCGGGCTCGGTGAGCCTGATGCAAATGGCGGGCGGCTATGCCGTTTTTGCCAATGGTGGCTTTCGGATCAATCCCTACCTGATCGATCGCATCGTCGATCTAAAGGGAAAAACCCTGGCCAAGGCGCAGCCCACCAAGGCGGGCAATGAAAGCCAACGGGTGATGGATCCACGGCATGTCTTTATTGCCGACAGCATGATGCAGGAGGTCGTGCGATCAGGAACGGCAATGCGGGCCCTATCTCTGGGCCGTGCGGATCTGGCAGGCAAAACGGGCACGACGAATGACTCGATGGATGCCTGGTTCGCAGGCTATAACGCCAGCATGGTGGGGGTCGCCTGGGTGGGTTTCGATCAGCCAAGAAAATTGGGCGACCGCGAGACCGGCGGCGGCCTCGCGCTGCCCATCTGGATGGAGTTCGCCAAAGTCGCGCTTGCCAAGGCACCGGCCAGCAGTCGCGCCATGCCCAATGGTGTGCTGAATATCGGGGGAGAGTTCTACACCCAGGAGAGTCGGCCGGGCGTGGGCGTGGCCAGTGTCGGCCTGAGATAAAGCGGTTTAGTCGGTGTCGGCCAACCGCCGGCCTGCCTCCAGGCTGGCCTGCTCCATAAAGACCTTCCAAAAATCAGATCCGGAGCGTGTGTCGACCCAGGCACCCGCTCGCCATCCAAAATGAAATGCGCCGCGCGGCGAAGCAAGCCAGATCTGCTGCATCGGGGTCTGCAGATTCAAGACCAACTTTCGGCCGGAGGGAAACTCCAATTCCAGGACTGGTCCATGACGGCCTGATTCAATTTCACTGTCGTCGTCCTGCGACCATGCATCCACCCTGCGTTCGATTGCATCCCAGACCTTGGCGGCCTGATCCAGAAATTCAGTTTCGGTCATACTTCTCTTCCATGAATAGAATGCGCACCTTGGGCTATCGGCTCGCGCCATTGATGGCAATGATTCTAGTCGGCTGCGGCCAAAAGGGGCCGCTGTCCCTGCCCAAGCCCCAATTCCCTGCGCCTGCAGCGGCCAACGCGCCCGACCCTTCGTCATCCAGTCCACCCGCCAACGCGTCAACGCAGCCGCCAAAAAAATGAACGCCACTGCCTCATCCTCTGGCCCTCTTGCCGGGACGCGTTTTCATCGCAATTCAGCCGGCGTACTGTGCTGTGAAGGCCGGCCACTGACCGAGATTGCTCAGGCCTTTGGCACGCCTTGTTATGTCTATTCCGAGCGGACATTGCTTCAGGCCTATCAGCAATTCGCGACAGCTGCCGCCGAAAAAAATGCACTCATCTGTTATGCGCTCAAAGCAAATTCCAATCTCGCCTTAATTGCGCTGCTGGCCGCCCAGGGTGCGGGCTTTGACATTGTCTCGGTGGGCGAACTCCAGCGGGTGCTTGCAGCAGGAGGACGGCCCGATCGAATCGTGTTCTCTGGGGTTGGGAAAGCCGACTCCGAGATCGCGGCCGCCTTAGCTGCCAACATCAAATGCATCAACATTGAATCAGAGGCGGAACTCCATCGGGTTGCAAAGGTGGCGGCGGGACTGAAGCGGGTGGCGCCTATCTCACTGCGTGTCAATCCCGATATCGATGCGAAGACCCATCCCTACATCTCAACAGGCCTAAAAGAAAATAAGTTTGGTATTCCCATGGAGCAGGCCGAAGCGGTCTATCAGCAGGCCAAGGCAATGTCCTCTGTGCTGATCGCGGGTATTGACTGCCATATCGGCTCACAGATCACGAGCCTGTCGCCCTTTCTGCAGGCCGTGGATCGCGTGCTTGCGCTTGCCGATCGGCTCAGCGCTGCGGGCATTGAGATTCAACACCTTGATCTCGGCGGCGGCCTGGGCATCTGCTATGACGATGAGACACCGCCCGCACCTGCGGCACTCCTGGCGGCGGTTTTCGATCGGCTGCAGCAATGGCAGCAGACACGCTGCAGTCCTCGGCCCGAAATCCTGTTCGAATTTGGCCGCGCCATTGTCGGAAACGCCGGTGTGCTGCTCACGCGAGTTGATTTATTAAAGCCGGGGCCGCACAAGAATTTTGCGATTATCGATGCCGCCATGAATGATCTGATGCGGCCTGCGCTGTATGAGGCATGGCATAGCGTCGTCGCGGTCGCGCCCTCGGCCGCACCTGAAGCCACCTGGGATCTGGTCGGACCGGTCTGCGAGAGTGGCGACTGGATTGCCCGAGATCGTCAACTTGCGCTTTCAGCTGGCGACCTGCTCGCGGTGCTCTCGGCAGGCGCCTACGGCATGAGCATGAGTTCGAACTACAACAGCCGCCCAAGGGCTGCCGAGGTATTGATTGATGCGCAGGGCCAGGCCCACCTGATTCGCCGCCGAGAGGAGTTCACCGACCTCATCGCAGCCGAATCAATTCCCGATTATCTTCGAAAATAAATTCTTGATCCCAAAAGGATCAGCACGACAACGCTTGCGATCGCCGGATCGATAAAGTTGCTCTTGCCGGCCCGATGCAGAAAAAAATGCACGCACGCCAAGAGTGCAATTGCATAAATAACACGGTGCAGCCTCTTCCATCCGTAGCCCAGGCGTCGCATTGCGGCCGCATTCGAGGTCAAAGCCATTGGCAGCATGAGTCCGAATGACAGCAGCCCCACCGTCACGAATGGCCGCTTGAATGCATCGGCGGCAACGCCAGCCAGATCGAAATCATGCTCGAAGGCCCAGAATGCAAGCAGATGAATACAGGCGTAACCGAACGCCCACAGGCCCAGCATTCTTCGCAACGGAATCAGTTCAGGCCAGCGCAGCCACTGGCGAAACGGCGTTACACCGAGTGTGACCAGGAGCAGCGTCAGACTCCAAAGGCCAGTTGCTCGAAGAATTGCCTCCTGCGGATTGGCCCCCAGCTGTTGGCCCGCACTCCGAAACACGAGATCGGCCAACGGCAGTGCGCAGAGCAGCCAGATCAGCTGCCATGCAGTTCGCGGTGACATCAATAAAAGGTCTTCAGATCCATGCCCGCATACATCGGGGCCACCAGATCCGCATAACCATTAAAGAGCTCGGTCTTGCGTCGTGGGGCAAACAAGGCGTCAGTGCCCAAGACTCGCTCCGTGGCCTGTGACCAGCGTGGATGGGCGACCTCAGGATTTACATTGGCGTAAAAACCGTATTCCTTTGGTGCAGTAAGTGTCCAGAGTGTCGGCGGCTGGGCTTCAACAAACCGAATCTTGACGATCGACTTGCTGCTTTTAAAGCCATACTTCCAGGGCACCATGAGCCGAAGTGGCGCACCATTTTGCTCAGGCAACATCACACCATACATGCCAAAGGCCAGCAGTGACAGTGGATGCTGGGCCTCATCCATCCGCAGGCCCTCGCGATAGGGCCAACGCAGGGCACGGTATGAAAGGCCTGGCATCTGCTTGGGATCGGCTAAGGTTGTGAATTCAATAAATTTTGCTGACCCCAGCGGCTGTACCCGCCGAATCAGCTCTGACAGCGAATAGCCCACCCAAGGGATCACCATCGACCAGCCCTCGACACAACGTAGGCGCGTGATGCGCTCTTCCATCGGCGCAAGCTTTCTTAATTCGTCGATATCGAATTCGCGAGGCCGCGCAACCAGGCCCTCAACAGTAACTTTCCATGGCGCGATCTTCAGACGGCCCGGAGCCCGCTCTGCGGGATCCTCTTTTTCCAGGCCGAATTCATAGAAATTGTTGTAGGTGGACGCTTCTTCGAAAGGTACGGGCCGCTCCAGAATCGAGTAGCGACTCGGCTTAGCGGCAAGTGGTGCATAGGCGGAGGCGGGCTTCGGTGTAGAGGCCTGCAGCAGGCCCGGGCCTGCTGCAGCCAGAGCAGCGCCTGCGAGCACAATCGCGCGCCGGCTATGAGCCACCGACTCGGGCGTGATCTGGCCCGACAGGTGGTCGCCGCGGATTAAACGTTTTGCATCAGAGCGTGCCATAGGAATGCAATCCAGAGAGGAACATGTTCACGCCTAGAAATGCAAATCCAGTAATCAGCAAACCGACCAAGGACCAATAGGCGGCCACCTGGCCCCGTAGGCCCTTCATCATGCGCAAATGCAGCCAGGCGGCGTAATTCAGCCAGACAATCAGCGCCCAGGTCTCCTTGGGATCCCACTGCCAATACGTTCCCCAGGCCTCCGCCGCCCAGAGTGCTCCGAGAATGGTGGCAACGGTAAAAAACGCAAAGCCCACCGCAATGGCCCGATACATGACATCGTCCAGCACCTCAAGTGCCGGAAGGGCTGCACCGATGCGTCGTCGCAACGCAATCACAGCGCCGATGAAGGCTGCAGAAAATCCGAAATACAGGGCCCAGTAATCGGGCAGACCTGAGCGACGAAAGACCAGGGGCTCAGCACACAGGAGCACGCCAAGAATAAACAATGGCGCAAGCTTCCAAGTTGAAGTCGTGTGGGCATTTTCTTTAATCAGATACGCAAAGCCCACCATGGCCGCCAAGGAAAATGTGCCGTAGCCCACAAAATTGGCGGGCACATGAATCTTCATCCACCACGACTGCAGGGCGGGGACCAGCGGCTGAATTTCATGGCCAGAACGGGCCACGATATACCAAAGCAAAAATGCGACTGCAGCAGTAATGATGAGCGAAACAAATCCGCCCAGGCTGCGCGTCTTATAACGGCCCTCGTAGTAGAGATAAAACATCGCGGTGATCACCGCAAACAAAATGAAGACTTCGTAGAGATTACTGACCGGGATATGGCCGACATCGGGGCTAATCAGATACGACTCATACCAACGCACCAGTAGGCCAATCGATCCCATCACGCAGGCCGACCAGGTCAGCAGACTGCCCATCCAGAGGGCGGTCTGGCCCTGCGCGAAGAGCCCAACCCAGTAAGAAACAGTGGCAAACGCGAACAAGGCACACATCCAGAGGATGGCGGACTGAGAGGCCAGGAAATACTTCAGAAGAAAATTACTTTCCGCGGCCGCCGCAGAGCCGCCATACATCGCCACTGCAAGAATTGAAGCCGCCGCACATCCCATAAAAAATGGCCGAAGCGCAGCCCAGAAATAGCCCAATACAACAGCAGCAGGCACGCAACACCAGAGAATGACCAGTTCATAAATGTCCATGAACGAGGCATAACGTTGTGTGGCAAAGGCCGCCCCAAGGGCGGCCAGCAGGCCGAAGCCCAAATCCCAGAGGCCCCAGCGGCGTATCAAAAAACCATCAGCGGGATTCAACGTGGATGAGGCAGTATTCATGTTCGACGTTCTCCGTTGGCCGATAAGACCGCTGCCAGGGCGGAAAATTCCTTTTCAAAATCGACAGTCTGGCGGGGTGTCGAGGCAGCCATTTTCAACTCGACTTCACCCCCCTGATTCTGAGACCAAAGCCAGACCCGACGCTCCTGGACATAGAGCATCGCGAAAATACCCAGCGTGAGCAACAGACACCCTATGTAGACGGTGGTCTTGCCCGGTGAGCGCGTGACCTGAAACACACTGGCCTTGACCTCTTGAAAATCATTGAGCGCCACCAGCAGGGGCGCATCAAAGAGCTGGGCATCGCTCACCGCATTGAGGGCCAGCTGGGCAAACCGGACATTGTCTTCGTTACGCTCAAGGGGCCGAAGGCCATCTTTGGTGCGAGCCTGCTGCCAGAGCTCCCAAAAGGCACCCGTCAGCAGCCGCAGCACAATCTCGGCAGCCCGCTCGCGCTCGGCCTCCGGCACTGTTTTTTCCAGCAGTTGTCCCAGCTGATTGATACCCCCTTCCGCGACGGCCTCCAAGGCTTTCTGGGCGCTCTCGGCCAGCGTTGCTGAAACATTTGCCGGCGCGGACTGGGCCGCGAACCGGCGTGAGGCCGCCGCCCGCTGGGTCGGATCCGCCATGGCGGCCCGCAGCCGCATGAATTCATCAAGGGAGTCTTTTGCGTCGGCGGGAATCCGCAGATAACGAAACTGCTCATCCGGCGAGTTGCGCACGCCCGCCAGATAGACCCGCGCGCCCTCAAGCTCGATCGGCAGCATGTAGGTATGAAACTCTTTGGCCTGACCACTGGCATCGCGAAGCTTGTAGTTAATTGACGGCCCAACATTGCGCAGCTGCTTGGATTTCTCGGAATTCAAGGCAGGCGACAACACGGTAGCGACATGTTTTTTGAAAGGGTCTTCGGCCTCACGATCATCCGGGGGCTCGCCCATGTTCTCAACATTAATCGGCTTAAATCCTGTGAGCTCCAAAGAGAGATTGCTCTGGGAATTTTTCAGGCCAACGCTCTGCCCGACCGTCAGCTCCACCGGCAGTCCGCTGCGTATCGGGCCCGCCATCGGATACGCAGTCAGTTTGAGATGGGAGCCGCCATCATCAAAACTTGACTGATAGATCGCCACACCCCGGTGGATCAGGGGCTTGTTAACTTCGATGGTGGCGGTCTTTTCTTGGCCGGTCTCTTTATCTTTTAAGACAACATCACTTGCAAAAAGCTTGGGCATGCCGGTGGGGTAGTACTCAATACGAAACTGCTTGAGATGCAATTCAAACGGCAGGTCCAAGAGCAGTGAGCCATTACCCTGGGCCACCACCGCAACATCCGTGGTGCCACCCTCTGGAACCAGCGAATTGGCTCGATAGCTCGGGGTATGCGCAGGCAGCCGTGCGCTGCCTGGAACTTCATTGCCTTGAAATTGATTCATCTGCAGCGGGGCTTTATCGGTCCACCAGGCCATGGTCCGAAGCGGCAATTCACTGTCCAGCAGGCCGCCCAAAGAGATCACCACAATCGCTAAATGGGCCGAGATATAACCCAGCCGATTCGATGTGCCCTTGCGCGCAACCAGTAAGGGCAGCCGGCCGGCCGCCTGCGGCTCCACGGCCCGCAGACGATAACCACGCTCACGAAGGGCCGATGAAAATTCCGCCAGGCGCTGCTCCGCCGATGACGCCGTAAGCGCAACAGCCGCCCGATGCTTAAATGCTGGAAAGGTGGAATCACGGACCTGATCACGCCAAGAGCGGGCCTCTCGGAGCATCTTCGGTGTATTGCGAATCAGACACAGGCTCGTTGAGACCAGCATCAGGCCCATGATGACCAGAAACCAGGGGGCGTTATAAACCCGCACCACATCGAGCGCAGAAAATACCTCGGCCCAAAACGCGCCGAACTGATTCACATAATTGATGGATGGCGCATTCTGGCCAACGATGGTGCCAATCGCACTGGCAATGCAGACCACCACCAGGGCAGAGATTGCAAAGCGCATCGAACTGAGGAGCTCGACCGCCTCGGCGACAAGCGGGTGTTGGGCTTTGAGTTCTAGGCCAGAAGTTGAGGGGCCCGACGAATCGGCCCCCTCAAAGGATGCAGGCGTCTGATTCATGTGCGCGTCGCAAGCGAACGGACGGGCCGCGCTTTACAGGCCGCTCACGCAATCAGCGCAGTGAGGCAACGTACTCGGAGACTGCGGCCACCTCGGCGTCCGACATCTTCGAGGCGATGGTGGTCATCTGGCTGCTGTTCTTGCGCTGGCCGCCGCGGAATGCATTCAGCGTAGACTCGGTGTATTCCGGATGCTGGCCTGCAAGTCTCGGATACTGCGCAGGAATCCCCGAAGCACCAGGGCCATGACATCCCGCACAAGCCGGTAAACCCTTTTCCGGAATACCCGCGCGATAAATGCGCTCGCCCGCTGCAACCAATTCTTTCCGCTTTGGCGAGGCGGATTTCGGTGCCTGCGATGCATAAAAGGCGCCGAGATTGCGCATGTCATCTTCCGAGAGCATGGTGGCAAAGCCCTGCATGATGGCGTTGTTGCGCTCTGGCGCCTTGGCGCCTGGCTTTAGGCGAAAGTTAACGAGCTGCTTTTCAATGTAGGCGGCATGCTGCCCGGCAAGAATCGGGTTCTGAGCAATCACGCTGTTGCCGTCGGGCATGTGACATCCCGCGCAGACCGCCGCTGCAGCTGCCTTGCCTTTGGCGATATCAACGGGTTTCTTTGGTGCCGCGGGATCAGCGGCCATTGCCGATGTTGAGACGCCCATCACCATGGCCGATGAAAACAAGGCCACTGACAACGATGCCCGCAGTGCATTTTTCAGCACGCTAAGGCGCTTATGAACCATGTCAAACTTGCAACGCATAATTACTCCCAGCAACGATCGCATTGAACCTGCGTATTTTAGTCGAGTCCACCGCCGAGATGACCGCGTCAGCCCCCGGATTAATGCCGCCTCTGAAGGATTGGATCCAAAACATCAGCTTTCTGACCAGCGCATCGAAAACAGCCGAACTGCCCGCCGACGGCCCCGGCGAGATCGCCATCGCCGGCCGCTCCAACGCAGGCAAGTCATCGGCCATGAATTTAATCTGCAACCGACGACGGCTCGCCTTTAGCAGCAAAACCCCGGGGCGCACCCAGCTGATGAATGTTTTCACCCTGCACCACCACGAGCAGGAGGTCGGCCGGCTTGTTGATCTTCCGGGCTATGGCTATGCGGCCGTCAGCCAGTCAATCAAGGCCCGCTGGCAGCGGGAGCTTGCAACATTTCTGGAGACGCGGGCCAGCCTGGTTGGCTTAATTCTGGTCATGGATATTCGCCACCTCTTTGGGCCGCTTGATCGACAAATGCTGCAATGGTTCGATCACCGCAATCGGCCGATTCACGTACTGCTCACCAAGGCCGACAAACTCACCCGAAACGAGCAATCGATCGCCCTGGCACAGGCCCGCAGACTGATTGCTGCGGAAAAAGCATCCTGGGGAAGAAACTGCTCAGTCAGTCTTTTTTCGGCCTCCCAGAGGCTGGGCCGCGACGAGGCGGTCGAAAAAATTGCACAATGGTGGCATCTGCCATCTGCCCAGCCAGAGCCGAAAGTTGCAAAAAAAAACCCGGCGAGGTGATCGCCGGGCGGGAACGCCTAAATGGGTTAGGCACCCGCTCAGGGAGGAGAAGCGGGAGACGACAAGTCGCCTGTGTTCATGATATGTCCAAGACAGAAAGCTTTCCAATAATTACCACACAAGATAAGTGGAAATAAGACCTATGGCCCAATTCCCCATGATGAGAATGCGCCGAAACCGTTATAGCGCCTGGTCCCGAGACCTTGTTAGCGAGCACTCATTATCAGTCAAAGATCTGATCTATCCGGTCTTTCTGACAGAGGGTAGAGACCGGTCCGAGGCCGTGCCGTCCATGCCCGGGGTAAGCCGCGTCAGCTTAGACCGGCTGCTGCCGATCGCAGAGCAGTCCGCCACACTCGGCATCCCGGTGCTGGCCTTGTTTCCGGTAATCGACCCCAGCAAAAAAACACCGGATGGCCGTGAGGCCTGCAATCCCGCAGGGCTGATTCCGCGAGCAGTCGAGGCGCTAAAAAAACATGTGCCCGAGATCGGAATCATGACCGACGTTGCCCTGGATCCTTACACCAGCCATGGGCAGGATGGCCTGATTGATGATGCGGGCCGAATCCTCAACGATGAAACCGTCAAGGTACTGACTGATCAAGCCCTGGCACAGGCCCGGTGCGGCGTCGACATTGTTGCGCCCTCCGATATGCAAGATGGAAGGATCGGCGCGATTCGCCGGGCGCTTGAGTCCGAGGGGCTGATTCACACGCGCATCATGTCGTATGCGGCCAAATATGCCTCCGCCTTTTATGGGCCATTTCGCGATGCCGTTGGCAGCGCGGCCCAGCTCGGAAAGTCCGACAAGAAAACTTATCAGATGGATCCCGCCAACACCAACGAGGCCCTGCGCGAGGTTGCCCTCGATATCGAAGAGGGCGCCGACATGGTGATGGTCAAGCCGGGCATGCCCTATCTCGATATTGTCTGGCGCGTGAAGGAAACCTTCGGCATGCCGACCTTTGCTTATCAAGTCAGCGGCGAGTACGCCATGCTCAAGGCGGCGTCTGCCAATGGCTGGCTGGATGAGAAGAAAGTTGTTTTGGAATCGATGCTCGCTTTTAAGCGGGCAGGAGCCGATGGAGTACTAACGTATTTTGCACCCACCGTTGCCAGGTGGTTAAGAGAAGGCCATTAATTCAGCCCGGACTTACGCGAACGCGCGATCACCCGGGCTTTGATGCTCTCAATGCGGCCAACGTTGAATTGCTCAGGCAGCCTTCTGCTCAACAGGGGCAGCCTCAGCAGCGGGCTCGGGCCGATCCACCAACTCCATGAGGGCCATCGGCGCGTTATCACCGGGCCGAAAACCGAACTTCAGAATTCTGCAGTAACCACCTGGGCGCGATGCATACCGGGGACCGATCTCCGCAAACAGCTTGCTCACGATCTCGCGATCACGAAGTCGATCAAAGGCAAGACGCCGGTTGGCCAGCGTCGGGCTCTTGCCCATCGTAATCAGGGGCTCAACCACTCTACGAAGCTCTTTGGCCTTGGGAAGTGTGGTCCGGATGGACTCGTGACGCAGCAGGGCGTTGGCCATATTGCGCAGCATCGCCAGCCGATGGCTGGAGGTTCGATTTAGTTTGCGTAATCCGAGACGGTGACGCATGGGATTCTCCTCAAACATCCGGGAGCCATAAGCGGCCCCCGTAGTCATTACTGTTAATTAACGATCCATTCCTGCGGGCGGCCAGTTCTCCAGCTTCATGCCAAGAGTCAGGCCACGCGAGGCAAGGACCTCTTTGATTTCATTTAACGATTTACGGCCGAGGTTAGGGGTTTTGAGCAGCTCGTTTTCAGTCCGCTGAATCAAATCACCGATGTAGTAAATGCTCTCTGCCTTCAGGCAGTTGGCCGAACGCACGGTGAGCTCCAGATCATCGACCGGGCGCAACAACATCGGATCCACGCTCACGCCGCGGCCTGCCTCGGCGACCTGCTCGCCGCCTTCAAGGGCAGCAAACACAGAGAGCTGGTCCACCAGAATGCGGGCCGCCCGACGAACGGCATCCTCGGGGTTGATCACGCCATTGGTCTGCACCTCGATGACCAGTCGATCGAGGTCGGTACGCTGCTCCACGCGGGCACTCTCTACGGTGTAGCTAACGCGACGAATCGGCGAGAACGAGGCATCCAGCACGATGCGACCGATCGCGCGGCTGCCCTCGTCAGCCATTGTTCTAAGCGTACCCGGCACGTAGCCACGGCCTTTCTCAACCCGAACCTGCAACTCGAGTTTGGTGTTATCCGACACATGGGCCAGCACGTGATCCGGATTGATCACTTTGACATCGTGCGGAAGGTCGAAATCAGATGCCTTCACAACGCCGCCGCCCTGCTTGCGCAGCGAGATCAGAACGTCATTGCGGCCCTCGAGATCAAACACGACGCCTTTAAGATTAAGCAGAAGATCCACGACATCTTCTTGAACACCTTCAATCGTGGAGTACTCATGGACCACGCCCGCGATCTGTACCTCGGTCGGTGCGAATCCCTCCATCGAAGAGAGCAATACGCGACGCAGGGCGTTGCCAAGCGTATGGCCAAACCCCCGTTCAAAGGGCTCCATCACGATTTTGGCCGAATTCGACCCAGTCGGCTCGACTTCAATAATGCGTGGCTTTAGAAATGCTGTTTGCATACGGTTCCTTCGCGGTGATTAGCGTGAGTACAACTCAACAATCAAGCTCTCATTGATGTCGGCAGGCAGATCGGAGCGGTCGGGCAGCTGCTTGAAAACACCCTCCATTTTTTTCGAATCCACCGAGACCCAGGCGGGAAACCCATTCTGTTCGGCCAGCTGCACTGAAGAGATCACGCGGGCCTGAGCCTTTGATTTATCGGTAAGCGAGATGACATCGTTCGGCCGGATGTGGGCAGAGGGGATATTGACGCACTTGCCATTGACCAGAATGGAACGATGGCTGACCAGCTGACGCGCCTCGGCCCGGGTCGAACCAAAACCCATGCGGTAGACGACATTGTCGAGCCGCGACTCTAGTAACTGCAGCAGGCTCTCGCCCGTATTGCCCTTGGCCTGGCTGGCATTGGCAAAATAACGGCGGAACTGGCGCTCCAGCATGCCGTAGATACGCTTTACTTTTTGCTTCTCGCGCAGCTGCTTGCCGTAGTCCGACAGGCGCGCTCCCGAGGTTCGGCCATGCTGGCCGGGCTTACTGTCTTGCTTGCATTTTGAGTCAAGCGAGCGTCGGGCGCTTTTCAGCCCAAGGTCGGTGCCTTCTCGCCGAGATAATTTACAACGTGGTCCAGAGTAACGTGCCACTTCGATTCCTTTTTCGAAAAACGCAGCATTTGGTCAGCTACGAGATGTCAGAGCGATCTCCGACGGTGGTCTTTCAACAACCCGGACAACGCATGATCGCCGGGGCCTGTACTGCAAAATCAAATGCGACGGCGCTTCGGAGGCCGGCAGCCGTTGTGCGGTACCGGCGTGATATCCGAGATCTGTGTCACCTTGATGCCCAGCGCATTGAGCGCACGCACCGTCGACTCGCGGCCAGGTCCGGGGCCCGTAATGCGAACCTCGATGTTTTTCACGCCGCACTCTAGGGCCACCCGGCCAGCAGACTCAGCGGCCACCTGGGCGGCAAACGGCGTGCTTTTACGCGAGCCTTTAAATCCCGCACCGCCACTGGAGGCCCAAGACAGCGCATTGCCTTGCCGGTCAGTGATGGTGATGATGGTGTTGTTAAAAGACGCATGAATATGTGCCACCGCGTCCGTCACGTTTTTACGGACTTTCTTACGGGTGCGCTGTGATGCGCCAGTCGTCGTGCCTGCTTTTGCCATGATCTTGCCTCTCGAGACTTATTTCTTCAGTGATGCTGCAGCCTTTTTCGGGCCCTTGCGGGTGCGCGCGTTGGTGCGGGTCCGCTGGCCACGAACGGGCAGGCCGCGACGATGACGCATTCCGCGATAGCAGCCCAAATCCATCAGCCGCTTGATGCTCATCGAAACTTCACGGCGCAGATCACCCTCAGTGGTGAATTTTCCAACCTCGGCCCGCAGACGTTCGAGTTCGTCGTCGGTCAGGTCCTTGACTTTCTTCGCATAGGGAACGCCGGCCGCGTCGCAAATATCGCGGGCCCGGGGGCGTCCAATACCGAAGATCGCGGTCAGGCCGATCTCTGCATGTTGATGGTTCGGGATGTTGATGCCGGCAATACGTGCCATGGTGTGCTCCTGATTTCCCTAAAGTTAGCCCTGGCGCTGTTTGTGACGCGGATCTGTACAGATCACGCGGACCACGCCATGGCGACGAATAATCTTGCAGTTACGGCAGATACGCCGAACGGATGCCAACACTTTCATAGGCCGTTTCCTCTTTTGTTACTTGGCACGGAACACAATCCGCGCGCGGGTTAAATCGTAGGGGGTCATCTCGACCGTGACCTTATCGCCGGGAAGAATACGGATGTAGTGCATCCGCATCCGGCCGGAGATATGGCCCAGAACGACATGGCCGTTTTCCAGTTTCACGCGAAACGTCGCATTGGGCAGGTTTTCAATGACCTCTCCCTGCATCTGAATCGCATCATCTTTCGCCATTAACGCGCGAACCCTCCTGTTTTGAAATGCGACTTCTTCAGCAGGCTCTCATATTGCTGCGACATCATGTAGGCCTGGACCTGTGCCATAAAGTCCATCGTGACCACCACAATGATCAGCAAAGAAGTGCCACCGAAGTAAAACGGCACATTCCACTTCAACACCAAAAACTCGGGCAGCAGGCAGACCAAGGTGATATAAGCCGCGCCCACCAGGGTCAGGCGCATCAGAATCTTGTCGATAAATTTCGCAGTCTGATCGCCAGGGCGAATACCCGGGATCAGGGCACCTGATTTTTTCAGGTTGTCAGCGGTCTCTTTGCTGTTAAACACCAGCGCGGTGTAGAAAAAGCAGAAAAAGACAATTGCGGCTGCATACAGGGCAATGTACAGCGGCTGCCCGGGCGATAACGATGCCGCGATGTCCGACAGCCAGCGCATGCCTCCCTCGCCCGAACTGAACCAAGACGACAATGTGGCGGGAAAGAGAATGATGCTGGAGGCAAAAATCGGTGGGATGACGCCCGACATGTTGAGCTTTAACGGCAGATGAGACGTCTGGCCCGCATAGACCTTGTTGCCCACCTGGCGCTTGGCGTAATTCACCAGAATCTTGCGCTGTCCGCGCTCAACAAAACAAACGAATGCCGTCACCAGCACAACTAGAAATACGATGAATAGCAGCACGATCGCGCTCATGGAGCCGGTTCGCACAAGCTCAAAGAGTCCGCCCAGGGCGCTCGGCAGTCCTGCGGCGATGCCTGCAAAGATGATGATTGAGATGCCATTACCCAGGCCACGCTCGGTGATCTGCTCGCCGAGCCACATCAGAAACATGGTTCCGGTCACCAGTGATACCACCGTAACAAACCGGAACATCAGGCCAGGATCCACCACCAGGCCAGGCTGGGACTCCAGGGCCACCGAAATTCCGATGGCCTGAACAATCGCCAAGCCGACGGTGGCATAGCGTGTGTACTGCGTGATTTTTCTACGGCCCGCCTCGCCCTCTTTTTTCAGGGCCTCAAGGTGAGGCGAGACCACCGTCATCAGCTGCATGATGATCGAAGCAGAGATGTACGGCATGATGCCCAAGGCAAATACGGTGAAGCGCGACAAGGCACCCCCCGAAAACATGTTGAACAGCCCAAGAATGCCGCCGGCCTGCGACTTAAACAGCTGGGCCAGCTGATCGGGATCAATGCCGGGCACCGGAATATGGGCCCCAATCCGATAGACCACCAGTGCCAGCAACAAAAAGACCAGCCGCTTACGCAGATCGGCGTAACGGTCGGTTTTCATGGACATGACAGAGGTCATAGCGGGGGTCGTGGTGCTGTCGCGATTACTTCGCGGCAGCCACTGCCTCCACGATCACGGTGCCGCCAGCTGCCTCGATGGCTGCCTTCGCACCGGCGGTAACGCCCAAACCGCGCAGGGTCACTTTCCGAGACAGCTCACCTGATTTAATGACCTTGGCAGATCGCGTGAGCTCGGCCACCACGCCGGCCTGCTTGAGCGCCAGAAGATCAATCTCATCAATCGGCAGGGCCTGCAAATCAGAGAGCCGCACTTCGGCATTAAAACGGGCAAACGGTGCCTTGAATCCGCGCTTGGGCAGACGACGATGCAGGGGCATCTGGCCGCCCTCAAAGCCCACTTTATGAAAACCGCCGGAGCGTGATTTCTGGCCCTTGTGTCCACGGCCTGCTGTCTTGCCGAGGCCAGAGCCGATACCGCGGCCCACACGGCGCTTGGGATGCTTCGAACCCTCGGCTGGGGCGATGGTGTTTAAGCGCATCGAATCTTTATTCTGTTCAGTCATGGTGTTACTCCACCCGCACGAGGTAAGAGACTTTATTGATCATGCCGCGCACTGCCGGTGTGTCTTCCAGCGTGCGGCTCTGGCGAAGCTTTTTTAAGCCAAGGCCCAGGACCGTCGCGCGATGGGACTCGCGCGTGCCAATCGGACTTTTGACCAGCGTCACCTTGAGGGTTTTCTTTTCCATAAGAGCGCTCCGGTCAGTTCAGCATCTGCTCGACCGACAGGCCACGCTTGTTGGCGACCTCGGCAGGCGTCTGCATATGGCGCAGACCATTTAAGGTCGCACGCACCATGTTGTAAGGGTTGGTAGAGCCGAGGCTCTTGGCGACCACGTCGGTCACGCCCAGCACTTCGAAGATGGCCCGCATCGGACCGCCCGCGATAATGCCGGTACCTTTTTGTGCGGGTGAAATCATCACAGTCGAAGCGCCGTGCTTGCCGGTCACGCTGTGGTGAAAGGTGCCACCTTTCAAGGGGATCTTGATCATCTTGCGGCGGGCCTCATCCATCGCCTTTTGGACCGCGACCGGCACCTCACGGGACTTGCCCTTGCCCATGCCAATGCGGCCATCGCCATCGCCCACTACCGTCAGCGCGGCGAATCCGAGAATACGGCCACCCTTCACGACCTTGGTGACGCGGTTCACGGAGATCATCTTCTCGCGCATTCCGTCATCACGGTCTTCGGTGGTCACTTTTGCTTGCATCTTTGCCATTGGAAAGCTCCGAGTTATCGTTGCGAGATCAGAACTGCAGTCCGCCTTCGCGGGCGGCATCGGCTAAGGCCTTCACGCGGCCGTGGTACTTAAAGCCTGAGCGATCAAACGCAACACTTGTGATGCCAGCGGCCTTGGCTTTTTCGGCAACGCGCTTGCCAACTGCTGTTGCCGCCGCGATATTGCTGCCCTTGCCGGCCAGGGTTTTCCGCAGCTCCGGCTCGAGGCTTGAAGCGAACACCAGAATCTTGGAGCCCGAAGCATCAATGATGCTGGCGTAGATGTGGGTATTGGTCCGATGCACTGCCAGGCGATTGACCCGCAGCTGCGCAATCTTGAGGCGGGTCTGACGTGCACGACGGAGTCTGCTTTGTTTTTTATCCATGATCGAATTCCTGATCTGCTCTTGTCTTGAGGCGATTTATTTTTTCTTGGTCTCTTTAATGACCACCACCTCGTCCACATACCGAACGCCTTTGCCTTTGTAGGGCTCGGGCGGACGATAGGCGCGGACTTCGGCGGCCACCTGGCCCACCTGCTGTCGATCGATGCCTTTGATCACGATGTCAGTCTGGGTCGGGGTCTCCGCCTTGATGCCTTTCGGCATTTTGTGAACCACGGGGTGAGAAAAGCCCAATGAAAGATTCAGCGCATCGCCTTGAGCCTGGGCTCGATAGCCCACACCAACGAGGCTGAGCTTGCGCTCAAAGCCCTTCGATACGCCATGGACCATGTTGGCCACCAAGGCGCGCACCGTGCCGCTCATGGCTTTTGCATGGCGCGAACTGTCTTTGGCAGCAAAGGTGATGGTGCCGCTGTCGAGCTTGACGTCGACCTCACCCTTTAAGGCCTGGGTCAGCGAGCCGAGTGGGCCTTTGACCGTGATGGCATCCGACGAGATGATGGCCTCGGTACCCGAGGGCAGGGCAACAGGGTATTTCGCAATACGTGACATGTGGATTCCCCCCTTACGCAACGATGCCGATGACTTCACCGCCCAGCCCGGTTGCGCGGGCTTTACGATCGGTCATCAGGCCCTTGGGCGTAGAGACAATCGCCACGCCCAGGCCATTCATGACGGTGGGCAGCTGGTGGCGGTTTTTATAAATGCGCAGGCCGGGACGGCTCACTCGCTCGATGCGCTCAATCACTGGCCGGCCAGCGTGATACTTCAGGCCGATCTCCAGATCAGATTTGGCGCCGGACTGATGGATATTGAAATGCTCAATGTAGCCTTCGTCCTTCAGCAGGGTCGCGATTGCGATTTTTAACTTCGATGCCGGCATCGCCACAGAGGGCTTCTCTACCCGCTGGGCATTGCGAATGCGGGTAAACATATCGGCAATAGGATCACTCATGCTCATATCGAATTCCCCTCTTACCAGCTGGCCTTGGTCAGACCAGGGACTTCACCGCGGAACGCAATTTCGCGGATCTTGGCCCGGCCGAGCCCAAACATTCGAAACGTGCCGCGCGGACGGCCCGTCAGCTCACAACGGTTACGAAGACGCGTGGGGTTCGAATTGCGGGGCAGTTTCTGCAATGCCAGCCGTGCTTCGTAGCGCTCTTCTTCGGATTTCGACTGGTCTGCAATAACGGCGTGTAGCGATGCGCGCTTTGCCGCATATTTCTTAACCAGCATCTCGCGCTTTTTCTCGCGATTGATTAATGACAGCTTTGCCATGAGATTGTCCTCAGGGGTCCGTGAATCAGTTGCGGAAAGGAAAGCGAAAGGCGGTCAGCAGTGCCTTTGCTTCCTCGTCGGTCTTTGCCGTGGTGGTGATACTGATGTTCAGTCCACGCAGGGTATCGATTTTGTCGTACTCAATTTCGGGGAAGATGATTTGTTCTTTCACACCGATGTTGTAGTTGCCGCGGCCATCAAATGCTTTGCCCGAAATGCCGCGGAAATCACGGACACGGGGCAGTGCGATGGTGATGAAACGGTCCAAGAATTCGTACATCCGGGATCCGCGCAGCGTGACCATGCAGCCGATCGGATAGCCCTCGCGAATTTTGAAGCCAGCAATCGCTTTTCGAGCCTTGGTGACGACGGGCTTTTGGCCGGCAATCTTCGTCATGTCACCCACTGCGTGCTCAATAATTTTCTTATCGGCCACGGCCTCGGAAAGGCCCATATTCAGGGTGATCTTAGTCAGCCGGGGTACTTCCATCACGCTTTTATAGCCAAACTTTGACTTGAGCTCTGGAACAATTTTTTCCCGGTAATGTGCTTGCAAACGCGCCATGGTGTTTCCTTTGCGTTACGCCACGTTGGGATTTGGGAGCGGCTCGCCGTTGGAGCGAAAGATGCGGACTTTTTTCTCGCCCTCGGTCTTCACGCCCACGCGATCGGCCTTCTGTGTGGCCGAGTTGAAGATGGCCACATTCGATTGGTTAATCGGCATCGCTTTCGATTCAATGCCGCCGGTTGTATTTTTCATTGGATTGGGGCGGACATGTTTTTTAACGACATTAACGCCCTCGACCAAGAGATGCTCGGGGCCAACGCGGCGCGATACCACGCCCCGTTTGCCCTTATCTTTACCAGTCAAGACGATGACCTCGTCTCCTTTTCGAAGTTTTTCCATATCAGATCACCTCAGGGGCAAGCGAAACAATCTTCATAAAACGCTCGGTGCGCAGCTCGCGGGTCACCGGCCCAAAAATTCGGGTGCCGATCGGCTCGAGCTTGGCGTTCAGGAGTACCGCTGCGTTGCCATCAAACTTGATGAGTGAACCATCCGGACGGCGGACGCCCTTCGCGGTGCGGACCACCACGGCGTTGTAGATCTCGCCTTTTTTGACCCGGCCACGGGGGGCCGCATCTTTAATGCTTACCTTGATGACATCGCCGACGCCGGCATAGCGACGCTTCGATCCACCAAGGACCTTGATACACATGACTGAACGCGCACCGGTATTATCGGCGACGTCCAGACGCGATTGCATCTGAATCATGATTTTCTCTTCCCAACTTAATCACCCTCTTGCCCATTGCCAGGCACACGGCGATCAGTCTTGGTCCCGCATTCGGGTTGACACACAAGGCCGGCTGGATTGACCAGTCAGCCCCACCTCACTGCAACAACATTAAAGCTGTACTGCGAAAAGCCTTCGATTTTAACGGGAAAGCTGGGCAGTCGACAACTAAAGCCGGCCAGCCCGTCAGATAACGATCGCCTCCGAAATTCGCCGGGTGACAGCCCAGGACTTGGTCTTGGAGATTGGCCGGGTTTCGGCGATTTCGACCACATCGCCCACCTTGAGGCCGCCTTCAGCCGTATGGGCATGGTATTTCTTGGATTTCGCGACAAACTTGCCATACAACGGGTGCTGAACCCGACGCTCGACCAGCACCGTCACGGTTTTATTCATCTTGTCGCTGACCACGCGGCCCACCAGGGTCCGCTTGGGTACTGCCTTGTCGTTGGCGGGGCTCATGCGGCCTTCCTTTCACGGATCAGGGTCTTCACCCGCGCGATGTCACGACGCACGGCGGTGAGCTGAGCGGTATTGGCCAGCTGCTGGGTGGCGTGCTGCATACGTAGGTTGAAATGGGCGCGCAGCAACTCCTCCAGCTCTTTGGCCAGGGCCGCGTCGTCCTTGGTTCTTAGTTCAGTGGCATTCATAACTCTCTCCAGCAATCTCCGGCTTAGCGGCCGGGCTGACGGGTGACAAAGGTCGTGGACAGCGGCAGTTTTGCTGCAGCCAGACGAAATGCCTCCCTGGCAAGCGCCTCGTCCACCCCATCCATCTCGTAGAGCACTTTCCCAGGCTGGATCTCCGCCACGTAGTACTCGGGGTTGCCCTTTCCGTTGCCCATCCGGACCTCGGCCGGTTTTTGGGAAATCGGCTTATCCGGAAAAATTCGAATCCAGATCCGGCCGCCCCGCTTGATATGTCGGGTCATGGCCCGACGTGCCGCCTCAATCTGGCGGGCAGTGATCCGTCCGCGGGCTGTTGCCTTCAGGCCGAACTCGCCAAAGGAAACTGCGGCGCCACGGGTGGCAAGGCCCGTATTGCGGCCTTTTTGCTCTTTACGAAACTTACGACGTGCGGGTTGCAACATGGCTTTGCCTTGAAATTAAGAAGCTGGCTTCTCGGCCGCAGGGGCCGGCGCCTTACGGACCCGTTTAACGGGCGGTTTCTTGACTTCGGCAGCGGGTGCGGCAGCACCTGCGGCCTCAGTCGCATCTTTTGCGGCAACGTCCTTGGTTTTCTTGGCCGGTGCGCGACGGGGCTTACGCTCTTCGCGGGGCTCTTTGACCTCAGGCTCTGCGGCCACAGGGGCATCCGCCCGGCCGAGGGTGTCGCCCTTGTAGACCCAGACCTTGATGCCGATTACGCCATAGGTGGTTTTGGCTTCCGAAGTCGCGTAATCAATATCAGCCCGCAGCGTGTGGAGCGGCACACGGCCTTCGCGATACCACTCAGTACGGGCAATCTCGATGCCATTTAAGCGGCCCGAACTCATGATCTTGATGCCTTGAGCGCCAAGACGCATCGCATTTTGCATCGCGCGCTTCATCGCGCGGCGAAACATAATCCTCTTTTCCAACTGCTGGGCAATGCCATCAGCAATCAGCTGGGCATCAATTTCAGGCTTACGAATCTCTTCAATATTGACATGGACGGGCACGCCCATCATTCCCGCAAGCTGGGTCTTCAGGTTCTCGATATCCTCGCCTTTTTTGCCAATCACCACACCGGGCCGAGCGCTATAGATGGTAATGCGGGCATTCTTGGCTGGCCGCTCAATGAGGACCCGGCCGACCGCAGCCGATTTCAAGCGGCCACGAAGAAACTCGCGAACCTTGATGTCCTCGTTGAGCATGCGGCCAAACTCGCGATGGTTCGCAAACCAGCGGGAAGCCCAGTTACGGGAGACCGCAAGCCGAAAGCCGGTGGGATGAATTTTCTGACCCATAGTATTCCTTGTATTCTTTTCGCCGCCGAGTTAACTGCCCACAACAATCGAAATGTGGCAGCTCGGTTTTTCAATCCGAACGCCACGGCCTTTAGCGCGGGCATCAAAACGCCGCAGTGAGGTGCCCTGCTCAACGGTAATGGTCTTTACCTTGAGTTCATCAATGTCTGCGCCATCGTTGTGCTCGGCGTTGGCGATTGCCGACTCCAAAACCTTCTTCACGATGGAAGCAGCTTTTTTCGGCGTGTAGGTGAGGGTGTTCAGCGCCTGCTCGACGGGCTTGCCTCGAATCATGTCGGCCACCAGCCGACCCTTCTGGGCGGAGAGGCGAACACCTCGGAGGACTGCGCGGGTTTCAGTTGCCATTTCGTTTGTCCTTTACTTCTTCACGGCCTTCTTGTCAGCCGCATGGCCTTTAAAGGTTCGGGTGAGCGCGAACTCGCCGAGCTTATGGCCGACCATGTTGTCGGTGACGTAGACCGGCACATGCTGCTTTCCGTTGTGGACCGCAATGGTGAGGCCAACAAACTCGGGCAGGATGGTGGAACGGCGTGACCAGGTTTTGATCGGGCGCTTGTCATTGGTCGATGAGGACTTCTCCACCTTCTTGAGCAGGTGGTCATCCACAAACGGTCCTTTTTTCGTTGAACGTGACATGAGAGATTCCCTTTATCTACCGCTTATTTGCGCTTGTGACGGCTGGTCACGATCATGGAAGTCGTACGCTTGTTGCGACGGGTTTTATAACCCTTGGTCGGTGTACCCCAGGGGCTCACGGGCACGCGGGCCTCACCGGTGCGGCCCTCACCACCACCGTGGGGGTGATCAATCGGGTTCATCGCGACGCCCCGGACCGTCGGCCGGATACCACGCCAGCGGATAGCGCCCGCCTTACCAAACTGGCGCAGGTTATGTTCTTCGTTGCCGACCTCACCAATGGTGGCGCGGCACTCAATATGGACCCGACGAATCTCGCCAGACCGAAGCCGCACCTGAGCATAGGTGCCTTCGCGCGCCAGCAGCTGGGCCGAGCCGCCCGCGGAGCGGGCGAGCTGGGCGCCTTTGCCCGGCAGCATCTCAATGCAGTGGATCGTGGATCCAACCGGAATGTTTCTCAGCGGCAGTGCATTGCCTGGGCGAATCGGCGCCTCGGCACCGCTCATCAGGCTCTGGCCAACAGCGACACCCTTGGGCGCAATGATGTAACGACGCTCACCATCGGCGTAACACAACAGTGCGATATGAGCGCTGCGATTGGGGTCGTACTCGATGCGCTCGACCTTGGCAACGATGCCATCTTTGTTGCGACGAAAGTCGATGATCCGGTAGTGCTGCTTATGACCACCACCCCGATGACGGTTGGTGATGTGGCCATTATTATTGCGGCCAGCAGTTTTACTCTGGGGCTCGACCAGGGCCTGATGGGGCCGGCCTTTATAGAGGTTGGGGTGCACCACCTGGACAACTGCGCGGCGTCCAGGCGATGTGGGTTTGAGTTTGACGACGGGCATGATTAAGTAGCCTCCCCACCAAAATTAATTTCCTGGCCCGGCGCAAGCGACACATAAGCCTTGCGCACATTCCGGCGGCGGCCTTCGGTGCGGCCGAAGCGTTTCGCTTTCCCTTTGGCATTGAGCACCGAGACGGATTTCACCTGAACCTTGAACATCAGTTCCACGGCCGCCTTGATTTCCGGCTTGGTGGCATCCTGCAGGACGCGGAAAGCAACCTGGTTGTTTTTCTCACCGATCGCGGTGCTTTTCTCCGACACAATCGGAGCCAGCAGCACCTTCATGAGACGCTCCTGATTCATGACAGCATCTCCTCTACTTTGGCCAGCGCGCCACGTGTCATCAACACGCGATCGAAATACACCAGCGATACGGGATCGGCATACTCCGGCTCCACAATGGCGATGCTCTGAAGGTTGCGCGATGCCAGGTGAAGGTTTTCATCAAACGCATCGGTAATCAGCAGCACCGATTCCAGCCCCATTTGCTTGAGTTTTGAAGCGATCAGTTTGGTCTTCGGGGCCTCGACTTCGAACTTATCGACCACTGCGAGTCGGCCTTCACGGGCCAGCTGCGAGAGGATGGAACGCACACCCGCCCGGTACATTTTTTTGTTGACCTTGTGCGAGAAGTTTTCTTCCGGCGAATTCGGGAAGATCTTGCCGCCTCCACGCCACAGCGGACTGGAGGCACGGCCTGCACGCGCGCGGCCCGTTCCCTTTTGGCGCCAGGGCTTTTTGGTCGATTTATTGATCTCTGAGCGGCCCTTTTGTTTTCGGTTCGCACTACGGGCATTGGCCTGGTAAGCAACGACCACTTGATGAATCAAGGGCTCATTGAAATCGCGATTAAAAATCGTGTCGTTGGCCTGAACACTGCCAGAGGCCTGGCCCGATTCATTGAGTAATTTAAGTTCCATGTCCTGTGCCCCTTACGCCTGTTTCGCCGATTTGGCGGGGGTGCGAACAGCCGGACGAATCACGACGTTGCCACCCTTGGAGCCGGGTACCGCGCCCTTGACCAATAGCAGCGAGCGCTCGGCATCGACCCGAGCGATCTCCAGATTCTGGGCGGTGCGATTGAGCACACCATCGTGTCCCGACATCCGCTTGCCCGGAAAGACCCGGCCCGGATCCTGGGCCATACCGATCGAGCCCGGAACATTGTGAGAGCGGGAGTTGCCGTGGGAGGCGCGATTAGAAGAAAAATTATGGCGCTTGATTGTGCCGGTGAAACCCTTGCCCTGCGTGACGCCAGTGACATCCACCTTCTGGCCAGCCTCAAAAATGGCGGCATTGATGACTTCACCTGGCTTGAGGCTGGAAAGCTGATCAGCAGCCACCGTGAACTCACGCATCACTGAGGCGCCTTGGGCGCCTGCTTTGGCCAAGTGGCCGGCAAGGGGTTTGATCACGCGTCGGGCCCGCTTGCTGCCAAAGGCGAGCTGGACGGCACAATAGCCATCCGATTCGGCGGATTTGATTTGGGCCACGCGGTTGTTTGACACGTCAATTACAGTCACCGGCACTGTTTCGCCGTCGTCCGTAAAAATACGGGTCATGCCAACCTTGCGACCGAGCAGTCCAAGGCTCATGTTTTCTCCGTTCCCGACTTCGATTGGCCGGGGCTAAAAATTCAATTCTTTTCCCGAATTCGGGAAAGCCTTCTATTTTACTTCTGGTATCTCGTTCCCTGCAAATTCAATTCGGGATAGGTTTACATAATGTTTACTGCAGCTTGATCTCGACATCGACGCCGGCGGGAAGATCGAGCTTCATCAGGGCATCCACAGTCTTGTCAGTCGGGTCCACGATATCCATCAGCCGCTGATGGGTTCTAAGTTCCATCTGGTCCCG
The DNA here is from genome assembly GCA_964467545.1 of uncultured Bordetella sp. Taxonomy (GTDB): domain Bacteria; phylum Pseudomonadota; class Gammaproteobacteria; order Burkholderiales; family Burkholderiaceae_A; genus Lacustribacter. Next base: position 330 of record CAYXRY010000009.1, on the reverse strand, counting down.
CGATGTCTTGTTCACGTGAGGGCTACGCAGAATGTCAAAGCGGCGGATCGAAGTCGGCAGGGGCACCGGGCCACGGACCACAGCGCCCGTGCGCTTGGCGGTATCCACGATTTCCAGGGCGGACTGATCGATTAGCTTGTAGTCAAAGGCCTTAAGCCGAATTCGAATCTTTTGCTGCATGGTTCAGATCTCCAAAGAGCGGGTAAAGAACACTGGGGGACCAACTGCTGCACTCCGGCGGACTCCCCCGGGGGCCCGCCAGCCGCTTCACACTCAACCGCCTACTCAATAATCTTGGCCACCACGCCTGCGCCAACGGTGCGGCCGCCT
>CAYXRY010000008.1:0-64558 GCA_964467545.1 uncultured Bordetella sp. | reverse complement strand
CCGTGAAGCTGCCGCTGGGCCGCTGCAATTTTTCCGTCAAGAATTCCGGGCAGCGCTTCAATGATTGACGTTAATGCCTGATCGATCGCGATTTTTTCTTCGGCTCGGGGCTCATGCAGTACAAAATCCGCTACATCTTGATTGAGATTGAGTGTGCGTGGATGGCCGATGCCGATGCGCAGCCGCCAGAAATCTGCCGAGCCAAGGTGCAGTTCGATATCCCGAACACCATTATGGCCGCCATGGCCGCCTCCTTGCTTTAAGCGCACAGCACCCGGCGGCAGATCCAGTTCGTCGTGAAAGACCAGGATCTCATGGGCCTGCAGTCGATGAAATCGCGCAAATGGACCCACCGCCTCACCCGAGGCATTCATATACGTCTGCGGCTTGAACAACCACCGATCGGCGCCGGCAAGACGGGCCTTCGCAATCTCGGCTTTGAATTTTGATTCACGTGACCAGCCCGAGGCGGCCAGACGATCAACCACCCAGAATCCCACGTTATGCCGATGGCCGGCATACTGGGATCCTGGATTGCCCAGACCAACGATGAGTTTCATTCAGACCCTCTGGCCTGAATCATCAGTCTTTCTTTTCGGACTTCTCGGCAGATTTTGCTTCAGCAGCAGGAGCGGCCTCAGCAGTCGGGGCCTCCTCTTCCGCGCTACCGCCTGGCACGGATGCAGTCACCACAGTGGGGTTCTCTCCGGTGTGCAGCACCAGAGAGACGCCAGCCGGCATGACCAGATCACGCACATGCAGAGAATGGCCGACCGACAGCGTTGCCAGATCGACCTCGATGAACTCAGGCAGGTCTTTCGGCAAGCACGAGATCAGCACATCGGTCAGCACGTGGCTCACGATACCGCCCGAGAGTTTGACGGCCGGGGAGATGTCCTGATTCTTAAAGTGCAGGGGCACCTTGGTCTGCAATTTCTGGTTGACATCAATACGCTGGAAATCAACATGCAGGACCACGGGCTTGTAGGGGTGCATCTGGTAATCGCGCAGCAGTACCTGCTCTGATTTCCCATCGAGCTCAAGATCCAGAATCGAGGAATGAAACGACTCGACCTTCAATGCCAGCAGCAGAGGGTTGTGATCGATCTCGATGTTGATGGGCGATTTTTTGGCACCATAAATAATGCCGGGCACTTTACCGTCACGGCGAAGACGGCGGCTCGCACCCGATCCTTGCACCGCACGGGAATTGGCAACAACTTTCATGAACTACTCCTTCACAGGTGGCAGCCCGTAGGCTGCCGGTCAAAAATCCTTTTCGATTCAGCGGCTGCCGCGACCAGCAATCCGAAAAAAAGAAAAGGCACGAAAACTATTCAACAAACAAAGAGCTGACTGAGTCGGATTTCACAATTCTTAAAATGGTTTCGGCCAACAATCCGGCACAGGACAAGACCCGAATTCTGCCAGTGGCCTGAGACTCCTTCGACAAAGGAATGGAGTCCGTCACCACGAGCTCATCCAGCGCTGAATGGGCGATCCGATCCGCCGCTCCGCCAGAGAGCACGGCATGCGTACAGTAGGCAACCACACGTTCGGCGCCATGGTCTTTAAGCGCCTGGGCGGCCTTGGTCAACGTACCGGCAGTGTCCACCATGTCGTCCATGATCATGCAGGTCCTGCCAGAGACATCTCCGATGATGTTCATGACCTCTGACACATTGGCCTTTGGCCGGCGCTTATCGATAATCGCCAGATCGCAATCCATTTGCTTGGCAAATGCCCGTGCGCGGACCACACCGCCGACATCGGGTGAAACCACCAGTAAATTCTGATAAGTCTGCTGCCAGACATCGGCCAGAATGATCGGTGCGGCGTAAACGTTATCCACCGGGATATCAAAAAATCCCTGGATCTGATCAGAGTGCAGATCCATGGTGAGCACGCGGCTCACCCCCACGGTTTGAAACATATTGGCCACGACCTTGGCGCTGATTGGCACCCGTGAAGAGCGCACACGTCGATCCTGCCGTGCATAGCCAAAATAGGGAATGGCCACAGTGATCCGCTCCGCCGAGGCCCGACGCAGCGCGTCACACATCAGCATGACTTCCATTAAGTGGTCATTGGCAGGCGCGCAGGTGGATTGCAAGACCACGGCATGCTTGCCACGCACATGCTCAAGAATTTCGACAGTTGATTCGCCATCACTGAACTGGGCGACTGTGGCCCTGCCCAGCCGCGTGCCGAGATGGCGTGCGACATCGGATGCCAGTTTGGGGTTGGCATTGCCGGTGAAGATCATGAGCCCCTCGGGGGCACCGCCTTCTTTATTTAATATGCGGTCGACCATCTTTCAGTGTTCGGGGCAAAGAAATCTTGGCTGGGGAGGAAGGATTCGAACCCTCGAATGCCGGAATCAAAATCCGGTGCCTTAACCAACTTGGCGACTCCCCAACGGTTTACAACACGTTACCCGGATGTCGCATGAGGGTCTGGCAGACCTTCAGCCTCAGTGGTAACGGTCCCACCGAAGTGCTCTGAAGGGCGCTAACGCGGTCGACGAGCCGTTGGGCCGTCGGAGCATCTGGGGCGGTACAGAAGACCGCACCCCCAGAGCCTGACATTCGCACTGCAGCCGGGGCAATTCCTTCGCGGGCGGCAGCCGATTCAAGCCACTGCAGGGCCTGCTGTACCTGCGGAAACCGGGCTGCGGTCACCGCCTGCAGGTCGTTGCGGCCGAATGCCCACACGGGCTGTCGGGCTGCTTGGGCGAAGCCCGCAATTCTCGAAGTTTTGGAATTTCGTGTCAATTCAGGGGCCGCAAAGATCTCCGCAGTCCCCACGTGGCAGGCGGGCACGACGATCGCGAGCCAGCGTGGACAGCTCTCATAGGGTTGGAGTTGCTCGCCGATGCCTTGCACGAACGCTGCTTTGCCGAAAAGAAAAAATGGGACATCGGCCCCCAGCCCCAGACCGACCTCGCTGAGCTGTTGATTGCTCAGCCCCAGCCTCCAGAGATGGTTTAAGCCCAACAGGGTGCTGGCTGCATCGGAGCTGCCCCCACCTAGGCCCGCCCCCGCCGGGATGGTTTTGGTGATCTGAATGCTCGCCCCGGGTCGGCCTGCCGCCTGCCACTGAGCCGTTTTTTGCAAGGCCGCCGCTGCCCGAACCGCGAGATCAAGAGCCGGGGGGCCCAGCACATCGCCGCACCGCTGAATCTCACCGTCGGGCCGGGTGGTGAGCACGATGCGATCGGACCAGTCGATCAATTCAAAGGCGCTTTCCAGCAGGTGGTAGCCATCCCCCCGCTGACCCACCACATGCAAAAACAAATTGATCTTCGCGGGCGCTTCAAGCGTCAAGGTGTCGGGCTGCATGACTTGATCAGGTGCGCAACGTATGCCTTAGATAGGATCGAGCACGGCCCTCAGTCGGATATCCAGCTGACGGGTGCTGAACTCAAACTCGCGGCCGCCGGAGGCCAAGGTCGCAAGGCTTTCAAATGAATCCATCAGTGATCGCATCAGGAGTCGAAGTTCGACCTCATCGAGCGCCGTGACAGTATCGCCAAGAAGGGCCCGTGTTATCCACGAGTGCTGCTGGACATCGAGCGGCCTGCCCTGCGCATCAAACACATGAATCACCGCCTCGATTCGCTTTTCTTTCAGTAGCCCTGCAGGTGAGGCGATGAGTCGCCGCTCGAGACTGCCAAGGGTCTGGCCAAGTGGGCCCAGCCAAATCAGAAGTTGCCGCTCAACCTGATTCGATGGCATCGCGGTGGCGGGAGTCAGCTGCAGCCATTCAAATCGGCCCTGGCCGCCACGTCGCTGATCCCATTGCGGATGCTGCACCGAGAGGATGAATCGTCCGGATCGAGCAAGCCGGAGTTGCTCATCCGCCTTCTCGAGACTGAAACGCTCCACAGCTGGCGGCTGCGGGATGGGGGCGGCACAGCCCGACAGCAGCAGCCCAGCGGCGGCACAAAACAACACCACCAGGGTGCGGGCTGACCTCAGGAGCGGGCTCAACGGGGGTGCACACGTGCGGGGGAGATGCCCAAGCGCTTGAGCGTGTTGAGAAGAACCTCATTGCTCGGATCGACGCCAAAGGCCGTCCTGAACATCGACTCCGCCTCTTCGCGACGTCCGCGGCTCCACAACACTTCACCCAGGTGAGTGGAAATTTCGGCATCGGGCAGCTGACGTTGCGCCTGCCGAAGATATTGCTCTGCACGCTCAAGATCGCCGAGTCGAAAATAGACCCAGCCCATGCTGTCGATGATGTGGGCATCATTTGGGGCCAGTGCCAGGGCCCGCTCGATCAATGCTTTCGCTTCGTCAAGTCGCTCATTGCGGTCAGCAAAGTGATAACCCAATGCATTGTGGGCATGAGCATGCTGCGGATCGCGTTTGATGAGTCCGCGCAAGATTTTTTCCATCATCTGAGGCTGGCCTGCTTTCTCGTGCATCATGGCCAGCGTATAAGCCACATTGGGCTTTTCTTGGTCCGGCCGACTGATCGAATCAAATATTCTTAGGCCATCGGATTTGCTGGGCGCGCGGCTGGCCAGTCCGGCGAGGTATTCATAAAAAGCATCCAGCCGCTGATCTTGGATGGCCCGATCACGGCGTGCGCTTAAAGAACGAATTAATTTTTCATTCTCGCCCAACACCACGTGCAACAGATCCAGTGTGCTCTGGGCCTCCGCATCATTGGGCGCCACGTTCTGCCAAATGGCGGCAGCCTCCTGCGCCCGCTCGGGCAAACGGGCCTGAATGGCGAGTTCGGTTGCGCGGCGGGCCGCGCCCGGATCTTGGGTCTGCCGGGCCACGCTCAGGTAGGTGGCGGCTGCAGCGCCAAGATCACCCTGGGCAAGGGCCAGTTCACTGGCCAGGATTTGAAAAATCAGGCCTGCCTGCTCGCGGCCGCGGTCAATGGTTCTGCCGGATGCGGACCAGGCCGACTCAGTCGCGCCGAGCACGAGGCCAATGCTCAGTAGCAAAATGATGGATCGGGACCGAAGCGTGCTCATGCCTCTACACTCACTGGGTTTTTCTGACCGATATCATGCCCGAATTACCCGAAGTTGAAGTGACTGCCCGCGCCGTGCGTCAGGCCATCTCTGGCTGCGTGTTTCGCGGTTTTCGCGACTCCGGCAAACGGCTTCGTCATGCCTTTCCTCGGACAGCGCTGGCCCGGCTTGTGGGCGCGGAGATTGTGTCGATCTCACGACGCGCGAAATATGTTTTGTTGGAGTTTGAGTCGGGGTGGATAGCGGTCCATCTCGGCATGTCGGGCTCCCTATCGCATTCCACTGATGGCGATACAGGCCTGGGCCCGCATGACCATGTGATGTTGGAATTTGAATCCACGCGCGGGCAGGCCCGAAGGCTTGTATTTCGTGATCCGCGACGGTTCGGCTCATGGCAGTGGCTGGATCGCGACCAGGTTGGTCAGAAGGAGCTGGGCGCGCTGCTCGGTGCGGCTTCAAGTGGCCGCGAGCCTTTTGATCAGCGGTTCGATGGCGGGTGGATGGCCGAGTGCGCGCGCGGACGCCGCCTTGCTGTGAAGCAGTGGCTGATGACAGGCAGCTGCGTGGTCGGTGTTGGGAACATCTACGCCTGCGAGGCCCTTTTTGAATCAGGAATTCATCCTCTTCGCAAGGCATCGGCGATCTCACGTCCGCGCTATGACCGCCTGGCTGCCGCGGTGAAGCGAATTTTGCAGGCGGCGATCGATCGTGGCGGCAGTTCGATTCAGAGTTTCGTAGGGCCGGATGGCGAGCGGGGCCGTTATGGCCAGATGCACTGCGTCTACGGCCGCGAGGGCCAGCCTTGCCAGCGCTGTGGCCGGCCCATTCGTCGCCTGATGATGGGACAGCGCAGCACATTTTTTTGCCATGGCTGCCAGCGGTAAACCGTCGGCTTTTGCGCAGCGGCTCATTGGCTGGCAACGGCGACATGGCCGCCATGAACTGCCCTGGCAGGGCCAGCCTGCCGATCCGTATCGCGTTTGGCTGTCTGAAATCATGCTGCAGCAGACTCAGGTGACCACGGTCATCGATTACTTCAATCGATTCATCAAACGTTTTCCGAACCTTCAGGCACTGGCTGGGGCGACCGAACAAGAGGTGCTCGCACTCTGGTCGGGATTGGGCTATTACCGTCGGGCCCGGAATTTACATGCCTGCGCGCGTGAGATTGCCTTGAATCGCGCGGGCCGGTTTCCTGAGTCGGCTCAGGCCCTTGCCGCGCTGCCCGGAATCGGGCCATCGACTGCCGCCGCCATTGCCTCAACTGTATTCGGCGAGCGGGCCGCGATTCTGGATGGCAATGTCAAGCGCGTGCTGGCCCGGCTGACCTGTGCCGAGCAGCCCTGGGGCAGCCCTGCCTTGGAGCGCGCTCTCTGGAAGCAGGCCGATGATCGACTGCCCAAACACAGCAGCGATATGCCTGCCTATACCCAGGCCATCATGGACCTCGGCGCCTTGATTTGTCGGCCGAAGGCGCCGCAGTGTAGCCGCTGCCCGGTTGCGTCGGACTGCCAGGCCTATCGGCGAGGCGAGGTGGATCGCTATCCTGTGCCGAAGACCAAGCGCGCCGTGCCCCAGCGTCAACTGTATTGGGCGGTTTGTTTGAATGCGCAGTCTGTCTGGCTCATGCAGCAGCCAAGCGCTGGGATTTGGCCCAGTCTCTGGCTGCCGTGGACCATTGATCCGGATGCGCTTCCTCGTGATTGGGATAAAACCATTACAGCGCTCCAGCACGTGATCGAGGTGCGTCACAGCCTGACGCACTATCGGATGTTGATCTCGGTGGCGATGCTTCGGCACGATGGCCGCAAGGCGCCCGCCGGCGCCCCGAAAGGCCTCAAGCCATTCGGCTGGCCAGAGGCCCTGAGCCTTCCGCTGCCGGCTCCAGTGAAACGATTATTGGCTAGGCTTTACCCCGTCGCGAGAGCGACCGATGGCGGACCGCGCAGGAGTAAGCCAGTTTGAATTTTTCGTACAGCGTGTCCGCGCAGTAGACCGACCGATGCTGGCCGCCCGTGCAGCCGATGGCCACCGTGAGGTAGCTACGATGTTCCTCGGCATGCCGAGGCAGCCACTTCTGGAGATAGCTCGCAATGTCATCAATCATTTCGCGGACCGAATCAAACGATTGCAGGTATTGAATCACTGCCGCGTCGCGACCGTTGAGGGCTTTCAGCTGGGCATCATAGTGAGGATTGGGAAGACAGCGCGCATCAAAGACGAGGTCGGCATCCAACGGAATACCGTCTTTGAAAGCGAAGGATTGAAACAACACCATCAGCGGCGTGTTTTCCAGATCGAGAATCTCTTTCACCCAGCGCCTGAGGACCTGTGGCTGCAGATCACTGGTGTCCAAGGGAATTCCCAATGGCTCGATATCCGCCAGAAGCTCGCGTTCTTGGGCGATGCAGTCCATGAGTGTTTGAACAGAGTCCTCGCCAAAAACCGTTGCGTTATTTAATTTTTGGCTTAAGGGATGGCGACGTCGGGTCTCGGAGTAGCGTTGCACCAGAATTTCGTCGCGGGCATTAAGAAACACAACCCGCACATCGTGGCCTGCCTTACGAATCTGTTCCAGGTTTTTGGACAGATGGGCCAGTGAGCCCGCGGTTCGCGCATCGACTGCAACAGCCAACTGCGATAAGCCTTCGGCCATGAGGCTCGCCAGCGCCTGGCCGAGAAATGCCACTGGAAGGTTGTCGATGCAGAAGTATCCCGAATCCTCCAGCACATTCAAGGCCACCGACTTGCCGGAGCCCGACATGCCGGTGACCAACACAATTTTCATGGCGCTGGGTCCGACGCAGGCTGCTGCATCGCCGCCTGCTGACGTTCAACGAATTCCTGCATGGTGTCGATGCCGCGAAGACTGAGCACTGAGTTGCGCACAGCCGCCTCCACGAGGACCGCCAAGTTACGGCCTGCAGCAACCGGAATCACCACCTTGCGGATGGGCAGGCCCATCACATCTTGATTCATGGCCTCCAGGGGAAGCCTTTCAAATTCATTCATCACGCTGCGGCGAATCAGCTGGACAATCAATTTCAGCCGCATTTTTCTTCGCACCGCAGTCTCGCCAAAAATCGCGCGAATATCCAATAGGCCCAGGCCGCGAACCTCCAGCAGGTTTTGCAGCAACGGCGGGCATCGGCCTTCTACCGCGTCCGGAGCGATCCGAGTGAAGTCGACCACGTCATCCGCAATCAGTCCGTGGCCACGGGTAATCAATTCGAGCCCGAGTTCACTTTTTCCAAGGCCTGACTCACCGGCAATCAGCACTCCCATGCCCAGCACATCCATAAACACGCCATGCATCTGGGTCTGTGGGGCCAGCGTGCGGGCCAGCTGCGTCCGAAGGATTTCGATCACCTGGCCTGCCGATACAGTGGTTCGTAGCAGCGGTAGGCCCTCGCGTTCGCAGGCTGTAAATAATTCTGCGGGGGGGATCTCATCGTCGGCGATGATGATCGCTGGCGGTCGGCCCGCAATCAGCTCTGCGGTGAGATAGTTTTTTCGCTGTGGATCCAGACGGTTGTAGTAGGCGACTTCAGGCGTGCCCATGATCTGAATTCGGTTGGGATGAATCAGATTCAAGTGCCCGATCAAGTCGGCACTCTCAGTCGACTGGCCGCCAATCTTTCGGCCTGCCCCGGCTTGTCCCGTCAAAAAACTGAGCTTGAGTGTCTCCGCGTGTTCGTCAAAGAGGGTCTTGACGTCAAGCACGGGCAGGCTGCCAGGCCTCGAGTGCCCGGTGCAAAGACTGCGGGTCGGTCTCGGTGCTCAACAGATCGCGCATCTGACGATCGGAAAGCATCTCCGCGACCTCAGAGAGGATTTCCAGGTGCTGCTGAGTTGCCTGCTCTGGCACCAGAAGAAACAACAATAGGGTGACGGGTTTTCCATCGGGCGCATCGAAGGGCACGGGCTCGGAGAGCCGGATGAGTGCAGCGACGGCCTCTTTGAGGCCCTTGATTCGGCCATGCGGAATGGCGATGCCTTCGCCTAGGCCAGTGGACCCAAGCCGCTCGCGGGCAAATAAAGAGTCGAAGACTTTGACCCGAGCGATGCCCTGGTTATTTTCAAAAAGAAGCCCTGCCTGTTCAAAGACGCGCTTTTTACTGCTGGCTTCCTGGCCAACTGCAATGTTGGCCAGAGGTAAAAGCTGGCTAATGCGGTTCATTGCTCCGCCTCGTCGAGTCGAGAGGCCGGATTATAGATCTTTTGCTGCGCTGCGCTAAACCGGTCTGGTGGCGAGCCGGGCGTCCGCGCCCTGGCCCCGGTGGACCCCCGGCCGATGCGTCTCCTTATACCGGACGACCTGCCGGTCCAGCTTATCGGCCAGCAGATCAATGGCCGCATAGAGGTCCGCATGGCTGGCCTCGCAGTGGACATCCTTGCCCGGCAGGTGGACGGTGACCTCAGCGATCTGGTTGAGCTTCTGAACGCCAAGTACCACGTGGACCTCGTTGACATGATCAAAGTGCCGCCAAGTCCTGCCGAATTTCTGGTCCACATAGTTGCGGATCGCCTCGGTGATGTCGATATGGTGCCCTTTGACGGTCAGATGCATGGTCCTACCTCCTCGGTTTAGAGTTTTTTACGTTGGCTGACGGGGTCAATTCTGAGCGCTTCCCGATACTTTGCAATCGTGCGCCGCGCAACTTGAATGCCTTCTGCGGAAAAGCGGTCTGAAATCTGCTGATCGGACAGGGGCCGCCGTGGGTCCTCCTCGGCAATCCATTGCCGGATCTTCGCCTGTAGGGCGGTCGAGGAGGCGGCCCCCCCGCCCTCGGTCCGGACATGGCTGGTAAAGAAGTATTTCAGCTCGAAGGTGCCGCGGGGCGTGAGCATGTATTTGTTGGTGGTCACGCGCGAGACCGTCGATTCGTGGAGCTCGCAGCGCTCGGCGATTTCTCGCAGCACCAGCGGACGCATCGCGATTTCACCTTGCTCGAAAAACGCCTGCTGCTCAATGGCGATCGCCTGCGAGACACGCAAAATCGTGTCGAAGCGTTGTTGAATATTTTTGATGACCCAGCGGGCCTCTTGCAGCTGGGCCGTCATGCTGCTGGCCCGCTCCTGACGAATGAGTTCGGCATACAGTGGATTGATGCAGAGCCGTGGCACGGCGGATTCATTGAGCCGCACCTGCCATCGGCCGCCCCCTCCTCGAGTGCCGAGCCGATAAGCGATGACATCCGGCACGATGGATTCGGCCGCATCTTCCATGAAGTCAGCGCCGGGCTTTGGATTGAGCTGCTGAATCAACTGCATCGATGCTTTGAGCGCTTCTTTGTCACAGCGAAGCGCCTGACACAGCCCATTGAAATCTTTGGCGCCGAGGGCATTGAGGTGGGTCATATCGCTCACAATGCTCGTGGCCAGCGCCCGGCATGGGCCATCAGAGTCCTCTGCATCGGGATCCGCTTCATGATTCCGGGGCGCCAGCTGTAGCAAAAGGCACTCTTGCAGTGTTCGCGCTCCGACTCCGCGAGGATCGAGGCTTTGTAAAAGTTTTAGCCCGAGCGCGATTTCATCGGCATCCAATCGTTCGCCGAACATCTCTGAAAACAAATCCGCCACGCTTTCTTCGAGCTCCTCCAGACTGTCACGCAGATAGCCGTCGTCATCCAAGGATTCAATCAATGTGTCGAGCCAGGCGCGATCGCGGTCCGACAATTTCAAGCTGTGGGCCTGCTCGCGCAGATGTTGCCGCAGGCTGATGGGCTGACTCTGTTGTGACTCCCACCAGTCATCATCATCGTTGTGGGCCCGCGACCCACCCGAGGACCAGCTCTCAGCCGAGCCGGCCAGGCCCTCATCTGCCCGATCGGTAGCATCAGGTGGGCCGTCGTCTGGGCCGGGCGTCTCTGGGCTGGACGCGGGCTCTGCCATTTCGAGCAGTGGATTTTCGTGAAGAAACCGATCCACCTCCTGCTCGAGATCGGCCGTCGACATTTGCAACAGCCGAATCGACTGCTGCAGCTGCGGCGTCAGCGCCAGTTGTTGCGAGGTGCGAAGGCCGAGAGAGGGTTTAAGGGCGGCCATGCACGTTACATTCGGAAATGTTCCCCAAGGTATACCTTGCGGACATTTGCATCGGCAATGATGTCTTGCGGCACGCCGCTGGCGAGCACCGTGCCTTCGCTAATGATGTAGGCGCGATCACAAATGCCGAGGGTCTCACGGACATTGTGATCGGTGATGAGCACGCCGATGCCGCGCTCTTTTAAAAATCGCACGATGCGCTGAATCTCGATGACAGCAATCGGATCGACGCCTGCAAAAGGCTCGTCCAGCAAAATAAATCGTGGCGATGTTGCCAGCGCCCGCGCAATCTCAACCCGCCGTCGCTCTCCACCAGAGAGCAGAATCGCCATGTTGTTGCGCAGATGGGCAATCTGCAGATCCTCCAGTAGTCCCCCGAGACGCTCTTCAATGTGGACCGCATCCAATGCTTTGCCCTCGGGAGTGCGCTGCAGCTGCAGCACCGCCCGAATGTTGTCAGCCACCGACAGCTTGCGAAAGACAGAGGCCTCCTGCGGCAGATACGACAGCCCAAGCCGGGCCCTGCGATGAATCGGAAGTCGTGCGAGATTCTCTCCATCCATCAGAATCTCCCCGGCATCCGATTTCACCAGGCCCACAATCATGTAAAAGCTTGTGGTCTTGCCCGCGCCGTTGGGGCCCAGCAGGCCCACCACCTCACCACTCTCTATGTGCAGCGTGACATTCTTGACCACCTCACGGCCCTTGTAGGATTTCCTCAGGCCGCGCACGTCCAGCGTGTTGATCGCTGCCATCAACGCTTACCCGGCATCAGCACCATGCGCGAGCGGGGCTGGCCCTGCGAGGATTCCACCTGGTACTGCTCGGTGATGTTGTTGTAAGTCAGCGCATCTCCAGCCACTTGATCTTTCAGTACATCGCCCTCCAAACGCCGCAAGATGGCATTCTGACTGAGGGTCACGACCTCGTCTTTTCCGTTGTAGTCCAGCCGGGCAGACTCTCCTTCCATGAATTCGTTGACACCATCTCTTTTTTGCCGAAAGCGCGCTGGCTTTCCGACCATCGTGCCGAAAGTATTGCCTGCAGCGTCTTGCCAGAGCTCCATGCGATCACCGCGCATGATCAGCGTGCCCTTGGTCAGCACCACATTTCCCGTAAAGACTGTGATTTGTTTTTGATCGTCGTGATTCAGCCGGTCAGCATCGATGGTGGTGGGCTTGTCTCGGTCCGCTTTTTCCGCCCGAAGCGGCCCGAGCCCTGCCATGCACAGCGACAAGATCAGCAGTAGAGCCGGCCAGCGTGAGAGATGGCTTACGCTCACGGCTGGCCTTTTTTCGGAACCACCATTCGTGAGTCCGAGACAATTTCCAGCTGACGGGTTTTCTGATCCAGCCGCATGCCTTTGCCCTGCAGGGTTGAAGCGCCGCGCTCAATGAGCACTGGCGCATCGGTCAGGGCCCGCTCTTCGCGGACCAAAAATGTGGCCTGGCTGGTAAAGACTTTCGCGGCAGGCTGCCCATCAAAGGCGCTGCGCTCGATCCGAACGTTGCCCTCTAGATCAATGTGATTCTGCTGGCGAGTGATGATGGCCCGGTCTGCCCGCATGACGGTGGCGGGCCGGTCACTGGCCAGCGAGACCATGACGGGCTGCTCCACGAGGCTGCGATCCGCCCGCTCTTCAAACAGAATGCGTCGTGCATCGAGCCGGTATTGGGCATGACCCTGCGCATCACTGCGGGTGACCCGCGGATTTTCAATAATCGCATTGGGCCCCGCCGGATTGACCACGGTGGCCTCAAGCTGGGCCCGACGCAGAAATTCATTCAGCCCCCAAGAGGCCGCCGCCAGCAGCGCAAAGATGCTGACTGAGATGGAGCTGCCGAGCCATTCGGGCTGCCTCATCGCCGGGCCTCGAGAATGAAATCGCAGCATTCACGGACCGCACCAAAGCCCCCTGCTTTGCCCGAGATCCAATGGGCGGCGGCCAACACCGCATCGACGGCATGCGGAGGTGCCGCCGCAAAATGAACCCGATCGAAGATTTCCAAGTCGGGCAGATCGTCCCCCATGTGTCCACACTCAGCTGCCAAGATTCCTCGTTCACGCAGCACCTGATCAAAAGCCGGGCCCTTGCGCTCTGCGCCTTGAATCACCACATCAAAGCCCAGCTCGCGGGCCCGGGCTTCGGTCGCAGGATGGGTTCTTCCGCTGAGAATCCCCAGTCGCAGGCCGGCCTGCTGAAGCGCTTTCAGGCCGTGACCATCGAGAACATGAAAACGTTTCAGTGTCTCTCCCTGGCCTGAGTAAAAAAGGCCTCCATCGGTCAGTACGCCATCGACATCAAAAAACATCCAGCGAAGGGCCTTCGCCCTGCGGGCCGCGTCTTCAAGGGGGGGATTCGTTGTCCGCATCTTTGCTTTGGCCGATGTGCCGAAGGCTAGAGAATCTTGGCCGCAAACAGATCGTGTATGCCCACAGCACCCTCCAGACGGCCCGCATTATCGACCACCAAAAGATGGTTGATGCGGGTCGATTCCATGAGATGGGCCACTTCGCTGGCCAGCCGATGACGATCGATGGTCTTGGGCTGTTTGCTCATCACTTGATCGATCTGTAGACCGCGGATATCGGTGCCTTGAGACAAGACCCGCCGCAAATCGCCATCAGTAAAAATACCCATCACACGCTGCTGATCATCCGTCACTGCCGTCATGCCCATGCGCTTGGCACTCATCTCAGCAAATGCATCGGTGACAGGCGTCCCCAGTCGCACCGCGGGCAGCTGCGCACCGGTGCGCATCACATCCTCGACACGAATCAGCAGCCGTCGGCCCAGACTACCTCCGGGGTGTGAGCGCGCGAAATCTTCTGCACTAAATCCGCGCAGATCCAGCAGCACGAGCGCCAACGCATCGCCCAGCGCCAATGCGGCTGATGTACTTGCCGTTGGCGCGAGATTCAGCGGACAGGCCTCGGCACTCACGGCCGCATTCAGGTGAACATCAGCCGCCTGCGCAAGACGTGATTCAGGGTTTCCGGTGACAGCAATCAGCGTGGCGCCCAAGCGTTTGATATAGGGGGCGATGAAGGAGAGCTCCTCGGTCTCTCCTGAGTTGGAGAACGCCAACACAACATCATCGGCCTGAATCATGCCGAGATCGCCGTGCTGGGCCTCCGCAGGATGCACAAAATAAGCGGGCGTTCCGGTGGAGGCCAGCGTGGCCGCCACCTTGTTGGCCACATGGCCCGACTTGCCGATTCCCGAGACCACCACGCGGCCTGTGCAGCGGAGAATCCGCTCGGCGGCTTGCACCAATTGGTGATCGAGTTGGCCCAGCAGGCCAAGCACCGCGTCGGCCTCAATACGGATCACCTCGCGGGCTCGCTCAAACACCCGCTCTGCGCTGAATTCGGACCGCTGGTGGCGGTGTGGATCTTTGCTCTGATTTTCCATCGTGCTGGCAGTGCGCGTTGTTACACTTGACCCCATGGGAAAACAGTGTAGCAAAGGCCGCTAGCAAACTTCATACCAGCTATGGATTCGCTCCTCGGGGTCATCGTTGTATTGCTGGCCGTCTCGGTGGGGGCGGTGACGGCGGCTCGGGCCCTGAAGCTGCCGCCCCTGGTGGGCTATTTAACAGTCGGGGTAGTGCTTGGTCCGAATGCCCTTGCGCTTGCGCCTGACACGGATGTCACGCGATGGCTTGCCGAGATCGGCGTGGTGTTTTTGATGTTCTCGATCGGCCTGGAATTCAGCCTGCCAAAACTGCGGGCCATGCGCAGCCTCGTCTTTGGACTGGGCGGCATCCAAGTTGGACTCACGCTGGCGATGGTGGCTGGTCTCATTGGCCTGACGGCCTCCTGGCATGGCATGACGTGGCAGGCGGGGGTCGCACTGGGGGGCGCGTTGGCGATGTCGTCGACCGCGATGGTGATGCGGCTTGCCGGAGATCGCGGCGAGCTGGAATCCGCCCACGGCAGGCCGGTCGTGGGCGTGCTGCTGTTTCAGGATCTCGCGGTCGTGCCGCTTTTGGTGTTGATTCCGGCGCTCTCTGGCCTCACGGGCCAATCGGACCAGGGCCTGGGCTGGGCGCTCAGCATGGCGATGGCCAAATCCCTTCTCGTGCTGGGGCTGGCCCTACTGATTGGTCAGCGCCTGGTGCGGCCCTGGCTCACGCTGGTGGCCCGACGAAAGTCACAAGAGTTGTTCACGTTGAATGTGCTGCTGATGACGCTCGGGCTGGCGCTCATCACCGAGCATGCTGGCCTGTCGCTGGCATTGGGCGCGTTTCTTGCCGGCATGCTGATCTCTGAGACGGAGTATCGCTATCAGGTGGAGGCAGATGTGAAGCCTTATCGCGATGTGTTGATGGGCTTGTTTTTTATTTCTGTCGGCATGTTGCTGGATTTCTCTGTGCTCGCCTCGCAGTGGGTGTTGGTGCTGCTGATGGTGATCTGCCCGATGCTGTTTAAGTTTGTCGTGATTGCAGCCCTAGCGCGTTTTTTTGGCATCAGCACAGGCCCCTCATTAAAGACTGGCCTGTGGCTCTGTCAGGCCGGCGAGTTTGGATTCGTGCTCTTGGATCCGGCTGGCCTGAATGGCCTGGTCCCCCAATCGGTATTGCAGCCCGTGCAGGCCGCCATGGTGATTTCGATGTTGATTGCGCCCTTCATCATTGAGCAAAGTGACCGTTGGATTCTGCGGCTGGTGCGCAACGAGTGGTTTTTGCGTTCCCTCGAGATTCATCGGATTGCCTCTCAGACGTTGGGCTCAGACCAGCACGTGATCGTGTGTGGCTTTGGCCGCTGTGGCCAAAATCTTGCGCAAATGCTGGATGCAGAGCGCATTGCATACGTGGCACTGGATCTGGATCCGCAGCGGACCCGTGAGGCGGCCGCTGCCGGCAGCTCGGTGGTGTTTGGCGATGCGGCCCGTCGCGAGACGTTGTTGGCGGCAGGCGTGCATCGGGCTTCGATCTTGGTGATCACGTATGCCGATCGGGCCTCGGCAGTGCATGTCATTCATGCTGCCCGCCAACTCGCGCCGGCCCTGCCGATCATCGTCAGGTCTCGTGATGATCATGATTTGTCCAGCCTTCGGGCTGCAGGCGCAACGGAGGTCGTGCCTGAGGTGGTGGAAGGCAGCCTGATGCTGGCCTCGCACGCATTGGCCCTGGCGGGCGTGCCGCTGCACCGTGTCTTGCGCCGGGTGCGTGAGGTCCGAGACAGTCGGTATGCGCTGCTGCGCGGATATTTTCATGGGTCGATGGATGACGTCAGCGAACGCAGTGCAGAAATCATGCTGCGCTCTTTTGGTGTTGCAGCCACATCACCTTCTGTGGGATCCACGGTGGACTCGCTGCGCTTTGAGGAGATTGGGGTCGAGATGACCAGCCTGCGTCGCGGTAAGGAGCGGCTTGCCATCGATGCAGGCCTGGTGATTCAGGCCCACGATGTCATGGTGCTACGGGGCACATCGGAGGCGCTGGCGATTGCCGAGGAACTCTTAAGCGGCAATCGCGCCTAAAATAAGGCGCAACGCCTCCACTCGATCATCAGGGTTTTCTTTGCCGCAGGATCACACCGCATCTTCCCCGCCTTTTCTGCAAGCCTCGACTGCTCCGCGCGATGCCGCGCCAGTGGTGGCGTTTCGTCGTCTGAGTTTTGGCTATGGCCAGCGGCCCGTCATTGATTCAGTGAGCTTCGAGATTCCGCGAGGCCAGGTGGTGGCTTTGATGGGCGGATCGGGCGTGGGCAAGACCACACTGCTGCGACTGATCAGCGGCCTGGTTGCGCCTTCGCAAGGAATCGTGGAAGTCTTCGGCCAGCCGTTGGAGCCCCGCCATCAGGAGCGTCTCTATGAAGTCCGTCGTCGGCTCGGTTTGTTGTTCCAGTTTGGCGCTTTATTCACGGATCTGACGTGTTTTGAAAACGTTGCATTTCCAATCCGTGAACACACCAACCTCTCCGAGTCGATGCTGCGTGACCTGGTCTTGCTCAAGCTCGAGTGTGTCGGCCTGCGGGGTGCCGCCCAGCTCAAGCCCTCAGAGATCTCAGGCGGCATGGCCCGAAGAGTCGCGCTCGCCCGCGCCATCGCCTTGGATCCCGAGCTGATTCTTTACGACGAACCATTTGCCGGCCTTGATCCCATCTCTCTGGGCGTGACCGCCAACCTGATTCGTGGACTGAACAGTGCTCTGGGCGCCACTTCAATTGTCGTCACGCATGACGTTACCGAAACCTTTGCGATTGCGGACCGAATTTTTGTGTTTGCGCCATCACCAACGGGCGCAAAGCTGGCTGCACAGGGAACGCCGGATGAGTTGCGGGTAAGCGAGGATCCTTTTGTGCGTCAGTTTCTGGATGGCCGCATGGACGGCCCAGTTCGATTTCACTACCCGGCGGCACCGCTGCATGAGGCGTTCGGCCTTTCGGAGAATCGGTGATGGCAGTACTCACCGCGGTCGCCGCACTGGGCCAGGCGTGGTTCAAGCTGGTCGAAAATCTCGGCAGTTTTGCGCTGCTGTTGCTGGGAATTTTGCGGCGCTCGGTGGCCATCTGGAGGCGGCCCCGACTGATCGCAGCCCAGGTGCATTTTCTTGGCAATCACTCCTTGGCCATCATTGTGGTGGCCGGGCTGTTTGTTGGGCTGGTACTGGGCCTTCAGGGCTACTACACCCTGAGGCGTTATGGGTCGGAGGAGGCCCTCGGCCTGCTGGTCGCCCTCGCCCTCGTGCGAGAGCTCGGCCCGGTGATCTCGGCCCTATTGTTTGCGGGCCGGGCCGGCACCTCGCTGACTGCTGAGATCGGCCTGATGAAAGCGGGTGAGCAGCTCGCTGCATTGGAGACCATGGCAGTTGATCCGATTGCTCGGGTTCTGGGGCCGCGTTTTTATGGCGGACTCATCGCGGTGCCCTTGCTGGCCACTTTATTTTCCGCGGTCGGCGTGCTCGGGGGCTGGCTGGTGGGGGTCGTGCTCATTGGCGTGGATCCCGGCGCCTTCTGGTCGCAGATGTCGGGCGGCGTCGATTTCTGGGACGATGTCGTCAATGGTGTCATCAAGAGTCTGGTCTTCGGGGTCGCGGTCACCCAGATTGCGTTGATGCAGGGCTATGGCGCCCGGCCCACTCCAGAGGGCGTGGCCCGGGCGACGACGCTGACGGTGGTGGTGGGTTCGCTGGCTGTTTTGGGACTCGACTTTGTACTGACCGCACTCATGTTTGGAGAGCTTTAAAAATGCAGTCGCGAAATTTAAATCTTGCTGTCGGAGCCTTTGTGCTTCTGGGCCTGCTGGCGCTGCTCTTTATGGCCCTGCAGGTCAGCAACCTCGGCACCCGCGGTGCCGGCAGCACCTATGAGCTGAAGGCCTACTTTGACAATATCGGCGGCCTCAAGCCTCGAGCGGCAGTACGCAGCGCTGGCGTGGTGGTGGGACGCGTCCGGCAAATTCAATTCGATGATCAACAGTATCAAGCGCTCGTGCTGATTGACATGGATGCGCGTTATCAATTTCCGAAAGACACCTCGGCCAAGATTCTGACCTCCGGATTGCTGGGCGATAACTATGTCGGCCTTGAGCCCGGCGGCGACACGGAGATGCTCAAGTCAGCAGACCGCATCCGCATGACCCAGTCAGCGGTGGTGCTTGAAAATCTGATTTCTCAGTTTCTTTACAACAAGGCCACCGAGCCGTCCTCCCCGGCCAGCTCTGGCCGCAAATAAACGCCCATGAACAACATGCTGCGTCGATTCGTACTGCTTACGGCCCTGATGGCAGCGGCCGGATGTGCCCACCTGCCGGCGGGCCATATCAGTGACCCCCGCGATCCTTGGGAGCGTTACAACCGCACTGTTTTTGAATTCAACGACAGCCTTGATCGCGCGGTGATCAAGCCGGTCGCGGAAGCCTACCGGGACTATGTTCCTGAATTGGCTCAGCGGAGTCTGAGAAATGTTTTCAGCAATCTTCGTGACGTCATCATCACGGCCCATCAGCTGC
Source organism: uncultured Bordetella sp. (assembly GCA_964467545.1). GTDB lineage: Bacteria > Pseudomonadota > Gammaproteobacteria > Burkholderiales > Burkholderiaceae_A > Lacustribacter. Next base: position 45,554 of record CAYXRY010000008.1, on the reverse strand, counting down.
TGCAGGGAAAGCCGCAGGCCGCGATGACAGCGGGGAGCCGGGTGCTGATCAATTCCACCATCGGCGCGCTGGGCCTCGGCGATCCCGCCTCCGAGATGGGACTGATCAAAACCAATGAGGATTTTGGCCAGACCTTCGGCCGCTGGGGGATCGGCCCCGGGCCCTATTTCGTGCTGCCGCTGCTGGGGCCGAGCACCGTTCGCGATACGATCGGAACGGTGGCCGATTTTAATTTTGATCCCATCGGATCAGTCTTTGAGCAAGGCGCAGGCCGCAACATTGTGTATGGACTCATCGCAATTGACCGAAGAAAAGATTTGTTAGACGCTCAAGATACGATTGAGGCTTTGTCTTTTGATCGCTACTCGGGCGTGCGCGATGCATGGCTCGCCCGGCGCCGCAGCCTTGTTTACGACGGCGAGCCCCCTCCTCCCAAGATCAAAGAAGATTAATTGAAGAAAAGCTTGAAAATGTTCCCCTCAATCAAACGACAGCTTGGCCGCATTGTGTTGGCTCTGATGTCGGCATGTTTGGCGCCGAGTCTGCAGGCCCAGGGCGCCCCAGATGAGTTCATTCGGTCCATTTCACAAAGCGTGCTGGACGATCTCAAAGCCGACCGAAGCCTTCAGACCGGTGACATTGAACGCCTGAATCTGCTGGTGGAGCGAAAGGTCATGCCCTATGTGGATTTTCAGCGCATGACCGCCCTTGCGGTGGGCCGCAATTGGCGTGCTGCAAGCCCCGAGCAACAGCGGCTATTGATGCAGGAATTCCGTCGGCTGCTGCTGCTGACCTACTCCGGGGCGGTCCGCCAGGTCAATGACCTCACGTTTCAGGTCCGGCCGGTAAGGGCAAAACCGGAGGACGATGAAATCGTAGTCCGCACCCAGGTGCTGCGGCCTGGCCGTGAGCCGATACAGATTGATTATCGGATGCAAAAATCTCCCAACAGCTGGAAGATTTTTGATCTCAACATCATGGGCCTCTGGCTTGTGGAACATTACCGAAATCAATTTGCCCAAATTGTCGGCGCCTCAGGCATTGATGGCCTGATTCAGTCCTTGCGCGAAAAAAATCAGACATTGGCAGCGAGTGCAAAGTAGCGGCGGCCATTCGGCAGAGATGACCTCGATTCGCCTCGCTTTTTCGGAACGCCTGGTCTTGCAAAATGCCATGTCCGAACTCATTCGGCATCAGCGTCAGCTTCGGGAGAGTCCTGACACGCCATCCACAGAGGCGGCAGCTGCGCAGGTGGTGGCAGACTTAAGTCAGCTCCAAGAGGTCGATACCACTGCCCTTGCAGTGCTCTTGCAGCTGGATCGTGAATCTCGCCAACGTTTTGGGCAGTCACTTCGAATTGAATCGGCCCCACCGCAGCTGCGCGCCCTCGCCCGCCTGTCGTCGGTCGATGGCCTCATGCAGTGGCAGGTATGAATTTCTCATCACTTCCCGCGGTTGACCTTCAGCAGGTCTCCAAACGATACGAGAGCAAAAGGGGTGCTGTGCAGGCCCTCTCCGAGGTCAGTCTAAAAATTCAGCAAGGTGAATTTGTTGGCCTGCTCGGCCCCAACGGCGCCGGCAAGACGACCCTGATTCAGATTTTGTCGGGCCTAGTGCGTCCAAGCGCTGGCCGCGTTGCCGTCTTGGGCTTTGATGTGCAACAGGCACCCTTTATGGCGCGGCGCTCCTTGGGCGTGGTGCCGCAGGAATTGGTGTTCGACCCTTTCTTTACAGTGCGTGAAACATTGCGCATTCAGTCGGGTTACTTCGGCCTGGCAAAAAACGATGCCTGGATCGATGAGCTTCTCATCCATCTCGGGCTTCAAGATAAAGCCGATGTCAATATGCGGGCCTTATCGGGCGGCATGAAGCGCCGGGTCCTGGTGGCCCAGGCCCTGGTGCATCGGCCCCCCGTCATTGTGTTGGATGAGCCGACTGCGGGAGTAGATGTCGAATTACGGCAAAGCCTCTGGGCGTTTATTCGTCGCCTGAACGAGGAGGGCCACACCGTCATGCTGACCACCCACTACCTGGAAGAGGCGGAGTCTTTGTGCGGTCGAGTGATTCTGCTGAAGTCGGGCCGCGTTCTGGCCGATGAGCCGACCGAGGCCCTCTTGCAACATCCGGACGACAGCCTTGAGACCGTGTTTTTGCGCATGCTCAAAGCGCATGCCGCAGCAGCATCTGTCTAGCGGCCGGCTACAATCGGTCCCATGGTGACCCCAGAGAGTATTCAAACCGATATTGCCAAGGGCCTGAGTTGCGAGCATCTCTCGGTGCAAGGCGATGGCCATCACTTTGAGGCGGTGATTGTCAGTGCCGCCTTTGAAGGCAAACGGCCGATCGCTCGCCATCAAATGGTGTACGCGGCCCTGGGCGACCGAATGAAGGCGGAGATTCACGCGCTTTCCATGCGCACACTCACGCCAGCGGAATGGGCCGCCTCTCCCCACGCATAAGGACCCCGCAGGCCAGCGCCTTACGTTGAGCCTTTCTGTTGAAGCCTATGGACCGTTTTCAAATTCTTGGTGGCAGCCCTCTTCAGGGCGAGGTCTCGGTATCGGGCGCGAAAAATGCAGCCCTCCCCATCCTGTGTGCGTCGCTCCTCACGGCCGAGCCACTCGTCCTGTCCAACGTGCCGCGGCTACGCGATGTCAGTACGATGAAAAAACTCCTTGCCCAGATGGGCACCCGAATCGAAACGGTGGCCCAGCAGTCCGATGGCCAGGAGCAGCTCTCATTGCACTCCGATGCCATGACGCATCTCCAGGCGCCTTACGAACTCGTCAAGACCATGCGGGCCTCGGTGCTGGTGCTCGGCCCCATGTTGGCCCGCTTTGGTGAGGCTTTGGTCAGTCTTCCAGGGGGATGCGCCATCGGCCAGCGTCCGGTGGATCAGCACATCAAGGGCTTAACAGCGATGGGCGCGGAGATTCGAATCGAGCACGGGTACATCAAGGCCCAGGCCAGACGGCTACGTGGTGCAAGGATCGTGACCGATATGGTCACGGTCACCGGCACAGAGAATCTGATGATGGCGGCGGTGCTAGCCGAGGGCACAACCGTGATCGACAATGCAGCACGCGAGCCCGAGGTGGTGGATCTTGCCCAGTGTCTGGTGCGCATGGGCGCCCGAATTGAGGGGGCAGGCACCGATCGAATCGTGATTCATGGGGTGGATCGGCTCGGCGGTGCGCAGCACGCCATCATGGCGGATCGGATTGAGGCGGGCACATTTCTGTGCGCAGTTGCGGCGGCGGGTGGTGATGTCGTGGTACGTCAGGCACAGCCTGACATGATGGGCGCCACGATTGAAAAACTTCGAGAGGCCGGGGTCTTGATTCAGGAGGTGGCCCAAGGCATTCGGGTGGTGGCCAGTGATCGGCCCAGGCCGATGAATTTCAGAACCGCCCCCTTTCCGGGCCTGGCCACCGACATGCAGGCCCAGCTGATGGCGGTCGCCGCTGTCGCCACCGGCACCAGCATTATCACCGAGACCATTTTTGAAAATCGTTTCATGCATGTTCAGGAGCTGCGTCGATTGGGCGCCGACATCGAGGTCGATGGCCATACTGCTGTGGTCAAAGGGGGTGCCGGCCTCTCGGGTGCGCGGGTCATGGCCACAGATCTTCGGGCATCGGCTGGCCTGGTCATCGCGGCACTGGTTGCCAGTGGAGAGACGGAAATCGACCGCATTTATCATCTCGATCGGGGGTATGACCGTATGGAGCAAAAGCTCTGCGCCATCGGTGCCCGTGTCTCGCGAACCACTGAGAAGGCTTAAGCCATGATGACCTTTGCCCTGTCCAAGGGCCGCATATTTGATGAGGCATTGCCGCTTTTGAAGTCGGCCGGCCTGCTGCCGAAGGAATCACCAGAATCATCAAGGCGTTTGATCCTGGCAACGAGCCGTGCGGATCTGCGGCTCTTGATCGTGCGCGCCAGTGATGTGCCTACCTACGTCCAATATGGTGCCGCTGATCTTGGTATCGCCGGGTCCGATGTTTTGGCGGAGCAAGGCAGCGAGGGCCTGGTGCAGCCGGTGGACTTGGGAATCGCGAGGTGTCGAATGTCGGTCGCAGTTCCAGAGGGCCTGGATTACCAGGCAATGGTCCGCCGCGGGGCCCGGATTCGTGTGGCCAGCAAATATGTTCAGATTGCCAAAACGCATTTTGCCGCCAAAGGCATGCATGTGGATTTGATTAAGCTTTACGGCTCGATGGAGCTTGCGCCATTGGTTGGGCTTGCCGATGGGATTGTGGATTTGGTCTCCACTGGGGGCACACTCAAAGCCAATGGTCTTAAAGAGGTGGAAAAAATTTCAGACGTTTCCGCACGGCTCATTGTCAATCAGGCAGCCTTGAAGACCCGGCCAGAGCAGTTAAGGCCGCTCATGGATGCCCTCGCCCAAGCAGTATCAAAAGGCTGATGCAATGGCCTTGGTCAAGATTGCCCGACTCAGCACTTCGCAGCAGGACTTTGGGGTCCGGCTCGCGGCCTTGTTACGTTTTGATGCGGCCCAAGATCAGGCAATAGCCGATGCAGTAAAAGCGATTATTCATGACATCCGTGTCCGAGGTGATGCGGCACTGCTGCAAGCCACAGCACGATTCGATCAGCTGCAGGCCCAGTCAGTGTCCGAGCTGGAGATCACGCGTCATGAGCTCCGCCAAGCCTTTGAGGCCCTCGAAGAGTCGCAGCGCCTTGCGTTGACGGAGGCGGCCGAGCGCATCAAGGCTTTTCATGAATTGCAACGCCAATCGTCGTGGAGCCACACCGATCGTTTTGGAAATCGTCTGGGCCAACGGGTTTCGGCGTTAGATCGTGCTGGGCTGTATGTGCCCGGCGGCAAGGCGGCCTATCCCTCCTCGGTGCTGATGAATGCAATCCCCGCAAAAGTTGCCGGCGTGACAGAACTGATCATGGTGGTGCCGACACCGCAGGGCGCACGCAATCCATTGGTGCTCGCCGCTGCCTGGATTGCTGGTGTGGATCGGGTCTTCACCATTGGCGGTGCCCAGGCGGTGGCCGCATTGGCCTACGGCACACCAACGATTCCTGCGGTCGATAAAATTGTTGGCCCAGGCAATGCCTATGTTGCCGAGGCCAAGCGTCAGGTCTTTGGCCAGGTCGGTATCGACATGATTGCGGGCCCTTCCGAGATCTTGGTGATTTGTGATGGCAAGACTGACCCGGATTGGATTGCCATGGATTTATTCTCGCAGGCGGAGCACGATGAGCTCGCGCAGTCGATTCTCTTGGCACCGGAGGCAAAATTTTTGGATGCAGTCCAGGCCTCGATCGATCGATGGATATCTGAGATGCCGCGCCAAGCAGTGATTCAAAAATCCATGGAAGGCCGGGGCGCTCTCATCCAGGTGCGGGACCTCGACGAGGCCTGCGTCATCGCCTCATCGATTGCGGCCGAGCATCTCGAGATCTCGACGGATCAGCCCGAGCGCTGGGCGGAGAAAATTCGTCATGCGGGCGCAATGTTTCTTGGCCGATATGCATCGGAGTCTCTGGGAGACTATTGCGCGGGACCCAATCATGTCTTGCCCACGATGCGTACGGCACGGTTTTCGTCTCCCTTGGGCGTCTACGATTTTCAAAAACGCACCAGCATGATCGAGATCAGCCCCGAAGGGGCCCAGCCGCTCGGAAAAATTGCTGCCACCCTCGCCTATGGAGAGCAGCTGCCGGCCCATGCCCGGGCGGCAGAGCTCAGACTCAAGGCCGTGGCGAAGAAATAATGTCTGCAAGCGCTGCCAAGAGTTGGCGGACTTCGTCGTCGGTGCCCACGGTAATTCTGAGATAGCGGTCAATCCTCGGCACAGCAAAGTGTCGGACCAGAATATTCTGATCGCGCAGTGCACGGGCAAGCCTTGCCCCTTCGAATGCCGGATGCTGGGCGAAGACAAAATTGGCGCGGGATGGGATCACCGCAAAGCCCAGGGCCGATAGGCCTTCTGTCAGGGACTGCCGTGATTGCACAATCCGAGCACGATTCTGTTCAAACCATGCTGCATCCAGAATGGCCGCCGCCGCACCAGCGGCGGCGAGTCGATCAATGGGATACGAGTTAAAGCTGTTCTTGATGCGGTTGAGCGCATCCAGCAAAGCCGGCTGCCCGATTGCAAAACCCACCCTTAGTCCTGCAAGGGCTCGGGATTTCGAAAAGGATTGGGTCACCAAAAGATTTGGGTGATGCAGGGTCAGCGGCACGCAGGACTCGGCACCGAAATCGACATAGGCCTCATCCACGACCACCAGCCGATCGGGCCGTGCTGCCAGCAGTGATGCGATTTCTTTGGGGTCCACCGCCTTCCCGGTGGGGGCATTGGGGTTGGGAAAAATCACCGCGCGCGCATGCGCCGGAATCTCATCAAACGGAATCGAAAAATCCTGCGCCAGCGGCAGCAGTGCGTACGCAATCCGATAAAGCCGGCAGTAAGTTGGGTAAAAGCTGTAAGTGATGTCGGGAAAAACCACCGGTGAAGGATCCCCCGGGCGATCGCCGCGGCCATCCAATAATCCCTGAAAGACAAACGCCAGCACTTCATCCGATCCATTGCCGACAAACACGTGGTCTTGCGGAACACCGCAGGCCAGACCAATGGCTTGTCGCAAATGCACTGATTCTGGATCGGGATAAAGCCTCAGGCCCGCATCGGCAGCGGCCTGAATAGCCTCGATGGCTTTCGCAGAGGGGGGATAGGGGTTCTCGTTGGTATTGAGCTTGATGAGCCCCGGGATCTTGGGCTGCTCGCCGGGGGTGTAGGGTGACAGCTCCCGGACCAGTGCACTCCAGAATTTGCTCATGCGCGGAAATGTATCATTGCAACAAAGGAGCGGTTATGAGAGTTGCCCAAGTCCGTCGCGATACTGCTGAGACTCAGATTCAGGTCAGCCTGAATCTGGATGGCTCGGGCCAGCGCAGCCTCGACTCTGGCTTACCGTTTCTGGATCACATGCTGGATCAGATTGCCCGGCACGGCCTTATCGATCTGGACATCGCCGCCAAAGGCGATCTTCAAATTGATGCCCATCACACCGTTGAAGACATTGGCATCACCCTAGGCCAGGCGTTTGCGAAGGCCGTTGGCGATAAGCGCGGAATCTGTCGCTACGGCCACGCCTACGTTCCACTGGATGAGGCACTTTCGCGGGTGGTGGTGGATCTGTCGGGCCGGCCCGGCCTTGAGTTTGGCGTGAAATGGAAACGCAGCGTGGTCGGTCAATTTGATTTGGATTTGATTCATGAATTTTTTCAGGGCTTCGTCAATCATGCCCAGGTCACGCTTCATATTGACAATCTCAAAGGCGAAAACGCCCATCACCAGTGCGAGACGATTTTCAAGGCCTTCGCGCGCGCCTTGCGTATGGCGGTGGCGCTCGATCCGCGCCTGTCGCAGGACGTCATTCCATCGACCAAGGGAAGTCTCTGATTAACCCATTGGCGTTGCTGCCGATGCCACCAGCAGAAGACGTGATCAGTTGATTGCCATTGTTGATTACGGATCGGGGAATTTGCGCAGCGTGTTGCGGGCATTCCGCGCCGTGGCACCGCAGGCCGATGTCGAGATTGTCGATTCCGCCCAAGCCCTTGGGCGTGCGGATCGAGTCGTTTTTCCCGGCCAGGGTGCCATGCACGACTGCATGGCAAGCCTGGTGCGATCTGGCCTACGTGACGCGGTGCTGACGGCCTGCCGAACCAAGCCCTTTTTTGGCATCTGTGTGGGCGAGCAGATGCTCTTTGATCGCAGCGAAGAGGGCAACACCGACGGCCTTGGGGCCTTGCCCGGCGAAGTTGTCTTATTTTCGGCTGATCGCGGCGCACGGGATCACTCGGGCCGGCCCCTGAAGGTGCCCCATATGGGCTGGAATGAGGTCCACTGGCGCGCCCCGCATCCGATCCTGCACGGGATCGAGTCCGGCGACTGGTTTTATTTTGTCCACAGTTTTCATGCCGAACCTAGCAATCAGGCACACGTGCTGGGCGAGAGTGAGTATGGCGTGCGCTTTACCTCTGCGGTGGCCAGGGATAACATCATTGCCACCCAGTTTCATCCTGAAAAAAGCGCGAACTCTGGCCTGAAGATGCTGTCGAATTTTGTGACCTGGAAGCCTTAGATCTGAGACATGCTGTTAATCCCCGCAATTGATTTAAAAGATGGACAGTGCGTTCGCCTGAAACAAGGGGATTTAAAAGCTGCGACCGTGTTTTCGGACAAGCCCGGCGAGATGGCTACCCACTGGAAAGATCAGGGCGCCCGGCGACTGCACATCGTGGATCTCAATGGCGCGATTGCTGGCCGTCCGAAAAATGAGCCCGCCTTCAAGGCCATCATGAAGGCCCTCGGCGGAGAGATTCCGGTACAGATTGGCGGCGGCATTCGTGACCTCGACACCATTGAGCGTTTTCTTGATGATGGCGCCACCTACATGGTGATCGGTACGGCCGCCGTGAAAAATCCTGGCCTGCTGCAGGATGCCTGTGTCGCATTTCCCGGCCACATCATCGTGTCAATTGATGCCAAGGATGGCAAAGTCGCCACCGACGGCTGGAGCAAGCTCTCTGGCCATGAGGTCATCGATCTGGCCAAAAAATTCGAGGACTACGGCGTTGAATCGATTCTGTACACCGATATTGGCCGCGACGGCATGCTCTCAGGGGTCAACATTGAGGCAACACTCAAACTGGCCGAGAGTGTGAGTGTGCCGATTATTGCCAGCGGCGGAATCGCGAGCTTGAAAGACATCGATGCCTTGTGCAAGCTTGAAGCCGAGGGCATCACGGCCGCGATTCTGGGCCGCTCACTCTACGAAGGCCATATCGATTTCAAAAAGGCGCAGAAACGCGCCGATGATTTCGCGAAGAAATAATCAATGCTCGCCAAACGCATTATTCCCTGCCTGGATGTAAATGCCGGCCGGGTTGTCAAAGGCGTGAACTTTGTATCGCTGCGGGATGCGGGAGATCCTGTTGAAATCGCCCGACGCTATGATCAGCAAGGCGCCGATGAAGTCACGTTTCTCGATATCACTGCTTCGAGCGATGATCGTGATCTCATTCTGCCCATGATTGAGGCGGTCGCCGATCAAGTCTTCATTCCGCTGACCGTTGGGGGCGGTGTCCGCACCGTCGAGGATGTCCGCAGGCTTTTGAATGCGGGCGCTGACAAAATCAGTATGAATACCGCTGCGATTCATCAGCCAGATTTGATTCGCCAGTGCTCCGATAAGTTTGGGGCCCAGTGCATTGTGGTGGCCATCGATGCCAAGCGCGTTGGCGCTCATTGGGAGGTCTTCACCCATGGCGGCAGAAATTCGACGGGAATCAATGCGTTGCAGTGGGCCGCCCGAGTCACCGAGATGGGCGCCGGCGAGATTCTGCTCACCAGCATGGATCGCGACGGCACACGGCAAGGCTTTGATCTCGAACTCACGCGTGCAGTCGCCCAGTCGGTATCCATTCCAGTGATTGCCAGTGGCGGCGTTGGCAGCCTCGAGCATCTCTATGAGGGCGTGACCCAGGGCGCAGCCGATGCAGTGCTGGCCGCCTCGATATTTCATTTTGGCGAGCACACGATTGGCGAGGCCAAGGCCTATCTGTCTCGCCGCGGTGTCTGCGTTCGCAGCCCTGCATCACCCCGGGGAACGACGCAATGAATCAGGATTGGCTTGACGCAGTCAAGTGGGATGCCAACGGCCTGATCTCTGCAGTCGCTCAGGATGCCACCAGCAAACGTGTGCTGATGGTGGCGTGGATGAATCGTGAAGCCCTGCTGGAGACCGCAACCACCCGACGCGCGGTTTATTTTTCTCGCTCGCGTCAGCGGCTATGGCGCAAGGGCGAGGAGTCGGGCCACATCCAGCGGGTTCAAGAAATTCGGCTGGACTGTGATGCGGATGTGATTCTGCTCTTGGTTGAACAGGCAGGCGGTATTGCCTGCCATACTGGCCGTGAGTCGTGCATGTATTTTCAGCTTCAGTCAGAAGAGAACCCCAAAGCATCTCCGGGCGGCCCAGGGCCACTGTTGTTACGATGGCAAGCGGTTGATCCAGTGCTCAAAGACCCGAAGACGCTGTATGCCGCGCGGGCAAAAGATCCACGCGAAGGCGGTTCAGCGTAGACTTTGGTCAACATCAATGTTCTATGACCACCTCATTGCCTGATCCAAAGATGCTGCCGCCTGACACGGATATTCGTGACCCTGCGGCTGTGTTGTCACGTTTGGCTGATGTGATCGCCAGCCGCCGAGGCCTTGACCCCCAGAGTTCTTATGTGGCGCGCCTGCTTGCGGCCGCCCCTGATGCCGCCTTGAAAAAGGTGGGGGAAGAAGCCGCTGAGGTCATCATGGCAGCAAAAGACGGAGTCGCGGGCCGCACGCTCAGTGAAATGGCGGATCTCTGGTTTCACTGCCTGGTGGTGCTGGAGCAGGCGGGACTGAGGCCGGAGCAGGTCTTGGCGGAGCTGGCCCGACGTGAGGGCATTTCGGGCCTGGATGAAAAGGCGGCGCGGCGCGCCGAACAAAAAACCTAGAGCCATCACACATGACGACTTCAGCCGACTGCATCTTTTGCAAAATCGCCCAAGGCCAGATTCCTTGTAAAAAAATCTACGAAGACGAGGATTTCATCGCCTTTCATGACATCAACCCAAGGGCGCCGATACACCTGCTGGTGATTCCAAAACTCCACATCGAATCGCTCCAGCATGTGGATGCCTCGCACCGGGACCTCTTGGGGAAAATGCTAGTGCTTGCCCCTCAGTTGGCTGCGGAAAATGGGGCCTCCGAGGGCTTCAAAACACTGATCAATACGGGTCCCGCGGGTGGACAGGAGGTGTATCATCTGCACCTCCATATTCTAGGCGGCAGGCCCACTGCCTGAGGCCGCAACCATTTTTCGGAGACCGTGATGGGTTCCTTTAGTGTTTGGCATTGGCTGATTGTCCTGTTGATTATTCTCTTGGTGTTTGGCACCAAGAAACTGCGCAATCTGGGTTCGGATCTTGGCGGCGCAGTAAAAGGCTTCAAAGAAGGCATGAAAGACGGCGGCAATGCCGTCGATGCAACTGCCGGCCAGCCGGCGCAAAAGACCGAGGCCCCGACCATCGACGTTCAGGCCAAGGACAAAACTCCCAGCTAATGGCATCGGGTCCACAGCATGCTGTCGGACCCCTCACTTCTCGAGGCAGCAGTGCTTGTGCGCCTCTGATCCCTGCAGGCTATGTTTGATATCGGATTCTCCGAACTTGTCGTGATCGGTCTGGTCGCCTTGGTGGTGGTGGGACCCAAGCGCCTGCCCGTCGCCACGCGAACCATTGGTGCGTTGATTGGCCGGGCACAGCGTTATGTCAGCGATGTCAAAACGGATATCCAGCGGCAGATGGACCTTGATGAGTTAAGAAAAGTGCAGCAGCAGGTACAGAACGTGGGCCAACAGATTCAGAGTGGCGTGCAACGGGTCGAGTCTGAGGTGGGCGCAGTGACCTCGGATCTCTCGCAGACGGCAGACGCATGGGAAGGCTTTGATGAGCCCGCCACTTCATCGTCTCCGCTGACGCGGCAATTTGGCACTCACATCCATGCGCCCGAACCTTCTTGGTCGGAGCAGCAGGAGCAGCGGCGCATTCGCGAACGTGTCCGTGGCCGCCTGCGCAAGCGATTCCATGTCAAGCGGCCCCGCGACTAACTCCTGACCCATGACTGATTCACAACAAAAAGACGAAGCCGGCCAGAAAGAGGAGGGCTTTGTCACCCACCTGATTGAACTGCGCGATCGCCTGATGCGGGCTGCCGCCTCGGTCATCATTTGTTTTCTTGCCTTGGTCTATTGGGCGCCCGACATTTATTCTTTGCTCGCGGATCCGCTGGTCAGCGCATTGCCGGCAGGCACGTCAATGATCGCCACCGATGTCACGGCACCTTTTTTTGTACCGATGAAAGTCACCATGATGGTGGCGTTTGTGTTGGCGCTGCCCTACGTGCTTTATCAGGTCTGGGCCTTCATTGCCCCAGGCCTGTATGAGCATGAGAAAAAACTCGCAGCGCCCATTATTTTGAGCAGCTTTTTGCTCTTTTTATTGGGCATGGCCTTCGCCTATTTCTTTGTTTTCCCCGCAGTGTTTAAGTTTGTGGCGGCCTACACTCCCAGCGGCGTTCAGATGGCCACCGACATTGATAAGTACCTCAGTTTCGTGCTGACTTTATTTCTGGTGTTTGGCCTCTCGTTCGAAACGCCGGTCGTTGAGATGGTGCTGGTGCGACTGGGAATGGTCTCCATCGAAAAACTCAGGGAGTTCCGGCCCTACTTCATCGTGGTTGCATTTGTGATTGCAGCCATTGTGACGCCGCCGGATGTCATCAGTCAGTTCATGCTTGCGGTGCCGATGATTCTGCTCTACGAGTTCGGCATCTTCATGTCGCGTTACATTACGCCGCGTGAAGCACGGCAGGAGACGCCAGCGGAGTAATCGACAGCCGTGTCGGCCTATCGCTTGGCTGCAACGGCAGGCCGCTCGGCGATGCTAACGGTGGCCTCCAGCACCTGATCCTGCCGCTTGAATTTAAATTTTGCTTTGCTGCCCGGCGCGATTGCGGCCACCATTGCCATGAGCTCGGTCATGTTGCGAATCGGCCGGTCGTTGACGGCAACCACCACATCACCAGGCCGAATGCCCGCCTCATCTGCGGGACCGCTTCTCAATACGCCCGCAATCAGACTGCCCTCTCCCTCGGCCGCATCCCGTGGCTCCACCCCGATGTAGCCGCGACTCACACGGCCCTTGGTGACCAGCGCCTCCATCACCAATCGGGCGGTGTCAGCGGGAATCGCAAAGCCGATGCCTTGATTGCCGCCCGAGCGCGTATAAATCGCGGTGTTGATGCCCAATAACTGGCCCTGCGTGTCGATCAGGGCGCCACCCGAGTTGCCGGGATTGATGGCGGCATCGGTCTGAATAAAATTCTCATAGGTGTTGATGCCGAGGCGGCTTCGTCCCATCGCACTGATGATGCCTTGGGTCACTGTCTGGCCCACCCCGAACGGGTTACCAATGGCGAGCACGGTATCGCCCACCCGGGCCTCGGTCGGCCGGCCAAAGGCGATGACCGGAAGTCTGCCGAGAGAAATTTTGAGCACCGCCAAATCCGTGTCGGGGTCGGTCCCCACGAGCGCCGCACCCGCCCGGCGGCCATCGGCCAGGCCGACCTCAATTTGTTCTGCACCAGAGACCACATGATGGTTGGTCAGCACATAGCCTTTGTCTGACACGATCACGCCGGAGCCGAGACCGGCCGTGGGCTCGCGTTCTGGCTGATCACGAAAGAACTTGCGAAATGTCGGGTCATTCAAGAGGGGATGGTTGGGCACCGAGACTTTTTGGGTCGTGTAGATATAGACCACAGCCGGCATCGCCCGGGCCGCGGCCTCGCGATAGCCATGGGCGGCAATGGGCGCCCCCCCTTCACGCAGGCCAAGCTCCCCCGAGCTGGGGGGCTCCGAGCCAGAGCCCAGATTGGCGACCCAGTGGGGCTTGAAAGTCAGCACCACGAACAGGGCCGCAAGGGCCAGCGTGGTGGCCTGGGCGAAAATGAGCCATATACGTCGGACCATGCCGCCATTATTGCTGGAACTGGACTTTTGGCTGGCTTAAAATACTCGTTTGCCCCAACTTTGAACGTCGAAAGAGCGGTTTTATGTCTCAATCCTCGCAAGACCTCAGTTTTCCCGTCCAGCCTTCATCCAGCGCCACTTCAGAGCGCCGCACTTGGCTGATTGCCTGCGGCGCAGTGGGGGGAGTCGCTGCTGCGGCTACCGCTGTTCCGTTGCTCACCTCGATGGCACCTGCCGAGAAGGCCCGGTCTGCGGGCGCCCCTGTTGAAGTTGATATCGGTGACATTCCGCCGGGCGGACTCAAAACAGTGGAGTGGCGTGGCAAGCCGGTCTGGATTGTCCGGCGCACCCCGGAGATGCTCGCCTCCTTGGAAAAAATCGAGCCCCAGCTGGCTGATCCGAAATCGGATCGGACCGCCTTTCCGACCCCGACTTACGCAAAAAATCGTCATCGCTCCATTAAGCCCGAGTTTCTGGTCACGGTCGGCATCTGCACCCACCTGGGCTGCTCGCCGGTCAGCAAGTTTGAAACAGGCAATCAGCCGGGACTGGGCGCAGATTGGCAGGGGGGCTACTTCTGCCCCTGCCATGGCTCGAATTTTGATCACGCGGGCCGGGTCTTTGCCAACAAGCCCGCCCCCGATAATCTCGAAATCCCGCGTCACATGTATTTGTCTGACACGCGCATCGTGGTGGGCAAAGATGAAAAAGGTGAGGCCTGAGTCCTCGCCCCTGGTGTTTCCAATTTTTTAAGTTAAGAAGTTAGACCTGAGCTCGCGGAGAACTGCATGGCCTCTGAAAAGAATGTCACCACCACCGGCCTACTCGGATGGATCGATACCCGATTCCCTCTGACCAAGCTGTACAAAGAACACCTCTCGGAGTACTACGCTCCGAAGAACTTTAATTTCTTTTATTTTTTTGGTTCGCTGGCCATGGTGGTGCTGGCCCTGCAGATCATCACCGGCATTTTTCTGACCATGCACTACAAGCCAGATGCATCGTTGAATGCCGCAGGCGTGCCGGTGGCTTTCGCCAGCGTGGAGTACATCATGCGCGAGGTTCCCTTCGGCTGGCTGATTCGCTACATGCATTCCACGGGCGCTTCAGCATTTTTCGTCGTGGTCTACCTCCATATGTGGCGTGGGCTGATCTATGGTTCGTATCGCAGTCCCCGTGAACTCATCTGGATTTTTGGCTGTGCGATCTTTTTATGCCTGATGGCCGAGGCCTTCTTCGGCTATCTGCTTCCCTGGGGCCAGATGTCCTATTGGGGCGCCCAGGTGATTGTGAATCTCTTTTCTGCTGTGCCCCTGATTGGTCCGGACCTCTCGGTCTGGATCCGCGGCGATTTTGTGGTGGGCGATGCCACTCTGAATCGTTTCTTTGCCTTTCACGTGATTGCCATTCCGCTGGTGCTGGTCGGCCTAGTGGCGGCCCACATCATTGCGTTGCATGAGGTCGGCTCCAACAATCCCGATGGCGTGGAAATCAAGAAAAACAAAAATGCGGACGGCATTCCCCTGGATGGCATTCCCTTTCATCCGTATTACTCGGTGCATGACATTCTGGGAATCGCCGGCTTTCTGATTCTGTTTTGTGCGGTTGTTTTTTTCGCGCCAGAGTTGGGGGGCTATTTTCTGGAGTTCAATAATTTCATCCCCGCTGATCCGCTGGTCACGCCGCCGCATATCGCTCCGGTCTGGTACTTCACACCGTTTTATTCCATGCTGCGCGCGGTGACCGACCTGTTCACCTGGGTTATGGTGGCGTCTGCCGGGCTGGGCGCGCTCGCCGTGCTGCGTGCCCGCTGGCCCTTGGTAGTGAAGGCCGGAGCGCTCGCTGCATTGCTGGTTCTGGCCGTCACCTTCCGAGTGTTTGATGCCAAGTTCTGGGGCGTGGTGATCATGGGCGGTGCCGTCGTCATTCTGTTTTTCTTGCCCTGGCTGGACCATAGCCCAGTGAAGTCGATTCGTTATCGGCCGAACTGGCACAAGGCGCTGTACATGGTGTTTCTGGTGAACTTTTTTATCCTGGGCTATCTCGGCGTGCTGCCTCCTTTCCCGTTTGGCCAAGCCTATTCGCTGGTGGGCACAGTGTTTTACTTTGCGTTTTTTGCGCTCATGCCGATCTGGTCTCGAATTGGCGATTTCAAGCCCGTTCCTGAACGCGTGACGTTCAAGCCTCACTAACGCGCCACGCCAAGGACCTCATCATGAAAAAATTGTTCACCTCCTTTTTGACGGCAATGGCCACGACGCTGGCGTTGATCGCCGCCCCCGGGGTATTTGCAGCAGGTGGCCCGGTGGCCCTGGATGCGACTCCCGCCCAAAAGCTCTCCGATAAAGCTGCGATGCAAAATGGCGCCAAGACCTTTATGTCGTATTGCCTTGGCTGCCACGGACTATCGGCGATGCGATACAGCCGGCTCGCCGATATCGGCATGACCGAAGAGCAGATCAAGGCCGTGATGCCACCCGGTGCAAAGCCAGGCGATTACATTCGCACCTCCTTAAATCGTGCTGAGGCAAAAGACTGGTTTGGTGCCGCCCCTCCCGATCTGTCGGTGACTGCACGTTCGCGCTCGTCGCACTCGGGTACGGGCACCGATTGGATCTACACGTTTCTCAGAACTTATTACGAAGATGCGAGCCGCCCCACGGGATGGAACAACAAGACCTACGTGGGGGTTGGCATGCCTCATGTACTCTGGGATGCTCAGAAGTCCAAACCTCCGGCCGAGTTTGATTCGATGGTGGGAGATCTTGCCGCATTTCTGAACTATGTCTCTGAGCCTGCCCAGTTTTCGCGCAAGACCATCGGCGTGGTGGTCATGGTATTTCTTGCGATTTTCTTTGTTCTGGCCTGGCGCTTAAATAAGGTCTACTGGAAAAACATCAAGTAGCTGCTGAAGTTCTTTTTTGTGCATGAGGGCGGGGGCCTCTTTCCCGCCCTTCTTCTTTAAGGAATACACCCTCATGATGGTCCTTTACTCCGGAACCACCTGCCCTTTTAGTCATCGCTGCCGTTTTGTGCTGTTTGAAAAAGGCATGGACTTTGAGATTCGAGATGTCGATCTCTTCAATAAGCCCGAGGACATCTCGGTCATGAATCCTTATGGCCAGGTGCCGATTCTGGTGGAACGCGATCTGATTCTGTACGAATCCAACATCATCAATGAGTACATCGATGAGCGGTTTCCCCACCCCCAGCTGATGCCAGCGGATCCAGTCCAGCGCGGCCGGGCTCGGCTGCTGCTGTTTAACTTTGAGCGCGAACTCTTTGTGCATGTCGAGGCCCTGGAGAAACAAGACGCCAAGAAAATCGACAAGGCCCGGGTCCTGGTCCGGGATCGGCTCGCGCAGCTGGCTCCGGTGGTCACCAAAAATAAATTCATGCTGGGCGAGGACTTCTCGATGATTGATGTCGCCTTGGCACCTCTGTTGTGGCGACTGGATTATTACGGCATTGAGCTGCCTAAAACGGCTGCACCGGTGCAGAAGTATGCCGAGCGTATTTTTTCGCGGCCTGCCTTTTTTGAGGCCTTGACACCTCCCGAAAAAATCATGCGCAGGTAAAAGCCGCATGGCCGACTCCACCCCGTCTTCCACCAAGCCCTATCTGATCCGTGCGATTCATGAGTGGTGCTCGGACAACGGCCTCACTCCCTATTTGGCGGTATCGGTCAACGAGCAGGTCCAGGTTCCCAAAGAGCATGTTCGCAATGGTGAGATTGTGCTCAATGTCAGCAGCCTTGCCACGGATCAATTGTCGATGGCCAATGACCTCATTCGTTTTCAGGCCAGATTCTCGGGCCGAGTCCACGAGATCATGGTGCCGATTGAAAATGTGGTGGCGATTTATGCCAAAGAGACCGGCAACGGCATGGCCTTCGAGGTCAGCAAACCGCTCGCTGAGGCCGAGCCCCATCTGCAGGCGGTCGAAGAACTCAGTGACAACAGCGAACCGTCATCCTCGGGCCCTGATGGGCCAACGCGCCCGCCCGCAGGCGGGCGCCCTAAGCTGACTCGCGTAAAATAAAAAAGTTGCCGACTTAGCTCAGTTGGTAGAGCAATCGCCTTGTAAGCGATAGGTCATCTGTTCGAGTCAGATAGTCGGCACCATCTCTGCCCGGTGATCGGGCCTGCGTCCCCTCTGTTTTACCCGGTGGCACCAGCGGATTCCAGGATTTTCTTCAGCTCTCCGCTTTCGTACATCTCGCTCATGATGTCAGAGCCGCCGACAAATTCGCCGGCCACATACAGCTGAGGGATCGTCGGCCAGTTCGAGAAATCTTTGACACCCTGACGAATTTGATCGTCGTCCAATACATTGACGGTGACCACATTTTTTACGTCGCAGGCTTTGAGCAACTGAATCGCCCGGCCCGAGAAGCCACACTGGGGAAATTGAGCAGTGCCTTTCATGAAGAGCACCACAGGATGATCGGTGACGGTCTTCTGAATGAATTCTTTTGCGTCCATGTCCTGCCTCCAAAGAAGCTTAAAGTTTACTTGAGCCGGCTAAAAATCCGATGACTGCCCGCGGCAGCGACTGGTCATCGACAAGGCCCCGGACCCGGATAAGGCCCGCCTGATCGAACAAGCCCATGACGGCAGACTGCTGTTCCGATCCGTGTTCGACCAGCAAAAATCCTCCCGGTTCAAGCCAGTGACGTGCGCCCTCGGCGAGGGCGGCGATATCGGAAAGCCCGTCTGTCGGCAGGCCCATCGGCCTCAGGGTGGTGGACGATGGGCTCAAGGCGGTCGATGGCTCAAAGCGCAGATCCCCTTGAGACAGATGCGGATCCCCCGCGGCCACGTATGGTGGATTGCTGATCAGGCCGTGAAACTTCGCGTCCGCCGGCCCGAGCGCATCAAACCAGTTGCCCTGCCGAAAGCGCAGCCGTGATTCCACACCCAATCGGGCTGCATTGTTGCGTGCCACTTGCAATGCGGCTGCTGAACAGTCGGTGGCGGTGACCTCTGCCGATTCAATTTCGAGTGCCAGCGTGATACCGATGCAGCCGCTGCCGGACCCCAGATCGCAAAGACGCAGCGGCGCGATGCTGCCCGTCTCGGCGATCACTGTGTCGATCAAGAGCTCGGTCTCCATCCGCGGAATCAGAGTCGCCGGGCTCACCCAGAAGGGCCGGCCGTAGAATTCGCGCTCGCCGGTTAAGTAGGCAATCGGCGTGCCCAGCTGTCGCTGCGCCACCAGTCGTGTAAAGAGTGCTTGAACAGCCGGGGAGGCGGGATCTGACCCATGGGCAATCAATGCTTCGCGCCGCCAGCCGCTTGCCGCCTCAAGCAGGGCCAGTCCCTCTCGGCGCGGCAATCCTGATGCGCTCAGTAAATCGTTAAGCATCCGCCATCGCTGAGAGCTGCTCCGCCTGATGCTCTGACATGAGCGTCTGCGTGAGCTCGGCCAGATCGCCGTCCATCATGGCATCAATTTTGTAGAGCGTGAGATTGATGCGGTGATCGGTGATTCGGCCCTGTGGAAAGTTATAAGTCCGAATGCGTTCCGAGCGGTCACCAGATCCGATCATTAACTTCCGAGCGCTCGCCTCTTTGGCATGCAGTTCACGCATCTGTTGATCTCGGACTCGGGCGGCCAGCACCTTTAAGGCCCGCTCTTTGTTTTTGTGCTGACTGCGGTCGTCTTGGCATTCCGCCACCAGCCCGGTCGGCAGATGGATGATGCGAACGGCAGACTCGGTTTTGTTGACATGCTGGCCGCCCGCTCCGGAGGCGCGAAACACGTCGATGCGCAGTTCGTCTGGAGAAAAACTGACTTCGGCCACTTCGTCCGCCTCGGGCAGCACGGCCACGGTGCAGGCCGAGGTATGAATTCGGCCCTGGGTCTCGGTCTGAGGCACACGCTGGACCCGGTGGCCGCCGGACTCAAACTTTAATTTCGAGTAGGCGCCATTACCAGCAATTCGCACAATCACCTCTTTGTAGCCGCCAAGATCCGATTCATGGGCCGAGAGAATCTCGGTCTGCCAGCGGTTTCGCTCGGCATAGCGCATATACATGCGCAATAAATCAGCGGAAAACAGCGCAGACTCATCGCCACCGGTGCCGGCGCGAATTTCCAGAATGACATTGCGTTCGTCGTTGGGGTCCTTTGGCAGCAGCAGGAGCTGCAAGTCCGCATCTTTTTCATCGACCGCTGTTTTGAGCCGCAGAATTTCCTCTTGGGCAAATTCCTTTAACTCGGGATCGTTGATCCAGTCTTGGGCGGCCGATAAGTCGGCCTCCAGTCGTTGAAAGTCATGAAATCCCTCTACCACCGGCGCCAGATCGGAGCGCTCTTTGGAGAGCCTTCTGAACTCATCCATTCGATCGGTGACATCGGGGGCTGACAGCAGACGGTCGACCGCCTCAAGGCGTTCGGCCAGCTGCTGGAGTTTGGCCAGCAGGCTGGGCTTCATCTAGTGGTGTCGGTCGGGATTTAATCCGAACAGATCACGAATGAGCTCGGATTTGAGTTCACGATGCTCGGGGCTGTCGTTTCCGATTTGATGCAGCTGGCTATACGCGCCATGAAGGTATTTCTGCGATAAACCATGGGCCAAAGACTGCAATACTGCTTCGATGTCTTCGCCTTTGGCCAGTCGTTTTCGGGCAAGCGCAAGCTCGCCGGCTTGAATGGCCTGGGCATGCTCAGCAAGCGCCTTGATCACCGGCACATGCTGGCGCGAATCACGCCACTGAATGAAATTCTGAACCCCATGATCAATGATGGCCTCTGCCTGCAAGACGGCATCCTGCCGGGCCTGGGCCCCCTCCTTGATCAGTTCGCCCAAATCATCAACGGTGTAGAGAAATGCATCGGGGAGATCAGCGACTTCGCGTTCGATATCACGGGGCACCGCAAGATCCACCAAAAACATTGGCCGATGCTTTCGTTGGCGGATCGCCCGCTCGATCATGCCCAGTCCAATGATGGGTAGAGTGCTGGCGGTGCAGCTCACCACAATATCGAACTCATGCATGCGAAGCGGCAGCTCCGACAGCGTAATGGCCTCACCGCCGAACTCCTTGGCCAGCAGCTCCCCTCGATCCAGGGTGCGATTGGCCACCACAACCTGCTTGGGGTGCTGGGCCGCAAAGTGCGTCGCTGAGAGCTGAATCATTTCACCGGCGCCAATGAACAACACTTTCGTGCCGGATAGATCGCCAAAAATCCGTTGTGCAAGTTTGACTGAGGCGGCCGCCATGGAGACCGAATGCAGACCAATCTCGGTTGTGGTCCGGACTTCTTTAGCGACGGAAAACGCCTGCTGAAACAAATGATGAAGATGCGTGCCCAGGCAGCCTGCCTCTTGGGCCTCTCGGGCCGCAAGCTTCATCTGTCCAAGAATCTGTGGCTCACCCAGCACCATGGAGTCCAGTCCGCAGGCCACGCGAAACGCATGCCGCACCGCCCGGTCATCGGGCAGCTGATACACATGTGGGCTTAACTCAGATTCGGGGGTGCCGGATTTCCAAGCCAGCCAATCCATCGCCTGACCTCGGGCCTGCGAGGAGTGCTCAACGGCCAGGTACATTTCGGTCCGATTGCAGGTGGACAGCAGCGCCTGCTCCGGAGCGAATCCTTTTAAGCTGGCACGGAGCTCGTTGAGGCCATCACGCAGGGCATCCCCCGGAAACGCAAGACGTTCCCGAAGCTGCAGTGGGGCGGACTGATGATTCAGTCCCAGCGTGATGAGTTGCATCAATCATGTGGTCAAGAGTGACTAAGGCCTTGATTTTACGGGAAAACATCCAGCCGGTAGCCCACACCGTACACTGGCTGCAGACGCAGCCCGGGCCGCGACTCAAGGCCCAGCTTCTGGCGAATTCGGCCAATATGGGTATCCACGGTTCGGGAGCTGGGCCAGTCCGAGCGGCCCCAGATGAGCTTCATGATGTGTGAACGTGCCACTGTCTGGCCGCGCCGATGAAACAGCAGCCAGGCAAGTCGAAATTCCTTCGCCGACAGTGGCACCTCTTGTCCGTCGCAAAAAGCCTGCAGGGTGGCCAGATTCAAGTCGATTCCCTGCACCGAAATCGGCCGATCCGAGAACAGATTGGGCTGATGCCGGCGGGCAATCGCCTCGGCACGAATCATCAGCTCATCTGGCCGAAATGGTTTGCTGATGAAATCATGTGCGCCATTGGAAAACGCGGTCTTCATGGTGGCCAAATCATGATGGCCCGACACAATCATCACCGGAGGCCCACGATGAAACAGCTCCCGCTCGGCCTGAAGCTGCTGCAAGATCTCCAGTCCGTTCATATCGGGAAGCTGCAGATCCAGGGTAGCCAGATCAAAACTGGTGGTGCGAATTCGATGCAAGAACCTCCGGCCCGAGGCGAACACTTCGGTGGTAGTCCCAAAGGACTCAAAGAGGCGGCAGAGGTGACGGCCCTGCTCCGGGCTGTCTTCGATGATGGCGACTTGCATTGTGACGGTCAAAAAACCAACACAATAATCAGTTGCTTCGGGTTTTTCAGCTGTAAGAGATTCTTACTGTAAAAATTTTTTACAGTCCGGACGCGGATAAAAATAGTCGGTAGCCGGGGTGCTGGGTCTCCTCCCAATGGGGATAGCCGAGTTGATTTAAAAATGCCTGCAGGGCCGGACCACTCTGATCGGGAACCTGGATGCCCACGAGGATTCGGCCGTAATCAGCACCATGATTACGGTAATGAAATAGCGAAATATTCCAGTCGGGATGCATGGAGGACAAAAATCGCATCAGCGCGCCCGGCCGTTCGGGAAATTCAAATCGAAAGAGCCGCTCTTTTTTCGCCAGGGCCGAGCGGCCCCCCACCATGTGCCGCAGGTGCAACTTGCCGAGCTCGTCATCAGTAAGGTCCAGGGCCTGAAAGCCGGCAGATGCAAAGTCGGCTGCGATCTGATGGGCCTCATCCCGATTTCGGATTTGGATGCCCACATAAATATGGGCCGCATGGGCATCGGCGATTCGATAGTTAAATTCGGTGACGTTGCGGTTGCCGACCGAAGTGCAGAATCGCTTAAAGCTGCCGCGCTCTTCCGGAATGGTGACGGCGAATACGGCCTCGCGCTGCTCGCCGATCTCAGCCCGCTCGCTGACAAACCGCAGTCGATCGAAATTCATATTGGCACCGCAGGCGATGGCCACCAGCGTTTGATCTCGGCAGGACTGCTGCTGCACCCAGGACTTCATTCCCGCGATCGAAAGCGCGCCGGCAGGCTCGAGGATGGCGCGGCTGTCTTCGAAAACATCTTTGATGGCCGCGCAGACTGCGTCGGTATCCACCAACACGATCTCGTCGACATATTTCTGGCAAAGCCTAAAGGTCTCCTCACCCACCTGTTTTACTGCGGTGCCATCGGAAAAAAGCCCGACTTCGGGCAGTATCACCCGCTGCCCAGCTTTCAAAGACTGCGACATCGCATCTGAGTCGACCATTTGAACACCGATGACCCGAATATCGGGCCGCACCTGTTTGAGGTAGGCAGCGATGCCGGCGATGAGGCCGCCGCCGCCGATCGCCACAAAAACTGCATCAATCGGATCCTGGTATTGGGCAAGCAGCTCCATGGCAATCGTGCCCTGGCCAGCAATCACGTCGGGATCGTCAAACGGATGGACAAACGTGAGCCCCTCCGAGCGTTGTAATTCAATGGCATGGGCGTAGGCATCCGAGTAGGAATCGCCGTGAAGCACGACTTCACCCCCCAAGGCGCGAACCGCATCGATTTTTACACCTGGCGTTGTCACCGGCATGACGATGACGGCCCGACAAGCCATGCGCCTTGCTGAGAGCGCGACCCCCTGAGCATGATTGCCTGCCGAGGCCGCAATGACACCCTTGGCCAGCTGCTCGCGGCTCAGATGGGCCATTTTGTTGTAGGCACCGCGCAACTTGAACGAGAACACGGGCTGCATGTCTTCGCGTTTGAGCAGCACCCGATTGGCCAGCCGCTGGCTCAGGCCCTTGGCAGTCTCAAGCGGTGTCTCCTGGGCGACATCGTAGACCCGGGCAGTCAGTATTCTTCTCAGGTAATCCGATCCCATGTCCGTTTTATAACCCAAATTACTCAAAGCCCTACGCCGTGGCCGCGTTCATGCATCGTGGGCAGTATTGATTCGGGCGACAATGGGAGCCGAACGCAAGCGATTCCGATACACTTTTTCCCTCATGAATGCCCCGTTAAACCCGTTGTTACTGGCCCGGCTCGACCGGGCGGATCCCGGCCGAAATCCGGCGCGCCTGCGCGAGATTCCCTATAACTACACCTCGTTTTCGGATCGCGAGATTGTCATTCGAGTGCTGGGCGCCGAGGGCTGGGCGCTGATTGATGAGCTCCGCGGCGAGCGCAAGACAGGCCGTTCGGCCCGAATGCTCTACGAGGTCTTGGGCGATATCTGGGCGGTGACTCGAAATCCCTATTTGCAGGATGATTTATTGGACAACCCAAAGCGCCGACAGCAGCTGATCGGCGCCCTGCATCATCGGCTTGGAGAAGTTGATCGTCGACGGCAACAAGATGCGCTGGACCCCGCACTGCTGTCGATGCCGCTTGCTGGCGGATCGCGGGATCAGAAAGTCGCCCGTCTGCTTGAGTTGGCGCGGCAGGCGGTCGCACGATTTGACACAGGGTTTGATGAGACCGCAAAACTGCGTCGTCAGGTAAAAAAAATTCTTGGCCGTGTCACTGCAGCCGACAACATTCGATTCGATGGCCTGTCGCGCGTCTCTCATGTCACGGATGCAACAGATTGGCGGGTGGAATATCCCTTCGTGGTGCTCACCCCGGATGCTGAGCAAGAGATTCCCGCACTGGTGAGTGGATGCATTGAGGCGGGACTCACCATCATTCCCCGCGGCGGCGGCACGGGATACACCGGAGGCGCAGTGCCGCTGACTGCCCGCTCGGCGGTGATCAACACGGAAAAACTGGAAGCCTTAGGCGCGGTGGAGCGTCTGGCCTTGCCGGGTGTCTCTGAGCCTGTGGCAACAATTTTCAGCGGAGCTGGTGTGGTGACCCGTCGAGTGTCGGATGCCGCTGATGCCGCCGGCCTCGTGTTCGCGGTCGACCCTACCTCGGCAGATGCGTCATGCATTGGCGGCAACATTGCCATGAATGCCGGTGGCAAAAAGGCAGTGCTCTGGGGAACTGCGATCGACAATCTCGCGTGGTGGCGCATGGTCGACCCCCAGGGCAACTGGCTCGAGGTCACCCGACTCCATCACAATCTGGGCAAGATTCACGATGCCGAGTGGGCGCAGTTTGAGCTCGCCTGGTATCGGCCAGAGCAATACGAGGCCTCTGTTGCATCCTCGGGCGCGGTCGGAAAGATGCGCGGCGAGCCCTTTCGAAAAGAGCTGCTCAAGCTGGAAGGCTGGCGCTTTCGTCGGCTCGGACTCGGTAAGGATGTCACCGATAAAGTCTTAGGCGGATTGCCTGGCATTCAAAAGGAAGGCTGCGATGGCCTGATCACCAGCAGCCGTTGGGTATTGCACAGGATGCCCAATCACATTCGCACCGTGTGCCTGGAATTTTTTGGCAACGCCCAGCAGGCCGTGCCCTCAATCGTGGAGATCAAGAATCACCTCGATCGCCGACCCGGCGGCGCCCTATTGGCGGGACTCGAGCATCTGGATGAGCGCTATCTTCGTGCGGTGGGCTACAGCACCAAGAGCAAGCGTGGGTCACTGCCAAAGATGGTGCTGATTGGTGACATCGTGGGCGATGACGATCATGCGGTGGCCCGTGCTGCCTCGGATGTGATTCGTCTGGCCAATGGCCACGCGGGAGAAGGCTTCGTGGCCGTCTCCCCTGAGGCCCGCAAGGCATTCTGGGCAGAGCGGGCCCGAACGGCCGCAATTGCGAGGCATACCAATGCCTTCAAGATCAATGAGGACGTGGTGATTCCTTTAGATCGTATGGGGCAATACACCAACTCCATCGAGCACATCAATATTGAGCTCTCGATCGGCAACAAGTTAAAGGTCGCTGCAGCCTGCCGGGAGCTCCTTTCGAGCCAGTGGCCCGCCGCCCATCTGCATCAAACGGATCTCACGCCTGAGCAGGCCCTGCAAGAAGACCTTGAGCGCCGGCTGGTGCTTGCCGCCAGCCTCTTGGAGAGCGTGACCCAGCGGTGGTCGTTTCTGCTGGCCCATCTCTATGATCACGCCGCCGAGCATCGTGCCGCATTGCGCGAACTTGGCATTGATCTCAACGAAAGCCTGCTGGCTCAGCGGCTCGACCATCAGCCTGCTACCCAGCTTGTCGAACTGATTCAGGATCATCTGGTGCGGATTTCGTGGAAGCGTGAACTCCGAGAGCCCCTCCGCGGCATCTTGAGCGGCGGCGCTTTTGCAGCGATTGTGGAAAAAATCGATGGGACCCACCAGGAGGTGCTGCGGTCAAGGGTCTTCGTGGCCCTGCACATGCATGCGGGGGACGGCAATGTGCATACCAACATTCCGGTGAATTCAGATGACTATGACATGCTCCAGGAGGCCCACCGGGCTGTGGCCCGAATCATGGAGATCGCAAAATCACTGGAGGGTGTGATCTCGGGCGAGCACGGCATTGGAATTACCAAGATGGAGTTTCTCTCTGACGCCGAGCTCGATGCCTTTCATGCGTACAAAACCAAGGTCGATCCGCATCAGCATTTCAACGCCGGAAAACTATTGCGTGGCGGTAATCTTGACAATGCGTACACACCGTCATTTGGCCTGATGGGTGCGGAGTCGTTGATCATGCAGCAATCGGATATCGGTTCGATTGCCGATTCATTTGCCAACTGCCTGCGGTGCGGCAAGTGCAAACCAGTCTGTGCGACCCATGTGCCACGTGCCAATCTACTGTATTCGCCACGCAATAAAATTCTGGCGACCTCTCTATTGATCGAGGCGTTTCTCTATGAAGAGCAGACGCGACGCGGTGTTTCGATCAAGCACTGGGAGGAGTTCTCGGATGTGGCCGATCATTGCACGGTCTGTCACAAGTGCCTCACCCCCTGTCCTGTCGACATCGATTTTGGTGAGGTCTCCATGAACATGCGCAACCTCTTGCGCAAGATGGGAAAAAAGAAATTCAACCCCGGTGCGGCGGCATCCATGTTGTTTTTAAATGCGACCAATCCACAGACCATCACGATTCTGCGAAAAGTCTTGATGCAGTGGGGCTATCGGGCCCAGCGCGTCGCTCACGATCTGCTCAAGCGGCTGGCCAAGGCCCAGACCGCCCGGCCTCCGGCCACCGCAGGACAGCCGGCGATCCGAGAGCAGGTCATTCACTTCGTGAATAAAAAAATGCCTGGCAATCTGCCGAAGAAGACTGCCCGCGCGCTCCTGGATATCGAAGACTCGGCGTTTGTGCCCATCATTCGCAACCCAAACACGACCACCACCGAGAGTGAGGCAGTATTTTATTTTCCAGGCTGCGGCTCCGAGCGGCTGTTCTCGCAGGTGGGTCTGGCTACACAGGCGATGCTCTGGCAGGTGGGCGTACAGACGGTCTTGCCCCCCGGCTATCTCTGCTGCGGCTACCCGCAGCGGGGCGCCGGCCAGTTCGATAAGGCAGAGAAAATCATCACCGATAATCGAGTGCTGTTTCATCGTGTGGCCAACACTCTGAATTATCTCGATATCAAAACCGTGGTGGTTTCCTGCGGCACTTGCTATGACCAGCTGGCGGGCTATGAGTTTGAAAAGATTTTTCCTGGCTGCCGTATCGTCGATATCCACGAGTTCCTGATGGAAAAGGGCGTACGCCTGGATCAGGCCACAGGCGTGCGCTACATGTATCACGATCCATGCCACAGCCCCATGAAGCAGCATCAGCCACTGAAAGTGGTCAATGCTCTGATCAATAGCGATGTCAATGGCAAGGTTCAGAAAAATGACCGCTGCTGCGGCGAGTCGGGCACGCTGGCGGTGACTCGGCCGGATATTTCCACACAGGTACGCTTCAGGAAAGAAGAAGAGATGCGCAAAGGCGCCCAGTCACTGCGCGAGGCCTCCTCGGCCGCCACGGTAAAGATTCTCACCGCCTGCCCCTCCTGCCTGCAGGGACTGTCGCGCTACTCAGAGGATGTGTCGGTCGAGGCCGATTACATCGTGGTGGAGATTGCCCGTCACCTGCTGGGCGAGGACTGGCTGTCCCGCTACGTCACCGATGCGAATCGGGGAGGAATTGAGCGGGTGCTGGTCTGATGCGTTTTTCGGGAAAGAGCAGTGTGAATCGGCTGCCTTTGCCAACCTCGGAGTCAATCAGAAGCTGGGCCTGATGCCGGGTCGCCACATGCTTGACAATTGCCAGGCCCAGGCCAGTGCCGCCCGTTTCGCGTGAGCGGCTTCGATCAACGCGATAAAACCGTTCGGTGAGCCGGGGCAGATGCTGGGATTCTATGCCTGGGCCGGTATCGGACACCGAGAGGCTTCCCGATCCATCGGGCTGGAGGGCCCACTGAATGGTGATGGATCCGCCGGCGGGCGTGTAACGCACAGCGTTACTCACCAGGTTTCCAAAGGCGCTGCTGAGCTCATCTTCTGCGCCAATCAGAACGGAGTCCGCACCGCAAAGGCAGTGCACTTGATGCTGGTCTCGGCTGAGGCTTTTTGCATCGTTGCAGAGCCGCTCAATCAAGGCGGGCAGCGCGATGGGATCCTCCTGAGTCACCGATACCGTTGATTCCAGCTTCGAGAGCACCAGCAGATCTTCCACGATGTTTTGCATACGCTGGGATTGGATCTGCATCAGTCCAAGGTATTGGTTTTTCTGCTCTTCGCGCAGTGGAAGATCCCGTAGAGTCTCCAAAAAACCGTTGAGCACTGTGAGCGGCGTCTTCAGTTCGTGCGACACATTGGCGACAAAGTCGCGTCGGGTGGTTTCAAGTCGGTCAATCTGGGTAATGTCACGGGTCATCAGCAGCCGCTGCCGTGTGCCGTAGGGAATCAGCTGAATTTGAAGGACCCGATTGGAGCTTCGAATGCCGCGAATCACTATGGATTTTTCCCACGATCCGCCATTTAAGTAGCTGACAAACTCGGGATGACGAACAATATTGATGAGGTTGCGGCCCGCATCTTTTTCAGTGCTGATGCCCAGATGCTCTTCGGCCTGTTCGTTGGCATACAGAATCTGATTGTCCTCATCGAGGGTGACGACCCCATCGGGCATCGCCTCGGTGGCGCTGCGAAAATCCTGCAGCGTTTCAGTCAGCTGCTGCCGCTGCCGCTCACTGGACTTGGCCAGCCGATAAATTTTTGCGTAAAGCGATTCCCAGGCGCCTGAGCCATGGGGCACCCGATCCAGCTGAAAATCCTCAAGCCAGGACATCGCCTTTTGCAGGTAGAACAAGTGGTACACCACCCATCCGCCCAGCAGCAACACCGCCACGATCCAGCCCGAGCGGGCCTCACCGATCACGGCAAAAAACCAGCCTGTGCCAGCGATTGCGAGCATGGACAACACAATCCGAATCCAGAAACCAGCCATAAGGCTGATTATCGCGCGCTAAACCGGTAGCCGCTTCCTCGGACGGTTTCAATCAGCATGTCGTGGCCGGTCGACTCCAGGGCCTTGCGGAGCCGACGAATATGAACATCCACAGTCCGCTCCTCGACATAGACATGGTCGCCCCAGACCTGATCCAGCAGAAAGCTTCTGCTGTGAACACGCTCGGGATGGGTCATAAAAAAATGCAGCAGCCGAAATTCAGTCGGACCAAGATCCAGAGTGACTTCGCTGGTGTTGTGGATTGCCCAAAGCCGATGCGTTGCAGGATCAAGCCTCAGCCCACCGATGGTGATGATGTCATCGGTGAGCTGCGGTGCCCTCCGGCGCATCACGGCCTTGATTCGGGCCATCAATTCCTTTGGAGAGAAAGGCTTGGTGATGTAGTCATCCGCACCCGTTTCCAGGCCCTGAATCTTGTCGCCCTCATCGCTGCGGGCGGTCAGCATGATGATGGGAATGTCTCGCGTTCGTTCATCGGCACGAAGCTTTTCCGCAAGCCGAACGCCGGGCATTCCGGGCAGCATCCAGTCCAGTAAAATCAGGTCCGGCAATTCATGCTGAATCAGCCGGATCGCCTCTTCCGCATCGCTGGCCCGGACTGCTCGGTGGCCGGCGAACTCCAGATTGATCGCCAGCAGCTCAGCGATGGCGGGCTCGTCTTCAACGATCAGGATGGTCGACGGCATCTTGGGGGCGGGGGGAGGGAGAAATCCGTAGAGATTGGTGGTGTGTTGGGCTCGATTTTCTGCGATCCTGTCTGTCCGGATAGCTCGATCCTAAACCTGATTTTTGACAATTCAATGACACAAGCCATACGCGAACAAACTGCGCCTACCGCGCTGCCATCAAGCCTCACGGTCCACGTGAAATCCAAGCTGCTGGAGGTGGGCTACGAGGGCGGAAAGACCTACCGTATTCCGTTTGAGCTGATGCGGGTCTATTCTCCATCGGCCGAGGTCATGGGCCACGGCCCCGGCCAGGAGACCCTCCAGGTCGGCAAGATGCACGTCATCATTGAGACGCTCGAGCCGGTGGGCCATTACGCAGTGAAGCCCAAATTCAGCGATGGCCATGAGTCAGGAATTTTCAGCTGGGACTACATTGCCTGGCTTGGCGAAAATCAAGAGGCGCTCTGGGCAGACTATCTCGCCCGATTAAATGTCGCGGGCGCCTCGCGAGAGCCTGATTTTGCTGCCCTCGCCTCTGACGCCGGGGGCGGCTGCGGAAAGCCAGGATGCGGATCCGGGGGCTGTGGCAGCCACTAGAATCGGCCGATGGATCAGCACACCACCCACTTCGGTTTTGAACAAGTCCCGGCCGGAGAAAAAGCCCAGCGGGTAGCCCGGGTATTTGATTCGGTCGCGGTCCGCTATGACCTGATGAATGACCTGATGTCGCTGGGCCTGCATCGGGCCTGGAAGGCGGCGGCAATCTCTCAGGCCAATATCCGGCCTGGCCAGCACGTGCTCGATGTCGCCAGCGGCACGGGCGACCTGGCCCTCGCATTTGCAAGACGTGTCGGCCCGCAGGGCCGTGTGGTGATGAGCGACATCAATAGCCAGATGCTGACTCGTGGTCGGAATCGGCTCATTGATCAAGGTTGTCCGGTCGAGTCTGTGGTCTGCGATGCAGAGCATCTGCCTTTTCCTGACGCAAGCTTTGATCGAGTAACGGTGGCCTTTGGGCTGCGCAACATGACCGATAAACAGGCCGCCTTAAGGGAAATGGCGCGGGTGTTGAAACCGGGTGGAAAATGTCTTGTCTTAGAGTTTTCTAAAGTGGCTGCGCCGCTGGAAAAAATCTATGATCTCTATTCGTTTAAGGTCTTACCCTGGCTGGGGAAAAAAATCGCCCGGGATGAGGCAAGCTACCGGTATCTTGCGGAGTCGATTCGGATGCATCCCGCACCCAAGGAGCTTGCGGACATGCTGAGTCAAGCGGGCTTTGACATCGTGCGGTACCACACAATGTCGGCGGGGGTAGTGGCCTTGCATCAGGGGGTCAAGCTGTAGTGGCCTTGGTGGCCCAAGCATAGGAAAAAATTTGTCGATGTGTTGTTTTGATAGGAGTGCGCTCTCGTGAATAAGACCAAGTTTCTTGCCCTTTTTGTGTGCGTAGCAGTGCTGACCGCGCCGATCGTTGAGGCCCAGGCCAAACGCCTTGGCAGCGGCGGTAATGTCGGCCGTGTTGCTCCATCGCCTTCGGCCAAGCCCCAGGCGGTACCAGCCAAGCCGGCGACCCCGGCGCCCCAGGAAGCCCCCCAAGGCCAGCAGGCGGCAAAGCCAGCCGCACCCGCGCCCGCGGCGCAGCAGCCTGCCAAAAACAGCTGGCTTGGACCGATCGCTGGAATTGCTGCAGGCCTTGGCCTAGCAGCACTGGCTTCGTATTTGGGCTTTGGTGAAGAGCTCATGAGCCTGATGTTGATCGTGCTGGCGGTAGTGATTGCGTTTGCACTTTTCCGTTGGATTTCGATGCGCCGTCGCACAGCCCAGGCGGGATCGTTCGGTGAGCCCGCAATGGCCCGCTCCGGCTATGGGCCATCGGGCATGGGAGATCAAGGATCCCTAAGCCAGCAGGGCTGGGCACCGCAGTCCGCCAGCAGCACGTCGGCCCCACAGCCCTCGGCAGTTGCGGCAGCTTCGGCACCCGCGGCCACCATCAGCGCGGAAGAGATCGATCAATTTTTGAGTGTCGCGCGCGATCAGTTCACTCGGCTTCAGTCGATTTGGGATTCGGGAAATATTCACGCGCTCTCCGAGTTTTGTACTCCGGAGATGACCCGCGAACTCTCCCATCAAATCGCGGATCGCAAGGGCGCAGCCAACGTGACCCAGGTGGTGAGCCTGAAGGCTGAATGGCTCGGCATGCAAGATGGTCAAGATGATTACGGCAAGACGGTCGACGAGGTTCAGATTCGATTCCATGGCTTAATCCGAGAGGCTGCCGATGCTGCCGCTTCGGATTTTGATGAGGTCTGGACCCTTCATCGTATGAAGGGCGGCGACAGCGGCTGGATGTTGGCGGGAATCGCCCAGCTTGGCCATTGATGTTGTCAGCGCCCTGAATTGGGCCATTGCCAAAGATGAGCCCTTGCACCTTGCATTAAAGGGCTTATCCGGCAAGCGTTTACAGATTGTGTTTCCTGTGGTGGGCAGCCTCGATTGGGAGATCGAGGCCGATGGCCTGCTCAAAGAGGTGGGCCTGAAGAACCAATATGCCCAGGTAAATTCCGCAGGAGACGCTGGCTCAGGCCGCCCTCCCGATGTCACCCTGACATTGACTACCGATCTTTCGCGCGGCCCGCGCATTGAGGGCGACGCCTTGGTGGCCGAACGGCTCGCGCCACTGGTGGCATTGATCAAGAATCGTTTCAGTCCTTGGGAGTTCTTCTGGAGCCAGTCACCTGCCGGACAGTTCGCACGGCAGGCAGCGGAGTTCGCAGTCCATGAAGCCGGCGTGTTGGTGAGCCGCCAGCAGATTCAGGAGCATGATCAGACGCTTCGACATTTTCGCGATGCGCTTGACCGACTGGAGAAACGGGTCGACTCTCTCGGCTAATCTTGTTCGTCATCTCGCATGGCTCGGCTCATGTAAAGCTTCAGTCCAATGAGCACCAGCACGCCGATTCCAATCATGCTGCCAATCAGAATATAAACAGGATGCAGGGAATCCAAAGCGAGTAGTCTTTATTTTTTGGCTTTTGCAGCGATCGCTTTCTCGCGCTTGTCAATTTCGCTGCGAATCGCTGCAAGTATTTTCGCATCGGGCGATGCCCACTTCCCGCCCGACTGATTCACCATAAAGACCACGGCGTCAGCAAAGTCTTCTATCCCAAGGTCAGGCTTGCCGCCCTTGGCGGGCATGCCGCGAATTCCGACATAGCCATGGGCCGTGAGCACGGCCTGGCCCTCACGAATCAGTGGTCCCCATTTTTTTTGATCACCAAGTTTCGGAGCATTGGCAACGCCGGAAGCATGGCAGGACGCGCAGACGGATTTGTAGGTGGACTCACCTGCCTGCGCGAGGGCAGCGGCCGGCACGGCGGCCAAGAGCAATAAAAGTCGAAGCTTCATGGCCAAAAGTCTAGATCACGGCCTTGTGGTTTGTCATCTGTCAGAGTCCTGCGGGCCAACGTCGCCCGAGACATTCGGGAGGTATTCCGTCACCCGCGGACCGAATGACCCCGTCTTGGCTGAATTCAATCTGAAACCAAACACACAACGGTGTTTCGTAGCGATAAGACCAGACTTCGCCCCGATTGCGGCCCAGCAGGCTAACTTCAAAAGACTGCCCGATGACTTTGAGCACATCCGCCTTCGTCATTCCGGGAACAATTTTCTGGAACTGCGCGGGATGCAGCACCTGCTCCCATTGTTTGACTCTTCCCTCACGGTCGAGGGTGATGAAATAGGTATGACGGCCATAGGGACCCCGGGCATACTCCAGTCGAGTCTCTTGCCCCTGCGGTATCTCTGCCGTTGGCGGCCCAAGCTGCGCTACAAGTGCGTTTCGATCTTGGCCGATCATCTGCTGGCTTGGCCCGTAAGTCGAGCAGCCCCCCACCAGGACAACCAGCACCAATAATGAAATTCTTAAATTCATGGTGAGCCCTCTTCGATTACCATCCCCGTCGTGAATTCTCTTGACGATCTTCGCATTGGAGCCGTAAAGCCATTAATTGATCCACAAACCCTGTTGGAGAAGTGGCCAATTTCCGGCGTGGCCACCGAGGTGGTCGCCCGAAGTCGTCAGGATTTCGTTCATATTTTATCTGGCCAGGATGATCGCCTGGCCGTGGTCGTAGGCCCATGCTCCATTCATCATCACGATGAGGCGATCGAATACGCCCATCTGCTGGCAGCGCAGGCGAGCCAACTGTCCCGTGATCTCCTTATCATCATGCGTGTTTATTTCGAAAAGCCCCGCACGACTGTCGGCTGGAAGGGCTACATCAACGACCCCCATCTCGATGGATCGTTGGCCATCAATGATGGCCTGGAGTTGGCCCGGCGTCTGCTGCTGGAAATTCTTGAACTCGGTCTGCCGGTGGGCACGGAATTTCTCGATCTTCTCAGCCCCCAGTTTTTCAGTGATTTGGTGAGCTGGGGCGCAATTGGTGCCCGCACCACCGAAAGCCAGAGCCATCGTCAGTTGGCCAGCGGCCTGTCTTGCCCAGTTGGATTTAAAAATGGTACCGAAGGCAGCATCAAAGTCGCGGTCGACGCCCTGCTGGCAGCCCGGTCCAAGCATGCGTTTATTGGAATGACAAAGTCGGGCCAGAGTGCAATTTTTGAGACACTGGGAAATCCTGACTGCCACATCATTTTGCGTGGCGGAAAGTCTCCTAATTATGACCGGGGTTCGGTCCAGAGTGCCGCGGAGCTGCTCCTTGCCGCCGGCTTGAGCCCCGCCATCATGATTGATGTTTCGCACGCCAACAGCAGCAAACAGCATCAGCGTCAAATTCAGGTCACCACTGAGATTGCCGAACAGATCGCGCAAGGGGAC
The DNA here is from genome assembly GCA_964467545.1 of uncultured Bordetella sp. GTDB lineage: Bacteria > Pseudomonadota > Gammaproteobacteria > Burkholderiales > Burkholderiaceae_A > Lacustribacter. Next base: position 10,901 of record CAYXRY010000008.1, on the reverse strand, counting down.
CCCCGAATCATCGGCCTGATGATGGAGAGTCATCTGCAAGAGGGCCGCCAGGATTTGTCGCCCGGACAGGCACTGCGTCGGGGCGTCTCCATAACCGATTCTTGTATGAGTTTTGCTCAGACACAGCCGTTGTTGCAGCTGCTGGCAGAGTCGGTCGCACGCCGCAGGGCCATAATCAAAGGAGAAAAAAGATCGTGATCAAAGTCATCGGACTTATCAAAATCTTGGATGCTTCAGCCTTTGAAACCTATCGAGGTCAGGTTGCAGGCACGGTAGAGCGCTACCGCGGCTCGGTTGAATTTCGTGGCAAGAAAAGCCTCATGCCGTGGAATGAACTGGGCATCGGGGACTTCGATGCCTTTGTCGAACTGTCGTTTCCCCATCGGGAGGATGCCGAGCGCTGGGCCCAAAGCCCTGAATATGCTCGGCTGCTGGCGGTGCGCGCCCAGGCCATGGCTCTCACGCTGTTTGGTATCGAACCCTAGGTAATTCCCGTCGGGACTGGACTAGGGCCCGGGCCGCCGCTGACCGAGTATTGTCGCTTTCGGATCGTCTGCCAGCGTAGCAGTTAGCGTGGCTCCGTCCACTGTTCCCGTCACGGTCTGCAGTCGATGCTGCGAATCTTTGAAGCGAAATTGAAAGCGGCTTCCGTTAAAACGTCCGTCTTCAATCGCTGCCAGCCGGCGGGCACCGAGGTCCAAGGCGCCGTCGAAAAATTGCGCTCCTTGGCGAATCCGCATTCGAGCGCTGCTCGCGCCCGGGACTCCGCTCAGGTCCCACTCGCCCTCGAGCCGGCCAGGAACGATCCAGAGATAGGCATTCTCTCCGCTGGTGAGCCGAAGCTCACGGTCTGGGGCCCAGGCATCGATGCGAAAAGTGTTGGAGACAATCCGCGTACCGGGCCGCATCTGGAGCAAAGTGGGCCGCAGACGATTGTTAAGCGCCTCGCCCAAGTAGAGCGTCAGTACGGTCGCCTCAGAGAAGTTTTCTACAAAAATATCGCCTTGGCGAAAACTCACCAGATGACTGACATTGGCCCGCTGCGCATTGCGCTGTGACAGAGCGACCAGATCCGCGTTGTACTCGATTCCCCTGGCTCGCACACCGAATTTCTTTGCTGCTTCGATCGGAATCACGCCATCTCCTGATCCCAGATCAATCACGATATCTTGTGGGCCCACTGCGGCTAGGGACAGCATCTCGTGTGCCATTTCGGTTTTGGTGGGAATCCACATGACATCTTTACCGCTGGTGGCATGCTTTAAGTGAAAAAGACTGTCGCCGTAGTTTCGGCCAGCGCAGCCTTGCAAGACCAACACCACTGCGGTCATCGCCAGCAGGATTTGAATTCGCATTGAATCAATGCTCCTGCGTCTGGCCCGGGCCGGTCGTAGGGGGGTTCAATTGTTGAATCTCAGATGCTGAATAACCGATTTCTCGTAAGAGCTCTTGATTGTGCTGGCCGAGCGTGGGCGGGTCCATTCGTAGAGGCAGCCGCTCGGAATTCAGCATCAGCGGTAGCAGCGCGGTCGGAACCAACTGCCCGGCCCGCTCGCCATCGGGCAGACGCATTGGCACCAGTCCGCCTGAAGCGATGAGATGTGGGTCCTCAAGCAGTTGGTGCGGTGCTGTAATCGGTGCAAACGGCAGGCCCGCCTGCTCAAACCGATGGGCCAATTCTGCAGCGCTCAAGACGCCGAGACGCTGCCGAAGGTGCGGGATGAGCCAGTCGCGTGAGGTGACACGGCCATTGTTGGTCGACAGGCGTGTGTCGGTCCAGAGATCATCGAGTTGAAAAGTCTTACAAAAAATTTCCCACTGCGTATCGCTCACCACACCAAGAAAAATCTGATCGCCATCTTGGGTGGGAAAGATGTCATAAATGCCCCAGGCGGAGATACGGGCAGGCATTGGGTCGGCAGGTTTTCCGGTTACCAAGTATTGCATCATGTGCTGGGCAACCAAAAAAATATTATTTTCAAAAAGACTGCTTTGAATGGCCTTACCGACTCCCGTTTTTTCGCGTTCAGCCAGGGCTGACATGACGCCGATTGCTCCAAAAAGACCGCCCATGATGTCGTTGACTGATGATCCTGCACGCAAAGGATCGCCTGGCCTGCCCGTCATGTAGGCGAGTCCGCCCATCATCTGAACCACCTCATCAAGTGCGGTTCGGTCTGCATAAGGCCCAGGAAGAAATCCCTTGTGACTGACATAAATCAGGCGTGGATATCGACGCCGAAGCTCGGCCTCACCGAGGCCGAGCTTTTCCATTGTTCCCGTTTTAAAGTTCTCGATGAGGACATCAGCCGTTGCAACCAGGCGCAGGACAGCCTCACGGCCCGCATCGGTTTTCAGATCAAGTGCAATACTTTTTTTATTGCGATTAAACAGTGGATAAAATCCGGCGCCTGAGCCAAGCAGTCGGCGTGTCTGGTCGCCTTCCGGTGGCTCAATCTTGATGACCTCTGCACCAAGATCGCCAAGTACTAGCCCGCAAGTCGGGCCCATCACCATGTGCGAGAACTCGATAACTCGAACCCCGGTGTAGGGGAGTGGGCGATTCACGGTGTTGGCCATTGAAAACCTTTGGGCAATCCTGCTGCGGGCGTCATGCCATAGAGCGGCTCATTGGGCAGAAATGCTTCCAGAAGGGCCCGGGCTTCGAGCAGCCGCTCGTAGCGAATACCAGTCGAGACGCCCATGGCTTCGAACATAAAAATCAGATCTTCCGTCACGATGTTCCCTGAGGCGCCGGGCGCGTAGGGGCAGCCCCCGATGCCACCCTGTGAACTGTCAAATGTTCGAACGCCTGCCTCATAGGCGGCAAGCGCATTCGCCAGGCCCAGGCCACGTGTGTTGTGAAGATGGGCAGCCCCAGCGCGATCGCCCAGATCATGATGCAGCTGGGTAAATAGCCGTTTGACTTGTGCCGGGTTGGCCATCCCTGTCGTGTCCGATAGTCCGACCTCTTGCGCCCCGATGGCCGCACACTTGGCGGCCAGTGTCAGCACAGCGTGCTCGGATACGCTGCCCTGGAGTGTGCAGCCAAATGCGGTTGAAATACCGACCTCAACGGCAACTGGCGGCTTGGCAGACGTCGCATTGTATTGTTCAACGGCCTGGATAATTCGACCCAGCTCATCCAGCATTTCCGCAATGCTTTTGCGCACATTGGCCAGGCAGTGGGCCTCGCTCGCTGAGATGGGTATCGATAGTTTGTGGGCTCCGGCGGCCAGTGCGGCTTGGGCACCCTTGAGATTGGGCACAAGTGCAAGCACACAGAGACTCGAATGCTGTCGACTGTGGGCCACTACGGCGCCAGTGTCAGCCATCTGTGGCAGTAGTTTTTCCGAAACAAAAGATCCCACCTCGATTTCTTTGAGGCCCGCCTGCACGAGGGCATCAATCCACTGGCATTTCTGCGCCGTTGGCATGATCGATTGAATCGACTGCAGACCATCCCGAGGCGCAACTTCGCTGATCAAGACGTCAGGCCGCTGGGCTGCCATCCTCGTGTCCCATTGGGGCCTGCCGGTTTTTCCAGCGCTGATAGAGAGGCTGTGCCAGCAAAAGCATGACTGCGATGGCCAGCAAAGTAGCCGATATCGGCCGCGTAACAAAAGTGCTCCACTGGCCTTGACTGATGGTGAGCGCCTGCCGCATGGACTGCTCTGCAAGCGGCGACAGGATAAGACCAACCAAAACCGGTGCAGCAGGAAAGTCGAACCGACGCATGATGTAGCCCACCAGACCAAAAACAAACAAAAGCCCGACATTGAATAGTGACTGGCCGGCCCCATAGACGCCAATGATCGATACGACAATGATTCCGGCATACAGCCACGGAGGAGGGATTCTGAGCAATTTCACCCAGAGCCCCACCAGCGGCAGATTGAGCACCAGCAAAATGAAATTGCCGATATACAGACTTGCGATCAGGGTCCACACAAGGCCGCTGTTGGTAGAGAACAACTGCGGACCGGTCTGAATGCCGTAGCTCTCAAAGGCTGAGAGCATGACCGCGGCGGTCGCCGATGTTGGGATTCCCAGTGTCAGCAATGGCATGAGCACTCCAGCAGCCGAGGCATTGTTGGCCGCCTCTGGGCCTGCCACACCCTCAATGGCACCGTGACCAAACTCTTCCGGATGCTTGGAGAGTTTTTTCTCCGTGTAATACGACAGCAGCGTGGGAACCTCGGCCCCTCCGGCGGGCATGGCACCAATTGGAAAACCAAAAAGTGCCCCACGAATCCAGGCCTTCCACGATCGGGCCCAGTCTTGTGTACTCATCCATAAACTGCCCGAGAGTTTCGTGAGGCTTCCTGGCTGACTACTGCGGCCTTGCCAGGCGAGATAAAGCGCCTCGCCCACCGCAAACAGCCCGACGGCTGCCACCGTGATCTCAATACCATCGAGCAGCTGGGGCTGGCCGAATGTGAATCGCATCTGCCCAGTCTGAAGATCAATGCCAACCATACCAATGAGGAGCCCGAGCCCGAGCGATACCAAGCCGCGAAGCAACGAGTTACCTAGCACCGAAGAGACGGCCACCAATGAGAGCACCATCAGGCTGAAATATTCGGCCGGACCAAAAGCAAGCGCGACCTCGACCACCCAGGGTGCAATAAATGTCAGGGCCAAGATGGCAATGGTGCCGGCGACGAAGCTGCCGATGGCTGCAGTGGCAAGCGCCTGACCCGCCCGCCCACGTCGCGCCATTTTATTGCCCTCAAGCGCCGTCACGACCGATGAGGTCTCACCTGGCGTATTCAGCAGAATCGAAGTCGTGGATCCGCCATAAGCGGCGCCATAATAAATTCCGGCAAACATCACGAACATACTGGTGGCGGGCACGTGATAGGTTAGCGGCAGCAGCAGCGCGATGGTCAAGGCGGGTCCAAGGCCCGGCAGGACCCCCACCATGGTGCCCACGAAACATCCAATAAAGCCCCACATCAGAGTGGTGGGTGTTAGGGCCGAAGCAAATCCGGCAAGCAGCGCTTCAAAGGCTTCCATGGTGGGCTTAGATCAGAGTGAGCGCCGGGCCGAGACCAATGCCGAGAATTTTTGAAAACAGAAGCCAGAAGAAAATCACGATGGCGCCGCAAATCAAAAAAGACTTCAAATTGATTGGCGCATCAAAGGCCCGGGCGATGCAGACCCCGCAGAGTGTTGCGCTGGGAACAAATCCCACGACACCAACCAGTCCAATAAAAATGATGCCCGCACCCATGAGAAACAAAAACCGTGTCGTGCTGCCAGAGAGGGCGGCCTGGTCCGGATCGGCAGCATCATCGGCCTGCAGGCCTCGGTAGGCGCCGATGCCGTAGAGCAGGCTCACCAGCGACAGTCCGGCCACAATCAGGGCCGGCATCAAGGAGGGACCGACTGCCATTTCAATTGCGGACTCGGGAATCTGGATGACCTGCCAGCCAGCCACTAGGCATACCAATCCCAGCAGCAGGCTGACTCGGATTGGCGTCATGCGAGGCCGAGATCCTTCATAACGGCGGTTGTGCGTTCAATATCCCAATTCACCTCACGCAGGAAAGGCTGCTCGGTCAAGAAAGCGTCAGACCACTTTCGAGTCACGAGCTCGTTTTTCCATGCGCTCGTGGCCACGGTCCGGGTCATCAGGTCGATGAGCGTATTACGCTGGGATTCATTAATTCCCGGCGGCGCGAAGACACCCCGCCAGTTGGCGAGCACTACATTGAGCCCCAGCTCTGTCATGGTCGGTACATTCACCCCAGGAATTCGAGTTCTGCCCGAGGTGGCCAGAGGAATCATACGGCCAGCCTTGATTTGCTCTTCAAACTCCGAATAGCCCGAGATCCCTGCGGTGACTTGGCCACCAATAATGGCCGCATTGGCGGGCCCACCGCCTGCAAATGCGACATAGGCACCTTCTTTGGGGTTGCGGCCAAGCGCCTTGATCATCAAGCCGAGTATCAGGTGGTCGGTGCCTCCAGCGCTGCCCCCTGCAACGGAGACCGCTTTTGGGTTTGCTTTCAGCGCGGCAATCAATTCATTCCAAGTTTTGATTTTTCCTGAAGACGGCACAACAATCACGCCCGCTTCCTCGGTCAGACGCGCAATCGGTGTCACATCACGCATCGTGATGGGGCTTTTGTTGGCGATGGCGGCCCCAACCATGACCGATCCGCCGATCATCAGGCTATTGCCTTGACCCTTGCGCTGATTCACGAATCGAGGCAGGCCCACCATGCCGCCGGCACCGCCAACATTTTCAAATTGCATATTGCCCACCAAGCCACCGGCCTTTGCGGCTCGCTCAATGGCTCGCGCCGTGCTGTCCCAGCCGCCGCCGGGGGCAGCGGGCACAAACATATTGATGGTCTCGAACATGGGCTTAGCCTGTGCCCAGGCGGGCAGTGAGGCAGTCGCCGCCGCTGCAGCACTGAATTGAATGAAATCTCTTTTTGAAATGATCACTCGCGGTCTCCTCGAAAAGTTTTTTATGAAACGGGGGCTGATGCGCTGCGGATGGCGAATCACCTGTGCATCATAGGCGTTGAGTCCGGCGGGATCAACTTAAAGGCAGAGGTCATAAAAGCGCTGGGCAGCCGGCTGAAGAACCCGGCCTTTTTTCTTGATCAGACCGATTTTTCTGCGAATCACTGGATCATGAAGCGCAACACTCACCACCAGCGGGTGGTGCTTTTTGGGTGCTGCGATCGAGGGCACGACCGCAATCCCAATTCCCGCCTCGACCAGTCCGAGCATGGTGGTGACGTGCTGCGTTTCAAACATGCTCTCGGGCAGCTGCCGACTGCCCGCGATGGCCTGATCCAGGATGAGGCGATTGCCGGAGTTCTTGCCCACGGAAATATAGGTGTAGCCCGACAGCTCCGACCATCGAATTTTTTGTCGCTTGGCCAGCGGATGATCACGCCGGCAGGCCACCACAAACTCCTCTTCTAGCAGAGGCGCAAATTCAAGATCTGGCTGCTGAACTCCGATGAAGTTCAGGCCAAAATCGGCCGTGCCCTCGGCGACAAGCCGCAGGACACCTTCTGCGTTGTCATCAAGGATTCTTATCCGGACATTCGGATGTTTTTTGTGGAATGCCAGAATAATTTTGGTCAAAAAATAGTTCACTACAGAAGGCACACAGGCAATGGCGATTGTGTTCTGGACGGCCGCTGCGGCGCCGCGGACATGAAGGACTGTCGCTTCGAGTGACGAGAAGACCTCTTCGAGCCGGCGTTCAAATTCCTTGCCAACGGCCGTCAAGGTGATGCGGCGGGTGGACCGTTGAAAGAGCTGAACCCCCAGGCCTTGCTCGAGCTTGTCGATGCGTCGGCTAAAGGCCGGCTGCGACAGATGAATATGCTGGGCGGCCTGCGTAAAGGTTGGAAATCGGACTGCTGCCCGAAAGGCAGCGAGTTCATTCAGATCAATGGCGGTGAAGTCAGTGGGTTTCATTCATTTGTATCTTGCATTAATTAATTTAAATAATGCATTTTACAAATGATATTGGCCCCGCCATCATGGCCCCTATCAGCAGGCAGCAGGCGCAGGGAGGCGCAAGCGATGGAACTTCAAATCAAGGGAAAAACAGGACTCGTGACCGGCGCCAGTGCGGGGATCGGCCGTGCCACCGCGATCGCACTCGGCAAAGAGGGGGTCCGGCTGGCGATCGCCGGCCGTCGGCACGATAAGCTGCAAGAGGTCGCGCACATTATTCGCGATGCCGGAGGTGAGGCCCCCACGCTCATTGTTCAAGACATGATGGAAGACCAGGCCCCGGCGGCGATCGCCGAGCAGGTGTTGGGCGCTCTTGGCAGGGTCGAGATTTTGATCAATAACGCCGGCGGCTCCCGGCCATTTAAGCTAGATTCCAGTGAGGAGCAGTGGAACGAGGCCCTCACGCTGAATTTCACCCGCCATCGCCAGCTGACCCACAAGCTTTTGAATCCCATGATGGAAGGCGGCTGGGGCCGGATCATCAACATCACTGGCAAGTCCGAGCCCGATGGGATCAATGGCGCCTTCTGTGCGAAAGCGGCGGTCCACTCATGGGCCAAAGGACTCTCGCGAGAAGTTGGAAAAAAAGGCATCACGGTGAATTGCATTCCACCGGGCCGCATCATGAGCGATCAGATTCTGCGCAACTACACACCGGAATATCGGGCCTGGCAGTCCGAGCATGAAATTCCAATGGGCCGCTACGGCGAGCCCGAGGATATTGCAGCGCTGATTTGTTTCTTGGTCTCGCCCTTGGCGCAGTATATTACCGGCACCGTCATCCCGGTCGATGGCGGGCTTCGTCGATATCAGTTCTAGTCGATCATAAAAAAATTAACTTACAGGAGACAAAGTTCATGACGAATTCAACGCGCCGCAGACTCACCGTCTCACTCTCACTGGCGGGCGGCTTGGCCGCGCTGAACGCCCCGATCCGATCGCAGGCCCAGACATTTCCATCGCGCCCGATTCGCATTGTTGTGCCGTTTGCTCCAGGGGGCACATCGGAGATCGTGGCCCGGTCGGTGGCCATTGAGATGGGCAACTTTCTCAAGCAGAACGTGTTTGTTGAAAACAAACCGGGGGGCGCCGGCGTCATCGCGATGAATGATGTCCTGAAATCGCCAGCCGATGGTCATACCCTCGTCATCAGTCACGTGGGGACCTTCGCGGTCAACCCATTTGCGATGGCCAAACAACCCTACGATGTCAACAAGGATTTCACTTCGGTGGCCCTGCTCTCGAAGGTCCCCAATTTATTTGTGGTGCATCCGGATCTGCCTGCACGCAACCTCAAGGAGTTTGTCGCGCTTGCCAAGGCCAAGCCCGGGTTTATCAATTACGGCTCAGCGGGCAACGCCAGCGCTGGCCATTTGGCTTTTGAATATCTTCAGTTCGCCACTGGCATGCGGCTGACTCATATTCCTTACCGCGGCACCGGCCCACAGCTGGTGGATTTGGTGGCGGGATTGACCCAGGCCGCGTCGGCGGGAGCCCCCGCTTTGCTTCCCTATATTCGCGATGGCCGGGTTCGCGCGATTGCCGTCGGCATGCCCCGCCGGATTCCGGCCCTGCCGGATGTACCCACTGTCGCCGAGCAGGGCTATCCCGGCTTTGAGACATCACAGTGGTATGGGCTATCGGTACCATCTGGAACGCCGCGTCCAATCATTGAGCGGCTCAATGCCGCCGCCAATCACGCTCTGAAATCAAAAACGGTTGGCGAAAAATTCACGGCAGATAACGCGGTATTCACGGCGGGCAGCCCCGAGGACTACACCAAATTCATCGCCGAAGAACAGTCCCGCTGGTCGAATGTGGTGAAGCAGTCTGGCCTAAAGATCGACTAGCGGCGTGGATGCAGTTGATGTTCTTGTGATCGGCGGTGGAAATGCCGCGTTATGCGCGGCATTGACGGCTCGAGAACAGGGATGCTCGGTTCGGATTCTGGAGTTCGCGCCGAAAGTATGGCGCGGGGGAAATAGCACCCATACCCGCAATATCCGTTGCATGCACGATCAGCCGGAAGATGTCCTCACTGGAGCGTATCCTGAGGATGAGTTTTTCGAGGACCTTCTGAAAGTCACGGGAGGCCAGATGTCGCACGACCTGGCCCGACTGGTCATCCGCGAATCGTCCACTTGTCGTGCGTGGATGAAACATCATGGGGTCCGTTTCCAGCCTTCGCTGGGGGGCACGCTGCACCTGTCGCGCACCAACGCCTTTTTTTTGGGCGGCGGCAAAGCACTCATGAATGCCTACTATCGCTCAGCAGAGTCGCACGGAATTCAAATCGACTACGAGACTTTTGTCGAGTCTTTGGATATTGAACATGGCTGCTTTAAGTCGGCACAGATTCGTCTGCCGGATGGCCGTAAAGAGAGCGTCTCTGCAAAAACGGCCATCGTCGCCAGCGGCGGATTTGAATCCAATCGGGACTGGCTGCGCGAGGCTTGGGGGCCGGCTGCAGATAATTTTCTGATTCGTGGCACAAGATTTAATACAGGTGCAGTCTTGCGTGATTTGATTGCAAAAGGAGCCGCAACGGTTGGAGATCCCACGCAGGGCCATGCTGTTGCCGTGGATGCGCGGGCACCGCTTTACGACGGGGGAATCGTGACTCGAATCGATTGTGTTTCCCTGGGAATTGTCGTGAATAAGAATGCGGAGCGGTTTTACGACGAAGGAGAAGATTTCTGGCCAAAGCGCTATGCGATTTGGGGAAGACTGGTAGCACAGCAGCCGGATCAGATCGCGTTTTCGATCATTGATCATAAGGCCCGCGGCCGGTTTATGCCCCCGGTCTTTCCCGGCGAGACAGCCCGGTCCATTTCAGAGCTGGCAGTTAAGCTAGGACTGCCTCCACAGCGGCTCGTTTCCACGGTTGAGCAATTCAATCAGGCCGTGCGGCCTGGACACTTTGATCATGCGGTGCTCGACGATTGCCAGACCGAGGGCATCCATCCAGCAAAAACCCACTGGGCCCTTCCCATCAACGAACCCCCTTTCACCGGCTACCCATTGCGGCCGGGCATCACCTTCACATATCTGGGCCTGAAAGTGGATCGCGACATGCGCGTTCTCATCCAGGGCACCAGCGGCGCTGATCATTCTGAGAATCTGTTTGCGGCAGGAGAGATCTGTGCGGGCAATGTGTTGGGCAAGGGTTACGTCGCTGGCGTGGGCATGACGATCGGAACAGTTTTTGGTCGGATCGCGGGAAGAAGCGCTGCCCGCGCAGCAGGATATCGAGCTCAGTCAGCGTGATGCAATGAGTCGACAGGCTATTCATGATTCTTATTCAATGAGGGAGACGTTTTAAAATGAAAAAGAACTTCCGGTTCGTGACATTCAGCGTTTTTGCCATTGCTTTAACAGGCTGTGCAAGCGCTCCGATCCAGCTTTCG
>CAYXRY010000007.1:72518-75856 GCA_964467545.1 uncultured Bordetella sp. | reverse complement strand
TTACAGTAATTGCTCATGCGGTCAATGTACTTGCCGCTTGCGGCATAAGGCTTACTGGCCATCACGCCGCCATCGGCATATTGGCTCATGCCGAGCACATTGGGCAGCTCCACCCATTCCACCGCATCCACATACACACTGAGGTACCACTCATGCACGGCTTTAGGGTGAATTCCTGCCAGCAGGGTGTAAAGCCCGGTGACCATCAGCCTTTGAATATGATGCGCATAGCCGGTGCGAAGCGTCTGTTGAATCGACTCTCGCAGGCAAGTCATCTCGGTCTCGCCTGTCCAGAAAAAATCCGGCAGCGTATGTTGTGCTTTCAGCGCATTGCGCTCTAAGTACTCTGGCATGTTCAGCCAATAAATGCCTCGCACATATTCACGCCAACCCAGAATCTGGCGAATAAATCCCTCCACTGCCGCCAGTGGCGCAGCGCCCGCCTTAAACGCCATTTCTGCGGCACTTACGACCTCTTTTGCAGAGAGCAGTTTTAAATTCAGGGCGCTCGCAATATGCGCGTGATACAGCCATGGCTCACCGGTCCACATGGCATCTTGATAGGTGCCAAAAAGAGCGAGCCGGTGCTTGATGAAGTCCTCGAGCGCTTTGAGCGCTTCTTTACGGGTCACGGGCCAGCCAAAACCTTCTGCCGAGGCGCTCACCGATCCGGGCTGGTCCGCAAAGACTGTGTTCACCATGTCAATGACTTCGCAGGTGATCGCATCGGGCTTAAATCGCAATGGCTTGGGCAATACGCCTGGCCCCTCTTTACCGAATGCCCCACGATTTTCGTGATCAAAGTTCCACTGACCACCGACCGGTTTACCATCTTTCATCAGGATTGCGGTCTTCTCGCGCAGCTCCCGATACCAGTACTCCAGCCGCAGTTGCTTACGGCCACGGGCATGCTCTGCAAAATCACGCACGGTGGAGAAAAAATGCCGGTCCTCCCGAATCTCCAGCGGGACCCGGGAGGACTCCGCGACACCCCGAAGTTCTTGGAGAACCCGCCAGTCTCCAGGTGCAGTCATGATGAGTTTTGCGGGCTGGTGTTTTTTGATGGCCTGCTTTAATGCTTCGCCAAGTGTTGATTCATGGGGTGAGTGATCAAGTGTGATGTAGTCCATCGGCCATCCGCGTGTGCGCAGCTCTTTGGCAAAGTGACGCATTGCCGCGAGAAACACGGCGATGCGCTGCTTTGAAGACGGCACATGAGTGGATTCGTGTTTGACCTCGGCCATCCAGATGCAGTCTTTTTTCGGATCAAAGCCATCGAGTGCTCCAGCATGATCATCGAGTTGATCGCCTAGGATAATCACGAGGTGTTGGGTCATGGCTAAACATATCAACGCTTTGGCGTTGATAAAGTGGTGGAGCCGGCGGGAATCGAACCCGCGTCCGCAAGTCTTCCAAAGACAGTTCTACATACTTAGTCGATTAATTTGATTTAACCAAGCTGCTTAGCCAACCGACAGGCCGGCAACTGGCGATCCGTTTGTTTTAGGCATCGGACCCACGGCTTATCCGATGACGATCTGATGTGAATGACACTGCTGCGGGTTACCCCGCCCGGCCCATCAGAGAGCCGGTGCAGCGCTCGCTAGCACTTAGGCTGCGAGTGCAAAACGTTCGTCGTTTGCGTTTGTTTTTTTCCGAATGGATTTACGAGGGAATCGGTCCTCGGTATGCCCTGCGCTTCTTCACTACCCACGTCGAAACCGGGTCGGCCCCAATTTCTACATCCTTTGATCCGGCGACGACTCCGAATCCACAACTAGGACGCGAAGTATGGGGGCAAAGTTCCCCCGGGGCAACATCTGGGCCGAGTGGCTGTTGTTTCAGCGGGAACTGGCTGGCGAGAGAAAGCGTGAGAGGTCGCCGGCTTGCTGAATCAGCGCATCGGCGCCCCACTGATGCGGCAACGGCTCTTGGACGTGGTGGCCAAAGTCACACCCGATGGTCCAGGCGCCGGCCGCAAATCCAGATTCGATATCGCGCAGATCGTCGCCCACATAGACCACGGCCTCGGCGGGAAGTCCCAGCCGATCAATTGCATGGGCCACAGGTGCTGGGTGGGGCTTGGGATGCGGGGTGGTGTCACCGCTCACCACAATGGCACAGCGGTCGTATAGATTGATGTCACGCAAAAGCGGCTCGGTGAAGCGCGCAATCTTGTTGGTAACGATGCCCCAAGCGATGCCGGATGCCTCAAGATGATCGACGACTTGATCCATGCCGGGCCACCAGGTGGTCTGACGCGAAAGGCACGTGGCATAGATTTCCATGAAGGCGGCCCGGGCCGGCTCAAACTCCGGGTGATCCATGGTGATGCCCAGGCCGCGGGTGATCATGCCGCGGGCGCCTTGCGAGATCCAGGGCCGAAGCTCATCAACGGGCATGGGCGCTAGGCCCCGCTGTCCGCGAATCACATTCGCGGCATGGGCAAGGTCAGGCGCAGAGTCCAAAAGGGTGCCATCCAAATCAAAGAGCATGGCCCGCTGCGAGTGGGTGGACCAGCGTTCGAGCCAGTGGGAGCGGGCGGTGGGCATCAGGGCTTTCGGTAGGCCATCATGTAGTTCACGCTGCTGTCGCGGGTGAGCGAATAGACCTGCGTGATGGGGTTGTAGCTCAAGCCCAGCATGGTGGTGAGCGTTAAGCCCGCGTCGCGGGCCGCATCGGCAAGCTCTGAGGGTTTAATGAATTTTGCGTATTCATGCGTGCCTTTTGGCAAAAGCCGCAGCACATACTCGGCCCCGATGATGGCAAACAAGAAACTCTTGGGATTGCGGTTAATGGTGGAGAAAAACACCCAGCCGCCGGGCTTAACGAGCTGGCTGCAGGCAGCAATGGTCGCGGCAGGCTCAGGCACATGCTCGAGCATCTCCATGCAGGTCACAACATCGAACTGTCCGCCTGCCCGAGCAGCCAGGTCCTCGGCGGAGATGGCCTCGTAGTCGACCTTTACGCCGCTTTCCAGGCCATGCAGCTGGGCAACTTTCAGCGGCTTTTCTGCCAAGTCGATGCCCTTAACAGTGGCGCCGAGCTTGGCCATCGACTCGGCCAGAATCCCGCCGCCGCAGCCCACATCCACCACATTTTTTCCTTTGAGTGCGGCCAGGCCATCGATCCAATCCAAGCGCAAGGGGTTGATCTGGTGCAGTGGCTTGAATTCACTGGTGGGGTCCCACCAGCGGGAGGCCAGGGCACTGAATTTCTCGAGCTCGGCGTGATCAACGTTCATGGGCTTGGTTTTTCAAAATAAAAGCCCCAGACAAATCTGCCTGGGGCTTTGTGAGTGTGGCGCGCCGAATTACTTCAGGTTACGGGTACCGACC
>CAYXRY010000007.1:21302-72508 GCA_964467545.1 uncultured Bordetella sp. | reverse complement strand
CCAGGACGCTGGCTTCGATTTCAACACGCCGGTTTTTCGAGCGGCCTTCCTTAGTCTTGTTATCGGCCACGGGAGACTTCTCGCCTTTGCCTTCGGTGTAGACGCGGTTGGCGGCAATCCCTTTACTGACCAAATAGGCCTTCACGGCTGCGGCGCGACGCTCTGAGAGTTTCTGGTTATAGGCATCTGGGCCCACCGAGTCGGTGTGGCCCACGGCCACGATGACTTCCAGGTTCAGATCCTTGGCCTGCTGTACGAGTTTATCGAGCACGGCCTTACCTTCGGGCTTGACCACCGATTTATCGAAGTCAAAAAGCGTGTCGCCACGCAGGCTGACTTTTTCCACGATAGGTCTCGGCGGTGGGGGTGGGGGCTGAACCGCAGGTGCCGGGGGCGGCGGCGGAGGCGGAGCCGCTACGGGTGTTTTCTTGGGCAGCAGATCGGGATCGCACTCTTCGGTCGCCGATGACGGGGTCCAGTAGCCCGTGCGCACGCAAGAGCCAGCGCCGCTGCGCACACTGCCGCCTGCGGACTGAACATAGCCATTGGCGGCCACTGGCGCCTGAGCAAAGACTGGGCTGGAAATCGCCGAGATCGAGAGTGTGAGAGCGGCTGCCGAGAGCAGGCCAGTAAGAGCGCTGATTCGCATTAAAAAACTCCTTAAAAGCGGGCCAATTTTTTAGGCTGAACTTATCGCGTTTCGACCTGGATTTTGCCACAGAACGAGAGGATTAAAAAGGTAAAATCGCGTGATGGATTCCTTCGCTAAAGAGACCCTGCCAGTTAGTCTGGAACAGGAAATGCGCCGCTCCTACCTCGATTACGCAATGAGCGTGATTGTGGGCCGAGCCCTCCCCGATGTCCGCGATGGTCTAAAGCCAGTCCATCGGCGTGTGCTCTTCGCGATGCACGAGTTAAATAACGATTGGAACCGGCCGTATAAGAAGTCCGCCCGTATCGTGGGTGATGTCATCGGTAAATACCACCCCCATGGGGATTCGGCGGTCTACGACACCATCGTGCGCATGGCGCAGGATTTCTCGCTGCGCTACATGCTGGTCGATGGCCAGGGCAATTTCGGCTCGGTCGATGGCGATAACGCCGCGGCGATGCGGTACACCGAAATCCGGCTCTCCAAAATCGCCCATGCCTTGCTGGAAGACCTCGATAAAGAAACCGTGGACTTCGGGCCCAACTACGACGGCAGCGAAAAAGAGCCGCTGATCCTGCCGGCCCGCATTCCCAACCTGTTAATCAATGGCTCATCCGGAATCGCGGTGGGCATGGCCACCAATATTCCGCCCCATAACCTGTCTGAGGTGATTGAGGGCTGCTTAAGGGTCTTGGAAAACCCCGAAATCACGGTCGATGAGTTAATCGACATCATTCCTGCACCGGATTTTCCGACTGCGGGAATCATCTATGGCCTGGCCGGCGTGCGTGAGGGCTATCGCACCGGCCGCGGCCGGGTGGTGATGCGGGCCAAGACCCATTTTGAAGACATCGACAAAGGGGCCCGGCAGGCCATCATCATTGATGAGCTCCCTTATCAGGTGAATAAGCGCACGTTACTTGAGCGCATCGCTGAGCATGTCAATGAAAAACGCATCGAGGGCATCTCGGATATCCGCGATGAGTCCGATAAATCCGGCATGCGTGTGGTGATTGAATTAAAGCGCGGCGAGATGCCCGAAGTCGTGCTCAACAACCTTTATAAAAACACCCAGCTGCAAGACACCTTTGGCATGAATATGGTGGCCTTGGTCGATGGCCAGCCCCGCACGCTGAATTTAAAGCAGATGCTGTCGGCCTTTATCGATCACCGCCGCGAAGTGGTGACTCGTCGCACGGTATTTGAGCTCAGGAAAGCGCGCGATCGCGGCCACATCTTGGAAGGCCTTGCCGTTGCCGTCTCCAACATGGACGAGATGATTGCCCTGATCAAGGGCTCCGCCACGCCGGTGGCAGCCAAGCAAGAACTGATGGAGCGGACCTGGCAGGCATCGCTGGTCAAAGAACTCCTGGCCCGTGCTACCGAGAAAACAATCTCCGAGGCCTTTAGGCCTGAGGGCATCGGCGAGGCCTTTGGCCTGAAATCCGATGGCTATAAGCTCTCGGATATCCAGGCCAACGAGATTCTGCAGATGCGCCTGCAGCGGCTCACTGGTTTAGAGCAAGACAAAATCGTTCAGGAATACAAAGAGGTGATCGAAAAGATCGCCGATTTACTCAATATCCTGGCCACACCCGCCCGCATCACCAGCATCATTTCTGGTGAACTTACCGCCATTCGTGATGAGTTCGGCGATGGCCGAAAAAGCCAGATCGAAGTCAATGCCGAGGAACTTCAGACCGAGGACCTCATCACACCGCAAGACATGGTGGTCACGCTCTCGCATTCCGGCTACATCAAGAGTCAGCCGCTATCGGAATACCGAGCCCAGCGCCGTGGTGGCCGTGGCAAGCAGGCGGCCAGCACCAAGGAAGACGACTGGATCGATCAGCTCTTTATCGCCAACACCCACGACATGATCCTGGCGTTTTCCAATCGTGGCCGCGTGTATTGGCTCAAGGTCTGGGAAGTGCCCCAGGGAAGCCGTACGTCGCGCGGCAAGCCCTTGGTCAATGTCTGGCCGCTGGAGCCCGAGGAAAAAGTCACGGTCATCCTGCCGGTGAAGCAGTTTGACGAGAATCACTATGTGTTCATGGCGACAGCCTTGGGCACCGTGAAAAAGACGCCGCTGGATAATTTTTCTCGTCCCATGAAGCGGGGCATCATCGCAGTGAACCTCGATGAAGGGGATTACCTGATTGGCGCGGCCATCACTGATGGCCAGCACGATGTCATGCTCTTTTCCGATGCGGGCAAGGCGGTCCGATTCGATGAAGCCGATGTTCGCGCGATGGGCCGCGAGGCCAGGGGTGTGCGCGGCATGCAACTGGATGGTGATCAGCGTGTGATTGCCATGCTGGTGGCCGAAAGCGAGACTCAGTCAGTATTAACGGCCACCGAAAATGGCTTTGGTAAACGGACACCGATTGCGGAATACACCCGCCACGGCCGCGCAGGCAAGGGAATGATTGCGATTCAGACTTCAGAGCGCAATGGCAAGGTGGTGGGCGCTGTATTGGTCGATCCCAATGATGAAATCATGCTGATTACCGATAAAGGCGTGCTGGTGCGCACGCGTGTGGCCGAGGTCCGAGAGATGGGCCGTGCCACCCAAGGCGTGACCCTGATCGCAGTGGATGACGGCAGTCAGCTGGCGGGCCTGCAGCGCATCGTGGAAAGCGATGTCGGAGAAGACGGCGCCGAGGGCAGCGAAGAGACAGAAGCAGCAGACGACGCACAGGGCCAAGACAGTCCCGACACCACGTTGCAATGACCACACGACCGTTTAACTTCGCCGCCGGGCCATCGACCCTACCGGAGGCGGTGTTGTCGCGGGCTGCGCACGAGATGCTGGACTGGCATGGCTCGGGCATGTCGGTGATGGAGATGACCCATCGCGGCACGGTCTATCTCGGTCTCTTTGAAAAAGTGATGGCCGATTTTCGGCGGCTTCTTCGGCTTCCCGATCACTACAAGATTTTGCTGATGCAAGGCGGAGCGACCGCCCAGAATGCGCTCATTCCGATGAATCTCATGGGGGCCAATCGCAAGCTCGATTACGTCAACACGGGCCACTGGTCGACAAAATCAATCAACGAGGCGAGGTCCTACGGGGATGTTCATGTGGCGGCGAGCTCTCAAGACTTGCCAGCGGCTGGCGCGGTCCCGTCGCCGTTTTTTCCTTTTACCTTTATCCCGCAGTACTCGGAGTGGAGGGTTCGCGCTGATAGCTCGTACCTGCATATCTGCGGCAACGAAACCATCGGCGGTGTTGAGTTCTGGGACTGGCCTGATATGCAGGCCTTGGGTGCACCCGATGTGCCGCTGATTGTGGACATGTCGTCGCACATTCTGTCGCGCGATATCGACCTCACCCGATTTGCGATGGCCTATGGCGGCATGCAGAAGAATCTCGGCATCGCTGGGGTGACCTTTGTCATTCTGGATGAGGCCCTGATTCGCGAGCGTGTGAAGGCGCCGATTGTGGGCTGCCCCTCGGTATTCGATTACCGCAAAGTGTTGGAAAACGATTCGATGTTCAACACGCCGCCCACCTATGCCATCTACATGACCGGATTGATGCTGGAGTGGATTGATGGCCAAGGCGGTGTGGCCGCGCTGGAAAAGCACAATGCTGAGAAAGCCCAGCTTTTGTATGCGGCGTTGGATGCCTCAGCGTTTTATCAGACTCGCGTTGTGCCTGCGGCACGCTCACGGATGAATGTGCCCTTTTACTTGCCCGATGATCGGCTCTATGAGCCGTTTTTAAAGGGCGCTCAGGCGCGAGGCCTCATCAATCTGAAGGGGCATAAAGCTGTGGGCGGCCTGCGTGCCAGTATCTACAACGCCATGCCGGTGCAGGGGGTTCACGCCCTGATTGATTGGCTGGCCGAGTTTGAAAAGGAGCGGGCATGAGCACCGATGACCTCAAAGCGCTGCGGCAGAAAATTGATGCTGTCGATGATCAGATGATGCGGCTTCTGATGGAGCGTGCTGGCCTGGTGCAGCAGGTGGGCGAATTGAAGGCCCAGACCCAGGCGCCGGTATTTCGGCCCGAGCGCGAGGCGGCGATCCTGCAACGCATGGTGGCAGCCAATACAAGCGCTTTACCGGAGCAGACGATTGCCGCCATCTGGCAAGAAATCATTTCCGGCTGTCGGGCCCTGGAGCGGGTGATGCGCATCGCGTATCTGGGCCCTGCTGGTACCTACAGTGAGCAGGCAGTCCGCGCGATCTTTGGCCATCGTGTGGATCTGGTGCCTTGTGTGACCTTGGATGAGGCGGCCCGCGAGGCCGAGGCCGGCAGTGTGGATTGCGCCGTGCTGCCCGTGGAAAATTCCACTGAGGGCACCGTAGGCCGGACTTTGGATATCTTGCTGCGCACGCCATTGAAAATTTCTGCTGAAGTCTCGCTGCCGATACATCACAGCCTTCTGCACAAAACCGGCGATCGCAGTGTCGTAACATCGATTGCGGCGCATCCTCAGGCTCTTGCCCAGTGCCACCGATGGCTGGATGAAAATTTTCCAGGGGTCACGCAGCAGCCCGTGGCCAGTAACGGCCATGCCGCAGAGCTTGCCGCAAACAATCCCTCGATTGCTGCCATTGCGGGACAGCTGGCGGCGCAGCACTATGGCTTACACGCATTGGCTGAGCGTATTGAAGATGATCCGAACAATCGGACCCGCTTTGCGGTCTTGGGTGAGTTTTCTCCCGAGGCCTGCGGCAGTGATCAGACCTCGCTGATTCTCTCGGTGCCCGATAAGGCGGGTGCGGTGTTGGCGCTCATTGAGCCCTTTGCCCGGCATGGGGTCTCGATGAAGCGGTTTGAGTCCCGGCCTGCGCGCCAGGGCACCTGGGAATACCATTTTTATGTGGATCTTGTGGGCCACCGCAATGACAGCAATGTGGCTTTGGCGTTGGCAGAGATTCGCAAGCAGGCTGCCTTTTATAAAGACCTGGGTTCGTACCCGCTTCTTCACTCAGCACACTGACATGATGGATTCCCCCAGCCAATTGGCGCCCCAATATGTGCGGGGCATTGCCCCGTATCAGGGCGGCCGCCCGATTTCGGAAATCGCACGCGAATTTGGTTTTCAAGAGTCGCAGATCGTCAAGCTTGCCTCCAATGAAAATCCCTTGGGCATGAGCCCCAAGGCCCGCGATGCCATGCTCGCTGCGGCAGCTGATCTGGGCCGCTATCCAGACGGCAACGGCTTTGAGCTCAAGGCCGCCATCAGCAAGCGATTCGAAATTCCTGCCGACTGGATCACACTGGGAAATGGCAGCAACGATATTCTTGAGCTAGCGGCCCATGCTTTTTTGCAGCCCGATCGGGAGTCGGTCTACAGCCAACATTCATTTGCGGTGTACGCGCTGGCCACCCAGGCCACTGGAGCAAAAGCCGTGGTGGTGCCGGCGACTTCAGGCCTTGGCCATGATCTGCTGGCCATGCTTAAGGCGGTCAATGAGCGCACCGGCATTGTGTGGGTCGCCAATCCCAATAATCCCACTGGCACATTCATTCCCGCCGCTGAGCTGAAGTCCTTTCTTCGTGATCTCCCGCAGCGTGTGCTGGTGATTTTGGATGAGGCCTACACCGAATATCTCAGCGATGCAGATCGTTACAACGCCTTTGATTGGGTGGCGGACATGCCGAATCTTCTGGTGTCGCGTTCTTTTTCAAAGGCCTACGGCTTGGCAGGCCTGCGCATTGGTTTTGGCGTGGCGCAGCCGGGAATCACGGACCTACTGAATCGCATCCGCCAGCCCTTTAATGTGAATTCATTGGCCCAGGCGGCCGCCTGTGCGGCGCTTTTTGATGATGCGTTTTTAGCGACGAGTCGGCGTGTCAATCAAGAGGGCTTACAGCAACTCATCGCCGCCGCAGATGCGCTTGGCTTGCCGTATGTGCCCTCCTGGGGCAATTTCCTGCTCATCAAAATGGGGGATGCAGCCGATGCCGGCATGCAGGTGTTTCAGGCCTTGCTGGCCAAGGGCGTGATCACGCGGCCAGTGGCCAATTATGGATTGCCGCAGTGGCTGCGGGTATCGATTGGCACGCGCGAGGAAAATACAAAATGCATTCAGGCCTTACGCGAAGTTATTGCTGCGGCCTCTGGCCGTTAATACGGGCAGCAGGCTTATGACATCGTCTGCGCCCTTGGATTTTCTGATCATCATTGGCACAGGCTTTATGGGCGCGAGTATCGCCCAAGCAGCAAAGCGCCGTGGAATCGCCAAGCATGTGATTGGCATTGACAGCCGGTCTGCCCAGCAAGCTTTATCGCTGGTCCACATTGATACTCAGGCAGAGTCGATTGCGCAGCTGCCGCAGCTGTGCTCGCAGCTTTCATCTCAAGAAGACCGCTGCGCAATGGCAATCGTCATGGCCAGCCCAGTGAGCACATACGGCCAGATTTTTTCCGAACTATCGAGTCTCCCGAACGCGCTTAAACCGCACCAATCAATCGCCTGGATCACCGACATCGGCAGCACTAAATCGGGCGTTCTTCGGGCCGCAAATCATCTTGGCAATCTTGCAAGCGCGTTTGTCTCATCTCACCCCATGGCAGGGTCCGAGAAGCATGGCCCAGCTGATGCCCGCGCAGATCTCTTTGAGTCAGCCCGGGTGCTCATCAGCCGTCTGCCGCAATCCACCGACGATGTCGTGGCTGCAGTCGAAGAGTTCTGGATCACCCTTGGCGGCCAGC
This sequence comes from uncultured Bordetella sp., assembly GCA_964467545.1. GTDB lineage: Bacteria > Pseudomonadota > Gammaproteobacteria > Burkholderiales > Burkholderiaceae_A > Lacustribacter. The sequence continues at coordinate 65,182 of CAYXRY010000007.1, read as the reverse complement.
CAAGCCTGTTGCCGATCGAAGAGCACGATGAGCTTTTGGCAGCCATTAGCCATCTTCCGCATGCCGTCGCCTACTCACTTGCTGGAATGCTCGCGGGCTCTCCGCTTGCGGGCGCAGCACAGGCGCTTCATGGCGGTGGCTTGCGCGACACCACGCGAATTGCAGCTTCCTCTGCCGAGCTATGGGCCGATATCTTTCTGGACAACCGTGAGCGGCTGCTGTCGGCCTGGTCGGAATGGGCCCTGCATGTCGAAGTCATGCATCAGGCGCTCGAAAAAAATGATCGCCATGCCCTCATCGAGTGTCTGCAGCAGGCAAGCCAGTGGCGTAAGGGCTTTCTGTAGTGATCGCGCCCAAAACCTTGCTGCTGTCGCCACGTCGGGGCATCACAGGCGAGGTGGTGCTTCCGGGTAGCAAGAGCATTTCCAATCGAGTCTTGCTGCTGGCAGCGCTTGCCAAGGGCAGCACGCGGCTTCTTCGGCTTTTGAAATCCGATGACACCGAGGTGATGATTCAGTCGCTTCAGCGGCTAGGCGTTGCAATTGATGTCAGCCAGCCCAATGGGGCGATTCAGGTGACAGGCTGTAACGGGGTTTTCCCACAAACGGGTAGCACTGCTCATCCGATTCAGCTCTTCGTGGGCAACTCGGGCCTGACCATTCGCACGCTGTTGCCGGCCCTGGTGGTGGCGATGGCCAGAACAGGCGGCTGCGTGGAAATCAGTGGCGTGGCCCGCATGCATGAGCGGCCAATTCAGGATTTGGTCGAGGGCTGTCGCGCCATTGGCGCCAAGATCGACTATCTGGGCCAGCTGGGTTTTCCGCCGCTTCGCGTTGAAGGCGTGCCGCTTCACGTTGCGCCCGAGATCACGGTCCGTGGTGATACTTCGAGTCAGTATCTGACTGGCCTGCTACAGGCAGCGCCGATTCTGGCGCGGCAGTGGGGCCAGCCAGTTCGAGTGAAAGTCGAGGGTGAGTTAATCAGCCAGCCCTATGTGGAAATGACCTGCTCGGTCATGGCGCGCTTTGGTGTGCCCGTAAAGCGCGAACCAGGCTCGGAGCTGGTCTACACCATTGCACCCATCGAGATCATCGCGCCGCAGGAGTTTGCGGTGGAAGGCGATGCCTCTTCGGCATCTTATTTTCTTGCGGCAGGAGCCATCGGTCATGGGCCGGTCCGAGTGGTGGGAGTCGGCCGTGACAGCGTTCAGGGCGATATTCATTTCGCGCAGGCATTGGAAAAAATGGGAGCGCAAATTCAATGGGGCCCGGACTGGATTGAATCCTCGTGTCATGAACCCGCTGATACCGCCCATGCGATGGAGGAAGATCTCGTGCATCGTATGCCGCACCATCTGCGCGGCATTGATCTGGATTGCAATGCAATTCCCGATGCGGCCATGACCCTTGCCGTGTGCGCACTGTATGCAACAGGTCCGACCACCCTGCGTCATATCGGCTCCTGGCGGGTGAAAGAAACTGATCGCATCGCGGCGGTGGCAGCGGAGTGTGAGCGGCTGGGCGCCCGGGTGGAAACTGGCGATGACTGGATTCGAATTCATCCGCCACAGGCGCTTGTGCCAGCAACGATTCAGACTTACGACGATCACCGCATGGCCATGAGTTTCTCGCTCGCCTCTTTTGGCAACACGGCGATTCGGATTGATGACCCCGGCTGCGTGGCGAAGACCTTCCCAGAGTATTTCGATGTCCTCTCGGACTTATGTGCCCAGGCGGTGCCGGTGCTGGCCATCGATGGGCCCACCGCCTCGGGCAAGGGCACCGTCGCCAGCCAGGTGGCAGCCGAGCTCGGTTTTGGCTATCTCGATAGCGGCGCCCTGTATCGGATTGCTGCCTTAGCTGCCCACCAGACGGCCATTGATTTAAAAGATGAGCGTGCACTTACTTCTATGGTGACTTCCATGGATCTGGAGTTTATTGGCCAGACCATATTGCTGGAGGGGGTCAATGTGACCGAGGCCATCCGGCAGGAAGAGGTGGGCCTGATGGCTTCCCAGGTCGCCTTGTTTCCCGCCCTGCGGCAGGCGCTGATGCTGCGCCAGCGGGACTTCGCCCGCCTGCCGGGCCTGGTGGCTGACGGCCGGGATATGGGCACGGTGGTCTTTCCACAGGCCCGACTGAAGGTTTTTCTGACTGCCAGCCCCCGGGCGAGGGCCGAAAGACGCTATAAGCAATTGATTGATAAAGGTTTTTCGGCTAACCTTGACGGTCTTTCCGCCGATTTAGAGGCGCGGGATTCTCGGGATGCGTCTCGGGCGGTCGCGCCACTGAAACCGGCATCGGGAGCGGTGGTGATTGACTCCACCAGCCTCTCGATTAACGAGGTGGTGCAAGCGGTGGTGAATGCCTGGCATCAGGTCTCTGTGAAGCAGACCGGCAGGCTCACCTAAGCCTGCACCTTTTTTTAACTCCGCTGTCTCGGGCGAGTGCCTTTGCTGTAATGGCAACGGCCTGGGGCGGTGTGCTTTGTGACTCTGTGTCAGAAAACCTTTTTTAATGTCCCGACAACTTAACCAACTCAGCGATATCGCTAAAAACGCCGCCCCCGACTCCTTTGCTGCAATGTTTGCAGAATCCATCGCCCGCCAGGAAATGCGCGCAGGCGAGGTCATCACCGCAGAAGTACTGCGGGTCGATCAAAACCACGTGGTGGTCAATGCCGGACTGAAGTCCGAAAGTTTCATCCCCTTAGAAGAATTTTTTAACGACCAAGGCCAGGTCGATGTGAAGGAAGGCGACTTTGTGTCGGTTGCCATCGAGGCCTTGGAAGATGGCCGTGGCGAGACCCGGCTCTCGCGCGATCGTGCCAAGCGTCTTGCTGCCTGGGTGAGCCTTGAGCAGGCCTTGGAAAGCGGTGAGAACGTCATCGGCACCGTGACCGGCAAGGTCAAAGGCGGTTTGACCGTCATGACCAATGGCATTCGTGCCTTCTTGCCTGGCTCGCTCGTGGATACGCGTCCCATTAAGGACACCTCGCACATCGAGGGCAAGACTCTGGATTTCAGAGTCATCAAGCTGGATCGCAAGCGTAACAACGTGGTGCTCTCGCGCCGCGCTATTGTCGAGGCCTCCATGGGTGAGGATCGCGCCAAGCTGATGGAAAACCTGAAAGAGGGCTCAACCGTCACTGGCGTCGTGAAAAACATCACCGATTACGGCGCGTTCATTGACCTCGGCGGCATCGATGGCCTGCTGCACATCACTGACATGGCGTGGCGCCGTGTCCGCCATCCCTCTGAGGTGCTGACTGTGGGCCAAGAGATCACGGCCCGTGTGCTGCGTTATGACGCCGACAAAAACCGCGTCTCTCTGGGTGTGAAGCAGCTTGGCGATGATCCGTGGGATGGCATTGGCCGTCGTTACCCGCAGGGCACGCGTATGTTCGGCAAGGTCACCAACATCACTGATTACGGTGCGTTTGTTGAGATCGAGCCGGGCATTGAAGGCCTGGTTCACGTATCTGAGATGGACTGGACCAATAAGAATGTGAACCCCAGCAAAGTGGTGCAGGTGGGCGATGAGGTCGAAGTCATGGTGCTGGAGATTGATGGCGAGCGCCGTCGTATCTCCCTGGGCATGAAGCAGTGCCGCGCCAATCCATGGCAGGAATTTGCGGGCAGCCACAACAAGGGCGATAAGGTCAAAGGCCAGATCAAGTCCATCACCGACTTCGGAGTCTTCATTGGCCTGCCGGGCAATATCGATGGCCTGGTGCATCTGTCGGACCTCTCCTGGTCAGAAACGGGCGAGGAAGCCGTTCGTAACTTCAAAAAAGGCGATGAGCTAGAGGCCGTGGTGCTGGCCATTGATGTCGAGCGTGAGCGCATCTCGCTAGGCGTAAAGCAGCTTGATGGGGATCCGTTTAACTCCTACATCTCGCGCTTTGACAAAGGTGCCGTGGTCAAAGGCACCGTGAAGTCAGTCGATGCCAAGGGCGCCGTGATCACTCTGGATTCGGATGTTGAAGGCTATCTGCGGGCCTCTGAGATTTCGCGTGAGCGGATCGAAGATGCCACCAAGGTCATGGCAGAGGGAGACTCCGTCGAGGCCATGATCGTGAACGTTGATCGCAAAGCCCGCGCCATCAATCTTTCGATTAAGGCCAAGGACTCCGCCGAGGCTGCCGATGCCATGCAGAAGATGGCTGCGGAAAACACCGCCTCATCGGGCACCACCAGCCTGGGCGCTTTGTTGCGCGCCAAGCTGGATGATCAGCAGTCCAAAGAGTAAACACGCCAGTGAGAACGCTCTCAGGGCAGATCGCCTTGAGAGCCTTCTGAAGCAAGACCGGTTGAAGGTGGGGGGAAGCGGTGACGAAGTCGGAATTGATTGCTCGGCTCGCCGAGCGTTTAAACGAGCGTGGAACACCGCTGGCTGCCCGCGACTGCGAGTTTGCGGTCAAGACACTGCTGGATGCGATGACCGAGGCCTTGGGCCATCGTCATCGCATTGAGATACGTGGTTTTGGCACCTTTTCCCTTTCCTATCGTCCTGCCCGCGTTGGCCGCAATCCCAAGTCGGGGGCCCAGGTCCGGGTTCCCGAAAAGCGCGTGCCGCATTTCAAGCCTGGCAAGGATCTTCGCGAGCGCGTTGATCTTCCCTCTGAGTAAGCGCCGCTAGGACCAAACGCCCATCGTGGAACTGGATCCGGTCTGGCTACTGTTGCTGCCCGTGGTCTTTGCGCTGGGCTGGGCCACCGCCCGCTACGATCGGGGCCAGCAGCATCGCGAGGGCCAGCATGCCTCTGATGAAGTCTTGGCGGCCATGTCATCACTTCTGGCTCAGGATGCCCAGGCCGCAACCGATCGACTCCTGTCAGCAGCCCGCGCCGATCCGGATGCGATGCAATTGCATCGTGCGGTGGGCAATCTCTATCGTCAGCGGGGCCTTATCGATCGTGCCATCGAAGTCCATGAGGCAGCGCTGCGGCATCCCGATCTAGGATCAAAGGATCGGCTTGATCTGATGGCCGATTTGGGCCGTGATTATCAAGCGGCGGGACTCTTTGATCGGGCCGAGGCCGTATTGGAGGAGTTACTCACGCAGGCATTAGAACAGCCCATCGCGAATCAGGCCCGAGCCATGATGCTGCAGCTGTCGCAGACCCAGCGCGATTGGCAGCAGGCGATTTACTGGGCGCAGCAGGTCCGTGCACACGGTGGCTCGGTAGATGGCCACACGCTGGATCAATTGCTGGGACATTTTTACTGCGAGCTGGCCACGCTTGCCGTAGCGCGGTCTGACGCCTCGGCCGCGTTGGCCGCACTCGCCGAGGCGGAGCAGTTTTCTGCGGCCGGCCCATTGCAAAGAATCGCAGCGCTAAGGGCTCAGCTCGTGGGAGGCGGTGAGCCGCCGCAGGCCACCCAGCCCTCGGCCTGCCAGCGCTGCGGCTTTCGCACACAGCAGCGCTTGTGGCAGTGTCCAGGATGTCATCATTGGGACTCCTTTGAGTCGCTCGCTTAAGGTTTTGGCATGTTGCATCCAGATCAGCTGAAAAAATCTCGAGTACTGGTGGTCGGCGATGTGATGCTGGACCGCTATTGGTTCGGGGATGTGGAGCGCATCTCTCCGGAGGCGCCGGTGCCGGTGGTCCGCGTGCAACAGATGGAGGAGCGGCTGGGCGGGGCAGCCAACGTTGCACGCAATATCAGTGCGCTGGGCGCGCAGGCCACCCTGATGGGAGTGGTGGGCCAAGACGAGGCCGGCCGCAGCATTCGTGAGCTATTGGCGCAGTCGGGCATTCAGGATCAGGTCTTCGATGATGCGCAGGCGAAGACCACCGTCAAGCTGCGAGTGATTGGCAGGCAGCAGCAGCTGCTGCGTGCGGATTTTGAATCGCTGCCGGATCGGGAAGTGCTGCTTGAAAAGCGCGATCAATTCACGGCGCTGCTGCCCAAGGTGCAGGCGGTGGTGTTATCGGATTACGGCAAGGGGGGGCTGCTGCACATTCAAGAGATGATTGCAGCCGCCAAGGCGCAGGGTGTCATGGCCCTGGTGGATCCCAAAGGTGATGAGTACAGCCGTTATCAAGGCGCCACGATGCTCACGCCCAATCGCACTGAATTTATGCAGGTGGTCGGCCGCTGGCAGACTGAGTCCGAGATGACCGAGAAGGCCCATCATCTTCGTCAGTCTCTGGGCTTGGCCCATCTGCTTGTGACCCGGTCCGAAGAGGGCATGACGCTGTATACCGACTCACAGGGATCACCACTGCGCTGCCATGTGGCGGCCCAGGCACGCGAGGTCTTTGATGTCAGTGGTGCTGGTGACACGGTGATTGCAACTTTGGCGGTGGTCTTATCGGCCGGTGCGACAGTGCAGGAGGCGATGCAGGTTGCCAACCGTGCCGGCGGCATTGTGGTGGGCAAGCTGGGCACTGCCACCGTGTCGGCTGATGAACTTTTTCTGGAAAGAAATCCATGACGATTATCGTGACGGGCGCAGCGGGCTTTGTGGGCAGCAATCTGGTGGCCGCTTTAAACCAGCTGGGTGAGCGCAGCATCATCGCTGTCGATGATTTAAGCGATGCGGATAAATTTAAAAATCTTGTGGATTGCGAGATCGAAGATTATCTGGACAAAGATGACTTCATCGATCGAGTGGAGTCGGGCTTTTCGGGCAAAGGCATCACCGCCATCCTGCATCAGGGGGCCTGCTCAGACACCATGGAGACCGATGGTCGATTCATGATGGATAACAATTTTCGTTATTCGAGAGTCCTCTTGGGCTGGGCGCAGCAGCATCGAATTCCGTTTTTGTATGCCTCTTCTGCGGCGGTGTATGGCGCGAGCACTCGGTTTCAGGAGGAGCGTCGCTGTGAGGCGCCTTTGAACATTTATGGTTACTCAAAGTTTTTATTTGATCAGACGGTCCGATCGCTGATGGGCGGGGCCAAGCCGGCTTCCAGCCGGCTATCGGCACCGGTGGTGGGATTTCGTTACTTCAATGTCTACGGCATGCGTGAGCAGCACAAGGGCCGCATGGCCTCCGTAGCTTTTCATCACTTCAATCAGTATCGAGCCGAGGGCCGGGTCAGGCTATTCGCCGGATATGACGGCTGGAAGGCGGGCCATCAGCAGCGGGATTTTGTGTCGGTGGAGGATGTGGCTCGGGTGAATTTATTTTTCTTGGATAAGGCCCTTTCGGGTGTCAGTCAGAGCGGCATCTTTAATCTCGGCTCGGGCCGTGCCCAGACTTTTAATGAGATTGCCCAGGCAGTGATCAACACCCTTGAGGGCAAGAAGGCCTCCGTGGCGGAGCTGGTCAAGCAAAAGAAAATTGACTACATCGCTTTTCCCGAGGCGCTGAAAGGAAAGTACCAAAGCCATACCCAAGCCGACATCACGCGCTTGCGGGCGGCAGGCTACAAGGCGAAGTTTTTAAACGTGCAAGAGGGTGTGAGCCGCTATGTCAACGCTCGCCTTGCCGCTGCTTAAGTACCGGCTGAGCCTTTACAGCCGGCTGGCCCGATTCGATAAGCCAATCGGCACGCTGCTGCTGCTGTGGCCCACTCTCTGGGCGCTTTGGCTTGCCGCGGACGGATTTCCTGAAGTTTCTCGGCTTGTTGTCTTTGTGCTGGGCACCTTTCTCATGCGCTCGGCAGGCTGTGTGATCAACGACATCGCCGATCGAAAATTTGATGTCCATGTGAAGCGCACGCGGGATCGGGTCTTGACTGCGGGGAAGGTCTATCTCTGGGAGGCGGTTGCGGTAGCCATGGCGCTGCTTAGCGGCGCTGCATTGTTGCTTTTATTTTTAAATGATTTGGCGATTCAATACGCCTTCACTGCGCTGTTTGTGGCGGTGGTCTATCCCTACTTCAAACGATTTTTCGTTATGCCGCAGGCCATGCTGGGGATTGCCTTTAGCTTTGGCATTCTGATGGCGTTTGCCGATACGCAGGGCCAGGTGCCGGCGGTGGCCTGGATGCTGTTTGTGGCCAACTTTTTCTGGACCATGGCCTATGACACCATTTATGCAATGGTCGATCGTGACGATGACTTAAGGCTGGGCATTCGCAGCAGTGCGATCAGCTTCGGGCAGTTTGATGTGATGGCTGTTGCCATCTCGTACACGCTCTTCATGGCCTGCCTGCTGGTGGTGGGCCAGTCGCTGCCGGGGCCGGGCGGCAGCCATTGGCTGTATTGGCTGGGCTGGCTGATCACGGCAGGACTCTGCGCGATTTTGACCTGGAGGATTCGTACCCGAGAACGGGAGGACTGCTTCGCCGTCTTTCGTGCCAACAACTATGTGGGCATGCCGATCTGGATTGCGCTGCTGGCGCAGCTGGGATTGGCCGGCTAGGGGAATCGGCTGCCCGCTGTGGATCGGCCGTCTAGCGGTATTGGGCTGACATTTCGGCCCCACGATCGCGGGCCGCTTTCACGGCCGCCTCGATGATCCGCGTAAATCCGGCCTGATCGAGATGGGCGAGTGCGGCAGCGGTCGTGCCGCCTTTTGAGGTGACTTTTTCACGCAGCTGCCCGGGGGTTTCTTCAGATGCATTGAGCAACGCCAGGGCGCCTTCGAGTGTGGCTGTAGCCAGCAGGGTCGATTGTTCCGCGTTCAAACCAAGCCGAATACCTGCCTGGCTGAGGGCTTCGATAAAAAGAAACACATAGGCGGGTCCGGAACCAGAGAGTGCGGTTACGGCATCCATCAAAGATTCATCGCCCACCCATACCGTCTGGCCCACCGCCTGCATGAGCTGCTCGGCCTGAGCGCGTTTTTCGGCAGTGACATCGGCGTGGGCAAAAAGCCCCGTGATGCCCTGGCCGACCAAGGCCGGCGTATTGGGCATGGCGCGCACGATGCGGGTATTGCCGCACCAGGTGCTGAGAGCGTCAATGGAGATGCCTGCTGCGATCGAAAGAATTGATGCTTCACGAAGATGGCTTTCTAATCCGGCGGGCGCATCTTGGCAGGCCTCCCGCATGTGCTGGGGCTTCACGGCCATGATGAGCCAGAGATTCTCACTGCGCCAATCGGCGATATCGGCCGGGCCTTGGGCATCAACAGTCCACTGAGTCGCGCGCGACTGCGCGGCAGCAGAAAATTTTTTCGTTAAGGATTCCCGGACGGCGGCCTGCGGCTCAATGACGTGGAGCCGGCGCAGGGACACTTTGCCTTGCATCAGCCCGCCAATCAGGGCGCTGGCCATATTGCCACCACCGAAAAAACACAGGTCCACGGCCTATCCTTTTTTCAAAAGCTGCATCCAGCGGATGCCAAAAATCCGAAGCAGCGAGAAATATACGATGGCTGCAACCAGAAGAATGACTGCCAGCCAGAAAATCCGAAGCAGCGGTGCGCTGGCCAGGCCCGACCAGTCCAGCTCCAGGGCGATGATTCCGATGACAAGACCCATGAAGGCCGCACTGATCAGAGACTTCAGAATCAGTCCCCACCAGCCCGCAGAGGGCGTGAAGATGGATTGACGTCGCAGGCCCCAAAGCAGCAATCCCGCGTTGGCGCAGGCCGCAAGACTGGTGGCCAGGGCCAGTCCCGCATGGGCAAAAATGGGCACCAGCACGATGTTCAGCAGCTGAGTGAAGGCCAGTGCCAGTAGCGCGATCTTCACAGGAGTCTTGATGTCTTGCTGGGCGTAAAAACCTGGCGCCAAGACCTTGATGGCAATCAGCCCCACGAGCCCAAAGGCGTAGCCCACCATCGCTTGGGCAGTCATGATCAGATCCTGATGATCGAATTGGCCGTAATGAAATAGCACCGCAGTCAGCGGCACCGCGAGCACGGCCAGGCCCACGGCGGCCGGTACGGAGAGAATCACCACGAGACGCAGGCCCCAGTCCATGAGCCGATTGACCTCGGCCTGATTGCGCTCGCTATTGGCCTTGGTGAGACTGGGCAGCAACACTGTACCCAGTGCCACGCCAAGCAGTGCAGTGGGAAACTCCATCAAGCGGTCGGCAAACGATAACCACGACACACTGCCGGCTTCAAGCCGCGCGGCGATGTGCGTGTTGATGATGAGGCTGATCTGCGCCACCGAGACCGCAAGTGTTGCCGGCACCATCAGAGTCAGAATGCGTCGCACCGCCGGATCGCGCCAGGCGGATTTCAGCGACCAGTGCTCAGCGTTTTGGTTTGGGGGCTGCAAAATTTTTTGAAGTGCAATGGCCATCAGCCCCAGCTGGGCGATGCCGCCAACAATGACGGCAATGGCCAGCGCCCAGATCGGCTCCTCCAGATAGGGTGTCAGCAGAATGGCAGCGCCGATGAAGGAGAGATTTAAAAGCACTGGCGCGAATGCGGGTGCTTTGAATTGGGACCAGGTGTTGAGCACGCCGGAGGCCAGTGCCACCAGCGAGATCATCAGGATGTAGGGAAACATCCAGCGAGTCAGCATGACCGAGAGGTCAAAGGTCTGCTGATCGCCGCCAAATCCGCCCGACATCATCCAGACCAGCACGGGAGCGCCGATGATGGCGATCAGGCAGACCAGTGCCAAGATGGCCGCCATGAGGATGGCGCAGCGTCGGGCCAGGAGCAAAGCCACCTCATCGCCCTGCTCGGTTCTGGTCTTTCCCAGTACCGGAACGAAGGCCTGGGAAAAGGCGCCCTCAGCGAAAAGCCGCCGAAGCAGATTGGGCAGCCGGAAGGCCACAAAAAAGGCATCGGTCTGGCTTCCGGCGCCGAAATAGGCTGCTGTGAGGGTCTCCCGAATCAATCCCGTAATGCGGGACAGGAGGGTCAGGCCGCTGATGGTGGCGGCAGTCTTGAGCAGATTCATGTTCGGCGCTATAGTTTAGGGCTTTTCCCGAAAAACATAAGGATTTTCAACGACATGGCCAACTCCGCCTCCGCCCGCAAAAGCGCCCGTCAAGCGGCTGCCCGGCGTCTTTTGAATGCCGGGCTTCGCTCGGAATATCGCACCGCCGTGAAGTCGGTCCGTAAGGCCGTGGCCACGGGCGATGCCAAGGCAGCATCGGAAGCACTGCGGTCTGCCACCAGCACGATTGATCGTATTGCGGATAAAAAAATCGTCCACAAAAACAAAGCATCACGTCATAAAAGCCGCCTGGCGGCAGCCGTGAAGTCGATCGCGGTGCGCTAAAGCAAGCACCATCGAGCGCGGGGCCAAACTATATGGCCCGCTGACAAAAGCCCGCTATCTGCGGGCTTTTTATTTTGCCGCTCGGGAACCAAAAAGTGCAGTTCCAATCCGCACCATCGTGGTGGCCTGCGGCAGGGATTCGGCGATAGCAGCCTCCAGGTCGGCTGACATGCCCATCGAAAGGGTGTCAAACGATGCCTGCCCGTGCGCAGGCAGTTTTGTACGAATCTCTTGAAACAACCGGGTAAGTTCCGCGAAACGACTGCGCTGCAACGCCTCATCGTCTGTCGGCTCGGGAATCGCCATGAGGCCGCGAAGCGTGACATTGGGCAGGGCGGCAGTGCAGAGCGCCAGCGGCAGGACTTCGTTGGGTGAGACACCGCTTTTAGAGGCCTCGCCACTGACATTGACCTGGATGCAGACCTGCAGCGCAGGCATGCCAGCGGGCCTCTGCTCGGAGAGGCGCCTTGCAATCTTTTCCCGATCCACGGAGTGCATCCAGTCAAAGTGTTCGGCAACTTCTTTGGTTTTGTTGCTCTGAAGCGGGCCGATGAAATGCCACTGCAGCGCTTGACGGTGGGCCATCAGCTGCTGGATTTTTTCAGTGCCTTCTTGCACATAGTTTTCACCGAAGGCGTGAAGGCCGGCGGCCAGCGCCTCTTTGACGGCAGAGGCAGGAAAGGTCTTGCTGACCGCAAGAATTTTGATTTGTTCTGCAGATTTGTTGTGTTGTTGGCAGGCCGCACTGACTCGCGCCGTGAGCGCCGCAAGACGATCAGCAAAAGTATTGGATTCTTCAGCGAAAGGCATTACGAGCAAACCGGTCCGCGTTCACGATTGGATCCCGCCACCATATCAAATCGCATCCATCGGCACTCAATATCGCCATTGAATACAGGAACCCGTCGGCTGGCTTTCAGCCGCATGCCGGAGTCCAGTTTCAAGTCGTCAGAAAGCACCCAGGCCTGCCATCCTGCAAAGGCTCGCTTGAGCGTCTCGCCGAGGCTGCGTTCAAAGGCGGCGGCCTCACCAGGCTGCTCCAGTCGTTTGCCATACGGTGGGTTGGTGATGAGCAGCCCTTGGGAAGCAATCGGTGTCAGTGTCTCAAAGGCTGCGGATTGCCATTCGATTCGATCGGCGGCCGCAGCGGGCAGGGCACGTCGTGCGTTTTGTTTTGCGACTTCCACCATCTTCGGATCGATATCGCTTCCTTGCATTCGCGGCACTTCAATCTTGCCCACCCCCATGCTGGGCCTCGCGATCGACTCGGCGGCCCGATCAATAGCTTCCTTGGCCTCTGCACGCAGGGCCTGCCAGTTGACTTGGCCCATCGGCGATTGAGCATGAAAGTGCTCGGCCGCAAACGCCCTTGGGCTTTGCGCCAAATAACCCGCCGGCAGCCGAAGTGCTTGCTGCATGGCTTCAATCAATAGAGTGCCGCTGCCGCAAAAGGGATCCATGACGGGTGATCGGCCGTCCCAGTCGGTCAGTGCAACCAGCGCAGCAGCAAGATTTTCTCGCAAAGGGGCCTCGCCTTTGGACTGACGCCATCCGCGTTTAAAGAGCGGTTCGCCGGAGGTGTCCAGATATAGGGTGAGTTCGTTTTGATCGATAAAGGCCCAGACGCGAATATCGGGATGGGTGGTGTCGATAGACGGCCGCTCTCCGCGGGTCGCACGAAAGCGATCGCAGATGCCGTCTTTGACTAGGAGTGTTGCGAAATTTCTGGCCAGGGGCTTCTCCAGCATTGGCTCTCTTCCCACGGCAAGATCAATGCGCAGTGTCTGTCGAAAGGTGAACCAGCTCTCCCAAGTGATTTTGGTAGCGATAGCGCGAATGTCTTCAGGAGAGCGAAATCGGCCTTGTCCTGCCCGCACCAGCAATCGAGTTGGAATACGGGCCCAGATGTTGGCCCGGGCAATGGCCTGCGCCGGGGCACTGAACGAGGCGCCTCCTCTGCCCTTGGAGACCGAAACAAAGCCTGGCATGGCCTGCAGCTCTCGCATCAGGGCCTCTTCCAGGCCGCTGGGGCAGACTGCGAATCCGGCTAGCGCATCCTGTGGCACTTAGAAGGGCTTGATGATCGCGAGCGCAACAATGGCCACGAGCAGCAGCACGGGCACTTCGTTGTACCAGCGATACCAGACGTGGCTGTGGCGCCGCTCGCCGCGGTTAAATTCTTCCAGCCGATTGCGGCAGGAGAGGTGATAGCCGATCAAGGCAAGCACCAGTACTGTTTTGGCATGCATCCATCCCTTGCCCGCGCCGACGTCGTAGCCAATCCAGAGCCAGACGCCCAAGATCACTGCCAGCACGCCCAAGGGTGTCATGAACCGGAAAAGCTTATTGGCCATCAGCAGCAGCCGATCGTTTTCCAGCTTGTGGGCTGGCTCATTGGGCACCATCGCCAAATTGACAAAGATGCGCGGCAGGTAGAAAAGCCCCGCGAACCAGCTGATGACGAAGACAACATGTAAGGCTTTCAGCACCAGGTATGCCATAGCGAGCGCGCTCCTTGCGGTTATGCGTTTTAGTTACGGATCTGGCCTGAGCCCAAGACCACCCACTTATACGTGGTGAGGCCCTCGAGTCCGACCGGACCCCGGGCGTGGATTTTATCGTTGCTGATGCCGATCTCTGCGCCTAGCCCAAACTCAAAGCCATCGGCAAATCGTGTGGAGGCATTGACCAAGACCGAGGCGGAGTCCACCTCGCGCAAAAACCGCATGGCCCTGGAGTGGTTTTCGGTAACGATGGCATCGGTATGGCGCGAGCCATGCTGATCGATATGCGCCATGGCCTCATCCATGCCAGCAACACATTTCACTGCAAGGATCGGGGCCAGGTACTCGGTATCCCAGTCGGCGGCTGTGGCGTCTTTGATCAGGGTGTTGGTAAGCCCCAAAGCGGAGAGCGTCTTGCGCGTTTGATCGCAAACACGCAGCTCAACGCCTTTATCGAGGTAGATCTTCACAAGCGGCGGCAGCACCTGATGGGCGATGGCCTGCGAGATGAGCAGGGTCTCCATGGTGTTGCAGGTGCCATAGCGCTGGGTCTTGGCATTATCGGCAATGCGTACCGCTTTTTCGATATCGGCATCATCATCGAGATATACGTGACAAATGCCATCGAGGTGTTTGATCACCGGCACGCGGGATTCCTTCGCGATCCGCTCAATCAGGGATTTTCCACCCCGGGGCACGATGACATCAATGTATTGGGGCAGCGTGATCATGGCCGAGACTGCCTGCCGATCTGTGGTGGAAATCAGCTGCACGGCCTGCGCAGGCAGGGCCGCCGCCGATAACGCCTGCTGAATCAGGCCCGCTAAAAGTCGATTGCTCTCGATGGCTTCTGATCCGCCACGCAAGATGGTGGCATTGCCGGCTTTGATGCACAGGGTGGCCGCATCGACCGTGACATTGGGCCGCGATTCATAAATGATGCCAATCACGCCCAGGGGCACACGCATTTTCCCCACCGAGATGCCCGAGGGCTGGGTGCGCATGGCATCGATTTCGCCGATTGGATCAAACAGCGCGGCGACCTGCTGCACGCCCTCAGTCATCGAATCGATTGCCTGATCCGACAGGGTCAGTCGATCGATAAATGCCGCATCACAGCCTGCGGCCCGAGCCCGCTCGACATCGGCCTGGTTGGCCGATTGAAGCGCGGACCTTTGCACCTTGATGAGCTCGGCCAGCGCGCTGAGGGCATGGTTTTTTTGGCGCGTGCTGGCCTTGGCCATCTCGCGGCTGGCCGCCTTGGCCTTTTGGCCAATCTCAGCAATCTGCTGATCGATGTTGTGCAGTGATGTCGACACGGGTCAGGCGAATTCAATAGCAAGGCGTTCGAGGGCGATCCAAGGATCATCGTTTTTGAGGCCCTTGATCATTGTATCGACCTCGGCCGTCTGACGCAGGGCTTTCCATGTTTTTTGAATGTTGCCGTGTCGACATCGTGCGGCAATCAGCCGTTCTTTTGCCCTCGGGATGCGGGCCTCGCGGAGTGCGAGATCAGTGGTTCGGCCCTGGGCCATGAGCTGCTGGGCCCGCGCGAGTGACCTCAGGTCCTCGGCCAGCGACCAGAGCACGAGCGGCAGGGGCGCCGCCTCGGCCTGCAGACCGCGCAGAATTCGCACTGCGCGCGCCGCCTCGCCGCCGAGCAAGGCCTCGCTGAAAATGAAGGGACTGAACCGTGCCACGTCGGTCACCAGGGCCTGCACGTCGCTGAGATCAAGGGCTTGGTTTTTTTGTTCGTAATGCAGTGCGAGCTTCAGGATTTCTTGTTGGGCAGCCATGAGGTTGCCTTCGCACTGATCGCAAAGCCAGCCAATCGCATCTGCAGTCGCGCTGAGTCCCGCAGCACGCAGTCGCTGGCTGATCCAGCTGGGCAGGTCAGATCGATAGAGTTCGGGAACAATGATCAGCAGTCCAGCCTTATCCAGCGCAGTCCACCACGCGCTTGCAAGCATGGCCTTGTCTGCACGCGGAAGTGAGATCAGCAGCACGACATCAGCAGGTGGCCGAGCACACCATGCCTGAATGGCCTTGCTGCCTTCGAGGCCCGGCTTGCCCGTGGGCAGTCTCAAGTCGATGAGCCGTTGCTCTGAAAACAGTGAGCCGGTTGCCGAAGCGGCGAGCCAGCCCTTCCAGTCAAAACTCCGATCGGGCACCTCGACCTGGCGCTCCAGGATGCCTTGTGATCGGAAGTGACTCCTCAGCGCGTCTGCTGCCTCACCGGTGAGCAGTGGATCATCTCCACTGATGGCCCAGATGGAAGTAGATGGATTAGCGGATCGAATGGCCCGCTGAATCGCATCGCCTGCGCGAAGCTCGAGGCGGACTTGCATGCCTTAGCCGGGCGGACGGATGGCGCGTAGGCGGCGCACGAGTTGCTGGGCAATATCGCGCTGCATGTCTTCGACCATGAATGCCTCAGCACTTCCGATTGCAAGAAACTCGGCCTCATTGATACTTAAGTCACGAAATTGAGTGATCTCCTGGGCCCCCGAGAGCTCTACGCCGAAACCATCATTGATGCGATAGGCCACCCGCATTCGCAGCTGAATCTCGCGTGGCCGTCCAGCGCCGCTGAAGGCCACCACTGTTCGGTCGACTTGCTGAGAGAGAATCGTGAGCACGACGGCCGCATCGACTTTGCGGTTTGAAATCGTTAGGCCTGGCTTATTGCGCAGGATCTGCAGCACCTCGGTCGCCGTGCCCTGATTGCCTTCCACAACAATGCTTTTAAAGGGCAGGCCAAGGTTTTGTCCGCGCGGCGTGAATCCGCATCCCGAGACCAGCACAGCCATCGTCAGCAGCGTCAGGCCAAGCATGCGTGGGGCGTAACGAATGAAGGGCATCAGAGGCTTAGACGACGATATTGACCAGACGGCCAGCCACAACAATCACTTTTTTCGCCGGCCTGCCTTCTGAGAATCGTGCATACGCTTCAGTAGCCAGTGCCGCCGCCTGGATGTCCTCTTGGGTTGCGGATGCGGCCACGGTCACGCCTCCGCGCACTTTGCCGTTGATTTGCAATACCAATTCAATTGAATCCCGCACCAAGGCCGATTCGTCCACTGTGGGCCAGGAGGTATTCAGCATATCGCCATGGGCCGCAGCAAAGCCTAGGTCGCGCCACAGCACCCATCCGATATGGGGCACCACTGGATAAAGCGTGCGCAGCAGAATCGAGAGCCCTTCGGTAAGCGCAAGGTTGAAGTCTTGATTGTCAGCAGAGCCAGTTTTTGCTGCGTCTTCCAGAGTGTTGAGCATTTTCATGGTCGCCGAGACCACCGTGTTGTACTGCTTGCGCTGCATGTCAAAGTCAGCCTGCTTCAATAGCGTATGAATCTCTCGGCGCAGAGTTTTTGCTGAATCATCAGTGAATGGCCCGAAGGTCTTGGCCTGCGCAGAGAGACGCGGTGCGAGCCCCGATGCACAGGCCCAGAGGCGCTTTAAAAACCGAAATGCACCCTCCACTCCAGAGTCCGACCACTCCAGGGTCTGCTCGGGCGGCGAGGCGAACATCGTGAAAAGCCGCGCAGTATCTGCGCCATAGCGATCAATGAGGGCCTGGGGATCGATGCCGTTGTTTTTCGATTTGGCCATCTTCTCGGTGCCACCCATGAGCACGGGCTTGCCGTCACTGGCAAGCCGCGCATGAGTTGGCCGGCCCTTATCGTCGAATTCGACCTCGACCTCGGAGGGGTTGAACCAAGTCTTTCGGCCCGCATGGTCTTCGCGGAAATAGGTCTCATTGAGCACCATGCCCTGGGTGAGCAAGTTGGAAAAAGGCTCATTGAATTTCACAAGACCGATGTCCCGCATGACCTTGGTCCAAAAGCGCGCATACAGCAGGTGCAGTACCGCATGCTCGATGCCACCGATGTATTGATCCATCGGCATCCAGTAGTCATGTCGCTGATCCACCATCGCATCATGTTGATCAGGGCTGCAATAGCGCATGTAATACCAGCTGGAATCAATAAAGGTATCCATGGTGTCGGTCTCGCGCCGGGCGGGCTTACCGCACTTGGGGCAATCGACTTTTAAAAATCGCTCATCTTTATTCAATGGGTTGCCGCTGCCATCAGGCACCAAATCTTCTGGCAGCACCACAGGAAGATCTTTTTCCGGAACCGGTACCTCGCCACAGTCTTTGCAGTGGATGATCGGAATTGGCGTGCCCCAATAGCGCTGCCGCGAAATGCCCCAGTCGCGCAGCCGGAACTGAACGCGTTTCTCTCCAAGGCCAAGTGTTTCAAGATCGTCGGCGACCGCATTCACCGCCGCTTCGTAATTGAGGCCATCGTATTTGCCGGAGTTCACGCATACACCGCCATTTTTATCGGCGTACCACTCTTGCCAGACGTCTGTTGAAAATTGAAGGCCGCTGATCACCTGTTTAATCTCAAGGCCATATTTCTTCGCAAACGCGAAATCTCGCTCATCATGGGCCGGCACGCCCATCACCGCGCCATCGCCATAGCTCATCAGCACATAGTTGCCCACCCAGACCGGCACTTGCTGCTGGGTAAGTGGATGGGTCACCAATAATCCGGTGGGCATGCCTTCTTTGTCGCGGGTGGCGATATCCGCCTCTGCAACACCGCCGGCTTTGCACTCATCGATAAAGGCCGACAGCTTGGGATTATTTTTTGCGGCAGCAGTCGCCATCGGGTGCTCAGGTGCAACCGCGACAAAGGTCACGCCCATAATGGTGTCAGCGCGGGTGGTGAAGACATACATCTTGCCGTTATGGATCAGGCCACCGTCGGCATCTTTAATTTGGTGCGGAAAGGCAAATCGAACCCCAGTGGATTTACCAATCCAATTTTCCTGCATGATCTTGACACGCTCAGGCCATCCCAAACCGTTGAGATCGTTAAGCAGCTCCTCGGCGTACTTCGTGATGCCCAGGTAGTACATCGGAATCTCGCGTTTTTCCACCACCGCGCCACTGCGCCAGCCTTTGCCATCGACCACCTGCTCATTGGCCAGTACTGTCTGATCCACTGGATCCCAATTGACGGTGCCGGTTTTGAGGTAGGCAATTCCACGTTCGCGCATTTTTAGAAACAGCCATTGGTTCCATTTGTAGTAATCGGGCGCGCAGGTGGCGACCTCACGGCTCCAGTCAATCGCCAGGCCCATCGCGAGCATCTGCTGCTTCATGTAAGCAATGTTGTCGTAGGTCCATTTGGCGGGGGCCACTTTATTGGCCATGGCGGCGTTTTCTGCGGGCAGGCCAAATGCATCCCACCCCATCGGCATCAGCACGTTATAGCCCTGCATGCGCAGGGAGCGGGTCATGACATCGTTGATCGTGTAATTGCGGACATGGCCCATATGCAGCTTGCCCGATGGGTAGGGCAGCATCGAGCAGGCGTAATACTTGCCTTTTGGGAAGCGGGGGTCGTTTTCCTTGGCGAGGTAGGCGTTGGCCGCCTGCCAAGCGGCCTGGGCACGCGACTCCACGGCCTTGGGCTGATAGGTGGACTCGGTCGTGGGGACTGCGGCAGAGGACATAAGAGGAAAGGGCAATGTTCGACGGGGTTCGGATGGCGGATTTTATCAAGGGGGTCGACCCCGAAGTCCTTAGAATGCAGTCATGCCCGACCTTCTTGCGCATTTAAACCCCGAACAGCGTGCCGCGGTCACGCTGCCAGCGGAATCGGCCCTGATTCTGGCGGGCGCAGGAAGCGGCAAGACCCGGGTGCTCACCACCCGTATCGCCTGGCTCATTTCAACGGGCCAGATCAGCCCGCAGGGACTACTGGCGGTGACTTTCACCAATAAAGCAGCCAAAGAGATGCTGGGCCGTATCGGCGCCATGCTGCCGGTCAATGTCCGTGGCATGTGGGTGGGCACCTTTCATGGGCTTTGCAATCGGCTGCTGCGTGCCCATCATCGCGATGCGCAGCTGCCTGCGACCTTTCAAATCCTCGATTCGCAGGATCAGCTTTCAGCGGTGAAGCGCTTACTCAAATCCCTGAACTGGGATGATGAAAAATTCCCGCCTCGGCAGCTGCAGTCTTTTATCAATGGCGCCAAGGAGCAGGGTCTGAGGCCAGCCGACATTGAGGAGTCGGATGGGTATAACCGAAAGTTGATTGAGTTTTATCAGGCCTATGATGAGCAATGCCAGCGCGAGGGCGTGGTGGATTTCGGCGAGTTGCTGCTGCGCTCGGTCGAGCTTTTAAAGCGCAATACAGCCCTGCGGGATCATTATCGAAATCGCTTTCGCCACATCTTGATTGATGAGTTTCAAGATACTAACCCGCTGCAGTACGAGTGGATTCGGCAGCTGTCAGGGCCGGGCACGGCAGTATTTGCGGTGGGCGATGATGATCAGTCCATCTATGCGTTTCGAGGTGCTGATGTTGCCAACATGCAGCGCTATGAGCGCGAGTTTGCCGTGCCCCACTTAATCAAGCTTGAGCAGAACTATCGCTCTTGCGGCCACATCCTGGATGCCGCCAACGCCATGATTCGCAACAACACCCAGCGGCTGGGCAAAAACCTCTGGACGGACGCAGGCGAAGGCGAACAACTCCGCGTCATGGAGGCCGCAAGCGATGGCCTTGAGGCCCAGTGGCTGGTCGATGAAATACGCTCACTGGTGTCCGAGGGGTCGCTGCGTCGTGAGATCGCGGTGCTCTATCGTAGCAACGCCCAATCGCGGGTCATTGAGCACACGCTGTTTAACGCTGCAATTCCGTATCGGGTTTTTGGCGGCCTGCGATTTTTTGAGCGGGCCGAGATCAAGCATGCGCTGGCCTATCTCCGGCTCATGGAAAATCCGCACGATGACACCTCGTTTTCGCGGGTCGTCAATTTTCCGGCCCGCGGTATTGGCGCCCGCAGTATTGAGTCGCTGCAGAATCAGGCAGCCGCCTTGCGCGTCAGCCTGTATGCCGCCGTTCCGCATCTTGATGGAAAGGCGGGCAGTGCGCTTTCTGGCTTTACCCGATTGATTGAGTCGATGCGGTTTGAAGGCCAGGGCATGAAGCTCAATGACCTTGTGGACTTGGTGATTGAGAAGTCGGGCCTGATTGCCCACTATCAGGCCGAGCGCGAGGGCCGAGATCGAGTGGAAAATCTGCGCGAGCTGGTCAACGCTGCGGCAGTTTTCGTGAGCGAAGAAGGTGAGAGCGTGACCGATGACGGCGAGATTCGGATGCCGCCGCTGGTGGGATTTTTATCTCATGCTTCACTTGAAGCGGGAGACCATCAGGCCGAAGAGGGCCAAGATGCGGTCCAGTTGATGACCGTGCACTCGGCCAAGGGCCTTGAGTTTGATTCAGTTTTCATCACGGGCTTGGAAGAGGGGCTTTTTCCGCATGAGAACTCGGTCATGGAGCCCAATGGCTTAGAAGAAGAGCGCAGGCTCATGTATGTGGCGATTACCCGTGCTCGGCAGCGTCTGTATTTATCGCTCGCGCAAACCCGGATGCTGCATGGCCAGACCCGCTACAACATGCGCAGCCGTTTTCTGGATGAGCTCCCCGAAGCCGATGTCCGCTGGCTCACACCAAGGCTTAACGCTCAAGGCGCGATGGGTGCAGGCTTTATCAACTACGAAGGCGGATCGTCCTACGGCTATAGCAGCCGCTCGGGTAATGGATTTGCGGGCCGCGTCCGAACCAGCCAGCAGTCGGGATTGGGTTCAGCAGCCAAAGGCCCTGGCGGCAGTGGCAGAGCGGTATCGCTAGCCGGCCATGACAGCGGATTTA
Source organism: uncultured Bordetella sp. (assembly GCA_964467545.1). GTDB lineage: Bacteria > Pseudomonadota > Gammaproteobacteria > Burkholderiales > Burkholderiaceae_A > Lacustribacter. The sequence goes on along the minus strand of CAYXRY010000007.1, from coordinate 43,845 downwards.
GGATTGGCCAGAATGTTTCGCACGCCCGGTTCGGTCAGGGCGTGATTGTGGCCCTTGAAGGTTCAGGCGAGGATGCCCGGGCGCAAATTCACTTTAAGCGCGATGGCGTGAAGTGGCTGGCGCTGGCGATTGCGAAAATCGAGGCTGCTTAAGCGGCCTCCTCTTCGGGCCCAAACACGGCCTTGGTGCTGGCATAAAACGATCCGTGGGCGACTGCCATCAGAATAAGGGTGATGGGAAATAGAAATGCAGTCACCGTGCTGGGCTTCATTTCAATGATTTCATTGAGCAAGGCCATCGCGACGCCCACAAATAGCGTCAGCCCCACCCATGTCATTGCGTAGCGGATGAATGCGCCTTTGTTTCTCCAGACTGCAAAAAAGCTAAAAAACAACGCCTTCACGGGGGTAAATCCTGACCAGACCACCAGCTGAGGCGCAAACCAAAACGCCATCATGACCGGGATGTACAAAACAAAGGCCGCGATGCCTGAGATCTGCACCGCAGCCATCTGCTCAGCTTTGGGCACCTGGCCTAAGGTGATCCACTCGATCAGGACCCCATCATCGATGAGATAGCTCACCAACATAATCACGGTGATCTCCAGCACATACCAGGCCCCCAGGGAGAGCACGGATTTCGCTTTGGCTGAGCGGAAAGCAGCAATCAGCAGCGGCGGCCGCGGCGGCTGGCGCCGATCAATGGCTTGAGAGATCTCGACAAATCCCATCGAGAGCCCCGGCGCGAGCAGCAGCGGCAGCACCAGACCAAAAATTGGAATGAAGGCAGCCATGAGCATGGCGGCCCAGTAGATAAAGAGAATCAGAGTCCAGCCGAGGGGCTGCTGATGAAATAGCCGAAATCCTTCGGAGAGCCATCGGGCGCCGACTCGGGATTCCAGGATTCGGGGTTCGGTCAGTAGTTGCATTGGCCTCTCAGTGACAATCGGTGGCGCGTCGGGTGCGCAGCAGCCGCTCAAAGTGGGTCGGGTCTTTCGGGGTGAGCATCGCAGCGTTTCTCGGTAAATGCCAATCGTAAAGACGCGAGACCCAAAAACGATAGGCCGCTGCCCGCAGCATCATGGGCCAAGCAGCTTTTTCGCTTTCTGAGCGCGGCCGAATGGAGTCATAGCCTGCCAGCAGAGCCATTAAGTGGGATGGTAAAAATGCTCCGGTGTCGGCCTCGTTGTGCTCCACACACCAGTCGTTGGCAGCCACCGCCAGATCAAAAACGAATCGATCAACGCCAGCAAAATAAAAATCGATAAAGCCGCCCAAGACAGGACCAAGAGGTGTCTCTTCGAAAAGCACATTGTCTCGGAAAACATCGGCATGGACGGCTCCGCTCGGCAGCCGCCTTGCGGCTGCAGTCTCGGAAAACGCCACTTGGGCAGCGAGCTCATCAGAGAGCAGTGCCGCCTGATCATTCGAGAGAAAAGGCAGAATCTGCGGCACAGTCTGCTGCCACCACGACAATCCCCGCAGGTTCGGCTGATGGCCTGCGTAATCGGCCACTGCAAGATGAGAGGAGGCCAGCGCCGCCCCCAGGAGTCTGCAGTGGGCTGCCGTGGGTGTGGGCTGCCATTGGCCCTTTAATCGGGTCGCAATGGAGGCCGGCTTTGATTCGCAATCATGAAGAATTGCACCGCCGCGATCGGCCATGGGCTTTGGGCAGGCAATACCCCGGTCGGCCAAGTGCCGCATGAGCTCAAGGTAAAACGGCAGCTGCTGCGCGGATAGTTTTTCAAAAAGTGTCAAAACGAAGCGGCCCGCCGTCGTGTCGACAAAGTAATTGGTGTTCTCGATTCCCGAGGCGATGCCCTCGAAAGCAACCAGTTCGCCTAAATCGAAGCGGCCAAGCAGAGTGCGGAGCGATCCCTCGGAGACGGGAGTAAAAACAGCCATGCGGTCATCGGAGGCGTTTGATCAAGCTCGAAGTATCCCATCGCTGGCCGCCCATTCGCTGTAAATCGCCATAGAACTGATCAATCACTGCTGTAGTGGGCAGCACGGCGCCATGTTTTTTTGCTTCTTCGAGACAAAGACCGAGGTCTTTTCGCATCCAATCCACGGTAAAACCAAAGTCAAACTGGCCCTCGACCATGGTCTGGCCACGATTCTCCATCTGCCATGACTGGGCAGCACCCTTGCTGATAATCTCCAGCACGAGCTTCATGTCCAGCCCGGCCTTCTGCCCGAAGGCAATGCCCTCTGCCAGGCTCTGCACGACACCGGCCACACAGATCTGATTGACCATCTTGGCAAGCTGGCCGCTGCCATGCGGGCCCACACGGGTAAAGGCTTTCGAAAAAGCCATCGCCACGGGCCTGGCCTGCTCAAAGTGCGCAAGATGGCCGCCGACCATGACGGTGAGCGTGCCATTGACAGCGCCGGCCTGGCCACCCGAGACGGGAGCGTCAAGAAATCCAATGCCTTTTTGATCGGCCGCCGCCCCCAATTCCCGGGCAATCTCGGCAGAGGCGGTGGTGTGATCGATAAAGACGGCTCCTTTTTTCATCGAAGCAAAGGCGCCGTCTTGGCCGAGTGTGACGTTACGCAGATCTTGATCATTGCCAACGCATGCAAACACAAGGTCAGCATTTTCAGCCGCACTTGCTGGCGAGCGGGCAATGCCCACGTGCAATTCGCGGTGCTCCTCGGCCCAGTGGCCGGACTTGGTTTGGGTGCGATTGAAAACAGTGACGTGATGGCCGGCTTTTGCAAGATGGCCCGCCATTGGGCCACCCATCACCCCGAGGCCGAGGAATGCAACCCTCGAAGACTCTGGCATCAACCGTCCTCGCCGGCGAAGGCCTGGTCCCGCTTCTTCCGGATAAAGGGCAGGGCGACAATCAGCAGCAGCAGCACTGCGATACCCAAGAGCGTGGCGGATAACGGCCGATCAATGAAGACTCCCCAGTCACCGCGCGAGATGGTGAGCGCCCGACGTAGATACTCCTCCATCAGTTCACCCAGAATGAATCCCATCAGCAGTGGCGCGGGCTCGCAATGCCACTTCTTAAAGTAATAGCCCATGATCGCAAAGGGGATGGTCATCAGCACATCCCAGACATTGTTATTCAGGCTGTACGCACCGATACAGCAAAACAGCAGGATCGCGGGATACAGGAAGCGATACGGCACTTGAAGTAGCTTAATCCATAGGCCAATGAGCGGCAGATTCAGAATCACCAAGAACAAGTTGCCCGCCCACATTGATACGATCAGGCCCCAGAAAAGCGTAGGGTTACTCGTCATCACCTGCGGCCCTGGCTGAATGTTGTGAATCATCATCGCGGCGATCATGAGTGCCATCACCGGCGTGGTTGGAATGCCCAGGGTCAGCATCGGAATGAAGGATGTCTGGGCGCCGGCGTTGTTGGCAGCCTCCGGCCCGGCCACACCTTCAATAGCGCCCTTGCCGAATTCATCCGGCTTTTTGGAAATCTTTTTCTCCATGGCATAGGCCGAAAACGAGGCCAGGATCGATCCGCCGCCTGGCAAAATCCCCAGGAACGAGCCGAGCGCCGTTCCGCGCACTGCCGCCTTGCCCCCGCGCCGCCAATCCTCTTTTGTTGGCATGTAGTTGGTGACTTTTTTCTGCAAAAGCTCGCGCGATTCCTTTTGCTTTAAGTTGTAGATGATCTCCGCGAAGCCGAACATACCCATGGCAATCACCGCGAATTCAATTCCATCGGTGAGTTCCGGTATGCCCAGCGTGAACCGGGCGGTCCCTGAGTTCACGTCGGTGCCAATCATTCCCAAAAGTAGTCCCAGCACCACCATGCCCAAGGCCTTGATGATGGAGCCGTGGGCCAAGACCACTGCGGCAATCAGGCCCAGCACCATCAGCGAGAAATATTCTGCAGGACCGAATTTGAAGGCCACTTCAGCCAGCGGCGGCGCGAAGGCGGCAATCAAAAATGTAGCCACGGTGCCGGCAAAAAAGGAGGCCAGTGCGGCAGTGGCCAAGGCAATGCCGGCCCGGCCCCGTCGGGCCATCTGATAACCATCGAGTGTGGTGACCACCGAGGATGACTCGCCTGGAAGGTTCACCAGAATCGCGGTGGTAGAGCCTCCGTATTGCGAACCATAGAAGATGCCTGCCAGCATGATCAGCGCAGTAGAAGGATCGGCCATCTTGTAAGTGATGGGCAGCAGCATGGCAATCGTTGCCAAGGGCCCGATGCCGGGGAGTACGCCGATCAGGGTTCCCAGTAAGACACCGATGAAGCAGTAAAAGAGGTTTTCAATAGTGAAGGCGGTGGCGGCGCCCAGTGCAAGGTTGGCTAACAGGTCCATGGCAATCTCAGTAGGGTGGCGTGCTGATTGGGTCCGGGAAGATCTAGCGTGTGAAGATCGGCGGAAGAATGGGGAACTGGAGCTCAAGGCCGTAGCCGAAAACCCCGACACCAAGGGCCAGAAGGCCAATTGCCAAGAGTGCGGTCTCTTTCACCTTGGATTCGTCGCTGCCGGTTGCTGAGAGAAACACCAGCGCAAGCACCGCGACGATGAAACCCGTAAACGGCAACAGCAGCGCAAAGAGCGCCACACTGGCCAAGATCAGTCCGATGCCACGCCAGTCGGTGGGCCCTGGGGGCTCCTGGGCATCGGCAGGAACAAACGACATGATCAGTACGATCAATCCCAGCACTCCCACGATGATCGACAGCATCAGCGGGAAGTAGCCCGGCCCCATTCGCGTGGCGGTGCCAAGGGAGTACTCGAGAGAATAGGTTCCGAACCCCAGGCCGATGAGCAAAAACATCAGGCCGGCATTAAAGTCGCGACGGTTGTGGATTTTCATTTCTCCTCCTGACCAGGGGGGATTCTTTCACAGTCGACCAGCCCGGGTAAACCTTGGGCCCAGCGGGCCCTTCGGGCCTGGCTTTGGGCGGGGCGGGGGCAGGCAGTCGGTCTAAACTACGGGGTTGGGCCAAGTCCAAGATGCGGGCCGTGATTGCGGCGGCCCTCCCTCTCCATTTAAGTGTTGTCCGAGCCATGAACGCATCAGAAATTCGAGAGAAGTTCCTGCGGTTTTTTGAATCCAAGGGCCATACGATTGTGGCCTCGAGCCCGCTTGTGCCGGCCAACGACCCGACGTTGCTTTTTACCAATAGCGGCATGGTTCAGTTCAAAGATGTTTTTCTGGGCCGAGAGCAGCGGCCGTATAAGCGTGCGACGTCATCCCAGCGCAGCGTTCGGGCGGGCGGCAAGCACAACGACCTGGAAAACGTGGGCTACACCGCCCGCCACCACACGTTTTTCGAGATGTTGGGCAACTTCTCGTTCGGCGATTACTTCAAGCGCGACGCCATTCATTTCGCCTGGGAATTGCTGACCCAGGTCTATCAGCTTCCTGCCGAACGGCTCTGGATCACGGTTTATCAAGAGGACGACGAGGCCTTCGATCTCTGGGCCAACGAGATCAAGGTTCCCAAAGAGCGGATTGTGCGGATTGGCGATAACAAAGGCGCCCGCTACGCGAGCGATAACTTTTGGCAGATGGCCGATACCGGGCCCTGCGGCCCATGTAGTGAAATTTTTTACGACCATGGGCCAGAGGTCTGGGGCGGGCCCCCGGGAAGTCCGGATGCGGATGGGGATCGCTACATCGAAATCTGGAATCTGGTGTTCATGCAATTTGAGCGTGATGAGTCTGGCAAGATGACGCCGCTGCCCAAGCCCTGTGTGGATACCGGCATGGGATTGGAGCGCATCGCCGCGGTGCTCCAGCATGTCCACAGCAACTATGAGATCGATCTTTTTCAGAATCTGATTCGTGCCACTGCCCGCGAGACGGGCTGCAAGCAGCTCGATAACCCATCGTTACGCGTGATTTCAGACCATATTCGGGCCTGCAGCTTTTTGATCGTGGATGGCGTGATCCCGGGCAACGAAGGCCGCGGCTATGTGCTGCGGCGCATCGTACGCCGGGCCTTAAGGCATGGCCATAAGCTGGGCCAGTCGCAGCCGTTTTTTTATAAGCTTGTGGAGGATCTCGTCAAAGAGATGGGCACCGCTTACCCTGAGCTGAAAAAATCAGCAGACCGCGTTGCTGCGACCTTAAAGCAAGAAGAGGAGCGCTTTGGCGAGACGCTTGAAAAAGGCATGGGCATTCTGAATGCCGCTTTGCAAGACTTGGGCAAGGGCGGACGGCTCGATGGACAGACTGCGTTTACGCTGTACGACACCTTTGGTTTTCCCTTGGATCTCACCGCAGATGTCTGCCGCGAGCGTGGGGTCGAAGTGGATGAGCCGGGATTCGATGCGGCCATGGCCCGGCAGCGCGAGCAGGCCCGTGCGGCTGGTAAATTTAAGGCGGCTGAGGTGCTGGAGTACTCGGGCGTTACGACAAAATTTGTGGGCTATGAGCAGCTCAACCACGCGGCGAAAGTGACAGCGCTTTATCGGGATGGCGTGAGCGTGAAATCAGTTGCCTCGGGTGATCAGGCGGTAGTGGTCTTGGACATCACGCCCTTTTATGCCGAGTCCGGCGGCCAGGTCGGTGATGCCGGTGGCCTGCGCGGGGAAAACATGGCTTTCTCCGTGGAGGATACGCAGAAGATCTCTGCCGATGTCTTTGGCCATCACGGTGTGGTGCTCACCGGTGAGATCCGGGTAGGTGACAAGCTTCACGCCGAAGTGGATATGGAGCGTCGGGCCCACACCGTGCGTAATCATTCCGCGACCCATCTGCTGCATAAGGCCTTGCGAGAAGTTCTCGGCGCCCATGTGCAGCAAAAGGGATCCTTGGTGGATTCGGAGAAGACGCGATTTGATTTTTCACACAATCAGCCAGTGACCGATGATGAGATTCGTCGGATTGAAGAGATTGTGAATGCCGAGATTCTTGCCAATCAGGCCACCAAGGCCCAGGTCATGGCCTTTGATGACGCGATTGCCCACGGTGCCATGGCCTTATTTGGCGAGAAATACGGCGATCAGGTCCGGGTGCTGGACATTGGCTCATCGTGTGAGCTCTGTGGCGGAACCCATGTGAGCCGCACCGGTGATATTGGGTTATTCAAAGTGGTTTCCGAATCAGGCGTGGCCGCCGGCATTCGCAGAATTGAGGCCGTGACCGGCGAGAATGCATTGGCACTTCTGCAGTCACTGGAATCAAAAATGACCCAGGCCGCTGCAGTGGTGAAGTCTTCGGTCCATGAACTGCCGGCGAGGCTTGCCCAGATCATGGATAACGTGAAAGCGATGGAAAAAGAGATCACGAGGCTGAAGTCCAAGCTCGCCTCCTCGGCGGGCAGTGATCTGGCGTCTCAGGCCCAAGACATCAACGGCGTGAAAGTTCTCGCCGTTGCCATCGACGGCGCGGATGTCGCGTCTTTGCGTGGCACGATGGATCAGCTGAAAAGCACGCTCAAATCGGCGGCGATCGTTTTGGCGAGTGTGGATTCTGGCAAGGTCACCCTGATCGCTGGTGTGACTGCCGATCTGACGGCAAAGGTCAAAGCCGGTGAACTGGTCAGTCATGTTGCAGTGCAAGTAGGCGGCAAAGGCGGCGGCAGGCCTGATATGGCGCAGGCCGGCGGTACCGATCCCGCCGGCCTTCCCAAGGCGCTCGAGAGCGTAACGACGTTTGTGAAGTCCAAGCTTTCAGAGTGAAAGATGGGCAACATGCACACTCCGACTGAACCGAATGCGGATCGCGTCCTCGATACGCGGGGCCTGAATTGCCCGATGCCGATTCTGAAAGCGAAGAAGACCTTAAACGAAATGACTGGCGGGTCGTTATTACAAGTGCTCGCGACAGATCCTGGTGCAGTGCGGGATTTCGAATATTTTTGTCGACACACAGGCCATCAACTGATGGAAAGCACTGAGGCCGAAGGGGAATTTCGCTTTTTAATCCGCCGAAAAGGTTAGACTCTGCCGCGTGAGGAGGAGGGATCGTCATTTGAGGGAGTGACGATCGTTTGGGCGCCAAGAAATTGGCGCCTTTTTCTTTTGTGCGAAGGGTTAGTACGACAGGGCTCGGGGCCTGGCCTCGGGTTAAAGATGTGAGAGTTGGTTCTTGATCCGAGCGAGCGCCGTCTCAAACTCCGCAAGCCGTGTTTTCTCTTGCTCAACCACCGCTGCCGGCGCCCGGGCGACAAAACTCTCGTTGGAGAGTTTGCCGCGGGCCTTGGTGATTTCGGCCTCTAGTCGCGCAACTTCTTTTGACAGCCGTGCACGCTCGGCCTCGACGTCAATCGTGACCACCAGCATGAGTTTTAAGTCGCCCACAATCTGCACTGGTGAGCGCTTCGCCTCTTCGCCGAGTGATTTTTCAAAACTGACTTCACTGAGTTTGGCCAAGGCCTTCAAGCTTGCCGCGATCTGCTGGCGCTCTAATCCATCAATGCGCAGATCAAGCTTGGTCTGCGGGTTCATGGCTTGCAGATTCTCGAGGCTAATGCGAAGTGGCACCTTGTCTGCTGGCGACAGGCCCATCTCGGCCCGTAGTGCCCGGATTGCGCCCACCATTTCCTTGAGCTGCGCTACACGGGCATCGGCCAGGCTATCGATCTTGCCCATCTCGGCCTTGGGGTAGGCGGCTGTGACAATTGAGTCGAGCTCGCCAGCCTCAAGCTTCGCTGAGCGCTTCGCAGTCTTTGCAACAGTCTGCCAGAGCTCCTCGGTGATAAACGGGATGATGGGATGGGCAAGCCGCAGGGTCGCCTCCAGTGTGCGCAGTAGCGTGCGCCGGGCTGCTTTCTGGGCATTGGGCTTGCCGACCGCCATCTGCACCTTGGCAAGTTCCAAGTACCAGTCACAAAACTCATTCCACACAAACTCATAGAGTTCGCGGGCTGCCAGATCAAAGCGGTAATCGTTCAAGTGCTGCCCCACCGCCGCCTCGGTTCTTTGCAGCTGCGACACAATCCAGCGGTCTACAAAAGTGAAGTTCAGCAGGCCCTCGGGCCCGCAGTCGCCTGCGCAGACATCCAGACCATTGTCCTGGCCTTCGCAATTCATCAGCACAAAGCGGGTGGCATTCCATAGCTTATTGCAGAAGTTGCGATAGCCCTCGCACCGATTCAAATCAAAATTGATGTTGCGGCCGGGAGTTGCCAGGCTTGCAAATGTAAAGCGCAGGGCATCCGTGCCAAAAGCGGCAATGCCCTTTGGGTACTCGGCACGGGTCTTTTTTTCAATCTGCGCTGCCTGCTTGGGGTTCATAAGCCCACTGGTGCGTTTTGCGATCAGCGCATCCAACTCAATGCCGTCAATCAGATCAATCGGATCCAGGGTATTGCCCTTGGATTTGCTCATCTTCTGGCCCTCGGCATCACGCACCAAGGCATGCACATAGACATGATGAAAGGGCACCTTGCCGGTGAAATGGCAGGTCATCATCACCATGCGCGCGACCCAGAAAAAGATGATGTCAAAGCCGGTGACCAAAACGCTTGAAGGCAGGAATTGCTCAAGCTCTTTTCGGATCTTCGGCGTATGGTTGGCCCGATCCCAGACCTGCTCGGGATCGGCCAGGGTAGAAAAAGGCACAAGTGCAGATGAGAACCAGGTATCCAAGACATCTGCATCACGCACCAGGCCGCCACTCCAGCCCGCAGCCCGGGCCTTTTCTTGGGCCTCTGTATCGCTGCGGGCAACAAAGACGGTGCCATCGTGAATGGGCTGGCCTTGGCCATCGGCTTTGTACCAGGCGGGAATTTGATGGCCCCACCAGAGCTGCCGCGAAATACACCAGTCTTGAATGTTGTCCAGCCAGTGCCGATAGGTGGAGGTCCAGTTTTCGGGAACAAACTTCACCTCTCCTGAATCCACTACTTCAAGGGCCCGCTGGGCAATGCTTTTGCCGGGTGTGAAGGTGCCCTCGGGCGCGGGCTTGCTCATTGCGACAAACCACTGGTCGGTGAGCATGGGCTCAATGATGGCGTTGGTACGGTCACCACGCGGCACCATCAGCTTGTGTTTTTTGGTTTCTACCAGCAGGCCCTGTGCCTCAAGATCAACGAGAATCTTTTTTCGGGCCTCAAAGCGGTCGAGGCCCTGATAGGCGGCGGGCGCATGCTCATTGATGCGGGCATCCAGGGTCATGATGCTGATTTTCTCTAGGCCATGCCGCTCGCCCAGGGCATAGTCATTGAAATCATGGGCTGGCGTGATCTTCACGCAGCCCGTGCCAAAGGCCGGATCCACATAGTCGTCGGCAATAATCGGCAGCGATCTGCCGACCAAGGGCAGCTTCAGTGTTTTTCCAATCAGATGTCGATAGCGTTCATCTTCAGGATTTACCGCAACGGCGACATCGCCCAGCATGGTCTCGGGCCGTGTGGTGGCCACCACCAGGCCCTGATTGCCATCGGAGAGCGGATAGTGAATCGACCACAAAAATCCGTCTTCTTCTTCGCTGACCACTTCTAAATCGGAGACGGCGGTGAGCAGCTTGGGGTCCCAGTTGACCAGCCGCTTGCCTCGGTAAATCAGGCCCTGCTCAAAAAGTGTCACAAAGACTTCCTTGACGACATCAGAGCACTGGGAATTCATGGTGAAGTATTCGAGGTCCCAGTCACAGCTTGCAGCAAGCCTGCGCATCTGGCCGGTAATGGTTGAGCCCGAGTGCTCCTTCCATTCCCAGACCTTTTTAATGAAGTCTTCGCGGCCTAGGTCATGGCGTGAGATGGCCTTGGCATCAAGCTGGCGCTCCACCACGATTTGGGTGGCGATGCCGGCGTGATCGGTGCCGGGAAGCCAGAGCGTGTTATCCCCCCTCATCCGATGCCAGCGGGTGAGCGTGTCCATGAGCGTCTGGTTAAAAGCATGGCCCATGTGTAGGGTGCCCGTGACATTGGGCGGGGGCAGCTGAATCGAGAAGGCTGCACGCTGAGCTTCATTGCCTGCCCGATAAAGCCCGCGGGATTCCCACTGCGGGCCCCAGCGCTTTTCAATTTCCGCAGGTTCAAACGATTTGGCCAGCTCAGTCATGATGATTTTTTAGCAAGGTCATAGTTATTGATGGCATAGCCACGGTCGCGATAAAAACTAAAGCGCTCGCGGGCCCTGGTCCGGTCGGCATCTTCGGTGGAGACGATTTCAAATAGCCGGGTGTAGCGCGCGAAAAAAGGTGGCGGTGCATCGTCGAGATTGAGCAGCAGGCCGTGAACATCCAGCTTGATGTCGTCGTCGGTCAGCAGGATGGGAGAGTCTTGGGCTTCGGGCAAAGCGACATGGGCATGCGGAATAAATTCCTCCGGCCACAGACTCCAGAGCAAATCATCAAAGTGGTCGAGCCGTGAGCGTTCGCCGCAAAAGACAACCAGGGGCGATTCGACCTTCGCCTGGCCGGCGTTCAGAATTTTTCGCGTCAGCCGGCAGGCGTATTCAAGGCGATTCGGTGTATTGAAGTGAAAATCAATCGAAGTCATGGCCCGGCCGCATTGCGCCTTACTCCAGGCCGTTCTTCAGATATTCCACCAGCAGAGAGACGGGCCGGCCTGTGGCGCCTTTGGCAGCACCGGATCTCCATGCAGTGCCGGCGATATCCAGGTGGGCCCAGCGATAGGCCTTGGTAAAGCGCCACAAAAAGCAGGCCGCGGTGACGCTTCCTGCAGCCCGGCCACCCACATTGGCCATATCGGCAAAGGGTGATTTCAATAGCTCCTGATATTCCTCTTGCAGGGGCATGCGCCAGGCAGGATCCTGGGCATCCTGGCCGGCCTTCATCAGCGCGGCTGCAAGCGAATCATCAGCAGTAAAGAGCCCTGTGTTGACTGCGCCGAGTGCAATCACGCAGGCGCCAGTAAGGGTCGCGATATCCACCACTGAGGCGGGTTTGAATTTTTCGACATAGGTCAGTGCATCGCACAGGATGAGACGGCCTTCGGCATCGGTGTTCAGAATCTCGACGGTCTGGCCCGACATCGAGGTCACGATGTCACCCGGACGTGTCGCTGTGCCGCTTGGCATATTTTCGCAGGTGGGGATCACGCCAATGACATTGCGCTTTAGGCCCATCTCGGCAACCGCGCGCATGACACCGAGCACAGTGGCGGCACCGGACATGTCGTACTTCATTTCATCCATGTCCGCCGCAGGCTTGAGCGAGATACCGCCGGTGTCAAAGGTGATGCCCTTACCAACCAGCACATGGGGCGCATCTTTGGTGGTCGCGCCGTGATGCTGAAGCACGATGAATTGCGGTGGCTGGGCCGACCCTTGGGCAACCGCAAGCAGGGCACCCATGCCGAGTTTTTCCATCGCTGCCCGATCCAGGACTTCAATTTTCAGCCTGAATTCACGGGCCAGTGTACGGGCCTGATTGGCGAGAAACGTGGGCGTGCAGATATTCGGGGGAAGATTGGCGAGATCTTTGGTGAGCTGAAGCCCGTTGGCCAAGGCCTGGGCATCCTCAATGACTTTGGGCGCCTCGGTCGGGCGCATATCCCCAGGCAGCAGCATCTCCACATGGCTGATGCCTTCGGCAGTCGGCTTGGCCGATTTGGATTTTGCAGAGCCTTCGGCGTTGCTGTCGTCTTTCTTGGTTTTGAAGCGCTCAAATCGATAACCGCACTCGCGCAGCGTGGTGACATGAGTGGTGACCCGCCAGGCGCCTGATCGCTCACCGGACTTTGACTTGACGGGCACATCGGTGAGGAAGGAGGCGATGCGCTTAATGCCCTTCGAGCCACTGACAGACTTCACGGCGGCCCGCAGGGCGTCGCCGAAGATTTTTTCGTTGAGATCCTCGCGCTTGCCAAGGCCCACCAGCAGCCCTCGGGGCGAGGGCATGCCAGTCAGATCACGCAGCAGCAGGTTATTGCCCACCTTGCCATCGATATCGCCAGCCTTGATGGCCCGGGCCACCGCGCCATTGGTGACCTTATCCAGAACCTTGGCGGCATTGGAGAGTTCCACCGCACCCGTGCCAGTCGCGAACACGCCGACCCAGACGCAGTCGGCAGTGGCACGATCCACCGGCTTGTTGCTGGCGATGAATTGGGCGACCTCTCGGTTCTCGCCGGGGTCTTTGGCTTCTTTGATGTCTTTGGGGGCGGCGGCTGCAGTCATGACAAAATGCCCAGGTCCAGTAAAACCTTGAATTATAAAGAAAATGCTCTTTCAAAAATCCCTGCTCAGAGAGCTCAGATCGACCTCTGGCGGGGTTTTGGCGGTGTTGTTGACCACTCTGGTCACCATGATTTTGATTCGGGCCCTGGGCCGGGCGGCCTCGGGCCGGGTCGATGGCGAGCTGGTGGTGCCGCTGATTGTGTTCAACACCCTCAATCTGATGAGCACCGTGCTCATGCTGACCGTCTACATCTCGGTGTTTATGGTGCTGTCGCGCTGGTGGCGGGACTCCGAGATGGTCATCTGGCTCTCCTCTGGCAAAAGCCTGGCGGATTTCCTGAAACCCGTCTGGCGATTCATGTGGCCGATGATTCTGCTGGTGGCCCTGATGTCGACTGTGGTGGCACCCTGGTCAAAGCAGCAAATTGCGGCTTTTGAAGATGAGATCCAAAACCGCAGCGATGCCCAGCGGGTCAGTCCTGGCCAATTTCGCGAGTCTTATTCGGGCCAGCGGGTATTTTTTCTTGAAAACCCCGATGACGATGGTGGCCGCACTGGCGCGGTGTTCATTCGTTCGATTGACGGCAGCGGCCGGCAGTCCGTGCTGGTGTCATCGACGGGAAAATTTGAAAAAGATCTCGAAGGCCAACAATGGATTGTGTTGGAGCGTGGCTATCGCACCGATTTGATGCCCGGCTACTGGGAGACCCAGACCACCGGCTTTGAGGTCTATCGGTTTCGGGTCGACCATTCCGCGCGGGGTGTGAAATCGGAAGAAACGATCCGCTCGACACCAACACTTACGCTTTTTGAGCGCACTGAGCCTGCTGCCCAAGGCGAGATTGCCCTTCGCGTCGGCCTGCCGCTTTTGACACTCGGCCTGGGCGTACTGGCGATCCCTCTGGCGGTCACCCAGGCGCGGTCTGGCCGCGCGGTGAACCTCCTGTTGGCGCTTTTGATTTATTTGATCGCCAGTAATCTTTTCAGTGCACTGACCGCCACCGTGACGCAGGGCCGCTTTGGCCTTGAGATGGCCTGGTGGCCATTGCCAATGGCGCTGCTGGCGATTGCGGCCGCCATGATGTGGTGGCGGATGCGATGAACGAGTTCATCTTTCGTCGTTACATCGGCAATAGCATCGTGCAGGCCACGGCCTTCGTGTTGGCGGGTTTTTTATCCATGTTTTTGTTTTTTGATCTCTTGGCCGAAGTCAACGAGGTCGGAATCGCGGGCTATCGATTTGAGCATGCGCTGCTTTATGTGGTGCTGGGCCTACCCAGTCGCGTGGTGGAGCTGGCCCCGATTGCGGCGCTGATCGGGACACTCTGGGCCTTATCGCAGAGTGCAGCCCACTCGGAATTCACAGTCTTCCGTGTCTCAGGTCTGCTGCCCAGCGTTGCGATCAAGTCGATGCTCTACATCGGCTTTCCGATGATTCTGTTGACAGGTGTTTTCTCGGAGATGGTCGCCCCCACAGTAGAGGATTTTCGCGGCCGAATTCGTGATGCGGGCACGGGCCTTGGCCAAATGCGCTCAGGTTTGTGGCTGCGCGACTCAGTGCAGTCAGGGCCCCAGGAGAGCCGCACCTTTCGTTTTGTCAATGCAGCTCGGCTGACGCAGGATCAGGGGCTTGAGCGGGTCACCATCTATGAGTTTGATGCTCAGCAACGGCTGTCAGTGATGGTCGAAGCCAAAAGTGGGCGCTATCTGGGCGAGTCGGCCAATGGATTTGATTGGGATTTGCGGGGTGTGCGGTTGGTTGAGTTTTCCAAAGAGGGCAGTGTTACGCAGCGCGAGCGAGAACAGATGGTCATGAACTCCTCTCTTTCCATCGAAATGTTGGGCGCCTTGGTGACCAATCCCGATCGCATGTCGTCACTAGAGTTGTATCGTTATATTCAGTATCTCAAGCAGAATAAACAGCAGTCAGAGCGATACGAAATCGCGTTTTGGAAACGTCTGGTCTATCCCTGGGTCATCTGGGTCATGATGCTGCTGGCCCTGCCGGCTGCGTTCTTGCAGGCCCGGTCCGGTGCGGTCGGCACACGGGTCTTTGCGGGGATTCTGATTGGCGTGGCGTTTCACTTACTCAATAGCCTCTTTTCTCATCTGGGAGTGTTGACCACATGGCCGGCGCCACTCATGGCGCTATTTCCCAGCATCATGGCCTTAGGCCTTGCGGGCTTCTTTCTGTATTGGGTGCAGTATCGTTAGGGCTTTTCACGGAGGCGTTTCATTTTGAGTCATCAGTGTTCATTGCTGCCATCTGGCCGCAAGTTTTCTGCCAACGAAGGCGAACCCATTCTGCAGGCTGCGTTGCGTGCGGGCATCGTCGTGCCCTATGGCTGCAAAGACGGCGCCTGCGGGTCCTGTAAAGCGCAGCTCATGGAAGGCAGTGTTGATTACGGCGACTATCAGAAAAAAGCGCTCTCGGATGCAGAGCGCGAGCAGGGTGGGGTGCTCTTGTGCTGTGCCACGGCATTGTCTGATGTCACCGTCAAGGCGAGGATTGTTGCGGCCGAGGGCATGATCCCGGTTCGCAAAATGCCCTGCCGTGTGCAGAGTATTGCCCGCGTGGCCCAGGATGTGGCGGTGGTGAAGCTTCAGCTGCCGGCCACCGAGAAGTTTGATTACCTTGCTGGCCAGTACATCGACATTCTTTTAAAAGATGGCAAGCGGCGCAGCTATTCGATGGCGAGCGCCCCCCATCAGGACAACATCATTGAGCTTCATATTCGGCACACACCGGGCGGCGCATTCACCGACGCCCTTTTTGGGCCGGGTACGCCATCGGCCAATGCGGTGAAAGAGAAGGACATTCTGCGATTCGAGGGTCCGCAGGGCACCTTCTTTCTGCGTGAGGACAGTGCCAAGCCAATTATTTTTCTTGCGAGCGGCACAGGCTTTGCGCCGATCAAGGCAGTCGTGGAATACATTGCCATGAAAAATATTCGACGGCCGATGGTGCTGTATTGGGGCGGCCGCCGCCCGCACGATCTGTATCAGACTGATCTCGCGGAGCAGTGGGTGAAAAGCCTGCCGGATTTTCGATTTATCCCGGTGATCAGTGATGCGCTTCCGCAAGATCAGTGGTCAGGCCGAACTGGCTTTGTTCATCGTGCGGTGATGGAGGACCATCCCGACCTCTCGGGCCATCAGGTCTATGCCTGTGGGGCGCCGATTGTGGTGCAGTCGGCCCAAAAGGATTTTGTTCGCGAGTGCAGACTGCCCGAGGAGGAGTTTTTTGCGGATGCTTTTACCACTGCGGCAGATCTGGCCAAGCAGGCGGTTTGAGGCTGGCGAGATTGGAGTGTTTTGGCGCGGGCGGCCTAGTAAACCCTGTCGTGGTCGCCAATGTTAATCAGGACAATCTCATGATCGGTGACGATCATCTCCAGGGTGATGCGGTATTTGAGATTAATAGAAATACTGTGGAGCCCCGTGAGCTTTCCCTGCAACGCATGCAGGCGCAGCGAGGGATGATGCGGGTTTAGGGCAAGCAACTCGAGGGTTTTCGCGTAGTGGCTCTCAATCGCGGGATTGCGTTTAAGAAACTTTGCAGCCCGCTGGTTGTATTGCTCGGTAAAGATGATCTGCCAGGTCATTTAGCGGATTTGTTGATCTGCTTTAGTCGCTTAACGTGTTGATCCACGGTCTCTTTCACAAAGCGACCTGCTACCAAATCGGCCTTGGATTCCGCTAATGCAGCCTCCAGCTCGCACTCGCGCAGATACTGATAATGCTCGGAGCGCATCACAACATATTTCATCTGGCCGCGCACGGATATCGAGGCGTCAGGCTGCTGATTCAGGGCCTCTTCAATGGCTTTGATGCCTTTGGTTTTCAGATCATTGGCGGCAATCGGTCCCATAACCATCTCCTTAATCGTACGATTGATAATACTGTAAATCGCTGGTTTTAGGCGGGAGAGGCGTGCGGCCGTGACCTCTGTTTTAGAAATCCGGCCAATGCCCGGCCTGTATGAGTCTTGAGTTTTGCGATCTGAGCCGGCGAGCCCTGGCCAACGATTTTTCCGCCGCCGGCGCCACCCTCGGGACCAAGATCGATGATCCAGTCGGCCTGGGCCCAGATATCCAGCTGATGCTCAATCACCACCACCGTGTTGCCAGCATCGACCAGCCGGTGGAGCACATGAATCAACTTTTCAATATCGGCCATGTGAAGGCCTACCGTAGGTTCATCCAGTACATACAGCGTATGGGCTGAGGTCTTGCCTGTATTGCTTGAGGCCTTGACCAGCTCGGTCACCAGCTTGATACGCTGAGCCTCACCGCCAGACAGGGTTGGGCTGGGCTGGCCCAGCGTGAGATAGCCCAGGCCGACATCCTGCAAAAGCTTCAACGGCCGCTGCACATTGGGGTGATTCTCGAAAAAACTGACCGCTGCATCAACGTTCATTGCGAGAATGTCAGCGACATTGGCGCCGCGCCAGAGCACTGAACGAGTCTCGGTATTAAAGCGGGTGCCACCGCAGCCATCACAGAGCACGCGGACATCAGGCAAGAAATTCATTTCTACTTTTTGCCAGCCTTGGCCCTCGCAGAGGCTGCAGCGGCCATCGCCAGTGTTAAACGAAAAGCGATTGGCCTTCCATCCCCGCATGCGGGCCTCTTCGCTCTCCGTGAGCAGCTTACGGATCGTGTCCCAAAAGCCGATGTAAGTTGCCGGTGTTGATCGGGGTGTCTTTCCGATGGGTGTCTGATCGACTTCAAGCACGCGATCGATTGACTCCCAGCCCGATAATGAAGCGCAGCCGCGCCAAAGTGTTGCCGGCTTTGTTTTTGCACTTGCCGCGGATTTTCTGCCATTGCTGCGGTCGGACCGCAGGGTCGTGCTGAGATTGGCAAGTAGCACGTCTCTGGCGAGGCTTGATTTACCCGAGCCGGATACTCCGGTGATCACGGTCAGCCGGTGCAAGGGTATCTCGGCATTCACCGCCTGCAGATTATGCAAATCGGCCTGATGCACTGACAAAAACTCTTTGCCCCTGGCCCGCGAAGGATTTGTGGGGTGGGTCAGAGGCTCGCGAAGATAGCGGCCGGTCAGCGACTCACCCGCGTTTTCGAGATCAGCCTGTTTTCCTTGTGCAATGAGCGCTCCGCCACGGGCGCCTGCGCCGGGACCAATGTCAATCACATGATCGGCAAGCCGAATGGTGTCTTCATCATGCTCGACGACGACCAGTGTGTTGCCTTTTTCTTTCAGCTGGGTCAGCAGCCCGAGCAGTGCTTGGTTATCGCGGGGATGTAAGCCAATCGTGGGCTCATCCAGGATATAGCAGACGCCTTGCAGGTTCGATCCCAGCTGGGCGGCAAGGCGGATGCGTTGTGCTTCCCCGCCAGACAACGTCGGAGCGGCACGATCAAGGGCGAGATAGCCAAGTCCAACCTCGGTGAGAAAGGCAAGCCGTGATCCGATTTCTGAGATGAGATCTTTTGCGATAGCAAATTCGCGCGGCCCGAGGTGGTCATCAAGATCGCTCAACCATTTTGGTAATGTACCAATTGGCTGGGCAGAGATTGCGGCGATACTTTGGTCGGCGATTCGAACGGCAAGTGCGGTGGGGTTTAAGCGCGCACCTTCGCAATTTGAGCAGACCGTTACATCACCAGCTTCGGATTGCTCCTGCCAGTTTTCTTCTTCGCCGGTCTGGCTGCTATCGAACTCGGCCAGCGCCACTCCAGTGCCAAAGCAGCTTGAGCACCAGCCATGCTTGGAGTTGTAGGAGAAAAGTCGCGGATCGAGTTCCGAGAACCCTGTGCCGCATGAGGGGCAGGCCCGCCGGGTGGAGAGCACCGTGATTTCTGATCGGGGCTGATCAAGTGGGGCCATGACATGGACCACACCTTGGCCGTAATTTAAGGTTTCTTCGAGCAGTGACTTTAATGCGGACTCGTTAGTGGGCTGTACCTGGGCATCGCCAATTGGCAGCTCAATGGTGTGCTCTTTAAAGCGGTCCAGCTTGGGAAAGGGCTCCGTCGATACAAACTCACCATCGACACGCAGATGGCGATGGCCCTTTGAGGCCGCCCACTTTGCGAGGTCCTGGTAGATCCCTTTGCGATTAATCACAAGCGGTGCCATCAGCCCAATACGCTGGCCGCGATGGCGCGACATGAGTGTGGCGAGAATCGACTCGATACTCTGCGGTCGGATCGCAGTATCGCAGTCAGGGCAGTGCTGAACACCTGCTTTGACAAAAAGCAGGCGCAGGAAGTGGTGAATCTCGGTCAGGGTTCCGACTGTGCTTTTTCGGCCTCCGCGGCTGGTGCGTTGCTCAATGGCCACTGTGGGCGGGATTCCAAAGACAGCATCGATATCTGGCCGTGAGGCGGGCTGAACAAACTGCCGCGCGTAGGCATTGAGCGACTCAAGATAGCGGCGTTGGCCTTCTGCGAAAAGAATATCGAAGGCCAGCGTGGATTTACCGCTACCCGAGACCCCCGTGATGACGGTCATTTTTTCGCGCGGAATATTGACGTGAATGTTTTTCAGGTTGTGTTCGCGTGCACCATGAATCTCAATGGCTGAATGGGCGCGCGACGCACGGGCTGAGGGCTCTTGGACCGACCAGGTTTTATTGAGGGCCTGGTGAGACTGGATCAGCGCGCGGCCGGTATGCGACTGCGGGCAGGCTTTGACATCATCAACGGTGCCCTGAATCACAATTTGGCCGCCATCTGCCCCTGCCTCGGGTCCGAGGTCGATGATCCAGTCGGCCGCACCAATGACATCCAAGTTGTGCTCAACGATCAACAGGCTATGGCCTGCTGCTTTTAAGGCCAAGAGCGCCTTCAGCAATTTGGCGATGTCATCGAAATGAAGTCCCGTGGTGGGCTCATCGAAAATGAGCAGCGCACCTTGAATGGATTTATTGGCGGCCTCAGCCAGATGGCCAGCGATTTTGAGCCGCTGGGCCTCGCCACCGGATAGGGTGGGCACGGGCTGGCCACACTTTAGATAACTTAAGCCGACATCGACAAGCGGCTTGAGTCGGGTGGCGATTTCAGTATCGCCAGCAAAAAACTCCAGGGCCTGGCTAATCGTGAGCTCCAACACATCGGCAATCGATTTGCCCTGCAATTCAATTTCCAGGATCTCTTTACGAAAGCGCTTACCGTCGCAGTCTGGGCAGCGCAGATAGACATCAGAGAGAAATTGCATCTCCACATGCTCAAAGCCATTGCCGCCGCAGCTTGGGCAGCGGCCATCGCCGGCATTAAAGCTAAAAGTGCCCGGAGTGTAGTTGCGTTGTCGGGCCTGAGGCAACTCTGCAAATCGATTGCGAATCGCATCAAAAGCACCAACATAGACCACCGGATTTGACCGCGTGGTTTTACCGATTGGAGACTGATCGACCATGACCACATCATGAATTTGCTCAGCACCAAGAAGCTTTTCAAATACGCCCGGAGCCTCGGTAGGCTTACCTTTGGTTTTGCAAAGCGCCGGGTAGAGCACATCTTGAACGAGTGTGGATTTGCCACTTCCCGATACCCCGGTGATACAAACCAGCTTACCCAAGGGGATCGTGACATCAATTGAGCGAAGATTATTTGCGGCCACACCAAGAATCGAGAGTGCTCTATCCGCATTGCCAGGCTGTTTTTTTCCTGATGTTTCCCTGAGCTCGGAAGTCGGGAGCGCAGCTTTGGAGCGGACCTCAAGCTCCCCCTTGAGGTAGCGCGCGGTCAGTGTGTCAGCGCTGAGCAGCTTGCCGTAAGCGCCATTAAAGAGAATTGATCCGCCGTGCTCACCGGGGCCGGGTCCAATATCGATAATTCGATCGGCCGCCTGCATCACCATAGGGTCGTGCTCAACAACGACCAAGGTGTTGCCCGCATCACGAAGCTTATGCATGACTTCGATAATGCGGTGGAGATCCCGCGGATGCAGGCCAATTGAGGGCTCATCCAGCACAAACAGTGTGTTGACCAGCGATGTGCCCAAGGCCGTAGTGAGATTGATGCGTTGGACCTCGCCCCCAGACAGCGTACGAGATTGGCGATCCAGCGTCAGATAGCCCAAGCCCACATCCACCAAGAACTGCAGCCGCGAGAGGATCTCCTTGGTGACCACATCGCTTGCGGCCTGATCAGCGCCGGCTCGTGATGCGCCCTGGCCACTTTCTTTACTCTTCACAGACTGTACCCATCGCAGCGCGTCTGCAACAGGCAGCAGCATCACGTCATGAATGGTTTTTCCTTCGATGGTCCAGAGCAGGGCTTCGGGCTTTAAGCGTGCGCCATGGCAGGTATGGCACTCGGTGTAGCTGCGATAACGTGACAGCAGTACTCGGACATGCATCTTGTAGGCCTTGCCTTCGAGATACTCAAAGAAGCGATGAATGCCGTACCACTGTCGATTCCAGTCACCGGACCAATCGTCATCCCCTTCAAAGACCCAGGCGCGCTGCTTGGAGGAGAGTGTTTTGAAAGGCACATCAATGGGCACGCCGCGTTTTTGGGCGAATTTCACGAGTTCTTTTTGGCAGTCCAGGTAGGCGTTGGTCTGCCAGGGTTTTACGGCGCCTTGCGCAATGCTTTTTTGCTCATCGGGGATCACAAGCCCGGGGTCGATACCGATGACACGGCCAAAGCCGCGGCAGGTCTCGCAGGCGCCAATCGGTGAGTTAAACGAAAACAGCGCCGGCCTGGGCTCGGTGTAGTGAATCTTGCAGCTGGCACAAGAAAGGCTGCTGCTGAAGTCGTGCTGCTGTTCACCGATACTGACCCGGCATCGGCCATGTCCATGCCGAAGTGCGGCCTCAAGTGAATCGTGAATCCGATCTCTCGCCGTATCGGCACGCAAAATGAGCCGATCTTGAATGACGTAGAGGGTATCTTGGGTTCGGGATTGGACCTTGGTAAATCCTTGAGCGGAGAGCCAGGCCTGAATCTGCTCATCGGGAAGCGACTCGGGCGCATGAATCGGAAAGCTAATTTCAATTTTGGTGTCCACAGGGCTCGCCAGAACCAACAGGCTGATGCCCTGGGCGGTTTGGCGCTTGACCGGTTTATCGCAGGATTTGCAGCGTAGCTCCGATAGCCGCGCGAACATCAGCTTGAAATGATCGGTGAGCTCGGTCATCGTGCCCACTGTGGAGCGAGAGGTGCGCACCGGATTGGTCTGATCAATCGCAATGGCGGGCGGCACCCCATCAATCCGATCGACCTGTGGCTTATCCATGCGGTCCAGAAACTGCCGGGCGTAGGCCGAGAAGGTCTCGACATAGCGTCGCTGGCCCTCGGCATAAAGGGTATCGAACACCAGCGAGCTTTTGCCGGAGCCTGATACCCCGGTCACCACAATCATCTCCCCGGCGGGGAGGTCAAGATCGATATTTTTGAGGTTGTTTTGACGGGCGCCACGTATGCGAATCATCAGTGCTGATGTCCGCGGGGATTGTGAGAATGATCGTGACGATGATCATGTCCATGGTCATGGTCATGATCGTGGCTGTGTCCATGATGTTGGTGATCGTGATCATG
>CAYXRY010000007.1:0-21202 GCA_964467545.1 uncultured Bordetella sp. | reverse complement strand
CATGGTCATGGTCATGATCGTGGCTGTGTCCATGATGTTGGTGATCGTGATCATGATCATGGGGGTGCCCATGGTCATGGCCGCAGTGCTCATCATGATGGTGATCGTGACCGCAATCCGGGCCGTGGACATGGCCCTTGGGGGCCCGCTCTTCAGCCAAGAGGGCGGCGCAGCGCTCACCGATATTGGTATCGGCCTCGGGGGCAAATTGATCCATGCTGGTCAGGATGCGAAATCCCATAGCCTTTAAAGCGGCTGCCGCATCATCAGCGGCCTGCTCAGCGCGCGGGAATTTCACGAAATTGTTGCCCACCTCGACCGCAATCTGGCGGCTGCTGAGATAGCGCACCACTCGCAGCAGTATTGCTGGAGATGACGATGTGACGACATGGAGTTTGACGCGGGCAGCGGCTGCGGCCGGGGGAGAAGCTGTGGTCATGGGGATACCTTGAGCATGATTTTGCCGATATGGGTGGAGGATTCCATTAGAGCATGGGCCTGATCGACTTCAGCAAATGGAAATACGGAATGGATTTGCGGCATGAGACGGCCCGCGGAAAGCTCGGGCCAAACAGCGTGTTGAAGGGCGCTTACAAGCCGTGATTTTTGTTCATCGGATCGGGCCCGTAGTGTGGATCCGGTAAATGTCAGGCGTCGCATCATGAGCGTGGACCAGTCCACCTCGGTTTTACTGCCCATCAGAAAAGCGATCTGCACGAGTCGGCCTTCCAGCGCAAGGCTGCGCAGATTTTTCTCCATATAAGGGCCGCCGACCATATCCAAGATGAGATTCACCCCCTGGCCGGCAGTCTTTTCTTTGATGACCGAAGTCCAATCTTCATTTCGATAATTGATCACACAGTCCGCACCAAGGGCGGTGCAGGCTCTGGCTTTGTCCTCTGAGCCCACTGTGGTGTAGACCACAGCCCCAGTCCACTTTGCCATTTGAATAGCAGTCACGCCGATGCCACTTGATCCGCCGTGAATCAATACAGACTCGCCGCGCGTAAGCCCCCCGCGCTCAATCAGGTTGGCCCAGACGGTGAGATAGGTCTCGGGTAAAGCGGCTGCTTGCAGCAAAGAAAAGCCTTGTGGAATCGGCATGCAATGTCCGGCGTGCGTTACCACCTCTTCTGCATAACCGCCACCGGGAGTGAGCGCGCAGACTTCTTGGCCAACTTTCCATTGGTTTACATTGGCACCGATTGCACGGATGGTGCCGCTGACTTCAAGGCCCATGTAGGGGCAGGCGCCCGCAGGCGGCGGGTAAGCACCTCTGCGTTGCAAAAGATCAGGGCGATTCACACCCGCGTAGGCCACCTTGATCACAACCTGGTCAGGGCCGGGTGTGGGCGCATCGATCTCCATGAAGCGAATCGCCGGAAGGGCTGTTTTATTTGCGGGATCGGGAGGATTGTGAGCAATAACGCGCATGATTTATTTCCAGGAATCTTTTAAGGTCACTGTGCGATTGAAAATCGGCACACCGGGCTTGCTGTCTTTCATATCCGCTACAAAATAGCCGTGTCGCTCAAACTGAAAGCGATCCTCGGGTTTTGCGTCTTTTAGGCTGGGCTCAAGCGCTGCCTGAACCTCGGAAAATGAGTTGGGGTTGAGGTCATCTAAAAAATGACGTTCGAGCCCCGGCGCATCACCCTCTCGGCGGGCCCCTGGTGTGGGGTGCGCGAAGAGCCGATCAAACATTCGCAAGCTGCCGAGATAGGCATGAGGTTTTGAGACCCAGTGGATGTTGCCTTTGACTTTGTATTGATCTGCGCCCGGCGTACCGCTTTTGCTGTCGTTAAAAATACGGGCCCGCACCTCAGTGATCCGGCCATTGGCATCTTTTTCAAAGCCTGTGCATTCAATCACATAGGCGTAGCGCAGCCGAACCTGCGCGCCCGGGGCGAGCCTAAAAAATCCCTTCTCGGGGTTTTCTTGAAAATCATCACGCTCAATCCAGAGTTCACGAGAAAAAGGCACGGCGCGCTTGCCGGTCTGCGGCTGCTGGGGATGATTCGGCGCAAAGCATTCCTCCTCGTGGCCTTCGGGCACATTTTCAAGAATGAGTCGAAGCGGATCGATGACTGCGATACGGCGCAAGGCCGTGTCGTTCAGATGATCACGCATACACTCCTCCAGTACGCTGTAATCAATCCAGCCATCGGATTTGGAGACCCCAATCATTTCCGCAAAGCGCCGAAAGCCTTCGGGCGTATAGCCGCGGCGGCGGGCGGCCATCAGCGTCGGCATACGGGGATCATCCCAGCCGTTGACCGCCTTGGCCTCAATCAGATCCACGAGTTTGCGCTTTGAGAGCACAACATAAGTGAGATTGAGTCTTGCAAATTCGTATTGATGGGGAAGGGCATTGGGATTGAGCTTTCCGCACTGGGCAACCTTTTGCAGCAGCCAGTCGTAAAGCGGCCGATGGTCTTCGAATTCCAAGGTGCAAATTGAGTGCGTGATGTTCTCGATGGCATCAGAAAGCGGATGGGCATAGTCATACATGGGATAGATGCACCAGCTGCTGCCGGTGCGGTGATGCTCCGCATGTCGAATACGATAGAGCACCGGATCACGAAGATTCATATTTGGCGAGGCCATATCAATCTTTGCGCGAAGCACATGGCTGCCGTCAGGATGTTTACCGGCCCGCATTTCACGAAATAGCGAGAGGTTTTCCGCAGCGGGACGATTGCGATCAACAGAGTTTTTGCCAGGCTCAGTGAGCGTGCCGCGATTGGCCCGCATGTCTTCCGCAGACTGAGAATCCACGTAGGCATAGCCGCCTTCGATCAAGGCCTCAGCAAAGCCGTAGAGTTTTTCGAAATAATCGCTGGCAAAGTAATGGTGGGGCCCCCAGTCAAAGCCGAGCCATTGAACGTCTGCCTCAATTGCATCGACATACTCCTGCTCTTCGCGGGTGGGATTGGTGTCATCGAGTCGCAGATGGCAGCGGCCTGCATAGTCGCGGGCCAGACCAAAATTCAGGCAAATCGATTTGGCATGACCAAAATGCAGGTAGCCATTGGGCTCAGGGGGGAAGCGGGTCACCACCGACTGCACCCGCCCTGCGGCCAGATCTGCATCCACGATATGACGGATGAAATTCACGGGGGCGGAGGGAGGGTTAGTCATGGGAGGGGGCTGCCTTGGGAAACCCCGATTTTAGCTACACTGAGGGGCCGTCCTTTTGCCCTCTGAGACGCGTTCTGGACCCCATTCGTCCCTGGATTTTCTTTCGTGAGTAACGATTCCCAAGACCCTGAGCTGCCCGAGCGGCTGCTGCTGATTGATGGCTCGAGCTTTTTATATCGGGCTTTTCATGCATTGCCGGATCTGCGGACCCGCTCGGGCCTTCCGACTGGCGCGTTAACGGGCATGGTCAATATGCTGCGGCGGGTGCGGACTGAGTGGCCTGCCCGTTATATCGCCTGTGTGTTTGATCCCAAAGGCCCCACATTTCGTGATGCGATCTATGCTGACTACAAGGCCAATCGGTCCGCCATGCCCGAGGACCTATCTGCCCAAGTTCAGCCAATATTTAAAGCGGTTCGAGCGCTCGGCTGGCCACTACTGCAGGTTGACGGCGTTGAGGCAGATGATGTCATCGGCACGCTTGCGAAAGAGGCAGGTGGCCGTGGACTTTCCACCATCATCGTGACGGGCGATAAAGATCTCGCTCAGCTGGTCAACGATCAGGTGATTCTCATTGACACCATGAGCCGCGATGGCGGTCCGGCGAAGGTCTCGGATCGGCAGGCGGTTATGGAGAAGTTCGGTGTACCGCCTGAATTAATCGTGGATTACTTATCGTTGGTTGGGGACACTTCCGATAACGTGCCCGGTGTCCACAAAGTGGGCCCGAAGACTGCGGCGAAGTGGCTGACCCAGTATGGGTCACTGGATGCAGTGATGGCCTCTGCTCAAGAAGTCTCCGGCGCTGTCGGCGAGCATCTTCGCCAGGCGCTTGACTGGCTGCCGACCGCAAGAAAACTGGTCACCATAAAAACAGATTGTGATCTTGCTGGTGTCGTGGGCAGTTTTGATCAAGATTTGGCATGGCGGCCTCTGGATCTTTCAGCAATTGCTGAAATCAAAGCGACCTATCAGCTGGATCGCAGCCTTCGTGGCGTTGGTGAAGCAGACCAGGCCGTTGGCTCCTCGGGGCAGGCTGCGGTCGGCGCGGCAGCTGCGGGCGGTATTGCAGCGGGCGCCACCTTAGCGCCCAGTGATTTATTCAATGTCCAGGGTGAGTATCAGACCATATTTGATTGGCAGGCGTTTGATCTTTTTTATGTGCAGCTGCAGGCCCAGCCACTGGTGGCATTTGATTCTGAAACCACCTCCATTGATCCGCGGGCTGCGCAGATTGTGGGCCTATCGTTTGCCTGGGAGGTCGGAAAAGCTTTCTACATACCGCTGGGGCATCGTTATGCGGGTGCGCCGGAGCAACTCTCTTTAGAAGAAGTCATCCAAAGGCTAAAGCCCTGGTTTGAGGACTCCGCTCGTTGCAAGGTGGGCCAGAATCTTAAATATGACGCCCATGTACTTGCGGGCGCTGGCGTATTTTTACGGGGTATTGTGCATGACACGCTGCTCGAGTCGTATGTGCTCGAGGCCCACCGATCACATGATTTGGATTCGTTATCGCAGCGGCACCTCGGCCGTAAGGGCTTAAGTTACGACGATGTCACCGGCAAGGGCGCCTCGCGCATCGGCTTTGAAGAGGTGGCAATTGAAACGGCCGCCCGATACTCAGGCGAAGACTCGGATTTCACATTTCATTTGCACCAGACCCTCTGGCCACAAATTCAGTCAGACGAAAAGCTTCACCGCGTGTACAGCAGCATTGAAATTCCGGTCGCCCAGGTGCTCTGGCAGATGGAGCACAACGGCATTGAAATCGATAGCCGATTGCTGTTGGAGCAAGGCAGTGAACTGGCAAAAAAAATCTCTGCGTTGGAGGCCCAGGCCCATGAGCTGGCAGGCCAGCCGTTTAATCTGGGATCGCCCAAACAGTTAGGTGAGATTCTCTTTGACAAGCTGGGCTATACACCTGTGAAAAAGACCGCCACTGGCGCGGCCTCCACCGATGAAGATGTTTTAGAAAAACTTGCCGAGGACTATCCACTGCCCAAAGTGCTGCTGGAGTGGCGTAGCTTTTCGAAACTGAAGTCGACCTACACCGATAAGCTTCCCCGGATGGTGGATCCCAAAACACGGCGGGTCCACACTACTTTTTCTCAGGCGGTTGCGGTCACCGGCCGGCTCGCTTCGAGTGATCCAAATTTACAGAACATTCCGGTCCGCACTCCCGAGGGCCGACGGATACGGCAGGCCTTTGTGGCACCCAAAGGATTTCAGCTGATGTCTGCGGATTATTCCCAGATTGAGTTACGCATCATGGCCCATCTATCGGAAGACCATGGCCTGCTGTCGGCATTTAAAGCCGGCGAAGATGTGCATCGGGCTACCGCGAGCGAGGTCTTCGGTGTTCCCTTGGATCAGGTAAGTAGCGAGCAGCGCCGGTATGCCAAGGTGATTAATTTCGGATTGATTTACGGGATGAGTGCTTATGGGTTGGCGCGCAACCTTGCGATCGATCAGGGCGTTGCCAAAAATTACATCGCCCAATATTTTGCAAAGTATCCTGGCGTGAAGCGGTATATGGATACGATTCGTGAGGCCGCGAAATCCCGTGGCTATGTGGAGACCGTGTTTGGCCGCAGACTCTGGCTTCCGGAGATCAGCTCCCCCAGCGGGCCGCGTCGCCAGGCGGCTGAGCGGGCGGCCATCAATGCCCCAATGCAGGGCACTGCTGCCGATTTGATTAAATTGGCGATGATTCAGGTGCAGCAAAGCCTAGAAGAGAAGGGGCTAAGATCCCGTTTGGTGCTGCAGGTTCACGACGAGCTGGTGCTGGAAGTCCCCGATGCTGAAGTCGAGGCGCTGCGCGCATTACTGCCGCAGAAGATGGAAAATGTTGCCCAGTTAAGCGTCCCCCTGATTGTGGATGTGGGGGTGGGGGATAACTGGGATGAGGCGCACTAATTCAAGATGAGGAGTCTACGATGAGCCATGCAATTCAAGATGAAGTGAATTCATTATTTCCCGCTTCGGCAGAGGGCGCCAGCCGCCGCGGGTTTCTCAAGGCCTCAATCGCCACCGGTTTTGCAGCCTCGGTCGCGCCCACTGGCGACCTACTGGCTCAGGTCATTACCACCGATAGCCAGGGCCTTACTGCCGGAATGATTGAGATTCCGACCAAGGACCGGCGAATCCCTGCTTATCGTGCGATGCCTGCAGGCAAGACCCGGCTCGCAACTGTGATTGTGATTCATGAAGTCTGGAGTGTGCACGAGCACATCCAAGACGTCTGTCGCCGGCTTGCCAAGCGCGGGTATTTGGCGATTGCCCCTGATTTTTTTGTTCGCCAGGGCGATGTCATGCAGTACAAAACCACGCCGGAAATCTTCGCCAATGTGGTGAGTAAGGTGACAGACGTACAGGTCTTAGGCGATCTCGATGCGTCGTTGGATTGGGCTGCCGCCAATGGCGGTGATGCGGCGAAGTTTGGGGTCACTGGTTTTTGCTGGGGTGGTCGCATTGTGTGGATGGCCTCCGCAGTCAACCCACGCTTAAAGACCGGAGTAGCCTGGTATGGGCGATTGATGACAACGGTGAATGCGGCAACGCCCACCCATCCACACGACATCGCGGAAAAACTGAGATGGCCGGTGCTGGGGCTCTATGGCGGGAAGGACGACGGCATTCCCATGGATACCGTGGAAGAGATGAAGACACGACTATCCTTTGGCGGCAAACCATCTCAGGCTTCCGAGTTTGTGGTGTATCCCGATGCGCCACATGCCTTTCATGCCGACTATCGTCCGACCTATCGCAAAGAGGCCGCCGAAGACGCATTCCAGAGGGCCCTTGCCTGGTTTAAAAAGCACGGGGTCGCCTAGCCAAAAATGCTTTTCATTTATACCGTAGCGTCGGCTACCGCCGCTACGGTCATCTCGATTTTGCTTGCCGCGGCGGTCTCGTTAGGACCGCTGACGCGTTTTGTCGATCGACTCGTGAGTTTCTCGGCTGGCATGCTCTTGGGTACTGCGCTTTTACATTTGCTGCCCGAGAGCATTCATCTTGGCGGCGAAATTCATGGCGTGAGTCTTGCCATGCTTTTGGGCCTGGTGGGCTTTTTTGTATTGGAGCGCTTGGCGATTCTTCGGCACAACCATCATCATGAGCACGATGGCCATGACCATCCGCATGGCCATGATGCAGCCTCTGCCGGCCGTGGCGGCTGGGCCTTGCTGGGCGGCAGCTTTATTCATTTGTTGGCCGATGGCGTACTGATTGCCGCAGCTTTTCAGGCGGGGACGCTGCTTGGCTTATTGACAGCTCTTGCCATCGCCACCCATGAGGTGCCGCAGCAGATTAGTAATTTTGTGGTGCTGCTCAATAGCGGCTTTAGTCGAGCCAAGGCACTGCTTTTTAATCTTCTAACAGGCTGTGGCGCATTACTGGGCGCAGTTGTGGCGTTTTTCTATCTCGCCCAGTCCGCCGCCTGGGTGCCATATCTACTGGTCGTCGCCGCTGCTAACTTTATTTACATTGCCTTATCGGATTTGATTCCCCAGCTGCATGCGCAGGCTCATGATCACCACGGCGGGCTGGGTGCGGCTGCATGGCAGCAGCCGGCATTGATGCTCGTTGGTATCGCTGTGGCGGGGTTTGCGGCCAATGTGCTGCATGCACACTAGGTTTGCCGTATCGTCGTGATGTTCTCAAGGCTGCCTCGCTTGTTGCAGCCTCAGCGTCTTCTCATAGTCGTCTCAGAGTAATCTGTCTAGACGATTTTCTTATTCTGGTAAGTCTTCGAACATAACCCCTGCCTGATCACTGAGATCAGTACTCACAGGAGGTTTTATGTATCGCTTTCCTAAGCGTGAAGTGCTCGGATATCGAAACATCCGCTCTTCTTTGTTGGCTTTATTAAACAAATATCAAGCTCCCAGCGGTCAAGGAATGACCGAATACATTGTTGTGGTGGCGGTTGTTGCTGTCGCGGCCATCGGCGTCTACAGCATGCTGGGGCAGACGATTCGCAACCAAACCGCCGGCATTGCGCAAGAGATCTCAGGTAACGATGCAGGAGCGGCGCTCAATGCGGCGACCAGTTCCGCTTCGGCAGCGCGTTCGCAAGCCAATGTTCGCAAAGATCTAAAAAACTATAACCAGGATAACCATTGAGACACGTCGCGGCTCCGCGGGGTGCGGTATTGATGCTCGGTTTGGGCATGCTGTCATTAATCGCTGTGTTGTTGTTCTTATTGGCGAGATCAGTAGTCATCAGTAATGAGAAAACCAAAGCAATGTCGCTCTCCGATGCCGCAGCCAAATCGGTGGCGACATGGTACGCCCAGATTCTTAATTACGATGCCTATAGTAATCGGGCTATTGCCGCCAATGAGATCATGATTGCTCAGGCTGTCACGCTGACAGCGTGGACGCAATATGCAAAAACGCTCGCGCAAAACATCGGCACGGTAGCGTCAGCTGTTCCGGCGGCGCAAGCCCTGGCGGGGTGGATTCAGGAATCGGTGCACCTTGGCCATGAGATGGCCAAGGTGGGCGCTTCAATCGAAACCCCTTTGCGCTCGGCTTACGCTCAGATGCTTCATGGCAGCCAACAGGTCATGCATGCCGCCGCCACTCCTTTTGCGGCGCAGGCCATGGTGAATGAGGTTGTATGGTCAGGGGATTCAAGATTTTTCGGTCAGCTCATCCCCAGTAGTTCAGTTTCTGCGTTTTCGACCTTCTCGGCCAATCGTTCAGGGGCTGATCGCGCACCTTTGGCCGCTCTGACCGAACAGTCGCTGGACGGATTTTCCCATGCTCGCAGTTTCGATCAACGACTTTACTTGATGCCTAGCCTGGGGTGCATCCCGACTAGTGTTGATTCTGCCTTCAGCAAATTGATCCGCAGGGGCGGTACCTGGCTAAGTTCAGACCTTTCCAATTGGGAGGCGGGGGATACATTGTCGATTCACTCATGGCGTCGAAGGGGTCGATTCAATTGGCGTTGCTCGGGTCTGAGAGAGGCGATCCCGATCGCGTGGGGTGCCGCAGACGCTGGCGTTGCAGACGGATCCCAGCTGTCGCGAGATGGCGCAGGACTCGCGGCAAATCCCTCCGCGCTGAGCCTAGCAAGTAACCAGGCGATTCCACTGAATGGCTATTCGGGACTGAGTAGCTATCGAGAGCTAGCGCTCAGCGCTGATGCCTCCCGACAGAATGCCTCTGTCCGAGTGCCTGTACTCGTTCGATTGCCCCTTTCTAAGGTTCAAAAAATCACCGCTGGCCAGGCCGATCTGGCCGGTAGTTCCGGCAGGCAGCCCGATAAGCTCTGGGCCCTGAGTGTCGGTGAATTGTTTTTTCAAAGACCAGTGGATACGTTTTCTAATCCCGCAAATCGTGAGTTCGCCAATTTATTTGCCCCATTCTGGAGCTCGCGCTTGGTGGCGCCCTCAGTGGCCGACCAGTCCGTTGCAATGCTGTTATCCCAGGGGGCGCGCCCGTGATGATCATCTTGAATACTCGAGAGATTCCCGGGACTCACCTTGCGAGGTCTCCTCGCGGGCAAGGACTGCTTGAGCTGGTTTTGCTTCTCTTGACGATGAGCGCCCTCTTGCTGACGATCATTGTGATCGGAAATATTGGAACGATCGGGTTGAAAACCAGTCAGGCCGCCCGTTTTTCCGCGTTCGACTGCGATAACCGGCCTGGATATTGTCGGACTCAGTTCTCCAATCCGGCACAAAAAATTCGATCAGCCCTGTTTTATTCCGATCAGCAAGAGGTTTTTCCTTTCGACAATCCAGCATGGAAGACGGTCGATAGTCTAGGAAAGCAGCGAGTGCTGATGCAGCGGCCCGAGGATGTGGCCCTCTCTCTCGATTTACCGAAAGTGGACGGAGTGGACAGCGGCCTGCTCAACAAGCTCTCCGATCTCTTCCGTACCCTCAGCATGAAGGCTGGCCCGGCAATTTTCGGGCTGCCGACTCCGGATCATCTCGCTCGATCTACGGTTTCAGCCACTCTTTGGGAGGCGTCGGTTAGCCCAGCTGCTCGCCTTGTTCCCCGGCTTGCGATATCGAGTCGTGTCGCCTTGGTCTCCGATAGCTGGTCGGCAGCCGATCAGGCGGATTTCTTTAGCCGAGTCAGGGAGGGAGAGACGCCCTCGGCACTTGCCGCGCAGGCGATTGAGGGCCTTTATCTGCCCGGGAAAGATGTGCTGATGCCCGTTTTTAGCGGAGTCGGTTTGGAAGTCTCAACGGCTGAATTCCGGTCCCGGTTTCATCGAGTTGACCACGAGTTTGCCTATCCGGGTACCCGTGTTCTTGCCCAATAGGTTTGACGAGCATGGTTTCAACTGCGATCACTGCCGCGTTTACCGGCCTGGCTTTTCAGGTGGGCGGGATGGATGTCACCGCCACTTATTTGCGCAGTGATCTGCCTGGCTGTTTTCTGGCACAACAGCGCGCCAAGAATTGGCAGCAAGAGGGAAGAGTTGCAATCTTTCATCGAACGATGGGATGGTGTATTGCTGGCGCTGTGATTGGCCACCAGTGGGTTGCGGAGCAGTGGATCGCAGATCATCGCAGGGGAGAGGCTTGGGGGTGGCGAGTGCTTATGCCACTGATCTTCAATCGACAGGCGCAGTTGGCGCACAGCACTGGGTGGCCCTACGAGATTTTTGATCGCCAGCTCGGTACTCGGTTACGCATTCGCCATTCGTGGAAATCGCTCTCAGATCATCATCAGGAGTCTGTTGTCCTACTCAATCGCTCGGGCATCTCCACTTCGAGTACGCAAAATTTTTCGCTTGGCCATTTTGCTCATTTTTCGGCCGGTCAATTCGTGGTTTCTGGGCGCGATCCACAGCTCGGAAGTTATTCCATTTTCTTGCAACGGTAACAAAGGAGATTTTATGGAGCATAAAGTTTTTTATCGAAAAGGTATCGAGGCACCGCTCGGAATGGCTCTCTCTGAGTATCTTTTGGCCATGGTGGCACTGACGGGCGCCTGGCTGATGCTCGATGGTTCAGCAATGAGCTTGGGCCGCGCGTTACATGAATTGATGCAGTCGTACTCGTTTTCTTTGTCCCTGCCATGGTAGCGGTAATCAAAATGGGTGATCTAATCATAAGAGTACGCAATACACTGATCGAGACATTCGCACGTTTTCGCCCCTCAAGCTCTCCGGCAATGGGACCCCGTAAGGGTAAGCTGCCTCTGGGTTTATTAAGACAGCATTGGCCATTGCTTTTGGCTGGATTTTCCGCTGTGGGTGCGTTCTTATTGACCCAGTCTTACGCGGAGACCAGGGTACTTCAGGAGCGAGAACGTCTGCTGCCGAAGGGTGGTTTAATCGAAGTGTTGGTCGCAGCGCGAGACCTCGGGTCGGGTGATATTGCCAATCCACAGACTGTCGCGGTCCGGCGGATGCCTCAGGATTGGTCGTTACCGGGGGCCATCACGCCCCTAGACTTTGACGCAATCAATCAGAAACGGCTTATCCGCGCGGTCAAAGCGGGGCATCCGATCACTGTGGAACATCTTCGACAGGGGCCTGCTGAGCTTAACGGTGTCCGACTCGAGGCAGGGTATCGCGCTATTTCGCTTTCAGTCGACGAAGTCTCCTCCGTTGGGGGGTTAATCCAACCAGGCGACCGAATCGACCTCTGGGGCTCTGCTCTTCCCCAGACCCCGAGTTCAGAGGGCGCCATTGCATCACTGACCTCAGAGCGCGCTGTTTTTGCACCTCGCGCACGTTTGATTGCAGAGAATCTCCGAGTTCTCGCTACCGGCGCCAGGACCGAGCGGCTTTCTGACCCAACGCCTGAGCATCGAAGTCTGAATTCTGGAAGCCCGTACTCCACGATCACACTCGCCGTGCCCGTGAGTCTCGCCAATCTGGTGCTGGCAGGACAATTACAAGGCCGGCTCGGTATTGCGCTGCGGGCCGCCGAGGATATTCCTCGGTCGACGGCTATGGACCGAAAATCCGGTCAACCGCCACCAACGGCTTACGCTCCTATCGAGATTCTTATCGGCAGTGCTGACGGGGTGACGCGATGATTCTTGGACTGCCTCTGATTTGGTATTTCCTTCGGTCGCTGGTGGTCGTGACTTTGGGACTTTCCGCCGCTGATCAATTATCGGCAAGCCCCCAAGGGCCCATCTCCGTCGATACGACACAGTCAACCGGAGTCGCCCCTTCTGCTTCGACACTTGGACAAGAAACGACACTCCGGGTGGGCGAGACTTTCGTTATCGCCGAACGCGGCCTAAAGCGAATCGCCCTGGGTAACGGAAAAATTCTTTCTGCAAAACGGTTAGAGCGTGATCAAGTATTGCTGATGGCCTTGCAGCCTGGATCGACGAGTCTTCACCTCTGGTATCACGACGGAACTGAGCGACGCGTGTTGGTTCAGGTGCATTCTGGCGATGAGGAACAGCTCTTGAAGGATGTGCGTCTCTGGCTTGGAAAATCCACCCATATTGAGACCCGGGTTATCGGCGGGAAGGTGGTTTTGGAGGGGCGCGCTCGCAATGTCCAGGAGGCGCAGAAGGTAAAAGAACTGGCCCAGCGCTCGCCGCTCATCATGAATCTCGTCCAGCAAGCGGGCGTCGAGCAGATGATTGCGATGGAAGTCCGATTTCTCGAGGTTAAAAAGAGTGCGCTCGAAAACATTGGTGTGAATTGGCAAAAAAGCACTGCCGGACCGCTCTTCGGCGTAGTTGGCGATATGCGGACTAACTCTAGATTTCGACCGGCATCCTCTGGGTCAATTGATGCTTCAGGGGCACCCAACCTAACCTCGAATCTTCCAGGTACAACATCGGAGCCGTTACTGAGTAAAGTCTCTCCGTTCGCGATGTACTTTGGACTTCAGAGTACGTTGGCCTCTGCGATCAATCTGATGGAACAAAAAGGAGACGCTATTGTGCTTGCTGAGCCGATACTCTCCTGTCGCAGCGGGGGCGCAGCTCGTTTTTTGGCTGGAGGAGAAATTCCTCTGCCAACCACCAGCCCCCTTGGAGCTAGCTCGGTTCAATTTAAGCCCTACGGCATAAAATTTGAAATCAGTCCGACGCTCACTGAGTCGGGCAGTATCTCCGCCCGGGTAATGACTGAACTCTCAACGCTCGATCCCGCAATCAAGGTTGGAGATTTACCGGCTTTTTTATCTCGCCAGACGGAGACTGAAGTCAATCTGAATGAGGGTGAAACACTCGTCATCTCTGGACTCATCTCGGAAGATAAGAGCAAGACCCTGGACAAGATGCCTGGTCTTGGAAATATTCCGGTACTCGGAAAGTTGTTTTCATCACGAGATTTCCGTGAGCGACGCAGCGAAATGGTGGTCTTTGTAACACCGAGATTCATTTCACCAACTTCAGAACTCAATCGCTCGCTTACGGATCGGGCCACTCATTCGCTAGATCAAACGAAACAGCGCCTGAACACAAGGGGCGAAAATGAGTGAGCCAATGCTGACGCCATCAGCCGAGTCTTTGTTGACGGGTCCAGATCTTCACCTTCGGCTGCATCAAGGCGGATCATCGGAATCGTCTGTCTCCCTTACGGTATTTCCGGCTCGAATTGGTCGCGACGGGGATGCTGATATCTCATTGTCAGGCCTATGGGTGGGGCGACAACATGCCGAAATTCAGCTTAAGCATGACGCATTATTCGTTCGGGACCAGGGAACCCTCGCGGGTACATTTGTAAATTCAGATCGTGTGACCGAGTATGGGCCACTCAAACTGGGTGACCAGATACAGATTGGCAGCTGGACACTGGAGGTGCTCGGATTGCAGGTGGCGCTCCACAGCGTGCCCGTTGATGAGGCGTTTATTGAGCAGCCACTGGTGGATCGTGGCGTTCTGCAGTTACGTTCTCTCATTGATATCCGTAAGCGGGACTGGCAGGGTGTCTCAGATCAAGCGATACGAGCTGAGTGTCGCGAGCTGATGGAGCCTATTGCGCGTGAACTGTTAAACGGAACACAGACAATTACGCAACAGCAATTTGTCGATCGTGTTGTCGCTGAATCGGTGGGTTTAGGCCCGCTTGAGCAATTATTCAATGATTCCGATATCTCAGAGGTGATGGTCAATCGTTTTGATGAGATCTTCGTGGAACGAGCCGGTGTCTGCCACAAAGTACCCTTACGGTTCGCGAGCGACGAAAGCGTTCGTTCTGTAATAGATCGTATCGTTTCACCGCTGGGTAAAAGAATTGATGAATCTTCCCCGATGGTCGATGCACGATTACAGGATGGATCACGAGTCAATGCGGTCATACCGCCTTTGGCCATCAAAGGCTGCAGTCTTACGATTCGACGCTTTCTGAAGCGGCGTCTGCAGGCAGAGGATCTTTGTAATCTTGGGTCTGCAAGTAAGGTAATGCTCTCTACTCTTGAGTTGGCAGTCCGATACCGTCGTAACATTGTTGTTTCTGGCGGGACCGGATCGGGGAAAACAACGTTACTCAATCTGCTGTCGCAGTGGATTCCCGCCCACGAGAGAATTGTGACGATAGAGGATGCAGCGGAGTTACAGCTCGGTCACGCCAATCTTGTTTCCCTCGAGGTTCGCCAGGCCAATGCGGAGGGCCAGGGTGCAGTCACGATAAGAGACCTTTTAAGAAATTCACTTCGGATGCGGCCTGATCGAATTGTGGTCGGGGAGTGTCGAGGTGGAGAGGCGCTCGATATGCTGCAAGCAATGAATACCGGTCACGAGGGGTCGCTGACCACGGTCCATGCCAATAGCCCTCGAGACGCGCTTGCCAGGCTTGAGATGTTGGTGCTGATGTCAGGATTTGATTTGCCGCTTGTGGCAATCCGCGAACAGATCGCGTCCGCTGTTGATCTAATCGTTCAGCAGCAGCGGTGCGCGGATGGCCAGCGTCGTTTGGTGAGCATCTCAGAAGTAACAGGGGTCGAGTCGGGAGTCGTGCAAACCCAGGAGGTCTTTGCGTGGCGTCCTGATCGAAGCGAGTTTCAACCCACCGGCGTAGTGCCACATTTTTTTGAGCAATTGAGCGCGAGCGGGATTTCGGAGCACTTGCCGCTCTATTCTTCGATGGTGCAAACATGATTGCAAAAGGGGTCCTCGCTGGAATGCTCTGGGCATTGGTTCTGGCGCTGACAGTACCTCGACTGATTCGCTGGTCGAGAGCGCAAAAAAGCCATTACGAAGACCGGTTATTACGCTCACTGGAGCGATTTCACATCTTCTTAAGAATTGAGTCTCTGCGATGGCTTAGTCTATCCTCCGCAGTACTGTCTTTAATCGCTGCATGGCTGATCACAGGAGCGATTTGGATCGCTCCGTTACTGCTATTTTGTATTTTGGCAGCCATTTTGACTCTGACGCGATTCCGTTTATCGCGGCGCTATCGACGAATACGCTATCAGCTACCTGCAACGGTGGAGCTCTTAGCCACTTCGCTCAGAGCTGGGCTTTCCGTTCGGGCGGCGCTTTCTCAGCTGGTATTGCAGAGCTCGCGGCCTATTTCTCTCGAGCTCGCCATGCTCGATCGGATGCAGCGGATTGGGATGCCGCTGGATCGGGCACTGTCGGCATGGTCACAGCGTATCCCCATACAAGAGCTCCAGCTGCTCACATTTGCCATTACGGTCTCCGCAGCCTCGGGGGGCGGCCTCTCGGATGCTCTGGATCGTTTGGCGGGCTCCTTTCGGCAGCGTTTAATCCTCGAGGAGAAAGTGGATGCCTTGACTGCGCAGGGGAGACTCCAGGCGTGGGTGATGGTGGCCTTGCCCGCGCTCCTAGCACTGGTATTGACCATGATCGATCCTGATTCAATGTCATCGCTTTGGACGAGCCGAGAGGGCCACATGGTCTTGATGGCTGTAGTTCTGCTTGAAATGATCGGCCTGATCTGGATTCGTCGGCTTATTCGGATTCAGGAGTAAAGAAGTGTTAATCAATTATGGAATCATTCTGACGCCGGCACTGTTTGCGCTTGCAATCGCCATATTTTCTTTTCGCGTGCTCCAATCGCTGAAAGCGATAGTAAGAGCTGGAGTCCAGCGGCCGCCTGCGGAGGCTTTTAAGCATTTCCGGCCCGCTTTGCGCTGGGTCATCAAATGGATTTTTTATCTAACCCCGTTTACATCGCGGTTTTCGCGATCCTCAGTGGCCATACAACGTCAGTTGACTTTTCTCGGATTGACTCCGGAGGTTGATGATCTTGTCTTTTCCCAACTCCGACTGGCACTACTATTGGCTCTTGGTCTTTGTACTGCTGGGCTCGTAATTATTCTTGTCGGCCTCGGGTCGGGCCACTTGGTGCGGTCAGCACTCATGGGGGCAGCAGTTCTCGGTGTTGCTGCCTTCGTTCTTCCAAGAGTCTGGCTGTTCGACCGGGTTTCACAGTTGCGTCGAAGTGTACTGCGGGGATTCCCTTCTTTTCTTGATGTTTTGGCCTTAGTACTCGAGAGCGGACAGAATTTTCAATCGGCTTTGCAGCTTGCGATTCAGCATCTTGGAACTTCTCGCGAAGCGACCGCACTGAAAGAACAGCTCGTGGCTTTGGCGCAGGATATTCGAGCAGGTCAAACCAAATCGATTGCACTTCAGCGCTTTTCGGATCGGCTCGCCTTGGCCGAGATTACCCAGTTTGTGGCCTCGATTCGCGCCGCGGACCAGCAAGGCGTCAGCGTTACTGCATTACTAAGGCGCCAGGCCGAGCAACTCAGGACAAGTCGAGCGCTGGAGGCTGAGCGTCAGGCGATGAAGCTTCCAGTCAAGCTCCTGATGCCGCTGGCGATCTGCATCTTTCCTTGCACTTTTATGGTTCTCGCAGTGCCTTTGGTTTCCCGGCTGGCAGGCTCAGGGCTCTTTTAGTGCAACGCTGTTGTTTTTATATCCGATTTCTTTCCGACTCGAGCGAAAACAAAGGCGAGCGAGAAAGGATGGGGCTTTGGATCAGCGAAGGGTTTCTCGATCGGTTGGTTGGAATATTTAAATGTGATGGCGATTTTCTTTTGTTGAGGCGCTGCAGTGCCGTTCATGGATTTGGCCTGGCCAAGCCGATCCATCTCGTTTTTTTGGACGGCGAATTTACGGTGCTCGACGCCCCACGCATACTCCGACCCTGGTTGATCGTAAGGTTTTCTCATGCCGCTCATGTGCTGGAGTCGTATCGGCCTCTGGCCGTAGCGCCGGGCGATCGTCTCGTCATGTGTGAGTCGGACATTTGATGGCCGTTATCGCGAGTTCTGATTGGCCCCGAAGAGAGTCACCCTCCGGCATGTCAATGGTGGAGTCCTTACTTGCTCTTCCGGTTTTACTATTTTTTGGATTCGTGATCGTTCAAGTGGGGTTACTCTGGCACGCTAAGTTCGCGCTGACGCATGCGGCATTGGTTGCTGCGCAGCAAGGCAGCCTCAGTCATGGCAGTCATCAGGCAATTCGCGATGGCGTTATTCGCGGCCTGTTTCCCCTGTTTGGGCGAGCGAAGGCGCCCAGTGAGCTTGGGCCTGAGCTGTTGAGGGCGTCGCTCGAAGTTTCTCGAGGTATCGCTGTTGGATGGATTCGTTGGGAGGTGATTTCTCCAACACAGCAAAGCTTTCAAGATTGGGGTGAGCGTGCTGATCCTTTGTTAAGTCCGGGTGTTGCATTGGGCGATACCGAGATTCCGGCGCATGGTGTTGCTGGATTGGCAGGCCGAAGAAAACCAAAAACAGGGATCGCGGAGTTTTATCAGGGACTTCCTGTCGGCAGCGCGTCCGGACAGACACTTCTCGAGGCGAACAACTTAAAAGTCCATCTTCAGGTCGGCATTCCGCTGCAGATGCCGGTGGCGGGTCAGGTGATGGCCCGAGCGCTCAGTTTTTGGGCGGGCTGCGGCTTTGGCCTGACGCATCCAGCGCGACCGATCGGTTTGGTGGACTTTGGGCGAGACGCCGATCCCTCTCGGTTTCACCCGTCGATTCAGTGTCGGGCGCTATCGAACTTTGATGATCGAGGGAGGTGGGCCCCGCGATGGCCGGTTGGAGCCTCAGCGGTCGTGCAAATGCAGAGTAACGCGCGTCAATCCTTGATGGTGCTCCGCGATCGTCAGCAGTCTCCGACAAAGAGCAGTCCATAGCGTTGACAAGCTAGCCGGAGAAAACTTTGTGTCCGCACAATGACAACAAAAAACCCGCCGAGGTCTCCCAGGGCGGGCTGATCGGGGCCCCACTGCTGGGGAAGCCGAGTTATTTGATCTTTGCTTCTTTGTACATCACATGCTTGCGGGCCTTGGGATCGAATTTCTTGATCTCCATCTTCTCCGGCATGGTTTTTTTATTCTTTGTCGTGGTGTAGAAGTGGCCAGTGCCCGCAGTGGACTCCAGCTTGATCTTTTCGCGGCCGCCTTTTGCCATGGTCGTTCCTGGTGAAGAGGTTGTCGGTTAGTTCAGAGGGCGTTCTTCGCCCGGAGATCGGCCAGCACTGCGTCGATCCCATTCTTGGTAATGGTACGCACGGCGGCCGGGGTCACGCGCAGACGCACCCAACGGTTTTCGCTTTCAACCCAAAAGCGCTTGTACTGCACGTTCGGCATAAAGCGACGCTTGGTTTTGTTATTGGCGTGGGAGACATTGTTGCCCACCATGGGGCCTTTCCCCGTCACTTGGCATACGCGTGCCATGATGTTTCCTTTACAAAATTCAGCTTGCCCAAATTTCGGCAAAGACCGAGATTCTATGAGAAAACAAGGACTTAGGTCAAACTGGGTGGCCCTCGGGGGGCAGGCCCTGACCCCGGATTAGACCTCCCCGGCCTGCAAGGTCCGATCGCCCGCGACAATCAGGTGATCGAGAAGACGAATCTCCAGGACCTCAAGGCTGCGTCTGAGCTGGGTGGTCAATAATTGATCAGCACGGCTCGGCTCGGCAGTACCCGAGGGGTGATTGTGGGCCGCCACGACCGCCGCAGCATTGAGCTGAAGGGCCCTGCGAGCGACTTCTCGAGGGTAGACGCTGGTCTGGGTGAGTGAGCCCGTGAAAAGCTGCTCGAAGCGGATAAGCCGATGACGGGTGTCAAGGAACATTACGGCAAAGACTTCTTGGTGCAGCCCACCCAAGCGGTCGACGAGAAAGCGTCGAGTACTTTCCGAATTCACCACCAGTGGTCGATCTTGAAGCGCCTCGGCCGAGGATCGCTTTGCCAGTTCTCGAACCGCCTGAAATAGCGCGAACTTTGCTCGCCCAACGCCAGGTTTTCGCTGAAGTTGCTCCCAGGGCGCTGATAGGGTGGCCGAAATACTTCCAAACTCTTTGAGAAGCTCTTGGGCAAGTGTGGCAACAGGCTTACCCGGCTGTCCGGTGCACAAGAGCAGGGCGAGCAATTCGGCATCTTCGAGGCTCTGGGCGCCTCGGGAAATTAGTTTTTCTCTCGGTTGCTGCATGGGCTGCGCCTAAAATGCATGACTATTCCTTTTTTTGGCTGCGGCCGCTATCCGCCATGTCGACTAATTCTGATGCCAATCAAGCGCGCGAGGGGATCCAAGAGGGATCCCATGTCACGCTGCACTTTCGTCTCTCGCTCGCCGATGGCCAGGTGGTCTTGAACACTTTTGACGATAAGCCGGCGACGATTCAAGTCGGTGGAGGTCAATTTGCCCCCGCACTCGAGCGGTGTTTGATTGCGCTGCGCGAAGGCGACGAGAGGACCTATCGACTTGGGCCGGATGATGGTTTTGGCCCGCGGCATCCCGACCTGGTTCAAAAGGTCAGTAAATCGCTTCTTGATCGTTACGCCGACGCCTCCGATCCGATTGAGCCGGGAGATGTTGTTGAGTTTCCGACCCCAGATGGAAGCGGGGGCCGGGTGGCGGGCGTCTTTAAGGGCTGGGATGGGGGATCAGCGCTCTTTGATTTCAACCATCCCCTCGCAGGCCAGCCGCTGCAGTTAGATGTTCGTATTATTGGCCTTCTGTAGGGCCACCGCATCACGTCGCTGTTCAGATCCTCTACACTTCTAGTCGTTCATTTTCATTCCTTTAGCCGTGAGCCAGCCCCAGACCCCTCTTCGCTTCGAGCAACTTCAAGAGGTGCTCCTCGCAGAGCCCCGGGGTTTTTGTGCCGGGGTTGAACGTGCCATTGAAATCGTTGAGCGAGCGCTAGAGCGATTTGGCGCCCCGATCTACGTGCGTCATGAGATCGTGCACAACGATCACGTGGTCTCTGATCTTCGCAATAAGGGTGCGATTTTTGTCGAGGACCTGGACGAGGTTCCGATGGGTGCCCGCGTCATCATGAGTGCCCATGGGGTGTCGAGAAAGGTCCGTGACCACGCAAGTAGTCGCAATCTCGAAGTTTTTGATGCGACATGTCCCCTTGTGACCAAGGTTCATGTCGAGGTGCGTAAGCTGCGCGCCGAGGGTTATGAGATTGTGATGATTGGCCATGCGGGCCATCCCGAGGTGGAGGGCACGATGGGCCAAATCGACGAGGGCATGTACTTGGTCGAGGATCTCTCCGGCGTCGCGTCCTTGCAGGTGAAAACACCCGATCGGCTTGCTTATGTGAGCCAGACGACACTCTCGGTGGATGACACAGCAATCATCGTTGAAGCCCTGCAAAAGAAATTTCCAGCGATTCTTGGCCCGAAAAAAAGCGATATCTGTTACGCCACACAAAATCGGCAGGATGCGGTTAAGGTCATGGCCAAAGATGTCGATGTTGTTTTAGTCGTCGGCAGCCCCACCAGTTCCAATAGCAATCGCCTGCGCGAAGTTGCCGAGCGTTTTGGCGTTCCCGCCTATCTGGTGGGAAGCGCACAAGAGCTAAATCCTGATTGGCTCCAAGGGGCTGTACGTGTTGGGATCA
Source organism: uncultured Bordetella sp. (assembly GCA_964467545.1). Lineage (GTDB taxonomy): Bacteria > Pseudomonadota > Gammaproteobacteria > Burkholderiales > Burkholderiaceae_A > Lacustribacter. The sequence goes on along the minus strand of CAYXRY010000007.1, from coordinate 272 downwards.
CTGCAGGGGCCTCAGCACCAGAGAGTCTTGTACAGGGCCTGCTCACTCAGGTGAAGTCGCTCGGGGCAGGCTCGGTCCGCAAGCTCCCGGGCGTTGAGGAATCCGTGCGATTCCCGCTGCCGAAGGGTTTGAATTAAACTTCCGGCCTGCGTCTGGCGCAGCCCACCGTTTTGGCGCTGACGCTGTCAGGCAGGGCCGATGTAGCTCAGTTGGTAGAGCAGCGCATTCGTAATGCGAAGGTCGGGGGTTCGACTCCTCTCATCGGCACCATC
>CAYXRY010000006.1:0-82310 GCA_964467545.1 uncultured Bordetella sp. | reverse complement strand
CGTCGGCAAAGTTCCCCGTCATTCTCGCCGGCGGTGGTGTCGTCATGGGGGATGCGGTCCAGGAGTGCAAGCAACTCGCCGAGCGACTTGGCGCTCCGGTCGTGACCGGATATCTGCGCAACGATGCCTTTCCCGCCAGCCATCCCCTCTGGGCCGGGCCGCTGGGCTATCAGGGCTCGAAAGCGGCGATGAAACTGATTGCGCAAGCCGATGTCGTGGTAGCGCTCGGATCCCGCATGGGCCCATTCGGCACGCTACCCCAGCATGGAATGGATTACTGGCCAAAAGAGGCAAAAATTATTCAAGTGGAGGCCGATCACACTAACCTGGGCCTCGTTAAAAAAATTAACGTGGGCATTCACGGGGATGCGAAGGCGGTCGCGAAGGCCATCGTGGCGCGACTGGCCAGCAGCGCTTTAGCGTGTGATGCCACCAAAGCAGAGCGGGCAGCGAAAATTAAGGCCGAAAAAGATGCCTGGGAGAAGGAGCTCACTGAGTGGACCCATGAGCGCGATGCGTTTAGTCTCGACATGATTGAGGAAGCCAAGAAAGAGCGGACCTTTAATGGCGGGGTCTATCTGCACCCTCGGCAAGTATTGCGTGAGTTAGAGAAAGCGATGCCACCACGGGTCATGGTGTCGACCGACATCGGCAACATCAATTCGGTCGCCAATAGCTATCTGCGCTTCGAAGAGCCACGAAGTTTCTTCGCGCCGATGAGTTTTGGCAATTGTGGCTACGCTCTGCCTACTATCATTGGTGCCAAGTGTGCGGCCCCGGATCGGCCCGCCATTGCTTATGCAGGCGATGGCGCCTGGGCGATGAGCATGGTAGAGGTGATGACGGCTGTTCGCCACGATATTCCGGTGACTGCTGTGGTGTTTCATAATCGTCAGTGGGGCGCTGAAAAGAAAAATCAGGTGGATTTCTACAACCGACGTTTTGTTGCGGGTGAGCTCGATAGTCCAAGCTTTGCTGCCATTGCAAAATCAATGGGCGCCGAGGGAATTGTGGTTGACCAGCTCGAAGATGTTGGAGCCGCACTGAAAAAAGCAGTGGACATGCAGATGAATCTTGGGAAGACTTGCGTCATCGAGATCATGTGCACGCGTGAATTGGGAGATCCATTTCGCCGAGATGCGCTGAGCAAGCCTGTTCGCTTTTTGGAGAAATACAAAGACTTCGTTTGATTCTTTTGTTCTTCACCTGATCCTGGAGGGCCGTGATGTTCAAGCAACGCCGCAGTCTGATGAAAAGCGCAGCCGTTGGGACTGCCTTGGGGCTCCTTCCTGGGGTCGGAGTCTTTGGTCAGGCCGGCTATCCCAGCCGTCCAGTCCGATTTGTGGTGCCTTATCCTCCGGGGGGCGGCACTGACGTCATTGCTCGAATCGCCCAGACCCGAATTGCCGAGAGTCTCGGCCAGCAGGTCATCATCGAAAACCGGGGCGGTGCGGGCGGGTCGATCGGGTCTGATGTGGTGGCCAAGTCAGCTGCCGATGGCTACACCGTCTTGTTCACGCTGTCGTCGCACACCATCAATGCGGCCATTTATCCAAAACTGCCCTTTAATACTGAGCGCGATTTCGTCGCAATTTCGCAGGTGGCCTCCCTGCCGCAAATTCTCGTGGCCCATCCCGACTATCCAGTGCGAAATGCGCAAGATGTCGTGAAGCTGGCCCGATCAAAACCGGGGACGGTGCTGTACGCTTCGGTGGGCAATGGCACTCCAGGACACCTTGCTGGTGAGCTCATGGCCCTGACGGCGGGCGTGCAAATGACGCATGTGCCTTATCGGGGCGGCGGACCCGCAGTCGCTGATGTACTGGCCAATCAGATCAGCCTGCTTTGGGTCTCGATTCCTGCGGCGGCAGCTCAGGTCAAGAGCGGAAAGTTACGGCCGATTGCAGTCTCTACGCTCAAGCGGGCGGCGGGCTTCGCAGACGTCCCCACCATGGCGGAGCAGGGCTTTCCAGGCTTTGAAGTGGATTCTTGGTACGCCATGTTTGCGCCCGCCAAAACGCCAGCTCCAATTGTCGATCGTTTACATAAAGCCGCAGTGTTTGCCTGCGCCCAAGCCGATGTTCGAGAGAAATTTATGCAGCAGGGCGCAGAGGCCGTTGGCGGGTCGCCCGCTGATCTGGAGCGGATTGTCAAGGCAGAGATTGTGAAGTGGACAAAACTCGCCAAGGACGCTGGCATCAAGGCCGATTGATCGGGGCGTCTCATGGTTGAGCAACTCGTTGCGCGCGCTCGCCTCGCGCAGAGGCAAATCGATGGCTATTCGCAGCAACAAGTGGACCTGATGGTGTCTTCTGTTGCCTGGGCGATTTTGGAGCCGACTCGAAATCGAACGCTCGCTGAAATGGCAGTGCGCGACACCGGCCTCGGGGACGTTGACGACAAGGTCGCAAAAAATTTTCGTAAGACCCTGGGACTGCTTCGCGACCTGAAGGCCGCCGTAACCGTAGGGGTAGTCCGCGAGGATCGGGAGCTTGGCATTACCGAGGTGGCACGGCCCGTTGGCGTGGTCGCGGCGATCACGCCGTCAACCAATCCAGGGGCCACGCCGATCAACAAGATTCTGAACGCACTGAAGTGTCGAAATGCAATTATTGTGGCGCCGTCACCGAAGGGCGCATCGACATGCAAACAGCTTCTGGGATACGTGCATGCGCAGCTGAAGCAAGTAGAGGCCCCCTTGGACCTTGTTCAAATGCTGCCCGAGCCGATCTCGAAAGAAGCGACCCAGATGCTTTTGCGGAGCGTCGATCTCGTCGTGGCCACGGGCTCGCAAGCCAATATTCGTGCCGCGTATTCAAGTGGCACGCCCGCACTCGGGGTGGGCGCTGGAAACGTGGCGGTCGTGATTGATGAGTTCGCTGATCTGCAGAGTGCGACAGCGAAGATATCACGTTCTAAGATATTTGATCACGCGACAAGTTGCTCTAGCGAAAATAGTGTCGTGATCGTTGAATCGATCTATGGAGCAGCGATGGCGGCCTTTGCTCGCGTCGGTGGAGTAGTGCTTGATGCAGCCGATCAGGCTCGGCTTCAGCGGGCGATGTTCCCTGAGGGAAAGCTCTCTTCTCGGGTGACTGCAAAATCGGCGGCTGCGATTGCGAAAATCGCAGGTTTGCAGTCGCCTGCCGCACATACGGCAAAGTTCCTCATGGTCCACGAGCAGACTGCAGGACCCGACTATCCTTTCAGCGGAGAAAAGCTCTGCCCCGTGCTGACGGTTTGGCGGGCAGCTGATTTTGAGCAGGCGATCCAAAGAGTGTCGAGCATTTATGCTTATCAGGGCTCGGGCCATTCGGTGGGGCTGCATACGGCAGCCTCGGGCCCCGTTCTAGAATCACGCGCTGCGCTGATGGCTGAGCGGCTTCCTGTGGCACGCGTCATCCTTAATCAAGCACATGCGATTGCAACTGGCGGAAGTTTCGACAATGGGCTGCCGTTTTCTTTGTCGATGGGCTGTGGCACGTGGGGTAAGAATAGTTTTTCGGAGAACCTACACTATCGACACTATCTAAACACCACCCGCATCGTTCGCCCGATTGCAGAGAAGGTTCCCACAGTGGAAAGCTTGCTCGATAATTACTTCGAGAAATTCGGACAGTAAGAATGAACACACTCAGGGACAGTGTCGACCACTGGGCCCGGCTTCAGCCCCATGCCCCTTTTTTGATTGCGCCGGAGTCGCGTCACAGCATCAGCTACGGTGAGTTTGAAGTGCAGACACGCCAACTTGCGGGTTTGTTGGCTGGGCTTGGAATTCCAAGAGGAGCCCACATTGGCTTGTATTTGCAAAACGGTCTTCAGACTTCACGGCTTTTTTTGTCGGTCATGGCTGCTGGCTACGTGGTCACCCCCTTTAATTTGCTTGCTCATGAGGATCAGTTGGTCTGGGTACTGAACCACAGCAACTGCGCACTCTTGTTTCATGGCGCAGATCAAAGGGAAATGTTGGGGAAAGTTCTGCCAAAGCTTAATCGGGAGCTCCGTTGTCTCGAGATTGATTCAGATGCAGTTCATTTGGAGCTGGCAAAATATTCTCAGCCAGAAATTGACTTGGCACCGGCCAGTCCATCGGATGCGGTGCTCTTGATGTATACCTCGGGCACAACCGGTACGCCCAAAGGCGTTCCATTGACTCACGCCAATGTGCTGCATGCGGCGCGCACCGTCAGCGCCTGGCATCAATTGACTCCCAAAGATCGGGTACTCAGCTCCCTGCCGATCTATCACATCAATGGTCAATGTATCGCAACCATTACCCCTTTTTTCTCTGGCGGCAGTATCGTTGCTGCACAAAAATTTTCCGCCTCCCAGTGGTGGGACTGGGTGCTGGAGCAGGAGTGCAGCTGGATCAATTTGGTACCCACCATCATTGCCTATCTATTGAATTCCGCTGAGAGTAGCCAAGCTCAGCCACAGAATCTCAAGAGAGTGCGTTTTGCACGCTCCGCGTCTGCCCCCTTGCCGCCGGAGCACCATAGGGCGTTTGAAAAACGTTTTGGTATTACCGTGATTGAGGCGATGGGTATGACGGAATCCGCCTCGGTGGTTTTTTGTAATCCGCATGATCAGCGTCGGCGCTACGGTAGTCCGGGCCTTCCTTGCGGCGTCATGGCAAAAATCGTGGACACCGAAGGCCAAGAAGTTGACGATGGAATCACGGGAGAGATTTGTTTCTCCGGTGCCAACGTAATGTCGGGCTACTACAACGCCGAGGAGGAGACTCGGAAGTCCTTTGACTCGAAGGGTTGGCTGAAGACGGGCGATCTTGGTCACCGGGACGCGGATGGCTTTTATTTTGTGACGGGCCGTTTGAAGGAACTCATCATCAAAGGTGGTGAAAATATTGCTCCACGGGAAATCGACGAGATCCTATTGCAGCATCCTGCGGTACTTGATGCCGCTTGTGTTGGAATACCCGATGAAAATTATGGCCAAGAGATCATGGCCTGCCTCATTCTGAAAGAAGGAAGTGCATGCTCCGAAGAGGAGATCCGACATTTTTGCCTTGAAAAGCTTGGCCGCTTTAAAAGTCCAAAGGTATTGCGCTTTGTCGATCATCTCCCACGCGGGCCCTCAGGGAAGGTTCAGCGTTTGAAATTAGCGGACTGGAGTTGATCAGCTGATGCGTTGGTTTCCGGTGTTGCGATGGCTGCCAGAATGGAGAACTCCTGGAGCCCTGAGGGCGGATTTGTTGGCAGGACTGACGGGCGCGATCGTGGTGTTGCCACAGGGGTTCGCCTTTGCCACGCTGGCGGGAATGCCACCGCACTACGGCCTGTACTCGGCAATCGTGCCGTGCATTGTGGCTGCCGTTTTTGGTTCCAGTCGATTGATGGTCACGGGCCCTGCGAATGCAATTTCGCTTACGACTATGGCACTGATTGCACCGTTGGCAATCACGGAAAGCGTCGACTATGTGGCGCTGGTGCTGACGCTGAGTTTTTTGGTTGGTGTCATGCAGATCGCACTGGGCCTAGGGGGGCTCGGAAAGTGGGTCGAGCGCGTGCCCCACTCGGTTGTGATTGGCTTTACGGTGGGCGCGGCAGTGTTGATTATCAATAGTCAGATCGGGACGTTGTTGGGCCACCCTCTGGAGCGCGGACTCTCAGTCCCGGAGACCCTCCGTCAGGCCAGCGCCGCAATTCGCGCGGGCCAGGTGCAGTGGTGGTCGCCACTTTTGGTGTTGCTCACTCTGCTCACGATGCGAATTTGGCGACCGCTGAATCGGTTGATTCCCTCTATGTTGATCGCGGTGATCGTGGGCAGTCTGATTGCGATACTAATGGAGTTGTTGTTCCCAGATGAAGTTGTTTTTCGCAAGGTTGCCGCAATCCCCGGCGCACTTCCACCGCTTTCGACACCTGATCTGCGCTGGCAGACGCTGCAGCAGTTGATAGCCCCATTATTGGTGATGACCCTACTCGCTTCGACGGAAGCGATGGCGATTGCAAAAGCCATGGCACTCAAGCGTAACGATGCGTTTAACGCCAATCAGGAGTTTGTCGGTCAGGGGCTCGCCAATCTGGCCGGTTCTTTTTTTTCGGCCTATCCATCAAGCGGATCTTTCAACCGCTCTGGCGTGAATGCCGCCTCCGGGGCGAGGACGCCGCTATCGGCAGCCAGCGCAGGCGTTTTTCTGCTGGTGTTGCTACTGTTCGTTTCGCCGCTGGCGGTTTATCTTCCCTATGCCGTGATTGCCGCTTTGTTGCTTGCAGTCGCCTGGGGCCTGATCGATCATCGTCAGATTCTTCACGAGTGGCGGGCAGGCCCCCGAGAGTCGATTCCCATGATGGTGACATGCGCTGGGACGTTGTTAATATCGCTGGAATGGGCGATTTTGCTCGGTCTCGCATGTGTACCGATTTGTGGCCGACTCTTCCGCGCTCGCAGCTGAGTCGGCCACGCCAAAGACCGATTACTTTTTCGACATTGCTGTCAGCACTGAGCGGGTCTTGTTGATGATTTCGTCGATGTGATGCTTCTCTGCAATAAACGGAGGACCAAAGATGATGGAGTCCCCGGTTGCTTTGAGATTAAGGTTGGCGTCATAGAGGGCTTTTTGTGCCTCGTGGCCGCGGGCACCAGGCGCAGCCCCGGGTGCCAATTCGATCGCTGCCATCATGCCAACGCCACGGATATCGACGATGCCAGGAATATCCTTGAGCGAGAAGATTCCATCGAGGAAGTAATCCGACATGGCCGCTGCCCGCTCAATCAGCTGTTCTTTTCTAAAGATGTCCATCATGGCCAGGCCGGCCGCGCAGCTCGCAGGGTGAGCGGAATAGGTGTACCCATGAAAGAACTCAATGCCTTTTTCGGGTCCCGAGTTGGTGATGGTGTCGTATAGGTCCTGCCGAACGGCAACCGCCCCGAGCGGCTGCGAGGCATTGGTGACCGCCTTGGCCATGGTGAGGATGTCAGGGTTCACACCAAACTTTTGAGCACCAAAGGCTGCGCCCATGCGGCCCCATCCAGTGATCACTTCATCAAACACCAGAAGAATGCCCTGCTGATCGCAGATTTCACGGAGCCGATTTAAGTAGCCTTTCGGGGGCGGCAGGCAGCCAAATGACCCGGCGGCGGGCTCCACAAACACTGCAGCGATATTCTCACCGCCGACCAAATTGCAGATCCGCAGGAGATCCTCGGCCAATTCGGCCCCCTTTTCGGGCTGACCGCGTACAAATTTATTTTCCGGTAGCGCTGTGTGGCGCATGTGATAGACGCCCGCCATCCCGGGGCCAAAGGTTCGACGGTTATTCACCATTCCCGACAGGGCGACGCCGCCCATGTTGACGCCATGGTAGGCGCGCTCACGCGAGACAAACAATTGACGGTGGCCCTGGCCCCGCGCACGGTGATACGCCAAAGCAATTTTCATCGCAGAGTCAACGGACTCCGATCCGGAGCAACAAAAGAAAATCCGGTTCAAGTCTCCGGGCGTGTAGCTTGCGATTTGTTCTGCAAGCTCGAAGGCCTTTGGGTGGGCCCGGGTGAATGGCATCGTGTAGTCGAGCGTGCTGAGTTGCTCAAAAACCGCCTGTGCGATTTCGGGGCGGCAGTGCCCTGCAGCAACGCAAAATAATCCCGCCGAGGCGTCAATGACTTTATCGCCGTTGGGCTTATAGAGATACATGCCTTCGCCGCGGACAAACATCCGGGGCTCGGCTTTGAATTCTTTGTTCGGGGAAAACGGCATCCAAAAGTTCTGCCGAGCTTCTACATTGATCACCGGATCCGAATGGCCCACAACGTGCTCCCTTGCTGATATCGTGAAAGCCAGATGGTAGCAAGACGCACCGAAATTGGGCGTTGGAAACAGTAGTTTCCCTAGGATTCTGGCCGGCCCAATGGGGGTGGTGAAACTGAGAGATTCTCTCTATCCTGTCAGTAGAAGTACAAAAATAGCCTCGGCCAATGCCGCAGGCCCATTTCAACACAGGGAGTCGACATGAGATTTCGAAAAAGCCTTATGGCGTTGCTGGCGGCGGCTTCGGTTGCCGTCTCGGGCGTGGCCTTCGCCCAGAAAAAGGAAGTCACCTTTGCCCACCAGGACATGCTGGTGCCGTTGCGGGTGCTGATGGAGTCGGGCGAACTTGAAAAAGTGACGGGCTATAAGATTAACTGGCGTATGTTCGGCGGTGGCGGGGATGTCATTAAGGCCATGGCGAGCGGGGATGTGCAGCTCGGCGAGGCGGGCTCGAGTCCAATTACTGCGGCGGCCAGCCAGGGCCAGGATATCCGGCTGTTCTGGATTCTGGACGACATCGCGGATGCCGAAGCGTTGATTGCACGAAATGGCACCGGAATCAACAGTGTCAAGGATCTGAAAGGCAAGAAGGTGGCAACCCCCTTCGTGTCCACCGCCCACTATCAGCTGATGGCCGCTATGAAAATGGATGGACTGGATGCGAAGAGCGTCAATGTGATGAATCTGCGCCCCCCCGAGATCGCTGCCGCCTGGGAGCGTGGCGACATTGATGCCGCCTTCATTTGGGACCCCGTTCTCTCGAAAATTAAGGGCAACGGCAAGGCCATCGCCAGCTCCGCCAGTATTGGAGCAAAAGGATTCCCCACGTTTGATGGCTTGGTGGTGAATGCCAAGTGGGCCGCCGAAAATGAAGCCTTCATGGTGGCCTTGGTCCGCCTTCTGGCGAAATACGATGATGAATATCGTAAAAACGCTGCAAAGTGGACCGCGGAATCCGCTCAAGTAAAGGCGGTCGCGAAGTGGACAAAGGCCGACGCGAAAGATGTGCCGGCGGCCATGAAGCTTTACAAGTTTCCCACGCTTCAGGAGCAGGCTTCCGGCGCATGGCTCGGTGGCGGTGCTGCCAAGGCGATGGCAAATACCGCGGTCTTTCTGAAGGAGCAGGGCCGAATTCAGGAAGTCAAGCCCAATTACGCCGCCTTCGTCACTGACGTCTACGTGAAAAAGGCCTCAGCAGCGAAATAATTCTTATTGATTTGGTGTTTTCATCGGTCCTCAGATGATCAAGAGGGTGGCCCGTGAAGGGCTGCCCTTTTTCATTCATGCCGTTGCTTGAAATAAAAGCACTGTCTGTCAACTACGCCGCCAAAGCGGGGCTGATCCAGGCGCTTGCGCCGGTGGACCTGACTTGCCGGGATGGTGATTTTCTGGTGGCGCTCGGAGCATCCGGCTGCGGCAAAACCACGCTTTTGAACTGCATCGCCGGCTTTTTGCCGCCGTCAACAGGCCAAATTTTTTTAGATGGTCAGCCCATTACTGGACCGGGCGCCGATCGCGGTGTGGTGTTTCAGAAGCATGCATTGCTGCCTTGGTTAAATGTCCGGGACAACGTGTCACTCGGGCTACGATTGCGCGGCGAGAGTCGGGCGAAACAAGCCAGCGTGGCTGACGAAAAGCTGGGCCTAGTTGGGCTCGCGCAGTACGGGGATCGGGCGGTCTATGAACTATCAGGGGGCATGCAGCAGCGTGTAGGCATTGCAAGAGCGCTGGCCAGTGACCCGAAAGTCTTGCTAATGGATGAGCCGATGGGCGCCTTGGACGCATTCACGCGTGAGCAGGTGCAAGAAATCCTGCTGCATGCCTGGTCCGCTTCAAACAAGATGGTCTTTTTTATTACTCACTCTGTTGAGGAGGCGCTTTTTTTGGGAACAAGACTGATTGTGATGTCGCCTAGCCCAGGCAGAATTACCCATCGGTATGACGATGTTCCGTTTTCTCGAGAGTTTATTGCAGGCCAAGATGCGCGCAAAGTGAAGTCTGGAACCGAATTTATTCGGATGCGTGAGGAGATCTTGGCGTTGATTCATCACCGTGAGCCGGCCCATGAATAAGCCGAACTCCCCGGCCGAGACTGCCGACCAACCGACCAAGACCAGCCGCTTTCGCGAGCTCGGTGAGGGGTCCAGTCTTTCGATCAGCGTCATCACGATCGCTGTGCTGTTGCTGGTCTGGTATGGGGTTACTCGTCTGGGCTGGATCAAGCCCCTATTTTTGCCGCCGCCTCAGGCGGTCATTCAGCAGTTCTGGGAATACGCCACCGGGATCGCCAACGACAAGCCCCTCATCGATCATTTTTTGATGAGCCTATTTCGGGTGGGAGCAGCATTCGCGGCGGCAGTCTTGACCGCCGTTCCTGTCGGAATCGCGATGGGCATGAGCCGTGTTGCGCGCGGTATTTTTGATCCGCCGATTGAGTTTTATCGGCCGTTGCCGCCGCTGGCCTATCTGCCCCTGATCATCATTTGGTTTGGTATCGATGAGCTTCCGAAAGTGCTGCTGATTTATCTGGCCTGTTTTGCGCCTCTTGCCATGGCGGCCCGCTCTGGCATTCGAAGCGCGACCTCAGAGCAGATTCACGCGGCCTACTCAATGGGTGCAAATTATCAGCAAGTCGTGCGTTACGTGATCCTGCCAGCTGCCCTTCCTGAAATCTTGGTAGGCATGCGGATAGCGATCGGATTCGGCTGGACGACGCTTGTCGCAGCTGAGATGGTGGCAGCCAATGTGGGACTCGGGCAGATGGTGCTCAATGCTTCCAACTTTTTGAGAACCGATATCGTGATCATGGGCATCATCGTGATCGGCGTCGTTGCTTATGTGTTCGACTTGATGATGCGGTGGCTGGAGCGGCGGCTCGTGCCCTGGCGTGGGCGGGTGTAGTCGGTCACCACACCCACTGCCGGGCAGTCGACTAATTGGCCGTTAGTTTTCGAGCCGATACCACCTTGCCCCAGCGCTCATATTCCACCGCGATTTCCTTGGCGAATTCTGCCGGCGAGTTCCCCACGGGCGCCATGCCCAGCTGAGTGAGACGATCTTTGACTTCTTGGTCAGCCAAGACTTTCACCGTGTCCGCATGGATCTTGTCAATAATGGGTTTGGGGGTGCCCGCAGGCGCCATGAATCCGAACCATCCTGTATTTTCAAAGCCGGAAAGGCCTGCCTCCGCGACGGTGGGAACATCGGGCAGCTGTGGCGAGCGTTTTGCGCTGGTGACACCCAGCGCACGAATTCGGCCCGACTGAATATGGCCCGTCGCACCAGCGATATTGCCCACCATGAATTGCACCTGGCCGCCCGCGAGGTCAGTAAACGCGACGGCCTCACCTTTATAAGGAATGTGTTGGGCTTCGATGCCGGCCGCATAGACAAATGCTTCTCCTGCCATATGCACCTGACTGCCGATTCCAGCAGAGCCGAAATTCAATTGACCGGGCTTGCTCTTTGCAAGTGCGACCAACTCTTTGACATTTTTCGCAGGCACAGCCGGATGGACTACAAGGACCTGGGGGCCGCTGGCAAGATTCGTAATCGGTGCGAGATCTTTTTTCGCATCAAAGGGCATCTTGGCGTACATATGGGGATTCACCGTCACGATACTTCCGGAGGTCACCAGAATCGTGTAGCCATCGGAAGGAGATTTCGCGACCGCATCGGCCCCAATATTTCCGCCTGCACCACCACGGTTTTCAACCACAACCGGCTGGCCCCAGGTGGCTGATAATTTTTGGGCAACGAGCCGGGCCACGATGTCAGTAGCGCCGCCTGCGACAAATGGAACAATGAGTTTTACGGGCTTATTGGGAAAAGCCTGTGCGTTTGCAGGAGCCGTGTAGGCGGTCAGGCCCAAGGTCACGCATCCCATGAGGGCTGCGAGTAGAAGTCGGTTCGTATGCCGTTTAGTTTGACTGGCCATTGTTGTCTCCTATTAAAAGCTTGATGAGTGAATCGGAATTTGCCACTAAACACATCGGCGTTGGTGGCCCATTAGGGAATGACCTAATCGGGGTGTTCGATTGAACGACGCCGCCAGATTGCATCACCTGCAGCAGGCCAGCGCGAATATCCCAAGGCGCAAGGTCAATACCCCCGAAAGCATCAAGCCTTCCACAGGCGACCCAGGCAAGATCAAGGGCCATTGCACCGCTGCGCCGCACTCCTCCGAAGGACCGCAGTTGGCGAGAGAACCAGGTTTCAAAATGATCTAAGTACCCACTGTTGGGCTTTGGCGTGACGACTGCGAGCAAGGCTTGTAGTCCCTCAGAAACATTTGAAACGCGAACATCAACGCCATTGAGCGCGGTGGCCCGAGCGACTGAGGCCACAAATAATTCCTCGCGGCAGGGGTCGGAGGTCACCCCCATCAGAATTCGCTCTTCCCCCGCCTCATCAATCTCTGATAACGAGAGCACGGTCGCGAAGTGCGGTATCCCACGTAAAAAATTCGCACTACCATCAATGGGATCCACGTGCCAGATGAATCGGCTGGCGCTCGCTCCCACCCGCCCAGTCTCCTCGCCGTGCACCAGAGTGCCGGGCGCAATGTGATGCAGTCCTCTGCGGATGAACTGTTCAATTTCAAGATCGGCCTCACTGGCCCAGTCGCCGGGGCCCTTTTCGATGTAGCGCGATCCTTCACGAAACCGTTGCAATGCAAGCTGGGAGGCCTGCGTTGCCAGTTCGCAGATATCGGGCAGCCAATGCTCGGGATTCATGACGACTGGCCTGAGCCTTCGCCGAGCGCGCGAATGTGTGCAATCCAATCTTCTGAGCATTCCAGGCCGTCTCGGACAGCCTGCCGAGCGAGGTCGAATCGTCGTGGGCCGGGCAGCCGGACCTCAGGATCAGACAGCATTGCGGTGGCCAAATCGGCAAATCGAGCGTGATACGTCTCATCGCCTGCGAGCGCCTGCGGGTCGATCGCGAGGAAGACTTGGCCGAGTTGGGGCCGGTTTCCATCGTCGACGAAAAAAGAATCCGCTTCGGCACCAAAGTGGGCACCGGTGAGTGTGGTCACCATCAACTCCACCATCAGTGCCAGCATTGCTCCTTTCACACCCCCCATCGGCAGCATCATGCCCGTCAGCGCAGCTTTCGCATCGGTGGTGGGATTGCCCGCAGCGTCGAGAGCCCAGCCCTGCGGGATGGGGTTACCGGCTTTTGCAGCAACCATGATCTTGCCGCGTGCGACTTCGGATAACGACAAGTCAATCAGCAAAGGATCCGCCTGACGGCGAGGGAAAATCGCAGCGATCGGATTGGTGCCGAAAATTGCACGTTTTCCGCCCCAGGCGGGCATGGCGGCAGGCGAGTTTCCCATGGCCCAGCCGACCATTCCTGCCTCTGCGATTTTTAACAGATGATTGCCCGCAACTCCAAAGTGATGGCTATTGGTGACTGCAGCAATCGAAATTCCAGTCTGGCCGGCTTGTTCGATTGCCGCAGTGATTGCGGTCGCACAGGCAGGAAAAGCAAAACCGTTGCCAGCGTCGACGAGCACGGCCGATGGAGAGCGTTTTCTGATTTTGGGTGATGCTGTCGCATCCACACGGTCGTGCCGCACATGGGCGAGATACATCGGCACACGGGAGAGCCCATGAGAGAGAAGTCCTTGAGACTCGGCAAGCAGCAAGGCATCAATAGTGGGCTCGGCCTGATGGGGGGCCACCCCGTGGGCTCTGAATGCGTTTGCGCAGAGGCTGCGGACTTCTTCGATGGAAAGTCTCATGCGGGCGGGGTGGCGTTGATGAAGAAGGCGGTAATTCGTTCGGCAATCATCGTGGAGACGCGTGTATTGGATTCCTGCGTCAGTCCGGCAATATGGGGCGTCAGAATCAGTCGAGGGTGATCGGCAGGCAGCTGACCTGCCAGTGGGGGCTCGTGATCAAAGACATCGAGCGCTGCGCCTGCGAGCCGCTCCTCGCGCAGCGCTTGGATTAAGGCGCGCTCGTCAATAATGCCGCCACGTGCAGTATTGATTAATACAGCGCTGGGCTTCATCTGTGCCAGCCGTTTTGCGTTGAATAAATGCCGTGTTGATGGCGTCAGGGGCACATGCAGGCTGACGACATCGGCCTTACGCAGCAGTTGCTCGAGTTCCGGGCAGCAGCTGACCTGATGCAGCCGGTAGGCCTCGTGTTCGGCAGGCAGTGCAGGATCAAATGCCATGATCTGCATACCAAAGGGCTTCACCAGATCACTGACCCGTCGTCCAATCGTGCCAAAGCCAACGAGCCCCATGACTTTTCCGTGCAGTTCATGGCCATTGGAGAACGCTGCCCTGGGCCACTGGCCGTTGGCGACTGCGGCGGTGGTTTGGTAAGCACCACGAACCAGCATGAGGGTAGTGGCCAGCACGTATTCAGCCACGGCCTGTGCATTGGCGCCGGTCGCAGGAATGACCATGATGCTCCGCTCCGCACAAGCCGGCACGTCAATATTGTCCAGTCCGACACCGAGTCGTCCGACGGCTCTTAGCCGGGGCGCTGATGCCAGCAGTTCGCGGTCGACCTGGGTGCGATTGCGCACAATGATGGCGTCCGCCTCGGCCAGCAGGGCCCGCAGCCGCTCCGGCTGGTCGACGAGGCCGGGTTCATAGGTGACAGCGAGCTGGGTGGACAGGGCCGCAACCGCTGGCGCGTCCATAAATTCGGTAATCACGACTGATGCCATCACCTGCTCCGCGCCCAAGAGACTCTTGAAGGCTCATGCTACGGATACCGGACCCTCCAGTCAACTATATGAGTTGTATCTCTGGGGCGGTTTCGCTACGATGGGGCCATGAACGGGTGGGACGCGCTCGGGGCCGAAGGCCCCCTCTACCAATCGGTGCAACGTCAGATACTGGCCGCACTCGAGCAGGGGGAGTGGCGGCCGGATGAGGCCATTCCCTCGGAGAAGCGGCTCTGCGATCGTTTTGGTGTTTCGGTGGGCACTCTGCGTAAAGCCATTGATGCCTTGGTGGCAGATCATCTTCTGGTCCGCCGGCAGGGCCTGGGCACTTTTGTCGCCAGTCACAGCCGGCCCCGCCAGTTTTTTCAATTCTTCAACATCAGCCCTCACGATGGTCCCCGCAGCTATCCTGAGATCTCGTTGCTTCAATTTGGCTTTGGAAAGGCAGACCGAAACGCCGCAGAAAAGCTCGCAATTCCGCTGCAAAGCGACATCATCAGAATCAAAAATCTGCTCTCCATGCAGGGCCGGCCAGTGATTGTGGACACCATCACCCTGGCAGCCTCACGTTTTAAGGGCATGACGGAAGAGTTGGTTCGCAATCGGCCAAATACGCTGTACCGGCTGTATTTGGATGCGTTTTCAGTCAATATTCTTCGCATCGATGAGCGTGTGCGCGCAGCAAGCGTCAATGCCGCTACAGGAAAGCTGCTCGGCCTGAAGGTAGGCGATCCCGTATTGGAGATTCGTAGGATTGCATTGACGTTTAATCGGCAGCCGGTCGAGTGGCGAATCTCGCATGTGAATACCCACCATCACGAATATGTCCACCGAGATGTCGTCGAATAATCCATCGCTGATTTCTGTGCGCATCTGGCGCGGTACCGCAGCCGGCGGATTTCAACGCTACGAGGTGCCCAGGGCCGCGAGTCAAACGATTCTGGATGTTGTGACTTACATCCAGCGATCGCTCGACCCAACATTGAGCTATCGGTTTGCTTGCCGAGTGGGGATGTGTGGGTCGTGTGCGATGCGGGTCAATGGACAGGCCCGCTGGACCTGTCGCACCCACGTGAGCAAAGTCATCGACGAATCTGCCGAGTTGGAGATCGCACCCCTGGCCAACCTCCCGATCATCAAAGATCTGGTCACTGACATGACTGAGTTTTTTGATAAGTGGGCCCGCGCCAAAGGCCAGTTCAAGGGTGATGCGACACGCCAAGATGACTTCGCGAGAGTGAAGCCTGAATCAGCCCAGCGGCGTGCGGTTGATGCGGGAATTGAATGCATCGGCTGTGGCGTTTGTTACAGCTCTTGTGATGTTGTCGCATGGCGTCCAGATTACCTTGGGCCCGCAGCATTAAATCGTGCTTGGACGCTGGCCAATGACGAGCGCGACACCCAGCAGCTCGAGCGGCTGCGGGCAGTCGCGGGAGACGCGGGCTGCCATGCCTGCCATAGCCACTTTTCATGCACTGAGCGTTGCCCGAAGCGCATTTCGCCAACCGCAGGCATTGCAGGGCTGAAGAAGAAAGTGGGCCGGCTGGCCGCCAAGGGAGCACTCTGAGATGGCATCAACGGCAATCGCGCAGGCCCGTGCCTGGTACTGGCAGCGGATTAGCGCCATGGTGTTGATGGTCTTCGTGTTCGTTCATCTTGGCCTGATTCTCTACGCCATGCGCGGCGGCTTGACCGCCGGAGAGATTCTTGGCCGTACGCAGGGGAATCTTGGATTGGGTGTGTTCTACACAGTATTTGTGCTGGCCTGTGTCATCCATGTGCCCCTGGGACTGCAGAAAATCGCCGAAGAATGGGGCGGGATGAAGCCATCCACTGCGCAGCTGCTGACACGGGGGTTTGCCGTACTGATCTTGGTGCTGGGCCTGACCGCGGTTTGGGCGGTGACTGCCGCATGAAGTCATTGCGCGCCCGCCCGCTGTCTTACACAGCGTTTCTGATGCATCGGATTTCTGGCCTGGGGCTGGCGATCTTTCTGCCGCTGCATTTTTTTGTGCTCGCTCAGGCGATCCGCGGGGAGACTGAATTGGATCGGGCCCTGCGGCTCACCGATTCCCTGGTCGTGAAATTTGCTGAGTGGGGACTGGTCGTGTTGCTGACGCTGCATCTTGTGGGCGGTGCCCGGCTGCTGCTGATTGAGTTTGGTCCCTGGCGGGGTGTGCGGTCGGGCTGGATTACAGCGACTGTGATCACCTCTGGGGTCACAGGATTTTTATTTCTTTATAGCTTGGTGAACTGATGTTTCAACTCCCGCTGAATTGGATTGAAGAGGCCTCCAAAGAGCTTTATATCCGCGCCCTGAAGGCTTTGCCGCCGGACATCAAGTCCGGATTTCAGACCCTGTCAGATCGCGAGACCAATGGAACTGCCAAGGGGATTCTCTCCACCATGATCAAGAATATCGCGGTCGCCGAAGAGACTGACAATCTGCTCTGCCAAGATACCGGCATTCCCATCTACAACGTCTGGATCGGGCGTGATGTGGTATTCGATGGGGCAGCAATCAAGTCAGCAATACGAAAAGGGTGTGAACGGGCCACGCGGGAATATCCGCTACGGTCTTCGGTCGTGCATCCGATCACCCGGAAAAACGAACACACCTCTTGCGGCTTGGAAGTGCCCGTGATTCATTTCGATTTTGTGGAGACGCCGGAAGTCGTCCGGCTTGAGATGGTGCCCAAAGGCAGCGGATCAGAAAACAATTCCTATTTACGCATGGCGATTCCTGCTGAGGGCCTTGCCGCGGTTAAAACCTTTGTGATTGATTCGGTTATCGCGTCGGGCGGTAAGACCTGTCCGCCGACCATTGTGGGTGTTGGTGTCGGAGGAACCAGCGATCTGTGTGTGGCGCTGGCAAAAAAAGCAGCCACCCGGGCCCTCGGCTCGGTCTGTGCCGATGCGCAGGGCGCTGCGCTGGAGCGCGAACTCACCAATGCCGTCAATCACTTGGGCATCGGACCCCAGGGCCTTGGCGGTGACGGTACGGCGTTTGCTGTTCATGTGGAGATGGCTGCAACCCACATCACCATGAACCCCGTCGCCGTCAATATGCAGTGCCATTCGGCCCGCCGCGCATCGGCAGAATTTTCGGCCGACGGTATTCATTACGGTTATTGAAAAAGAATTCATGGCCCACCACACTTTTCAGATGCCGGTTACCGAAGCGCAAGTTCGACAGCTTCGCATTAACGATACGGTCACGCTCGAGCAGACGCTGTTTGGTATTCGAGATGCGACACAGATTCATCTTTTTGATCGTGGACGCAAAACTAAATTTGATCTCCGGGGGCATGCGGTGATTCACACTGCGCCGAATGTCAAAAAGGTGCCCGTGAGTGCGCAGTATCCGGCGGGTTATGCGGCGGTGTGCGTGGGTACCACGACCTCTGATCGGATGGAGCGGTTCACGCGGCCGCTCATGACGCAATATGGTGTGAGGCTGATTGTGGGCAAAGGCGGAATGCGCGAGGACTCAAAGGCCGCCTTTCGCGAGCTGGGTGGTGCGTATCTTGCGATCATTGGTGGGACGGCCGCCCTCGAGACCACCTGGATCGAGCAGATCGAGGATGTTGATATGGATGACCTGAATCCTGAATCGCTATGGCGCTTTCGAATTCGACAGTTTGGGCCCTTGCTGGTGGGCATGGACAGCCATGGCGGCAGCCTCTACGACACGGTTCGTGCCCATACCGCAGCCCAGCGTGACAAGGTGCTGGCAGAGCTGGGAGTGGGCCGATGAGGACTCAGTTCACTGATATCTTGATCCTGGGTGCCGGTGGCGCCGGACTCTTTGCGGCGCTGCACGCGCATCAACATGCGCCGCAGGCCTCCATTACGGTGGCGGTGAAAGGGCTGCTGGGCAAATGCGGCTGCACGCGAATGGTCCAGGGTGGCTATAACGTAGCCCTGGCCGAAGGAGATTCGGTAGAACGGCACTTCATGGACACCATCGAAGGCAGTAAATGGCTTGCCGATCAAGACCTCGCCTGGACTTTGGTCACCAAGGCAGTCGAGCGCATCCACGAGCTCGAAAACGAGCTGGGCTGTTTTTTTGATCGCAATCCGGATGGCACGATCCATCAAAAGGCGTTCGCTGGCCAGACGTTTGATCGCACGGTCCACAAAGGCGATTTGACCGGCATTGAGATTATCAATCGGCTTGCCGAGCAGGTCTGGGCACGCAATATTCAACGCCTCGAGGAGCATCGAGCAATCGAATTCATCAAGACCGCAGATGGCCAGCAGCTGGCCGGAGTCCTGATGATTGATATGCGCGATGGCGAGTTTGTATTTGTCCGCGCTAAGGCCGTCTTGCTGGCAACCGGAGGCGGCCCGACGATGTATCGCTATCACACTCCCTCGGGTGACAAAAGCTGTGATGGTCTAGCGATGGCATTACGGGCTGGCCTGGCTTTGCGCGATATGGAGATGGTGCAGTTTCATCCAACGGGTTTGCTGGCAGGAAGCGGCACGCGCATGACGGGTACGGTGATCGAGGAGGGCTTGCGCGGCGCGGGCGGCTATTTGTTAAACGGCCAGCGGGAGCGGTTCATGCATCACTATGATTTGCGTGGTGAGCGTGCCACACGCGATATCGTATCCCGATCAATCTATTCAGAGATGCGGGCCGGCCGTGCATCCCCCAGCGGTGGCGTATTCATCCAGATGTCACATCTGGGTCCGGAAAATGTCAGCAAGGCATTCAAAGGCATGGTGGAGCGGTGTGCCGACTGCGGCTTTGATCTCGCAGGCGGCCTGGTGGAAGTGGTGCCCACTGCCCACTACATGATGGGAGGGGTTGTTTTTGCGCCGGACTGCAGTACCGAGCTTCCTGGTTTGTTCGCTGCGGGCGAAGATACCGGCGGTGTTCATGGTGCGAACCGACTCGGAGGAAACGGTGTTGCCAACTCTACGGTCTTTGGTGGTATCGCCGGAGAGAGCATGGCCCGATGGATCCAGCAGCAGCAAAAGTTTGCTCCCGCAGATGAGGAGGCGATTGCGCAGAGCATTGCGCAGCACGAACAGCCTTTTCAACAGCAAGGCCAGGGATTGGAGGACATTCGTGAGCGGCTTTACGCCACGATGTGGGAGCGTGTCGGAATTCTGCGCTCCAGCACAGATCTGCAGCGGGCCCAGGCCGAGCTTCAGACACTGTCGCAAGGATTGTATGCCGTTGGGCTTGCGCAAGCGGATCGCGCTTTTAATCTGTCTTGGCATGACTGGCTCAACTTGCGAAACCTGATTGATGTCAGCCGCGTGATTGCCGCCGCCGCGCTAGCGCGCGAGGATTCTCGGGGCGCCCATTATCGGGAGGACTTTCCCGAAACTCGACATTTGGAGCAGTCTGCCTTCACGACCATTCGTGCGCGCGGCGATCATCTCGATCTTCAGTGGACTCCCGTGAAATTCACGCGCGTGAAACCCGGCGAGACTATTCTTCAGGACGAGCCCGCCGCGGCATAGCGGCGGCTGCGCGGCCGCCAGGCCCCGCATGCGCGAAGGTCGATGCAGTGCCTTAAAGGCCCCAGAGCGCTGGGAGTTTTGGGAGATTTCGCACCAAAAGAGAGATCCCCGCCAGGCCGACAATCAGCCAGACCAACTGCCGAAGGTGTTTGAGTTGCAGTCGCCGCCGCAGGCGGCTTCCGGTGTAGACCCCCAGCAGACAGACCGGCAGGCAGACCATCAGATAAGGCCCAAGCTTCGGATCAAAGACGAGCCCGGCGATGACAAAAAGCACGAGCCGGCCGAGTGTTGCCACAAAAATTAAAAATGCAACCGTCGCTCTCTGACTCGCTTCAGAGGCCAGTCGTCGCGCAATATAAATAATGTAGAGGGGGCCGCCGGTGCCAAACAGTGAAGAGAAGACGCCGCCGATCGTTCCGTAAAACATCCGCCAGTGGTCTGCGATCGGAATGAATTGGGCCGATAGGGTTCTCAGCCCCCGAAAACTCTGCATCACCGCAAACAATCCGAGCACCACCAGTAGCAGCGGCTCCGGTGCCTTGACCAGCAGGGTCACGCCCAGTGTCATGCCGAGCATCATCCAGATGATCAACGGCCTGGCCTCCCGAAATTGAATCTCTTTTCGGTTCTTAAGACCAAAAAGAAAACCGGCCACTAGATCCATTGCCAGCATCAGCGCGACGGCAATTTTCAGTGGCACGAATTGCACGATCAATGGCAGTGCTACGATTGATGCGCCAAACCCAGTTAGGCCGTAAGTCAGATATCCAAGAAAAACAAAACAAGCAGTTAAAAAAAGGGTCAGCACGCTGACCCTTTTTCATGCCAATGAAATTGGCTCATGCAGATTCGTGGATCCGGGTGAGCACGAATTCCCGATGGCCGAGTGCCTCGGCAGCTGTCCAGCGGCCATTGGCGGTGGCCATCATGCACTCCAATAGCTTGTCGCCCGTCTGATCAAGTGTCATCTCACGCTGCAAGAGGCCCGAGCAATCCACATCAATATGCTCGGACATCAGGCGCACCGTCCGCGGGTTTGCGCAGAGCTTGATCACGGGCAGAATGGGGTTGCCGATGACGTTGCCCTGGCCGGTGGGGAAGAAATGCACCACATAACCCGAAGCGGCACAGAGTGTGACCATCTCGGCGGCCGCCGAGGAGGAGTCCATAAACCAGAGGCCGGCATGCGATGGGATTTCTGCCTTGTCCAAAACCCCATCCACCGTACATTTCTTGCCGATTTTCTGAATATTGCCAAGGGCTTTTTCTTCGATGGTGGTCAGGCCGCCAGCGATGTTGCCCTTGGTGGGCTGCGACTCGGAGAGATCCGTGGTCTTCCAGCGATTGATCATGTCCTGGTAGCGATTGAACATGAACATGAACCTTTCTCTGACTTTGTCATTGGCGCACCGGGCGGCCACGATTGCCTCGCCCCCGGTAAGCTCTGAGGTCTCGCCGAAGACCAGGGTGGTGCCCAGCGGATGCAGCTTATCGAAGGCATTGCCCACTGTGGGATTGGCGCCGCAGCCTGATGTGGTGTCCGATTCGCCGCACTTGGTGGAGACCCAGAGTTCCTGGATCGGGCACTCAACCCGATGCAACCCAGTGGCGTACTGAACAAATTCCTTCGCCGCTTTTGAGGCCCGCATGATGGTGTTGTGATCACCGTGGCCTTCGATGCCAAAGCCTACAACGGGCTTTCCAGTCGCCGCGATTCCGTCAACGACGCGCTTGGTCCAACCGTCCTCAATGCCGATCACCACCACCGCCGCAACGTTTGGATTACAGCCGGTGCCAATCAGTGTCTGGAAGTGCAGATCCAGGTCCGGACCAAATTGAAGGCGTCCATAGGGATGGGGAATCGCCATGGTGCCCTTGATGGCCACTGCAACGGCCTCTGCGGCAGCATTGGAGAGATCATCCAGCGGAAGAATGATGACGTGATTGCGGACACCGACACGCTTGTTATCGCGGCGATAGCCCCAGAACGTAGTATTTTTTGAAACAACCGACATGATGGGTCCTTTATTTTTGCGCGGCTTACCAGCGCTTGGTCTTGATGTTGTGAACGTGGGCATGCTCTCCCGCTTGGATGGGGGCCACCACTTTGCCGATATCAATGCCGTACTTAAAGACCGTATCTCCCACAGACATGTCCTTGAGGGCCACCTTGTGGCCGATGGGGATCTCCTGGATGGCTTTCACCGTGATGGTGCGATCCTCATCCATGATCCAGGCGTTGAGTTCCACGCCCGGCTTAATGCCCTCCACCACCGCAACGGCGACAGTGTCCTTTGCGTCATGCAATACAACGTGAATCATTTGTGCTCCTTGGGCTGCCAACGGGTCCATGCTAGTCGCCGGGCCCGCCCCCTGTCAACTAGGTCATATATATGACTCGGGGGTCCCGGTGGGCGCGCTTCGGCTTAGAGTGAGGCCGCCAACAGGGACTCGTAGTCGTTGGCCGTGGCAGGCCGTGGGTTGGTGGGATGACAGTGGTCGGCCATGGCGCCACGGATGATGTCGGGAAACTGGTTTGCCTGCACACCGAGGGCTGCCAGTCCACTGGGCAGCCCGATTCGCTCATTCAACTCCTTTATCGCCAGAGGAATGTCATCGGGATTCTCAAGCCCCATCACGGCGGCCATGCGTTGCATCCGCGATTCTCGTTTGACCGATTCCGCCTCGCGGTTAAAGGTCAGCACCGCCGGTAAAAAGATGGCGTTCAGCGTGCCATGATGCAGCCGCGGATCGATGCCGCCCAGGCTGTGGCTCAGTGAGTGAACGCAGCCCAATCCCTTTTGAAACGCCATTGCGCCTTGCATGCTCGCGCTCATCATATTGAGCCGTGCCTCGCGGTCTTTTCCATCGCGTACCGCCCGCTCGATGCAGCTCCAGCCGCGGTTTAAACCATCCAGGGCGATGCCGTCTGCCGGTGGATTGAAAGCAGCCGAGATAAAAGTCTCCATGCAATGGGTGATGGCATCCATGCCGGTTGCAGCAGTGAGTTTTGGGGGCAAATCGAGTGTGAGTTCCGGATCCAGCAGGGCGGTTTTCGGCACCAGATGCCAGTTGTGAAATCCAAGCTTTCGGCCGTCCTCAACAATGATGATGGCCCCGCGGGCCACCTCACTGCCGGTGCCCGCGGTTGTGGGAATCGCGATGAGCGGTGGCAGGTTGGCGGTAATTTTTGCGGAGCCTCCTTCGATGGTCGCGTAGGTCTTTAAGGGTCCGGGATGATGCACGGCGATCGCGACCCCTTTGGCGCAGTCCAATGCGCTGCCGCCGCCAAGAGCAATCAGGCCGTTACAGCCTTGTTCGACATAAATCGCGCGGGCAGCATGCACGGCCCGCTCAGTAGGGTTTGAAGGTGTCTGATCGAAGATTGAAACCCGCAGTCCTGCAGCAGCGCACTGGCCGAGGACGCGATCCAGAATGCCAGCGGCCTTAATCCCGGGATCAGTGACGATCAATGCATGGTCAATGTGATGTTGGTCGCAGCTGTTTTGCAGGTGGCCTAAGGCGCCAAATTCAATGTGGACCTGATTTAAGTAAATGATCTGTGACATGTCTGACTCCCAGTGTGTCCTTCCGCATGATAGGGCCCCCAGCCAGCGCATTGCGCCAAGGGCGGGGCAAGGGTTGTTCCGGATTCCCTTCTTCGGCGTCTAGGTCATATATATGACTTAGTTGACAGGGGCCTGGCCGGCGTCTAGGATCGGCCCACCGCTTGCCGAAGGAGCCTCGCCGTTGCCGTCCTTTGTTCGTTATCTCTACCCACCTGTGTTTTTGTTGGGCACGCTGCTGGCCTGGTTCGCGGTGTCGGAGTGGTGGCAATGGATCTCGCCCACGCGCTTTCCGACGCCGACACAGACTGCTGAGGCGTTTCGTCAGATTCTGATTCAGGGCTATGGCAACGGCCGACTGCATCAACACATTGTGCAGAGTGTGCTCCTCGTGTCGTTAAGTTTTACGATATCTGCAGCTCTAGGAATCGCCTTAGGAATTTTCATGGGTGCCAGCCGAAAAATTGAGGCGCTGGTGAATCCTGTTTTTCTCACCCTGAGGCCAATTCCGCCTCTGGCCTGGATTCCACTGGCGATCGTCTGGCTCGGACTGGAAAACAGCGCCAAGGTCATGGTGATTTTTGTTGCTGCGTTTGTGCCTTCGGTGATTAATACATTTACGGGTATCCGCTCGCTCGAGGTGCCGCAGCGTGAAGCTGCCCGCATGTTGGGTATTCGCGGCCGAGCGTATTACTTCGAGGTGCTCATCCCCGCCGCGATGCCCATGATTTTTACGGGCATGCGACTGTCACTTCAGGCATCATGGACAACACTGGTGGCCTCAGAATTGGTTGGCGCGATGCTGGGATTGGGCTCGATCTTGAATCAGGCGGCCCAGGATATCAATCCACCGATGATTCTTGTGGGGATGATTTTCGTTGCCTTGTGTGGCTGGCTCATGACCTATGGCCTGGGCCGCCTTGAGCGTCTGGCCATCCCCTGGAGGCCGCTGTGATGGCCTCTCAGAGAAGCAATGGCTGGTCCGAGAACGTACGTTTATCGCTCATTGGGATTACGCTCTTCATTGGGTGTTGGTACCTGGCGGTATTCTTCGAGATTACGCCGCGCCGATTTTTACCTGCGCCACACGAAGTCTTGTTTCAGTTTGCTCGACTCATTCAAGAGCCGTTTACGGGATTTACTCTTGGACAGCATTTGTTGTCGAGTTTTCGTCGCTTCTTAAATGGATTTCTTCTTGCGATCGCGATTGGAATTCCGTTGGGATTATTAATGGCGCTATCCCGCGGCGTTCAGCTGCTGGTGACCCCGGTTTTTGAAAGCGTTCGTTTTGTTGCGCCGATTGCCTGGGTGCCATTCGCAGCGCTGTGGTTTGGTACCGGCATCGGTGGACCCACATTGGTCATTTTTATGGGCGCATTTCCGCCCGTACTGATCAATACTTATCGCGGCGCGATTTATGTAGATCGCAAGTACATCGAGGCCGCCAAGATGCTGGGGGCAGGCCCCATTCGTCTGATGACCCAGGTGCTCTTTCCTGCATCACTCCCTTCGATCGTGGCGGGCCTTCGGATTTCTGCGGGGCTGGGCTGGCAATCCTTGGTTGGTGCAGAGCTGATTGTGGCTTCCAGTGGGGTGGGCTACATGATGGTCAAGGGCCAGGCCAGTATTCAGACGCAGATTGTGATGGCGGGCATGATCGCGATTGGCCTTGTTGGGTTGTTGATTGACATCTTATTGCGCCGCGTTGAGCGGCGATTTAATCGTTACCAAGAGGTTCACTGATGGCGGATATACGTTTTGAGGCAGTCCAGCGTGCCTTTGTGCAAGGTGGCAAGGAATTTCTGGCCGTCGGAGGAATTGATCTGGTGGTCGCCAACCAGGAGTTCGTCGCCATCGTGGGGCCTTCCGGCTGCGGCAAGACGACCTGCATGCGACTGGTGGCAGGCCTGGATCAGCCCAGCAGTGGCCGCGTGCTGGTCAATGGCGAAGAGGTCACCGAGCCCGGGCCGGAGCGTGCCGTGGTCTTTCAGCAGTTCGCACTATTTCCGTGGAAGACCGTGTTTGAAAACATCGCGTTTGGCCTGCGTGCGATGGGGTTGGGCAAGACGGAAATTGATGATCGGGTCAACCGATTTATCTCAATGATGGGCCTCTCGGGTTACGAGCAGGCCTACCCGCATCAGCTCTCAGGGGGCATGCAGCAGCGGGTTGCGATTGCCCGGGCCTATGTCCTCGATCCGGGTGTTCTATTGATGGATGAGCCCTTCGGGGCGCTGGATGCGCAGACCCGGGTGGTCATGCAAGAGGAGCTCGTGCGGCTCGCCAGAAAGAATCCAAAAACGGTATTGTTCATAACCCACGCGGTGGAAGAGGCAGTCTACCTCGCCGATCGCGTGGTGGTCATGTCGCGGCGCCCAGGCCTGATTCGCGAAATCATCGATGTGAAATCGATACGCGAAAAGGAGCGCTGGGATGATCACCCAAGAATTGAAGATGTAATGGATTTGGGATCGTTTGTTCACCTGAGAAGCCACATCTGGAGGCTTCTGCGTGAGCAGCATCTCGGAGACGATCAGTAATTTTAAAAAGAGGAGACGCAAAATGAAGCACCGTTACAAACTTGCATGTGCATTAAGTGCTCTGGCTTTATTCGCAGCAAAACCGGCGACTGCGCAGGGAAATCTGACTGAAATTAAGGTCAGCTACCAGCCGGCTGTCTATTGGGCGCTGCCGTTTTACATCGCCACCGAGCGCAACTGGTGGGCTGAGTTGGGCTTAAAGCCCACCTTCAGCACGTTCCCGGCCGGTGTGCCACAGATTGCAGCTTCGGCCTCGAAATCGTGGGATGTGGGTGGAACCGGAGGCGTGCCGGCAGTACTTGGGCACGTACGGTTTGGATTAAGAACGATTGCCCTCTCAAACGATGAGTCTGCCGGTAATGCTTTGGTAGCGAGCGGCAAGACTGCTGCCGCATTTGCAGCCAATCCTCAGTCCATTAAAGGCCAAACGATTGTGCTGACCGCGAACTCGACCGGTGATTATGCGGTTCAGTCTTGTCTCAGGAAGTTTGGTCTATCTAAGTCGGATGTCACCATGCGCAACATGGGGCAGGCCGAAATTATATCGGCCATGTCCTCCGGGAATGCTGACCTGGCTGGCCTCTGGGCGCCCAATATCTATACGGTTGAGGAAAAAGCTGGTGGCCGCGTGATCTGTAGCGGCAAAGACGGCGGCTCATTCGTGCCGGGTGCGATCGTTGTTCGAGGAGACTATGCCAAAGAAAGTCCTCAGAATGTAGCGAAATTCCTTGCGATTTATCTGCGGGCTTGGCGTTGGATGGGAGCCAATCGCAATGAAGCGATTGCGATGATGAAGAAATTCTATGAGCAGGGTGGCGTGACCATTTCGGAGGCCTCGATGCGCAAAGAATTCGATACGCGTCCAACCTTTGATTTGGCGGGCCAACTCCGGATTATGGATCGCTCTAAGGGCGGCTCACAGATGGATGGATGGTTCACCGCTATGGCAGAGTTCATGAAAGGCACAGGCGCGATTACGGATGTCCCGCCGGCAAATGCCTACATCACCGACGAGTTCATCAAAATGGTGAACTCGGACAAGACCCTTCGGGATTTTGCGAACCGCACAAATTAATGCGGATGTGGCGGGGCAGTGCCCCGCCACGAAAACTTTAAGAGACGACGTGACATGGCAGTAATTTATTTAAAAAAAGCAGAAAAAAATCCCTCTACAGAGACTGCGACGGCCCAGCGGGTTGCGGGTGAAATGCTGCAGCAGATTCGCGAAGGGGGTGAGGATGCCGTTCGCCGTTACGCGAAAGAGCTTGATCAGTGGACAGGCGAGATTCTGATGTCGGATGCGGCGATCAACAGTGCTCTGGTGGGGGTACCCTCTGGTGTGCGTCAGGATATCGACTTTGCCGTCCGGCAGGTCTATGACTTTGCGGTCGCTCAGCGAAACAGTATTCAGAATTTCGCAGTGGAAGTCCACAAAGGTGTGACAGCAGGTCAACGCGTGATTCCTGTCAACGTGGTGGGCTGCTATGCGCCCGCCGGCCGCTATGCCCACATTGCTTCTGCCTATATGACGGTGGCCACCGCAAAAGCAGCCGGCGTAAAAACCATCGTCGCCTGCTCGAGTCCCTTTCGTGGTGGCGGCATGCACCCGTATGTCCTTTACGCTTTCAAAGCCGCCGGGGCAGACATGATCATGACCCTCGGGGGCGTTCAGGCCATTGCCTCACTTGCCTACGGGCTGTTTACTGGAAAGCCTGCAGATGTTGTGGTGGGACCCGGAAATAAATTTGTTGCTGAAGCCAAACGCATGCTCTTTGGGGAGGTCGGTATCGATGTGTTTGCCGGCCCCTCGGAAGTGGCAGTGATTGCAGATGACTCGGCCGACCCCGCCATTGTGGCCAGTGATCTCGTGGGCCAGGCGGAGCATGGGCACGAGTCACCCGCCTGGCTCTTCACAAACTCAAAATCCTTGGCCCAAGAGGTGATGCAGCGGGTGCCGCAGTTAATCGATGCACTTCCGCCAACGGCCCGAGATGCGGCTGGCGCAGCGTGGCGAGATTATGGCGAAGTTATTTTCTGCGAGTCTCGCGAGGAACTCGTGGAGATTTCTGATCGCTATGCGAGCGAACACCTGGAGGTCCACGCTCGAGATCTCGACTGGTGGCTGAGTCATCTTACTGCTTACGGATCACTCTTTTTGGGCGAAGAGACAACGGTAGCCTATGGCGATAAGGCCAGCGGCCCCAATCATGTGCTGCCCACCAAAGGCGCTGCTCGCTATTCCGGCGGCTTGTCGGTGCATAAATTCATGAAGACCTTGACCTGGCAGAAAATGACGCGCGAGGCCAGCCGAGACATCGCCGAGGTGACAGCCCGCATCAGTCGACTGGAGGGTATGGAAGCCCACGCGCGAACCGCTGATGATCGGCTTGCGAAGTATTTTCCAGATCGGAATTTCGATCGAGGTCAGCCTGTCGAGGTATGAGGCCAGAAGCGCTTTTCGATCTGCATGATCGGGTTGCACTGGTGACGGGGGGCAGCAGCGGCATTGGGTTTACCATGGCCAAAGCGCTTGGTCTGGCAGGCGCTTCGGTGGTTTTGGTATCCAGAACAGCCGAGACGCTTCAAGCGCGGGTTCAGGAATTACGCGACAACACCATTCCTGCCGCGAGTGTCTGCGGAGACGTTGGCAATCTAGAGAAGACGAAAGAATTGACCGAGCAAGCGGTATCGTGTTTCGGCAAGATCGACATTCTGGTGAATGCAGCTGGCGTAAATCTGCGTGAGCCTTTCCAGAGCGTCAGTCCCGCCACCTGGGATCAGCAGGTCAGAGTGCATCTTGGTGCGCCAATGTTCTTGACTCAGGCACTGGCTCCGGAGATGGCCGGCCGCGGCTGGGGTCGGATCCTGCTTATTGCTTCGCTTCAGAGTTATCGCGCATTTGCGAATAGCGCCCCTTACGGTGCTGCCAAAGGCGGGGTCGTGCAACTCGCCCGCGCGATTGCCCAAGAGTGGTCCGGAAAGGGCATCACCTGCAACGCGATTGGTCCCGGATTTTTTCCAACGGAACTTACAGCGCCTGTATTCAAGAATCCCGAGCTCGCAGCCCATCATGCCCAGCAGACGGCCATCGGGCGCAACGGAGCACTGGAGGATCTCTGGGGGGCCACCATCTTTCTTTCGAGTGCGGCATCAGCCTATATCACCGGACAGACGCTCATGGTTGACGGCGGCTACACTGCGCGATAGGCCGCTTGCAAAAGGAAACGTGATGAAAGCATTGGTATACACACAGCCCAATGAGGTGCGGATTCAGCAGCACCCGGAGCCGACCCTGGATGCGGATGAGGTGATTCTGAGAATTGATGCGGTTGGAATCTGTGGCAGTGATATGCATGCTTACCACGGTCATGATCCGCGTCGAAAGCCTGGCCTCATTCTTGGGCACGAGTTTGCAGGGACTGTGGTGCAGAGCCGGTCATCGCTTTTTGATAAAGGGGCGCGGGTCACTGGAAACCCTTTGATCACATGCGGCCGCTGCGATTATTGCCAGCAGGGCCGCAATAACCTGTGTGCCAATCGGACCATGGTGGGGATGACGCGGCCCGGTGCTTTTGCCGAATACATGAGCATTCCTGCCTCCTCCCTGATAGCACTTCCTGAAACGATGGACTCGGATACCGCCGCGTTGACCGAGCCCGCAGCGACTGCTGTCCATGCCCTTGATCTATCGGTGCGGGCACTGCGTCGGCCGGTGCAGGAATGTCGAGTGCTGGTGATCGGCGGTGGGGCGATCGGAATGTTTACGGCACTCTTACTGAAGCATTTCGGTGTCCTTGAACTTGACGTCATCGAGGTCAATCCGTTGCGAAGACAGGCCATGGCTCAAGAAACTCGGTGCAAAGTGATTGATCCCACAGCGGAAAGCTGTGGAGAAAATCATTACGAATTGGTGGTGGATTGTGTTGGCTCTGCGATCACGCGATCGACCGCGTTTCAGGCCATCCGACCGGGTGGCGTAATCATGCATGTAGGGCTTCAGGAATGGGCCAGTGAAATTGATATGCGCAAGCTCACCCTGGCTGAGGTCACCCTGCTTGGGACTTACACTTATACAACGGTCGATCTACAGAATACTGTTCGATATTTGGATCGTGGAGTTTTCGGTGCCTGCGGCTGGGTCGATCGCAGGCCCCTTGAGGAGGGTCCGGCAGCATTCTCAGATTTGCATCATGGCCGCTCCGCCTCAGCAAAAATTCTACTCAAGCCCTCCCTGGTGAGCCACTAAGCGCCCCTTAGTGGTTTGTTTCGGCGAGGCGAGCCTGGAGAAGGCGAGAGATATAGCGATCAGGCGCCGCAACTTCATTCAGAATCGAGAAATGATTCAGCCCCGGCCTCAGATGAAAGGTGCTGAATGGAGATTGCTGCTGAACGAGCCTAAAGAAGTCTACTGATTGCGCTTGCCACCCTTGTGTCTCGGAGCCGCCCACGACGATATCAATCGGAATGAGGGGGTCAGGCGAGTGTCGCATGGGGCTTAATTCCCTCGCCTCGTCACTCGTGAGACGGATATCGTCATTGACCGAGATTTGCAGCACCGGATCGAGCAGGTAAATTCCGCTGATCAAGACCATCGAGGAAATAAGCTCATGGGACAGTTCTCGACCAAGCCAGGAGCATGTCATTTGCGTAGCCAGAAGATGGGCTCCGGCAGAGTGACCGCACAGCACCAACCGTTCTCCGCGGCACCCATAACGATCCGCATTGCGCGTCACCCAAATAAGCGCTTTCCGAATTTGCTCAACAATCTGCCGAACCGTGTATGTTGGGCATAAATCGTAGCCAATTACGATCACTCCCGCTTGAGCCTGATCAACGGCATTGGCGATAAAATGAAATTCGTCTTTATGTCGACTTCTCCAATAACCGCCATGGACAAAAACTAGCGTCGGCAGTTTTTTACTTGTACCGGGGAAGATGTCGAGTTTGCTGCGGTCGGTTATCCCATAGGAAACATCGAGAATGCCGCGACGACTTGCGCGGACTTTTTGACTCTGGTTCTGTTCCTCACGAAAATACTCTTCAAAGTTAGGAACAGAAAGTCTCGGGATAAATTCGTATTCGAGAGAGTTAGTCATTTTGCCGTAAACCCGCCATCAAGGCAGATGGTCTGTCCGGTAATAAAACGACTTGCATCACTTGTTAAAAAAAGTATGAGGCCTTGAACATCTTGGTACTCCCCGTTTCGTCCAAGGCATGTTTGCAGAGCAAAGCGATTTACTGTTTCCTCATTTTGAAAAACAACCTCAGTCAATGGGGTTCTAAAAAGGCCTGGTGCGATCGCATTACAAGTGATTCCATGTTTTGACCACTCTTCGGCAATCACCCGTGTCAGTTGGACGATCCCGCCTTTGCCGGCTCCGTAAGCTGCGCTGTTCGGGAAGGCCCTAAAAGACTGTAGGGATGCAATATTGACAATCCGGCCCCATCCCTTCTCCTTCATTTTTGGTGCAAGGCCTTGAACCAGGAAAAAGGGGGACGTTAAGTGAAGATTTAACTCAGACTTCCACCCGGCTGGAGTCACTTCAGCGAATGGCATGCGAAGATTTGTACCGGCTGCATTGATCAAAATATCAATTGACTCAAACTCCCGTTTGATTGCTTCAACCGCTAATAAGGCGCCCTCGTCAGAGGAGAGATCCCAAGATAAATAATCTGCTGTGATACCTTTTTCACGCAAGTCATTGATCGATTGTTTGAGTGCCTCTTCCCGTCTGGCAAGAAGAATAATTTCTGCCCCGGCTAGCCCTAGGTAGTTTGCCATAGCAAACCCGAGTCCTGAGTTCCCGCCTGTGATCAGGGCTTTTTTATGTTTATAGTGATAAAGCTCTGTCCATTTTGTGTTCATGATGTCGATCTCAGGTGAAGTTAATTTTTTGTGCGTTCATGCGAGGAGGTAGAGAATGTCCGAATCAATAAGTGACTGTCAACTTAGTATTATCGTGACGGGTGGGGCAAGCGGTATAGGCGCCGCTGTAGCGGAGCTAGTCCTCGAGCGGGGTGGCTATGTTGGAATTCTCGATATCGATTTCACGAAATGCAGTGCAAACTTAGCGCCTCGTAAAGGCCGTTGCGCTCGTGTGGTTGCAAGCACTCTTGACCAGACCGCGGTCGCCGATGCGTGGTCCAAGGTGGCCAATAAACTGGATTGCCCCATCAACGGATTGGTAAATTGTGCGGGTGTCCCCCCGATACCAGCGCCGATCGAAACTTACGATGTTCACGAGTGGTCGCGGTTACTCGAGTCGCATCTCACCGGAACCTATATTCCTTGCAAAGTTATTGGCTCTGAGCTCGCACGATTGGGTCATGGTGCGATTGTCAATCTTGCATCCGTACTGGCATTCAGATCAGGCCCGGTTTTGGCCTACGGGGCCGCAAAAAGCGGTGTCGTGAGCCTTACAGAGTCTTTGGCGGTGCATTGGGCAAAGTCCGGTGTTCGTGTCAATGCGGTGGCGCCAGGGTGGACAGAAACCCCCTTTCTTCGCCCCCCGGGGCGGGCAGATCGGGACTTCTCGCCAATCCTCAATGCGACACCGCAAAAACGTCTGCTATCACCGCGCGAAATTGCCGAGGTTATCTATTTTTTGCTTTCAGACTCGTCTCGCGCTATCACCGGAGTCACGATCCCCTGCGATGGGGGTGTCATCGCTGGGAGCGGATGGGCGCCCTACGGCGGATTTGACATTTTCCCGTCTTAATTTGCGTAAAGTGTTGCGAATTGAGGTGAGACTGAGATAAGGGAGTGCTCTATGTATGACTTAGGGGGAAAGACCGCTTTGGTTACTGGCGCCGGGCGCGGGATTGGTGCAGCCATTGCACTTCGACTCGCGCAAGAGGGGGCCGATGTTGTGGTTGTGGACATTGACGGGGTACTCGCGGAGGAGGTAGCAGGACAGGCGAGACACCATGGTGCAAGGAGCTTGAGTCTCCAGGTAGATGTTGCCAGCTCGGATCAGGTTGGTCAGATGGTCAAGGCTGCGATGCAACATTTTGAAAAAATAGATATTTTGGTGAACAACGCCGGAATCAATCTCGTGAAACCGATGCTTCAAATGGCAGAGGAGGAATGGGATCGCCTATTTGATGTTAACTTAAAGAGCTATTGGCTTTGCGCGCGCGCGATAGCTCCCCAGATGATCAGCAGAGGCGCCGGAGGAAAGATCATCAATGCCTCTTCGAAGGCCGGAAAAACCCCATCACGCTATGCCCCAATCGGTGCTTACTCGACCACGAAACATGGCGTGATTGGATTTACACGGTCGCTCGCTCTTGAATTAGCCCCTAGTCGAATTAACGTTAATTGTTTTTGTCCTGGACTGGTTGACACGGATATGTGGGATCAAATGGATCGGGCTGTAACCGCGCTTACTGGGGACGCGGCTGGATCGTTGCGAGCGCGGGCGATTGCCGATATTCCCCTTGGGCGCATGGATAGCCCGGCGGGAGTTGCAAAGCTTGTTGCTTTTCTCGCATCGAGCGAGTCCGATTACATGACTGGACAGTCGGTGAATCTATCGGGAGGACTTGAAATGCACTAGACATCGTGTTTCAAAGCCTGTAGTGACTTCTCGGGTTTACCCCAATGTTTAGTAAGCGCTTTCAATCTACCGTTATTTCGCAGTCGTTATGAGAAAAACATAAGTATTCAACCAAGGGGAGGCAGAGAGATGGCAATGTTCTCGACGTTCGTTCGACTTTTCGTTGCGGGTGTGTGCGCGGTAGGGCTGATTGGTGGCGTGGCCGCGCAACAACGAGACAAGATAAGAATCGCAGCGCAGGTGTGGTATCCGTCTTTTCCGCAGTATGCGGCGATGAGCCAGGGGATCTACGCAAAGTGGGGCCTTGATCCCACCATCAAGGTTTACCCCTCTGGTGGCCCGATCGTTCAAGCAGCCGCGACTGCGGAATGGGATGTGGCGCATATCGGCCTGCCCCCAACAGTCCAGGGATTCAAATTGGGCCTCATCATTGCGGGAGTGATCAGTGAAGAGGCCGTTATTCATCAACTGATCGGTCGGCCGGATTATGTAGATCGCGTCAAAAAGAATCCCGCTCTACTTAAGGGATCAAAAGTATTTGTTACCACGGCATCTACTGGGCATTTCATGGTCGAGGGCTGCCTCAAAAAATATGGGCGAACCATGGCCGATATCCAGGTGCTCCCCAGCGAACAAGCAGCCTCGCTGTCTGCCTTCATGGCCGGCAATGGCGATCTTGCACAGCTCTGGACGCCCCAATCGACCGCTGCTCGCGGACGAGGAATGAAAGTATTTTGTGATGCGACAGAGGCGGGCGTGAAAGTCCCGTCAGTATGGGTGATCCACCCTGAGTTTGCGAAGAAGAATCCCGATGCAGCAGTTCGTTGGCTACGCGCGACCCTTGAGGGTGCCGAATGGGCGCAAAAGGATAAAGCGAGGACGGCCTCCCTGTATAAGGAGTGGGATAAGTTTCGTGGAACCCAGACTGAAGAGGCCTTTCTCAGGGAAGAGGTTGACCTTGCGATGGATTTGTGGCCCATGCAGGCTCAGTTTGAGCGAATGATCGGGAAGCCGGGAGAAAAGGTCTATGTTTATCAAGTATTAGATGAGATCTCTCAGTTTTATATTCGAATCGGACGCATGAAAGAAGTTGCTCCCGAAATTATGAAAATGCCCGATCCCAGCTGGATTCGGAAGGCGGCCGCTCTCCCAGCCCGATGATGCTGTGATGAGTCAAGGCAAATCCGGGGATCGGAATGACCTAGTTTATGAAGATGTTTGTATGGATTTTGAAAGCGCAGCTGGAGTTGTTAGGGCGCTGGATCCATTC
This sequence comes from uncultured Bordetella sp., assembly GCA_964467545.1. GTDB lineage: Bacteria > Pseudomonadota > Gammaproteobacteria > Burkholderiales > Burkholderiaceae_A > Lacustribacter. Next base: position 47,430 of record CAYXRY010000006.1, on the reverse strand, counting down.
AGTTTTCATATTCTGGGTAACGAGTTCATTGTAATCGTTGGTCCCTCTGGCTGCGGTAAGACCACCCTTCTTCACATTACATCGGGTCTTACCGCGCCAACCTCGGGACAAGTCTTGCTGGGCGGCGAAAAAATTGTAGAGCCCGGCCCCGATAAAGCGATCGTCTTTCAAAACTTTTCTTTGTTTCCTTGGAAGTCAGTCTACGACAATATTGAGTTTGGGCTGCGAATAAATGGCGTGCCTCTCGCTGAGAGGCAGCGTCTAGTTATTAATGCGATACAACTCATTGGGCTGGAAGGCTTTGAGAAGCATTTTCCGCGTCAGCTGTCAGGTGGAATGCAGCAGCGAGTAGCCATCGCGCGCAGCTTTGTTCTGCAGCCGCAGGTACTCCTTATGGACGAGCCGTTTGCAGCGCTCGATGCACAGAATCGACAGCTCATGCAGGAAGAGTTGGTTCGAATCTGGCAGACACAGAAGCCAACCGTACTCTTCATTACCCACAGCGTCGAAGAGGCCGTCTTTTTGGCTGACAGAATAATTGTGATGAGTCGCCGCCCCGGTCGAATTAAGGAAGTCCTGAGGCCGAGCGATTTTATGGGTGAGCTCACCTCCCACTGGCGCGCCCTTCCTTACGACGATGTGATCCGACGTGCTGATTTTCAAGAGTTGAGAGCGCGGGTCTGGCGGCTCGTCAAATCGGAAATTGGAGATCGGCATTAACTACACAGAGATGATGCAAAAACGCAGTACCTTACTGAAAAATGCGTTCGCGCTGATATCGGTGATGGCGTTAATCTCTGCATGGTGGGGGGTGACCTCACTTGGGTTGGTTCGTCCATTGATCCTGCCGTCACCAGCAGAGGTTGGGCTAGGTCTGATTGATATCTGGAATGGCTATTTGGGAGTTCCTTTTCTTAATCACTTTAAGGCGAGTCTCTCTGTGATGCTGCTGGGATATCTCTCCGCCGTGGTCGTCGGCGTGTCCCTTGGTATTGGTATGGCATGGATTCCGAGTCTCGATAGACTATTTTCACCAGTAGTATCTGCGGTCCGACCTATTCCGCCGCCGGCCTGGATACCGTTGACAATATTGTGGTTTGGAATTGATTTAACCGCGAAAGTATTCATTGTTTTCGTCGCTGCGGTTGTTCCGTGTCTTCTCAACAGCTATCAGGGCATCAAAAATGTACCGGTTGATTTGTTGAATGCCGGGCGAAGCCTCGGCGCGACCAAAAGAGTACTCTTGATGGAGATTGTGGTTCCGGCCGCGTTGCCAGTGATTTTAGGCGGGCTTCGAATTGCCCTCGGTACCGCTTGGGCGACAATCGTAGCAGCTGAACTTGTGGTGTCTTTGGCTGGCTTTGGATTTTTGATTATGAATGGCTATCGCAATCTAGAATCCAATATCGTTTTCTGCGGAATGCTCGCTGTCGCAATCACTGGATTCCTGATGAATTTTCTATTCCTTCGGCTCAGTCAAAAACTGGTGCCATGGATGCCATCAGAGAAGTAAAAAATTGAAATGTCGAACAAAACACAGAATCTTATATGGACAAAGCAAGCTTTGATCCTTTGCGTATGGGTCGCTATTTGGGGATTGATCGTTGAAATTTTTGAAGTCTCATCGGATTTTCTTCCGAATCCAGTTGAGGTTCTGGAAAGAATAGTCACCCTGTCTTACGAGCCGATCGGAGCCGGAACGCTTGTTACCCATGCGGCAGCTAGCGTGACGCGGCTCCTGAGCGGGTTTCTGTCAGCTATGCTGCTTGGAGTTCCGCTTGGACTGCTGATGGCGTATTTTCGGCCAATTAATTGGGCCGTGACACCGATCTTTGAATTATTCAGGTATGTCCCCCCAATTGCTTGGGCGCCGTTCGCGCTATTTTGGTTCGGCGCAGGAAACGCTGCTCAGGCGTACGTCATTTTTACCTCTGCATTCCCACCGATATTGATCAACTCATTTCTTGGGGTAAAGCTAATTGATACTCACTTGTTAAATGCCGGCCTGAGCCTCGGGGCACGCACTTGGACTATTCTCACAGAGATTGCTCTTCCAGCCGCATTTCCGCTCATCATGACGGGCGTTCGAATCGGGCTTGCGGCTGGCTGGATGGCACTGATTGCAGCTGAAATAGTTGCTGGCACCGGAACCCGAGACGGGCTCGGGTACTTAATACTCCAGGGGCAGCAGCAACTTCATGCAGACTTGACCATTGGCGCCATGGCTGTGATCAGTGTTATCGGCGTCTTTCTCGATTCCTTATTACGTCGTGTGGAGCGGCACTTTTCAGCATGGCGAGTGTGAGCGTTGGAGCAATAAGTCAGATGCACAAAGAGGTCGATAGCCATAGTTCAGCTGTTGATGTTGTTATCGTCGGAGCTGGTTTTGCTGGTCTTTTGATGCTGCATCAAACTCGTGCACTCGGACTAAGTGCTCGCGTTTATGAACGCGGATCGGATGTCGGTGGAACTTGGTTTTGGAATCGCTATCCAGGCGCACGATGCGATACAGAAAGCTTAGAATATTCCTATCAATTTTCAACCGAGTTATTTCGAGAGTGGAAGTGGTCTGAAAGATTTGCAACGCAGCCTGAGTTATTACGCTACGCACAGTACGTAGCGCAAAGATTCGATCTCTACCCAAACATCCGCCTTAACTCTGCAGTTGAGAAGTCACACTATGATGAAAAAACCCGAAAATGGCATACAGCCACAAATCGTGGAGAGTGTATTACTTCTGATTTCCTAATTTTTGCAACAGGTTGTTTGTCGACGGCACATCTTCCTGAAATACCAGAAATGGGCCGCTTTCGAGGGGGGATTTACCATACGGGGAGCTGGCCAAAAGAGGGTGTAGATCTCTCCGGTCAAGTAGTGGGGATTGTTGGTACCGGCTCATCTGCAGTACAAGTTATCCCAACAATAGCTGCCGAGCTCAAGCATTTGTATGTCTTTCAGCGCACTGCCAACTATGTTGTGCCGGCATGGAACGGAAAAATTTCAAACGACTATGAGCTTTCAGTGATGGCTGACCCCGTATCTTTTCGTCGCGATAACGCAAAGATGATTCGGGCTCACGGCTATCGTAATCGCGGAAAAGACCTTTCTGCACTGAGTGTCCCCCGGGAGGAGGTAGAGCGCGATCTTGAACGTCGCTGGAATACAGGAGGATTAAATTTTCTTGACGGCTTTAATGATCTACTTACGAATCTAGATGCCAATATGATCGCTGCGGAATTCGTAAAGTCGAAAATTCGAAAAATTGTCAAAGATCCTGCTGTATCCGAGCGTTTATGCCCAAAACACCCAATTGGCTGCAAAAGAGTGTCGGTTGGCGACGGCTACTATGAATCTTTTAATTTTAAAAATGTGACACTCGTGGATATATCGCAGAGCGGAATACATCGCTTAAGCGAAGAGTCTATTGAGGCCGGTGGAAGCAGCTATCGGTGTGATAGCTTAATTTTCGCTACTGGATTTGATGCGATGACTGGCCCAATTCTCTCAATAAATGTCACCGGACGGAAAGGCGTAACGCTGCGTGAAAAATGGCGTGAGGGACCGCGAAACTACCTCGGCTTATCGGTAAGCGGTTTTCCCAATTTTTTCATTATGACGGGACCTGGCAGCCCATCAGTACTCACAAATATGCATGTCTCAATCGATCATCATGCTGCATGGATCTCGCGTTGTATCAAGTCAATGAAATCACGAAAGCTATCTGAGATTGAAGCAACAGAGAACTTTGAGTCGAGATGGATCGATACGGTCTCGGAGATCGCCTCCAATACTATTTTTCCCTCCTGTAACTCCTGGTATTTGGGCGCAAATATTCCAAACAAACCTCGGATGTTCATGCCTTATATTGGCTTTCCGAGCTATGAAAGCAAGTGCAGGGAGATAGAAGAAAACGATTATTCTGGTTTCAGGTTAACCTGATTTTTGAGATACGAGGGGCAGCTGTGGAGTTACGAATAATGAGTTCAACATCTGTGGGAATATGCCCCTGCAGTTGCTTACGGGAATTAAGTTGAGTCAGAAGATGCTCGGCAGCCATCGCCCACATGTTGAACGCACCGGTTCGCACTGTAGTGATTGGGGGAAGCGTGTGTGCCGACATTTCGAAATCGTCGAATCCAGTAATGGAAAGATCGGTTGGAACGCGGATATTCATATGTTGAGCCTCAATGAGAGCGCCCTGAGCAAGAAGATCGTTGCCGCAAATCACTGCTGTAATCTCTGGGGCGCTCTTCAAAAGGGCCCTCAGGCCTGTTCGAATTGCCGAAATTTGACTCCTAGTCTCAACAATTCGATTCAGAGGGAGTTGCAGTCCCGCCTGATGAATTGCCTCTCTGGCGCCTCGAAGTCTGGCCGACGCCCGATCATTGCCTTCTGTGTTGCTGATCAGGATGCCCATGTGTTTATGGCCGCGCTCCAGCAGGTGGGATACGACAAGCTTCATCGCTTTGGCATTATCAAAACCAATCGTCTGACCGCCAAGCGGCGCCTCACAGCAGACCACGTGGATATAAGGAAGCTTTCTCTGCTGGAGAAGCCGCAGAATCCAAGGTTCTTGACCAGCCCCAGTCAACGCCACCGCCTCCACCCCGCTTTTTACCAAATTAAGAATTTGCGCCGACTCTCTGACGGAGTCGAAGTCAGTAAATGCCACAATCACCTGAAATGATTCGATCGCTGTTCTTTGCTGAAACCCCGATAGACTCTGGGCGAATATTGTGTTGCTGAGCGTTGGCATCACGACTCCGATTGCACCTGAGCGGTTCGTCATGAGGAGCCGAGCACCCGCATTGGGAATGAATCCGGTTTTGCGAATAGCCTCGAGCACTCTGCCTTTTAGCAGCGCGCTTACGGATTCTGGGCGATTGATAGTCCTCGAGACAGTGGCGATCGACACGTTCGCGAGACGCGCTACATCGTCAATCGTAATGGAGGGTGCCGGTTTCTCCGATGCCATTTTTGCCAAAAGATCGTAATGTGCTGATTATAGAAGTGATTGTAACCATTTTGTAAGCGCTTCCAACAGGCTATGAAAAAGGATTTTTTATGAAGACACAAGAGCTGAAGCCGGCGGCCCCATGGATTTCACTCGCCGTTGATGATTCAGACTGGAAGAGCATTCCGGCCAACGAGCTTCGTCGAATTTATGAGCAGATTCTGATCATTCGACGCTTCGAGGAGAATCTGCTCGAGTTCAGTTCGGGGGGCTTACTGCATGGTCCAGCCCACTCGAGTATCGGCCAGGAGGGGGCGGCAGTGGGCTGCATGTCGGCTCTACAGTCTGACGATAAGATCAACGGCACCCATCGCATGCATCACCAGTTTCTTGCCAAAGCACTCAATTACCGGACGTCGCATGCCTATGATCCACTCACGGACGCCATCCCCGCCGAACTAGAGCATGTTGTATTCCGAACATTGGCCGAAATTCTCGGACTCAAACCCGGCTTCGGGGGCGGGCGTGGTGGGTCGATGCACTTGAAGTGGGACGAGTGTGGCGTACTTGGATCCAATGCCATCGTCGGCGGCAATATTCCCCATGCAGTCGGATACGCGCTCGCGGAAAAAATGAAGAAGACCGGCAACGTCGCCGTGGGGTTTTTTGGCGACGGCGCGATACAGAACGGCGCAGCTTATGAATCTTTCAATTTAGCAGCGCTCTATCGGCTTCCCGTGATATTTTTCTGTGAAAATAATCTATACGCGGTCTCTACGCATATCACAGAGCAAACGCGCGAGCCGCGACTTTCGGGCCGCGGCGTTTCGCTCGGAATCCCCGGTATAACAGTCGATGGAATGGATCCTGTCGCCGTTCGGGTGGCCGTCCAGTACGCTCGAAAATTGATGGAAAGCAATCAGGGACCGGTACTGATTGAAGCAGAGACTTATCGCTATTTTCATCAGTCAGGCCCACTTGCTGGAAGTGCCTTCGGTTATCGTGAAAAGACTGAGGAGGACAACTGGCGCCAACGGGATCCGCTTGAGAGGACATGGGGTCAGATGGTTGCTCTCGGCTGTGTAAAAGAATCGGACAGGGGCAAGTACGATCAGAGAGTTCAGAAGCTCATTCAGTCAGTGAACGCAAAGTTAACGGAAACTGACTCAGCCGGGAAAATACGCTTAATACCAACGTTATGGCCTGATCCAGCTACAGTGGAGGTAGGAATACGTGGTAATTCCACCGATATTGTTTCGTCTGAGACATCAGAAACTCCTCAGCCGACGGAAAATGAAATGGAATCGATAAAATTTATCGATGCGATCTCTTTGGCTGCGCGGGCAGCGATGGGTCGCGACCATCGCATCATCATTCTTGGTGAGGATGTTCACAGGCTGAAAGGCGGAACTGCAGGGGCAACAAAGGGAGTTGCTGATCTCTTCCCCGAGCGGCTATTCGGCACCCCCATCTGTGAGAACGGCTTTTGTGGCATGGCCATCGGAGCTGCCTTAAACGGACTTCGGCCGGTCGTTGAGATTATGTATCCGGATTTTGTTCTGGGTGCGGCTGATCAGCTATTCAATCAAGCAGGAAAGGTCCGGCATATGTTTGGCGGAGACCATCCAATGCCTTTGATCGTGCGAAGTCGTGTCTCTGCTGGAAGTGGTTATGGCTCTCAGCATTCAATGGACGCGTCGGGAGTATTCGCAATGTATCCTGGCTGGCGCATTGTTGCCCCAGCCACCCCCTATGACTATATCGGTCTATTTAACGCGGCACTCAAGAGCGAAGATCCGGTGTTGATTGTTGAATATGGCTCACTATTTCAGTCCAAGGGGCTCGTACCAACGCAGCGACTGGACTATGTTATTCCCTTTGGTAAGGCAAGAATTGTGCGCAAAGGAAAGGCGTGCACCGTGCTGACCTATGGCGGCTCAATTCCTGAGGTTCAGGCGGCTGTTGAGATGACAGGAATTGACGCTGAGATCATCGATCTTCGCACTCTTGATCCGACGGGAATTGATCTGAATATGATTAACAATAGCCTTAAGCTTACCAATCGAATCATGATCGCCGAAGAAACCACTCGTGGGACGTCAATTGGTAAACATCTCATCGATCGCATTCAACGAGAGTGTTTCGATTTTCTTGATAACGAAATTTTACATATTTCTGGAACGCATTCGTCTCCCGTTGTATCAAAGGTACTTGAGCGTGCAGCGCTGGCGAGGCGAGAGGAGTTTGCGGTAGGCCTTGAGTTGCTTGTCAGGTAATGAATTAGAAACGGGAGACTGAGATGGCTCTTCTTGACGGCTTAATACTACGTGCTCACCACACTGCGATTTGTGTTGAGAACTTTGAAAGCGCACGAGATTTTTTTACCGAAATCGTCGGCATGCAAATCGAAGCAGAAATCGATCAACGGTCCGAGCCTGCTCTCGGCGTCGTCGTCGGCCTTCCGGGCGCAATTATTCGCTGGGCAATGCTTGAATTTTTTGGCTATCGCATCGAATTATTTAAATATTATCAGCCGCATGGAAAGAAGGTCGCAATACGCCAATGCGATCCCGGGATTACTCATATTGCTTTTCAAGTTAACAATACCGATGAGGTATGCCGACGCATCCGTGCTGCAGGCTACACAACGTTCTCAGATCCGCAAGACCTGAGAAACGGAGTGACTCGGCCGGTGTATGTCTATGGGCCAGAAGGAATCGCGGTTGAGTTTTTGGAAATTCGCCCTGCTGCGAAAACAACCGCTGCACTTTAGATACCGAGCAAATTTAACGAACGAATGCGACGACGAGCAATGATCAAAGCTGGATTTGTTGGGCTGGGGACCATGGGTTCCGCTATGGCGCGAAATTTGCTGCGCTCAGGGGTGGAAGTTGCCGTGTTTGACTCCGATGTCGACAAACTTGAGGACTTTTGGTCTATTAAAAACTGCAGAATCGCGAGCTCTCCAATGGACGCCGCCATCGATGCAGACTATTTCTTCACCATGTTGCCTGATTCTGAGGTGGTTGAAGAGGTGCTTTTTGGCGAAAACGGCGCAGTATTGAAGTTGCAAGAGAAGGCGCTGGTTGTTGAGATGAGTACGGGAAGTCCAATGGCTTTCCAGGATTTTCGGGCAAGACTCCGTCGACAACATATTCGATTAATCGATGCGCCGGTAGGTCGCACCCCCATCCACGCGAAGCGGGGCGACCTTTTGGTGCTGGTGGGCGCTGATGAAGAAACACTTGATGAAATTAGGCCGCTTCTGGAGTGTTTCGGAAAAGATATTGTGTTGGTGGGGCCTCCTGGACACGCAATTCGCTTGAAGATCGTTAATAACTATATGTCGATGGTTGGAATGGTGTTGACTGCTGAAACGCTGCTGCTTGCCAAAAAAGTTGGAATCGATCGAGATATTGCGGTGAAGGTGCTTCAGAGTACTACCGCGGGAAAGGGTCAGATCAATGTCAATTTTCCAAGAAAAGTTTTGGCGGGAGATATTTCTCCCGATTTTCCACTTTCCCTCGGGTTGAAAGATATATCCCTCGCCGTCGAACTGGCCAAAGCAGAAGGCGCCCCTCTTTTTTTGGGGGGTGCCGCTCGAGAGCTGTTCGCGCTTGCGAAACCCTGGGGACGTTCACAGCAGGATTGCACGGCAATGTTGTTGTTACTCGAAGACCTTGCCCGATCTTCGTAGCCCGTAGTTTTTATACTTAAAGATAAAGGGGTTTGTTTTGTTAGAGACCATTGCTTTTTGCTTACCGAGACTCGGCGGTTCAGAACTTGATGGTCGAGTGATTGCCTGGAGAAAATCAGATGGCGAGGATTTTCGAGCTGGAGATGTATTGCTTGAAGTTGAGACCGATAAGGCGATCGTAGAGGTTCCCGTCAGCTATGACGGTGTGCTCAAAAAACGATTGGTTCAGATCGATCAGATGATCCAGTTTGATCAGCCGCTTGCCATGGTAGACGTAGAAGCTTCAATTACTCAGAAGAGTATGGCGGATGGTGATCAGACGGCAGCAAAGACACTCTCGGGGGTTTCCGCGCAGACCGCTAGCAGAAGTCATGAACGGGATAGCACTGTTGTTACGGTGATGCCGGAAAATGGTGAAGGCGTTGCTGCTGATCAGTCGCACGATACCCTGATTGCTAGGACTCGTGTATCGCCGGCAGCGCGAAGTTTTGCGAAAGCAAGCGGAGTTCGGATCCCGACGTCCGGCTCGGGGGTGGGCGGACGAGTCGTTCTGAGGGATATCGAACGTATCCCAGGCGCCCCACACACCCAGCACCAACGCATCGCTGCTTCGATGGCTCAAGAGCGTATGGTGTCAACGGCCCTCGGAGAGATATTTATGCGTTCAGTAAATATTTCGGAGTCAAGGCCCTCGACTACAATTGTTCTTCTGCACGGAATTTTCGGAAATGTCGATACATGGGCAGGTATCTTCGGTCGGCTTGGTTCGGCTGGACAGGCAGTGGCCGCATTTGATTTGCCCGCCCACGGCCAGAGCCCTTTGCCTGGGATGAGTATTGCCAATATGGTCACCGCGCTGAAGGAGGCCATCTCTCGATTGCCACCCGGCCCGAAGGTTTTGGTTGGCCACTCCCTTGGCGGTGCGATTGTTGCATTGCTTGCTTCGCAAATGCCCAAGGGATCGGTCTCATCGGTAGTCTTGCTCGCCCCAGCAGGACTAGGTACTGAAATTAATCAGGGTTTCATTGATGGTCTACTGAACAGCGGCTCGGAGGTTGTTGTGCGTCGTGAACTGGCAAAGCTGGCGAACCAGTTGCCTGCGATCAGTGAAGAATTTCTATCAAATTTAATGTCTAAAATCCGATCCGGGGAAAAAGATCTGCGACTTATGGCCAAGGAGCTCTGTCAAGATGGTGTTCAACAAATTGATATCAGGAGGGTGTTGGAAGACCTGCCAGTTCCTGTGACGGTTTTTTGGGGCCGACAGGATCAAATTATTCCCTGGCGTCACGCCCTGAATGCGCCTGCAAAAACGGCCCTCCATCTTATCGCGGGCGTCGGCCACATGCCTCAGTGGGAGTGCCAGGGGCTTGTTGGCGATCGGCTGCTGCAAGCGGCATTGATATCGTCATAGAGCAGCGTTGGCCGGCGGTTATCGTGAGCCTTGAGTCCGTTGGCGAGTTATCCGCACTGTCCACTTGGATATTGGCAATTGCTTTGGGAGCACTTGCGGGGCTAGTACGGGGCGTGACGGGATTTGGTGCGGCAATGGTGATGTCTCCGCCGTTGGCATTGCTGCTGGGGCCCAGCGTGGCAGTGCCGTTGGTGTTGATCTTGGAGGGGTTCGCGGCTGCGCCGATGCTGCCCGGCCTGAGGCGCCAGGCACGATGGCCAATGCTGATCCCCATTCTGATGGCCGCAACAGTCTCTTTGCCCCTTGGCGTTTATCTCCTCACTCATCTGGACCGCGAAATGACACGGAGAATGATTGCTCTTTTTGTTATCGGCTTTAGTGTGATGCTTCTGGCGGGATTACGCTGGCGAGGTGCGCAACGACTGAGGACGAGTCTTGGTCTGGGCGCATTAAGCGGCGTCATGGTCGGCACTTCTGGCATTGGCGCGCCGCCCGTCATTCTCTACCTGTTGGCCGGGTCCGACCATCCCGCCACGGTCAGAGCCACTATGACCTTTTATGTTGCCCTGATCTCGATTGTGGCGCTTACAGTATTTTTGATTCAGGGCTTGATTACGGAGAAAGTACTGATTCTTGCGCTCGCGATGACACCGCTTTTTATGGTCGGCGTCACTTTTGGCGGCCGAATTTTCGCCCGTCTCTCCGAGGAACGCTTTCGAAGGCTGACCATTTGGCTCATGCTGGCTGTATCAGCGATGATTTTGATTGCTTAATGTGATTCCCGTTTTTCGGACTTATAAGGGGTTTTGAATGGGCACCTCGGTGAGGTCGAATTCATCATGAATCAGATCACGAATCCGAGTTTTCAATCTGACGAATTCGGGATCCTCCTCGGGCCGTGGCCGCGGCATGTTCACCTCGATGATGGCTTTGACACGGCCGGGGCGACGCGTCATGACGACGATACGATCTGAAAGCTTGATGGCCTCCTCAATGGAGTGAGTGACCAAGACCATAGTCTTTTGCTGTTCAATAAAGATACGGACCATTTCATCTTGCAGCATGCTTCGATTTTGGGCGTCCAGAGCAGCAAAAGGCTCATCCATCAGGAGTACTGAGGGATCAACCGCCAGCGCCCGTGCGATGGCGACCCGCTGCCGCATGCCGCCCGAGAGCTGATGGGGATAGCGATTCTCAAAACCCTTCAAGCCGACCAGCTCGATTTTCTCTTGCGCGATTCGGCGGCCTTGTTCAGCCACAATGCCTTTCATCTCAAGACCAAAACTGACATTTCCCGATACTGTTAGCCAGGGAAACAGGGCGTAGTCCTGAAAGATCATTGCCCGCTCCCAGCTGGGCTTGCCGACAGGTTTTCCATCCAGTGTGATTTCGCCCAATGTAGCGTCATCAAAGCCAGCCATGATGTTCAGTAAGGTTGTCTTGCCGCAGCCTGAGTGACCCAGAATAGAACAGAATTCATTTTCTTGCACCGTAAAGGAGACGTTGGCCAAAGCCTTCACCGGCGCGTCAGAGTGGCTGTGCCCCGGATAAATTTTGACAACGTCTTGAACCTTCAGAATGCCCATCTCGTCTCACTATCTCGGAATTCTGTTTTGCCGGACCATGCCCGCGAAGGGGAATCCAGCCTCGTCATTTGGTCATTGCCAGCGACCAGGGCAATAGCTTGCGGGCCACCCATCGCAGCCCTTGGTCAATGAGCAGTCCCGCGATCCCAATTGAGATCATGCCGACCAAAATAATGTCGGTGCGTAGAACGCTGCGGGCGTCTGAGATTAGCCATCCCAGGCCCGAGGTGGCACCCACCAACTCAGCCGCAACCAGTGCCATCCAGCCCACTCCGAGGCCGACTCGAATACCTGTCACGATCTGTGGGAGTGCAGCCCGAAAGACTACTTTCACCAAAACGGCGCGCTCGCTTGCACCTAGACACCGTGCAGCTCTGACAATGTTGTATTCCACATTCTTAACGCCAGTGATGGTGTTGATGAGCAGTGGAAAGAAAATGCCCAGAAAGATAATGAACTGGTTTTGGAAGTCGCTGATGCCAAACCAGAGGATCGCCAGAGGAATCCAGGCAATTGGGGGAATGGGTCTCAGCATCTCAAAAACCGGCTCCATGAGATTTTGGACTGTTTTAGACCATCCCATTAAGACTCCCAGAGGAATCGCAATGCAGGCGTAAGCGAAGGCAATTGCCTCGCGCTGAAGGCTGGTCAAAAAATGCTTCAACAGTTCGCCTGATAACACTAGTGCTGCCGCTGCTTTAATGACCTCGGTCGGCGGTGGCATCAGCGTGACCAGGTTCGCATCGATGCGAGGGAGCACTACTGCTGAGATCAATTGCCAAATTGCAAAAAAAGTCATCAGACCCAGATAACGGGCCAGGCCGCTGAGCCAGCCAGGACCCTGTCGCATCCGGGCGACCGCAGCAACCTCTTCGGGGGTCAAAGCGGAGGGGTCGGCCAATTGGACATTGGCCGTGTCACTCACTTTCAAAATTCATTTCAGCGAAATGGTTCGGTGCTGATTCGGGCCTCAGGGACGATAGGTTCGGCCTTTAAAAGTCCAGGGCTTGACCAGATCGCCTTTTTCGGGAAACGCCTGGGGGCCCTTCATGTTCAGGTAGGTCAGGTACTCAGGGTAGGGCGGCTCGCCGACCTTTCCTTTCCATCCGGTCGGAATGAATGGGGGCGCCTTTGGAATTGCCCATCCAAGTTTTTCAAAGGTCTTGCCCATGAACTCTGGGCGGAAGACAGCTCTGAACTCGTCTTCCGTGAGCGGTGTTTTCATCCGCTTGTTTTCATAGAGCCAATTGACCGTATTCTTGTTCTCCTGGAACCAGAAGGCGGTATGCGGATACAAATAAGTCGGCTTGAAGTGATTGTTGTACTCAGCGATCTGCTGGGAGAGTAACGTCTTGGGCTGCAACTTTAAATTTGGATCTTCAAGAAGAGCATCTACCGCTTTTTCTGGGTTCAATCTCATCCAAAGCTGCGCTTCAGCGATCGCATCCGTGAGTGCCTGAACAACATCGGGAACGTTATCAACAAGTTCCTGGCGGACGTAGGTCACCCCAAGATACATAACATAGTTGTAGTGGGCTTCCAGGGCACGACCCGTTTTACGCTCATTCAGAATCAGTGAGTTGGTGAAGTCCCAGGGCACGACCGCATCAATGCCTTTGGGCAGCAGCGCCTGCTCTGGCGGCGGCATGTTGCGGAAGGTAATGTCTTTTCCGATCGTCAACTTGTTGGCAGCCAGCGATAGCTGAAGATAGAACTCGGCCGAAGAGCCTGTCGCAATACCAATTACCCATGGCTCTTTGGTGGCAGGGTTGCCACCGCGCAGGTCTTCCATTCGCTTTAAGGGGGAGTCATTGGGAACGATCAACTGATGGCGAAGCCCTGGCGACATGATGGCCACAACACGAACCGGTACATTGCGGTCGATCAGCGTGTTCATCGGGAAGTTACCGCCGTTACCGACCTGGGCTCGGCCAGAGATAAACACCTCGTTGAGCGCGGGTCCCGATGGAAATGTTTGGAAAGTCACATCAATGCCGCGCGCCTGGAGTAATTTTTGCTGATTCATGACTGCAAAAATTGCATTTTGGCCCGACCAGGGAGGTTGGTAAGCCACGGACATGGGCCACCAGCCTTTTGATTTCATCCATTCAACTGATTTTGCAGAAATCCGTTCATACGGCTGAGGAAAGCCCCACTCGGTGAAGCTCTGTGCTGTTGCCTGAGAAAGCGGCGACAGTGTCAGCATCAGTGCGACAACTGCGGTGCCAAGCGCGCGCATGGACGTCGTTAAAAAGCGAATGGTCATAAACCCCCCTGAAGTTCGATCAAGACTTGGACGATCATTTTTGTGGTCTTTTGGAGTCTTATTGAATTGTCCCCGCGACCATATTCGTGTAATCCCTGATTCTGCGAAAGATGTGGCTCCGCACAAGGCCCTTGCCGCGCGAAGTGCGTACAAGCGCCGCTCGTTGCTGTACAAACCAGATCTGGCGGTGAGTCAAAGTACTATCCAGTGCAGTGAAACCAGCTCAAAAAGCTCTCCGAAATGGATATTGATTTTATTGTGGTCGGCGCAGGTTCGGCGGGCGCAACGCTCGCCTCTCGGCTCTCGGAGGAGCCCCGCCATCGGGTTTTGCTACTCGAGGCAGGGCAGCACTCGGGCGGTTTATGGAGTCGTATCCCGATTGGTGTCGGAAAGCTGTTAAATGATCCGAGCCGCACGTGGAAACTGCGTACCCAGCCCGACCCGGCCTCAAATCAAATTGCGCGCGACTGGGTCAGTGGCAGGTGCTTGGGCGGATCGAGCGCAGTCAATGGCTTGCTGGTTGTTCGTGGGCACCCCGCGAAGTATGACGCCTGGGGAGACCTGGTTGGTGATTGGTCCTATCAAGACTGCCTTCCTTACTTTCGTAGACTCGAGCACTGGCCGGACCCGGCGGCATCGCACCGCGGTCGTGGCGGTCCGATCCATGTCAGTTTTGTGGAAAAAAATACGCTCTGCGATGCGTTTATCTCCGGATGTACGGAGCTTGGCCATCCGATCATCGCTGACTACAACGCGGGCAACCCCTGCGGTGCGAGCTATCTCCAGATCTCGACGCGAAAAGGCGCTCGGACAGGGACTGCTGAGGGCTATCTGGCTGCTGCACGGGGACGAGACAATCTCACCGTACTCACCGGGGCAGTCGTGCGGCGACTCCTGTTTCAGCGGGGGCGGGCCGTTGGTGTAGTGGTGAATCATGGTGGTGCTGAGCGTGAATATCTCGCCGGAAAAGAGGTCCTACTGTGCGCCGGCGCAGTTCGCAGCCCTCAGATTCTTGAGCTCTCCGGCGTTGGCAATCGCCGGATCACTGCCGAATTCGGAATACCAACGGTGTTGGATCGGCCCGCAGTCGGCGAGAATCTCCAGGACCACATCATGACGCGACTTTGTTTCTCAACGTCATCAAAAGACACGATCAATTACATGCTGACCAAATCATGGCGGCTCATGGCGGAGGCGGCAAAGTATGCGATGTTAAGACGGGGGCTTTTTACCGATGCCACGTTAAAAGCAACGCTTTATGCCTCGAGTCTTGGGCATGAAAAAAATCCTGATCTCCGCATTCAGATCAGTCTTGCCAGCGCCACCAACCGAATCCCCGACTCACTTCGTGAAGGGATGGATCCGGGTTCAGCATTTCAAATCGGTGTCTATGGCATCTACCCCCAATCGCGCGGTGATACGCATATTCAATCAACCGATCCCGAAGCGAGCCCGTCGGTTCAGCCCGGATATCTGAGAAATCCGCTGGATGTCACCACTTTGTTGGCGGGCTTGAGAATCGCTCGGCGACTGAGCCAGTCACGGGCGCTTTCAGCACTCATTGATCATGAAATTCGGCCTGGCGCTTCGGTCCAATCCGATGAGGCATTGATTGATTACGCCCGATCGACGGGCCAGACCTGTTGGCACCCGGTGGGCACCTGCCGGATGGGAAATGATCCTGATGCGGTGGTGGATGCCGCTTGTCGGGTCCACGGCCTAGAGCGACTGCGCGTCGTGGACGCCTCGATTTTTCCTTTTTTAACCAGCAGCAACACCAACATTCCGACCATCATGGTGGCGGAGAAGATTGCGGATCAACTCAAGCAGGAATATTGATAGGTCGTCTATGAAACGTCGAAATTTCTTAGGAATGATCGGGGGGTTGATGATCTCGTCGCCCTATTGGTCTCAGGCTGCATCCCACTCACATCATGGCGACGCTCTTTACTCCTCCCTTCGAGATCCTAGAGCGATGGAAGCGCCGACTGCACTAATGGCCCAGCAGCATGTGTTTGATTCGCCTGCACCGAAATCAAACCAGCCCGGAAGATGGATGCGTCGGGCCGCTCTTCCTTTGCCGCGAAGTGAAATGGCCTGGGCGACGGTGATGAATCAACAGATGCATATCCTGGGCGGCTACGGAGAGCAGCGAGTCGATCGTGCCTATCATCATGTTTACGACCCGAAACAGGATCGTTGGTTTGATGCGCCTGCGTTGCCTCGTGGTGCGAATCATGTAGGAGTTGCTGTCTTAGGAGATCAGCTCTACGCTGTGGGTGGCCATCTGGAGCAGAATCGAAAGCCCGATTCGCGATGTTTCGTTCTTGAAAAGTCTCAGTGGCGTGAAATCGCACCGCTTCCTCAGCGCTGTGGCGCAGTGGCGCTGGTGGCATTGAATGGGAACATTCACGCCATTGGTGGAGCCATTGGCGATACGTTCAGTGACAAAAAGTCAGTCAATTGGCACACTATGTATGTCCCCGCACAAGATCGTTGGGCAGCTCTGGCGCCTTTGCCCACCGGAAGAGACCATACAGGCACGTTGGTGGTGAATGACTTGATACACGTTCTTGGGGGGCGGGTGGATAGCTTTCATACGAATTCAAATCTCCATCATTCCTGGGATGCGAAAACTGATCGTTGGACCATGCGTAATCCACTTCCGACTGCCCGATCAGGACATGGGGCAGTATTTTTCAAAGGTAGAATTTTTGTGATGGGCGGTGAGGGTACAAATCGCGTTTATGGGCAGAATGAGGCGTATGATCTTCAGGCGGATCGCTGGGAGTCCTACGCGCCCATGCCGACTCCCCGGCATGGGTTGGGTGCGGCTGCAATTGGAGACATGATTTATGTTGCCGGAGGTGGACCAATCATGGGCGGCGATATTCAGAGCGCACTTCATGAGGCGTTTACTCTGGACTAGGAGTAAGTCTTCGCGGTGTATTGGCTGACGAGTTTCGGGAGTAATCAATGAGCATCTATCGATTCTTTGCTGCAATCGTATTCACAATTGCCAGCCTGCCACCTGTGATGGCGCAGGCGACCACGTTCCCTGACAAACCGGTACGGATTGTGATGGGGTTCCCTGCGGGCGGGCCGCTTGACCAGCATATTCGCCTGCTGTCGACCCGACTTGCCGCCTCGCTCGGCCAGACTGTGGTGATCGACTATCGAGCGGGTGCTGGTGGCACGATTGGCGCGCAATTCGTCGCTCAGTCGTCGCCGGATGGCTACACCCTGTTGCTTGCGAATACCGGAACGATGGTGATCAATCCGGCGATCTACACGCAGAAGCCATACGACACCTTACGCGATTTCGTTCCCGTTGCGCGTACTGCCCAGCAGGCTCTTGCACTGATTGTGAACAACAAAGTGCCGGCGAAAAACTTGAAGGAACTCATCCAATACGCAAAGGCAAATCCCGGCAAGCTTAATTACGGATCTGCGGGAAATGGCGGCATCTCCCATCTGGTGCCGGAGATGCTCAAGACCGAGACCGGAATTTCAATGGTTCATGTGCCTTACAAAGGGACCGCGCCTGCCTTCACGGATCTTTTGGCGGGCCACGTTGATTTCATGGCAGAGTCGATTCCGCAAGCGGTGAATTATTTCAGAGATGGCAAAATTCGCGTGCTGGCAGTCACCAGCACCAAAAGAAATCCTGCGCTCGCGAGCGTTCCGACTGTGCTCGAGACCGGGGTAGCTTCGCTGGATGTGGTCGGTTTTTATGGAATTCTCGCCCCCAAAGGCACACCTGCGGAGGTCGTCCGCAAGCTGAGCCTGGCGTTTAAAGAGGCGCTCGACGCAGCTGAGATTCAAAAAACGATGGGTGACCAAGGGTCCGAGCCGGCCTGGTTAGGCCCCGAGCCGTTTGCTGCCTTTCTGGCCCGCGAGATGCCTCGCTGGGCACAGGCCGTGAAGGCGGCCGGTGCGAAACTGGACTAGCGGCCGTTTGGCCCGGCGTCTTTGAAGGCGATGCTAGGGCCCTGTTTTCTCGGTAGCACGGATTTGTCTAGACAGCAAGACAGTGCATCTCCGGATGTTTCCACTTGGCCTCAAGAATCAAGATTCTAGAGCCTAATTCCTCCTTTTCCGGTCTAGCCGCTGCCACTTTCAGCGGCGTTTTGCAGGGGTGTTTTCTGCCCTGTATAGACAAATCAGCGCGGGCCAAAAAAAGGGGGGTTAAGGGTTCCGATCCGCCGTCAAGGTAGACATTCTTTAAGGAGGAAGTTTTTTATGCGCTCGTCTCTGATTAAAACGGCGGCCCTGACCGCCTTTTGTGCCAGCGTGGCCGTCTCAGCACATGCCCAAGAAACCAAACTTGCATTGGGCATGTCGGGTTGGACCGGTTTCGCACCCCTGACGCTGGCCGATAAGGCTGGCATCTTTAAGAAACACGGCCTTGAGGTCGAAATCAAAATGATTCCCCAAAAGGATCGTCATCTGGCGCTCGCTTCCAAGTCGATTCAGTGTGCGGCCACAACGGTTGAGACGCACGTCGCCTGGAATGCCAACGGCGTGCCCATCGTGCAGATCTTCCAACTGGACAAATCGTTCGGCGCAGACGGGATCGCAGTTCGGGCAAACATCAATAAGTTTGCAGATCTGAAAGGCAAGACGATCAGCGTGGATGCCCCGGGCACCGCACCTTACTTTGGCCTCGCTTGGATGCTGAGTAAAAACGGTATGAGCATGAAGGATGTAAAGACAGTGACGATGTCTCCCCAGGCAGCTGCTCAGGCGTTTGTGACCGGCCAAAACGATGCGGCCATGACCTATGAGCCCTTTCTTTCCACGGTTCGCGCCAATCCTTCCGCAGGAAAAATCATGGCCACGACTCTCGATTACCCCATGGTGATGGATACGGTGGGATGCGCTCCGGATTGGCTGAAGGCCAATCCCAAGGCGGCCCGGAATCTTGCCAACGCTTATTTTGACGCGTTAGAAATGATCAAAAATGAGCCTGCGAAGTCCAATGAGATCATGGGCGCAGCGGTGAAGCAGACTGGCGAGGCGTTTGCGAAATCGGCCTCGTATTTGCGCTGGCAGGATCGGGCTGCGAACCAGAAGTTTTTTGCGGGAGAGCTACAGGCATTCATGAAAGATGCGGCCGCGATCCTCCTTGAGGCAGGAGTCATTCGAAGCATCCCCAGTAACTTCGATGCGATGTACGACACCAGCTTCCTTAAGTGAGCAGCCGCGGCACTACCGTTGCATCTGATACTCCGGCGGTCGTCCTTGCGAGGGCCGGCCGCCGGAAACGCGCTCCTCTAGAGCCAGTCAGTGCGGCTGCACGATGGGGCCTTGCTCTGGCCTTTTTCGTTCTGTTTTTTCTCGTTTGGGCTTTTTTCACGATTGGTGGCTATGTCTCGCCCACGTTCCTGGCGAGCCCGATCACGATGGTGAGAGAAGGCTGGCTCTTGTTTGTGGAATTTAACTTCATCCATGACATCGGCATGACTGTATGGCGAGTAATGGGTGGATTTATTCTGGCGGCCGCGATTGCTGTGCCGCTCGGGATCATGATGGGCGCCCACAAGGGGGTCGAGGCTTTTCTCGAGCCGTTCGTATCGTTTTGTCGATATCTACCCGCCTCAGCCTTTATTCCGCTGCTCATTCTTTGGGCTGGAATTGGTGAGCTGCAAAAAATTCTTGTGATCTTCATCGGATCTGTTTTTCAAATCATTTTGATGGTGGCGGTGACGGTCGGGGCTGCGCGAAGGGATCTGGTGGAGGCTGCCTACACCTTAGGCGCCTCGCCGCAGGGAATCGTTCGGCGCGTGCTGATTCCGGGCGCCGCCCCCGAGATCGCGGAGACCCTTCGTCTCGTGCTGGGTTGGGCGTGGACCTATGTCATCGTGGCGGAACTGATCGGCTCCTCTTCTGGCATTGGCCACATGATCACCGATAGCCAGGCATTACTGAACACTGGCCAGATTATTTTCGGCATTATCGTGATCGGCCTGATTGGGCTGATCTCTGATTTTGCGTTCAAGGCCTTTAACAGACGGCTTTTTGTATGGAGTTCGCTCTGATGGATGCGCGCTGGATCGCATCCTCTCGAAGCGATTGAGACAATGAACAAGCTCGCCATTCAAGGTGTATCCCGCGTTTTTGCAGGAACCAAGGGCGCGAAAACGCAGGCCCTCACGCCAATCGATTTTAATGTTCGAGAAAATGACTTTGTCACGATTCTAGGGCCATCTGGTTGCGGCAAGTCCACCCTGTTGCGCATTGTTGCGGGGCTCGATCAGCCGACGTCAGGCAGCGTTTTGCTTGATGGCAACCCCGTAGAGGGCCCCGGCGCCGAGCGCGGTATGGTCTTCCAAAGCTATACGCTCTTTCCTTGGTTGACTGTGGAGCAGAACATCTGTTTTGGAATGCGAGAGTGCGGCACTCCAGAGCCCGCCCAGAAGGAGCGGGCTGCCTATTTCATTGCCAAGGTGGGTCTAAGGGGGTTTGAGCAGCATTATCCCAAGCAGCTCTCCGGTGGAATGCAGCAGCGCACGGCGATCGCCCGCGCGTTGGCCAACGACCCAAAGATTCTGTTGATGGACGAGCCTTTTGGTGCTCTGGATAACCAGACGCGGGTTTTAATGCAGGAGCTCTTGCTTGGCATTTGGGAGTCCGCCCAAAAGACCGTCCTTTTTGTTACACATGACATCGACGAGGCGATCTTCATGGCCAATCGTGTCGTTGTGTTCACGGCCCGACCAGGACGGATCAAGACCGAGCTCAACGTCGATCTACCGCATCCTCGGCACTACACCATCAAGACGTCCCCGGAATTTATGGCCCTGAAGGCGCGGCTGACGGAGGAAATTCGGGCGGAGTCTATGGCCGCCGTCGAGCACTGAATGCACACCCTGCAGAGTGCTGGGCCTGAATTGAAACCATCTAAATTCGCCGCTTAAGACCATGGCTCGCGCTGCTGTTGCCCTGAAATCACTTGTCAGTCATCGTCATCATGCGCCCGCAAGAAAGGCGGGTGCCGTGGCGCTTTATCAGCAGATCAAGGATTTGGTCTCGCGACAGATTCAGGATGGCACACTTGGGCCAGGAGACCGACTGCCGTCGGAGCACGAACTGGTTGCCAGGTTTGGCATGTCGCGAATGACAGTGAATCGTGCTTTGCGTGAGCTGGCAGAGCAGGGCTGCATTGTGCGGATTGCTGGGGTAGGCAGCTTCGTCAGTGAGCAAAAGCCGCATTCGACGCTGCTAAGAATCGCGAATTTGGCCAGCGAGATTCGTCAGCGAGGTCATGACTATCACTGCGAAATGATCACACTGGAGCGCGTGGCTGCCCCGCTTGAGGTGGCCGCCGCTCTCGAGCTTCGCACTGGTGAGTCGGTCTATCACTCGGTCTGTGTTCACTACGAGGATCGCGTGGCGGTTCAGCTCGAGGACCGTTATGTGAATCCGCAATTGGCGCCCGATTTCGTACAACAAGATTTCAGTCAGCAACAGCCCTCGGAGTATCTCGTGCGCAATGTGCCCTTTGATGAGATTGAGCACGTCGTTGATGCGGTACTCCCCACCCCAGAGCAGGCGCTGCGTTTGCAAATGGATCCCGGCCAGCCTTGCCTGCTGCTGACTCGAAGGACCTGGACGCGCGGCGTTCCAGTAACTCTGGTGCGATGTTTTCATCCTTCCCGATATCGACTGGGTAGCCGATATCGAGCAGACGGCACCCCAAGCTCGCCTTAGGCCCTGACCTTGACCCCGGGTACTGTAACGTTGGCCCAGTGGCGAGAGATTTATCACGGCGCCGCGCCAGAGCTCGATCTTGCCTGCCGGGAAGGCGTGCGCTCGAGTGCAGCCACCGTTGAGCGCATGGTGGCCGCTGGAGAACCCATTTATGGTGTGAATACCGGATTTGGAAAATTATCCAGTGTGCGCATCGCGACCGAAGACTTGGAGCGCCTCCAGCGCAACATTGTGCTCTCGCATGCGGCCGGTGTAGGTGACAGCATGGCGCCCCAAGTGACGCGGCTGATGATGGCTTTAAAACTTGTCAGCTTGGCTCAGGGAGCCTCAGGAATTCGCTTGGCCACCTTGGATTTGCTGGAAGCGATGCTCACTCGAGACATCATTCCTGTGGTGCCAGTTCAAGGCTCGGTGGGGGCATCCGGCGATCTGGCACCTCTGGCCCACATGACAGCCGTCATGATCGGAGTGGGGGAGGCCGATACGCCCGATGGCCGCCTGCCCGCGGCGCAGGCGTTGGAAAGTGTCGGGCTGCGGCCGGTGACACTGGGCCCCAAAGAGGGATTGGCGCTTCTGAATGGCACGCAATTCTCAACCGCCCATGCGCTGGCAGCGCTCTTCGATGTTGATGTTTTGTTTCGGTCTGCTCTTGTTACAGGTGCTTTATCGACCGATGCCGCTAAGGGTTCCGATGCGCCATTTGATCCGAGAATTCATGCGCTGAGAAGGCACAGGGGTCAGATGGCCACGGCGCAGGCCTTGCGGCAATTGCTGGCGGGCAGCGCCATTCGATCTTCGCACCTCAGGGGCGATGAGCGCGTGCAGGATCCTTATTGCCTTCGTTGCCAGCCGCAGGTCATGGGGGCGTGTCTTGACGTGCTGCAGTTTGCCGCATCCACCCTAGAAACCGAGGCCAATAGCGTCTCGGATAACCCACTCATCTTTGGCGCCGAGCGCGAAGGAGTGGCCTTGTCGGGGGGTAATTTTCATGCGGAGCCAGTGGCCTTTGCGGCTGACATGATTGCGATGGCCATTTGTGAAATCGGTTCGCTGGCCGAGCGTCGTATCGCGATGCTGATGGATCCAGCGTTATCGGGGCTTCCGGCCTTCCTCACGCCCCAGCCGGGACTGAACTCCGGCTTCATGATTGCGCAGGTAACGGCTGCCGCACTCGTGTCGGAAAATAAACAACGAGCTTATCCTGCGAGTGTTGACTCAATACCGACATCGGCAAATCAAGAGGACCATGTTTCGATGGCGGCCCACGCCAGCCGAAGGCTCCGACCGATGGTGGACAATGCCCTCAACATTATTGCGATCGAGTGGCTGTGTGCCGCGCAGGGCTGTGACTTTCACGCCCCGCTCACTTCAAGCCCGATGCTTGAGGCAGTGCGGACCTGTCTTCGAGCCCGTATTCCTCGGCTAACCGATGATCGCTACATTTATCCTGATCTTCAGGCCGCTCATGGGATGGTGCGCAACGGGCAGCTGATACAAGGGCTTGATTTACCTTCTTTGGTGTAAGTGAATTCTTATTTTGTTAAGAACGGGAGCAAAACATGAACGTGAACGACGCAATTTTTGAAAAAGAAGTTGATCCTCGGCTCGACACTAGCCGGGTGATACGTGCGCCCCGCGGCCCACAACTGAATTGCAAGAGTTGGGTCACCGAGGCGGCCTATCGTATGATTCAGAACAATCTTGATCCAGAGGTTGCCGAGCATCCTCAGCATCTGGTGGTGTACGGCGGCATTGGCCGGGCCGCTCGGAATTGGGAATGTTTCGACCAAATCCTCGCATCTCTGCGGGACCTGAACGATGACGAATCTTTGTTGATTCAATCGGGTAAGCCCGTGGGTGTATTCAAAACCCACCCGAACGCCCCGCGAGTGCTGTTGGCAAACTCCAATCTTGTGCCCAAATGGGCCAACTGGGAGCACTTCAGCGAACTCGATCGCAAGGGCCTGTTCATGTATGGGCAGATGACGGCGGGCAGTTGGATTTACATTGGCAGTCAGGGCATCGTGCAAGGAACATTCGAGACCTTTGTCGAAGCCGGCCGCCAACACTTCAACAATGACCTCTCGGGAAAGTGGATTCTAACGGCCGGCCTTGGCGGTATGGGGGGTGCGCAGCCCTTGGCGGCGACGCTGGCGGGGGCCTGCTCGCTCAATATTGAGTGCCAGCAAGCCAGCATCGACTTCAGGCTTCGCACTCGTTATGTTGATAAGCAGGCAAAAGATGTGGATGACGCACTCGCGTTGATTCAGCACCATACTGCCCTGAAGGAGTCGGTCTCAATTGCGTTATTGGGAAACGCCGCAGAGATATTGCCGGAGCTTGTCCGTCGGGCCAAGGCGGGTGGCATCCGACCCGATATCGTGACCGATCAGACATCAGCCCATGACCTAATCAATGGATATCTGCCTGCTGGCTGGACGATCCCCCAGTGGCGAGCAGCCCAGAGTGATCCTTCTCAGCATGCTGCCTTAAAGTCAGCCGCAGCGCAGAGCTGCGCGATTCACGTGCGCGCATTACTTGAGTTTCACGCCATGGGAATACCAACCGTAGACTATGGCAATAACATTCGACAGGTGGCCTTCGATGCAGGGGTGAACAACGCGTTCGATTTCCCTGGATTTGTGCCGGCCTATATTCGGCCGATGTTCTGCGAAGGCAAGGGCCCGTTTCGTTGGGTTGCGCTCTCGGGGGATCCCGAAGACATTTATAAGACCGATGCCAAAATCAAGGAGCTCTTCCCGCAGAATAAGCACACCCACCGATGGCTAGAGATGGCGCGCGAGCGCATTCGTTTCCAGGGCTTGCCTGCACGGATCTGTTGGCTGGGCCTGGGCGAGCGGCATGTGGCGGGGCTGGCATTTAACGACATGGTGAAAAAAGGCGAGCTAAAAGCCCCGATTGTGATTGGCCGTGATCATTTGGATACCGGCTCAGTGGCGAGTCCAAATCGTGAAACCGAAGACATGAAAGATGGCACAGACGCAGTGAGTGACTGGCCGCTGCTGAACGCGTTGCTCAACACCGCGGGCGGTGCGAGCTGGGTGAGCCTGCACCATGGCGGCGGTGTCGGTATGGGCTACTCACAGCATTCGGGCATGGTGATTGTGGCCGATGGAAGCGACGCAGCAGCAGAGCGGCTGGCCCGCGTGCTGGTCAACGACTGCGGCTCTGGGGTAATGCGTCACGCGGATGCGGGATATGACTTGGCGATCCAGACGGCCAAGAGGTTTGGCCTGAAGTTACCGATGGTGCGTTAGTGCAGGGAAGCGTTGTTCATCGGTTTGATCGTGAGCATCTACCGTGCGTGCCGTGGAAAAACGGCGGCGGCGTCACCCGCGAGATCGTCTGCTATCCAGCTGGCGCGGATATTCAGTCGTTTGAGTGGCGGATGAGCATTGCTGAAGTTGCGCGGGATGGGCCTTTCTCCGACTTTTCGGGTATCGATCGGGTGATTACCTTGCTCTCTGGGAATGGCATTCGGCTGGTGAGCCAGCAAGGCGATACAGACGGTATGAATCATCTTCTGAATGAGCCGTTTCAGCCGTTTGATTTTTCGGGGGATCTTCCGATCACGGCTGAATTGCTGGATGGCCCTTGTCAGGACTTCAATGTGATGACGCGACGCGGAGCCTGCGTCGCACAGGTCTCGGTATGTCGAGGATCCGACAGACTTGGCTCAGCACCGGCGGGCGTATTGATGTCGTTGTTCGGCACGTGGCACCTGAATACTGAAGTGCTCGCTCCTGGTCAGGGCCTTTGGTGGACAGACAGGCCTATCTCATGGGCCCTAACGACCCAGGCCAAAGGGGCCATCTTGTTGGCTGCGCTTATTCATCCGGTGAGGCCATGAATTTCGCTTCAGCAATGCCAAGCGCTGACGGCGTCTGGACCGATCTCTGTCTTGCGCCGGAGGCGCTGGGAGAGGGCGAACAGGCTTTTCGCGATGCCGCTATTGTGGTGTCCAACGGCATCATCGTCTGGATTGGTAGCCAGCGCGCTTTGCCAACACTTTATGCGTCCATGCCCCACCATCTCGGCCGCGGTGCACTGGTCACACCCGGTTTGATTGACTGCCATACCCACCTGGTCTATGGCGGCCAACGTGCCCATGAGTTCGCGATGCGATTGGCGGGCGCCAGCTACGAAGAGGTCGCTCGGGCTGGGGGCGGCATTGTCTCCAGCGTTCGGGCGACGCGTGCTGCCAGCGAAGAAGAGTTGTTTGCTCAGGCCACGCCACGACTTGAATCCCTTTTGGCCGAGGGTATCTGTGCACTTGAGATCAAATCGGGATACGGACTGAATCTGACCTATGAGCGGGCTCAGCTTCGTGTGGCTCGCCGGCTTGGTGAGCATTTCGGTGTGACCGTACGCACCACATTTCTTGGCGCACATGCCTTGCCCCCCGAATACGCGGGACGAAGTCAGGCTTATATTGATCTTGTCTGTGAGGAGATGATGCCGGCCCTCGCCTCCGAGGGCCTGATTGATGCCGTGGATGCATTCTGCGAGACCATTGGATTTTCGCTTTCTGAAACCGAACAAGTATTCCGGGCTGCTCAGGATTTGGGATTGCCCGTGAAATTACATGCGGAGCAGCTTTCGAATATGGGGGGAGCAGCCCTCGCAGCCCGCTACGGTGCGCTTTCTTGCGATCACATTGAACATCTTGATGCAGAGGGCATCTCGCAGATGCGGCAGGCGGGAACGGTGGCGGTTTTGCTGCCCGGTGCCTATTATTTTTTGCGTGATACTCACCTGCCACCGATTGGCGCGCTGCGTGAGGCAGGTGTACCAATGGCAGTGGCCACCGATCACAATCCCGGAACCTCGCCGGCACTCAGTCTTTTGTTGATGATGAATATGGCCTGTACGTTGTTTCGGCTAACCGTGCCTGAGGTTCTGGCCGGCGTGACCCGTCACGCAGCTCGCGCCCTCGGACTCTCCGATACGCATGGCCGGATTGGGCAGGGCAGGCCCGCAAACTTTGTCCTCTGGCCGGTAGCTGAGCCTGCTGAGTTGGCTTACTGGCTGGGCCACAAACCGATGCCGACTGTTGTGCGACAAGGCCGAATTATGCAGGGAACTTGTTAATGGCTGCCACCGACTTTTTGAACCGACTGGCCGACGAGATCGGTTCAGATCGAGTTCTGACAGGGGATCGAATTCCCTCGCGATGCCACACCGATTGGAGTGGCACGGATCCAGCTGTGCCCCTTGCGCTGGTGCACCCCCAAGATACTCAGGAGGTCTCCAGGCTTTTGCAATTGTGCAGCCTGCATCATGTGCCCGTGGTGCCGCAAGGCGGACTGACCGGGCTTGCGGGCGGGGCCGTTCCCCGGACCAATGGCGTCGCTCTCTCTTTTGAGCGCATGAATGCGATTGAATCTGTAGAGCCTCACGCAGGGACAGTCCGCGTTCAGGCAGGCGCCACTGTCCAGTCGGTCCAAGAGGCTGCCATCAAGATGGGTCTGCAGTTCGGTGTAGATTTTGGCGCCCGTGGTTCTGCTCAGATTGGCGGTGCGATCTCGACGAACGCAGGCGGCAATGGCGTACTGCAATATGGAATGATGCGAGAGCAAGTGCTGGGCCTGGAGGTTGTACTCGCGGACGGCACAGTGTTGCCCATGCTTCGGCCGATGCTCAAAAACAATACGGGCTACGATCTCAAGCAGTGGTTTACTGGCGCAGAGGGAACCCTTGGTGTCATCACTCGGGCTATATTGCGTTTGCGACCCTTGCCACAGGCCAAGACTACCGCATTGGCAGCCTTACCGGATTTTGATGCGTCTTTGGCACTGCTTGCTCGCCTTTCAGCATCATTTCCCGGCGCGATTTCTGCATATGAGTTGATGTGGCAGGATTTTTTTGTGACCTCTTTGTCTTGGCAAAAACTGCGTGACCCTTTTTCGAAAAGTCATCCTTTGGCTGTGCTGCTGACGGTTGATGGTCGGAGCGCTGAGGCGCTTCAGTCTGCCCTCGAACCAGCTCTTGCCGATGCAATGGCGGCCGGTGAGATCAGTGATGTGGTGCTCGCACAGTCGCAGCAGCAATCCCGCGCCTTATGGAAAATACGCGAGGCAACTGCCGAGCTTTCAGTTCATATGCATCCGCCAATTAATTTTGATGTGAGCCTGCCTTTGGCGGAAATCGGCCGATTCACCCAGGACTGTCGCGCGGCATTGTCTCAGCAGTGGTCCGGGCATCAGACGATATTTTTTGGTCATGTAGCCGATGGCAATCTGCACATCTCCACCGATGGGGCTACGGTGGCCCAGGCCCTTGATGATGTGGAGTCCTTGGTCTACGGACTAGTGGAGTCTTATGGCGGCAGCGTCTCGGCCGAGCATGGCATCGGCTTACACAAGAAGCCCTACCTCAGTGCCAGCCGAACCGCAGCAGAGCTGGAAGTGATGCGCGCCATCAAGCGGGCTTTGGATCCCGCCGGGATTATGAATCCCGGAAAGGTGTTTGACTAATGTCGTTACTGTTTTTATCCAGAGAAGTCTGTTGATGATGGGTACATCCTCATTCGATATGAGCGCTAACGGGTCGCGGTGTCTGTTTGCACAAGAAGCCCTGTTGCCAAGTGGCTGGGCGAGCCACGTGCTCTTCCACTGGGATCAGTGCGGTCAACTGACATCGGTGCAGACGCATGCGGTACCGGGCGATGCATCTCGTGCCAAAGGGCCTGTATTGCCGGGAATGCCGAATCTCCATTCTCACGCCTTTCAACGGGCCATGGCGGGTCTAACTGAATATGGACAAACCGCCCAGGACAACTTCTGGAGCTGGCGAGATCTCATGTATCGCTGTGCGGCAGAGATCACGCCCGATCAGCTCGAAGCGATTGCCACCGCCGTTTACATCGAGATGATGGAGGCGGGGTTTACCAGCGTGTGCGAATTTCACTATCTTCATCACGACCAGGAGGGCAGACCCTATGCCGATGATCGGGAGCTCTGCTTGCGTTTGCTCCGGGCCGCCCAAAAGTCAGGTATAGGGTTCACTCTTTTGCCCGTGCTTTATCAGACGAGCGATTTTGGCGATCGTGCACCGCGCCCCGATCAGCGGCGATTTATTCGCCGCACAGACAACATGCTTGATTTGCTGGAGGCATTAAAACCCGCATGTGATTCCCAGCGTGCGCGGCTCGGGCTCGCCCCGCATTCACTGCGGGCTGTGCCCCCCGATGCCTTGCAGCAAGCCCTCTCAGGGCTGACCTCACTGGACCCTTCTGCACCGATACATCTTCATATTGCCGAACAGATTGCAGAGGTAGACGCCTGCCTAAGGTGGAGTGGTAAGCGTCCCTTGCAATGGCTTTTGGATCATCACGCGGTAGACGAGCGTTGGTGTTTGGTTCACGCGACCCATATCGACTCGCAGGAATGTCAGCGAGCAGTGGCATCTGGAGCAGTCGTGGGGCTCTGCCCCACGACTGAGGCGAATTTGGGAGATGGAATCTTCGATATGCGATCGTGGCGGGCCCTTGGCGGACGTTGGGGGATTGGCTCTGATAGTCACGTCGCGGTCAATGC
The DNA here is from genome assembly GCA_964467545.1 of uncultured Bordetella sp. Taxonomy (GTDB): domain Bacteria; phylum Pseudomonadota; class Gammaproteobacteria; order Burkholderiales; family Burkholderiaceae_A; genus Lacustribacter. The sequence goes on along the minus strand of CAYXRY010000006.1, from coordinate 18,241 downwards.
CGCGGAGGAACTCATGATGCTGGAATATGGCCAGCGGCTGGCTGCGCAGAAACGTAATCTGTTAATCGGCCCGCAGGCGTCATCGGTGGCCACCTCCATGACGCTGGAGGCAGTCGCGGGTGGCGCACAGGCAAGCGGCCGTCGCGTGGCCGGTCTCGCTGTGGGGCAGCAGGCGGATTGGGTGATTTTGGATGTCGATCATCCTGCGCTCCAAGGCCTGCCCAATGCCGAATCCATGCTCTCAGCCCATATTTTTGCGAGCAGTCGTCAGTCTGCGATTGCTGAGGTCTGGGTGGCTGGTCAGCCATGTGTGCAGCAGGGCAGACATTCGGACTCGATGATTGCGAGGTCTGAGTTTCAGGCGGCCCGCAGCCAACTCATGAAGATATCTCGCTCATGAAGTTCGAGACTTCAGCGCCTGCCTTTCATTTTGTTGCGGGCCAGCGCCCCTTGTTAATTTCAATGCCGCATGTCGGCACCCATCTGCCGGATTGCGTGCGGCATCGGCTCACGGAGGAGGCGATCACCACACCGGATACGGATTGGCATTTGGAGCGACTTTACGAGTTTGCCGGGGCCCTTGGCGTATCGCTGCTTGTCGCGACGCATTCGCGTTATGTGATTGACCTGAATCGTCCGCCTGACGGCAGCAGCCTGTATCCGGGACAGAGCGTGACCGGATTGTGTCCGGTGGATACTTTCAGTGGCGCGCCGCTGTATTTGAGGCCGGCCGACCAGCCGGATCAGCAGGAGGTGGCTCAGCGAAGGCATAGCCTCTGGGAGCCCTACCATGCCCAGATCGCTACTGAGCTGGCCCGCCTCAAGACTGAACACGGTATGGCCGCTTTGTGGGATGCGCATTCGATTCGATCACAGGTGCCACGATTTTTTGCGGGCCGTCTGCCCGACCTGAATCTTGGAACAGCCGATGGCGCGAGTTGTGATCCACGGCTTGCGGCAACTCTTTTGGACATTGGTCAGAAAACCCAAGGCTATACGGCGGTGCTCAATGGTCGATTCAAAGGCGGCCACATCACGCGCCATTTTGGCGCGCCCTCCCAGGGAATCCATGCGATTCAACTGGAGATGGCGCAATCTGTTTACATGGAGGAGGATTATCCGTTTGAGTATCGGCCACTTCTGGCTGCAAGGATTCAGCCCCACCTGCGCCGCATGTTGGAGGCAACACTGAATTTCGTCGAGTCGTTTGAAGCATCATGAGCCGAGTATCGACCGACATTGAATCAAAGAGTCTTACTAAGGGAGCATTCATGTCAGATCATCAGCGCAATCGTCAGGGACCGTTGGCTGGCCTGCGAATTGTGGATTTCACGCGGGTACTCTCGGGACCATTTTGTACGGCACTCTTGGCGGATTTGGGCGCCGAGGTAATCAAGGTGGAGCCGCCGCAGGGCGATGATTATCGGGCGATTGGGCCGATGCGCAATGGCCACAGCGCACTTTTTAGCGTGATGAATCGCGGCAAGCAGAGCGTTGTGCTGGATCTAAAGCAGCCAGAGGCTGTGGCTTTGGCAAAGGAACTGTGCGCTCAGGCGGATGTGATTGTTGAGAACTTTCGTCCCGCAGTAGCCGAAAAACTCGGCATCGGCTACGAGGTCATTCAGCAAATCAACCCGCGGGTGATTTACGCCAGTATTTCTGGATTTGGCCAGACTGGTCCTGCGGCGCACCGGCCCGCCTATGACATTGTGCTTCAGGCCATGACTGGGCTTATGGAGGCGACTGGCTCTCCGGATGGGCCGCCTACGTTGGTAGGGGAGGCCGTCTCCGACGTGGTCAGCGGTCTGTTTGCGAGCTGGGGGATTCTTGCCGCCCTGCTGGCTCGGGAGCGAACGGGTAAGGGTACACAGGTGGATATTGGCATGTTGGATTCCACCTTGGTGTTCAACGCCACCTCTGTTTCGCGTTACCTGTTTACTGGAAAAAGCCCTGCCCGGGTCGGCAATCGACATCCTCTCTCGGCGCCGTTTGGTGTCTATGCCGCTGCAAACGGCCACTATGTGCTGGCTGTCTTAAATAATAAATTGTTCGGCAAGCTCTGTGAGTTGCTTGGTCGGCCAGAGCTCGCTCATGATCCGCAGTTCACGTCTGATGAGGAACGTTCGAAAAATGAACCGATACTTCGTGCTGCCATTGAGGCGTGGTCTCGACAGCTCACGGTGGAGCAAGTGATTCAGCGTCTCGAAGACGGTGAGATTCCGGCGGCACCCATCTGGAACATCGAACAAGCCCTCAATTCTCCGCAGAGCCTACATCGGGCGGTGATTCAGCCGGTTGAGGACCCCGAGCTGCCCGGCCTTCGATTGCCGGTTCAGCCATTGAAATTCTCAAGCTATCCGCCAACCGTCGTCGATCGCGCTCCTCGACTTGGTGAGCACACTGACACAACCCTCATTCGCCTTCTTGGGCTCTCTGCCGAGAAGATTACCCAACTGCGGGATCTTGGCGCTTTCGGTCATGCTTCCCCACCTGCTGACAGGAGTCAGGGATGAAACCTCGATTTGGTATTGCGCCTGATGATCAGGCTTTGGCGGACGCCATTGTGCGTTTTTCGGCCGAGGAATTGGCACCTCGAGCACAGGAGGTTGATGATCAAGAGATCTCCACGGTGCGGTATGTCCCGCTGCTGGCCGAACTGGGAGTGATGGGTATGAATCTTCCAGAGCGTTGGGGTGGAACGGAGATCACACCAACTGCGCTTGTTTTGTCGCTCGCCGCAATAGCAGAGGCCTGTACCTCCACCTCGTCAATGATTGGTGCGCATTTCCTTGCCACTGACTCGATTCTGATGGGCGGGGATGACGAGTTACGGCAGCGCTATTTGCCTCAGGCCGCCACCGGGAAAAAACTTGGTGCTTTTGCCCTCACCGAACCCCGCGCCGGATCCAATCCGGCTGATATGGCCACGCGCGCCACCCGGGAGGGGGGCAGCTACCACCTTAGTGGTACCAAGCACTTTATCTCGAATGCAGGGGAGGCCGATTTCATCGTGGTTTTTGCCAAAACCGATCCAGCAGCGGGGCATCGAGGGATTAGTGCATTCGTGGTCGACAAAGGAACACCCGGACTGCACATTTCGGCTCCAGAAAAACTCATGGGGATACGCGGTGCTCATGCATTTGAAATATCGATTGACTGTCGAGTGTCCGAGAGTCAACGCCTTGGCCAGGAGGGAACGGGGTTTCGCACGGCCATGCGGATTTTGGATAACAGCCGGATGGATGTGGCGGCTACCTGCCTTGGAATCGGGGAGGCCGCGCTGGCCGCCGCGGTCGACTGGGCCCAGAGTCGCCAGGTGGGGGATGAGCCACTTGCCGCAAAGCAGGGGATTCAATGGAAGTTGGCGGACATGAAAATGCGGCTCGAAGCGGCATGGCTGCTCACCTTGCAGGCCTGTGCCAAGCGGCAGGCAGGCATTGCATTCTCGGCGGAGTCAAGCATGTGCAAACTTTACGCCTCCGAGATGGCAGCGTTTGTTGCGGATGAAGCACTTCAGATTTTCGGAGGCTATGGCTACACCCGAAGCCTGCCGCTTGAACGTTATGTTCGAGATGCCCGCATCATGCGGATCTATGAGGGGTCATCGGAAATTCAGAGAACGATCATTGCGCGCGGAATGCTTTCACCACGGCCTACCTGAGCACGAGGGGAGCCTGGTTTTTCCGAATTCGTGATGGGCCGATGTTGCGGATTAGGCGGCAAGTGGATCGAGTGACACTTTGAGCGCAGATTTCGGCATGCCGTGTTCCCAGGGTAAATCCACTGGGTACTCTTTGAGAAGGCAGTCATCGGGCAGGCAATCAATCGGTGTGAAGTTTCGATGGGCGATGTATTCGGGGCGCTTGAATCGCCGAATATGATTGCTTACAGCACATAAGCTAAGGTAGACGCTGACACGATTGAAAGGCGAAAGGTTGCTGCTCGACGCATGGACCAGGCAACTGTGAAACAACAACATTGATCCGGCGGGGCCTTTGGGGCTAACAATACCGCCATTCTTTCCACCCGCGCGATTGACCAGCTGACTGATGAGCTCGTTACTGATGGTCCAGAGCGGGTAACTCGTGGTGGTGAGATCGTGAGACGCGTCGATAACCCCCTTTTTGTGACTGCCCGGAATAAACATAAGCGGTCCATTGAACTCGTATACGTCATCAAGAAAAATTGCGATGTTCATCGCGCGTGGCTCAGGCATTAAATCATCATTAAGCCAAGTGCCGTAATCCTGGTGCCACTGCCACACATCGCCTTCGAAGGCCATCTTCCCGTTGATCTTGAACTGATGCATGTAGAGCCTCTCGTTAAAGATCTGCTCAACTGGCCGAATCATGCGTGGATGGCATGCAAGTCGGGCAAAGGGGCTGCTGTAGAGATGGGCTGCGAAATTGGTTCGTACCGCATCACTGTCCTTTTCACGAACGTTATAAATCTCTTGTCGTTGATAGAGCTCTGGTACCGCATGGGTAAGGGTTTCTGTTTCCTCGGGCGTGAATAGACCAGGAAAAAACAGATAGCCGTCTTGGTTGAACTGCTCAATTTGCGCTGTGGTGAGTTTCATCGTGTCGAGCCTCTTGAAGGGGTGAGTATGCCGCTACGCAGCGCTTGGGACATCTTGCGATGCACCACCGCTGGGCGGCAATCGAGCCGAGTATATTAGCGTTGAGTGGTTAGGCATTGACCGACGGGAGGGTCCAATATGAAAGTTACAGGGGCTTGTTTTTGCGGCGCAATCTCTTTTCGGGCTGTTGTGGATCCGGCGCGGGTCATTGCATGCCATTGCAAGGATTGCCAAATCTTTTCCGGGGCGCCTCTTCGGGCGGTCGTGCCAACCCCCATTTCGGACGTCGAAGTGTCCGGTTCGGCTAAGCACTATGTCAAGGTTGCAGCAAGCGGTAATCGTCGAATACAGGCGTTTTGCGGGGAGTGCGGCAGCCATCTGTGGGCTACCGAAGGCGATGGTGAGCCAAAAATGATGAATCTTCGTCTTGGTTGTATCGCGGAGCGGGACCAATTGCCTCCAACTATTCAGGTCTGGAGCCATTCTGCAGTACCGTGGCTCGGGCAGCTGTCTTCCATTCCCGCGCATGCGAGGGGGCCGTCAAGCCCCCTTCAAACAGAGTCATAAACAGGAGAATTTTTTGATGCGCTTATTTTTCTCGACAAAGAACTTCACGGAACGCCGAACAATTATCTTATCGAGCCTTTCAGCCGCATTACTTGGCGGGTTGAAATCCTACGGCCATGCACAGTCTGCGTATCCCAATCGAACTGTTAGGGTGATTGCGCCCGTGAATCCTGGCGGAGGCGTGGACCTGGTGGCCAGAACGATTTCTGAGCAGCTTGCAAAATCGTTAAAACAATCCTTTGTTGTAGAAAATATTTCTGGAGGCGGCGGCATCGTCGGCTCGATGGCTGTTAAGCGGGCTGCCCCCGATGGCTATACGCTCTTTCTGTCTTATGTTGGCACGCATGGTACGAATCCTGCCGTACGCAAACTTCCATATGATGCAATGGCCGATTACACACACATTGCGATGATTGCAGGAACACCAAATATTTTCATCGTCCCTGCCTCAACGCCCGCGTCTAGCATGAAGGAGTTTCTTGCATACGCCAAGCAAAACGTGGGGAAACTCAGCTATGGCTCAGCAGGAACGGGCACGCTCACCCATCTCGCCATGGAACAGCTAAAACTGGCAGCTGGATTCTTCATGACCCATGTGCCCTACCGAGGTATTGGTCCAGCGCTTACCGACACGATGGGCGGACAGACCCAAGCCATGATGCCAGGACTCGCAGCGGCGATTCCGCATATCCGCTCCGGCCGCATTAAACCCATTGCCATAACCGGTAGGCGGCGCCATTCTCTGCTGCCCAATGTGCCCACCCTAGACGAGCTTGGATTTAAGGGTTTTGACGGTGTTCAGTGGTACGGCATTTCGGGACCGGCAAAAATGCCGCTCGATGTTGTCAATCTCTTAAACACTGAGATCAATCGGGCGATTGCTATCGATGATGTGAAGAAAAAACTCGCGATAGAGGCGCTTGAGATCATGCCGATGAGTCCGGGTGAATACTCAAAGTTTATTCAAGACGATATTGCACGATGGGTCAAGGTCTCAAAAGAGCGAAATATTGTGATTGAGGGTGACACATAAGCGATAATAGGCTTTTACAAGCCACAGATCAGGATGTTTATGGCACGCAACACGATTGTCAAAGCAGAGCATAACGCTCCACCCATCACTCGAATTTTGGCGGAGTTTATCGTTGGTCATCCCACCAATGGCTGGATACCCTCGGTCGATCGGGAGGCACACCGGACTTTCGCGAACTGGGTGGGGTGTGCCATCGGCGCCGCCCAACACGAGACGGTTGATGCCGCCGTTGCGGGGGTTATGGAACTCTCACCTGCGCCGCAGGCTTCTCTTCTGGGCAGGGGAGAGAAAGTGGATATCGCGAATGCGGCACTGATAAACGGCATCAGTTCGCATACCTTTGATTTCGACGATACTCACCTGAAGACAATTATTCACCCTGCCGGGCCGGTTGCCTCAAGCGCCCTAGCACTCGCAGAACACCAGGGCCTCAGTGGCCGATCGTTAATTGATGCACTGATCATAGGGATCGAGGTTTCCTGCCGCGTTGGCAATGCCATCTACCCCGATCACTATGATCGCGGCTGGCATATCACGGGATCAACCGGCATGCTCGGTTCTGCCGCGGCGTGTTCCCGACTCTTGGCACTCAGTGTTGATCAGACTCAAATGGCTCTTGGTATTGCTGCCTCCCAGCCCATCGGCTTGAGAGAACAATTCGGGACGATGACCAAGCCATTTCACCCGGGGGCTGCCGCGAAGGCGGGCTTAATGGCAGCGTTGCTGGCTCGGCATGGCTTTACGTCCTCCCCGCGCGCCATAGAGGCTCCGCGTGGCTTGCTACAGGTTTTCTCTGACAAGACAGACTGGAATGAGATTACAAAAAATCTGGGTGAAACGTGGGAGGTCGGTCTCAATACCTATAAGCCGTTTGCTTGCGGAATCGTTAACCATCCGAGTATTGACGGTTGCATTCAATTTCGAAATCTCGGAATTGCCGCAGAGAAGATAAAGTCAATTTCTCTTAAAGTGCACTCGCTGGTACTTGAACTTTGTGGAAAGAAATCTCCAAAAACCGGTCTTGAGGGTAAATTTAGCGTGTATCACTCCTGCGCGGTGGGGTTCATTTATGGCGAAGCGGGTGAGCATCAATACACTGATGCGGTTGTCCAAGATCCGCAGGTCGTCCAGCTCCGTGATTGTGTTCAGGCGGCAGTTGATCATTCAATACCGGAGGATGCAGCTGAACTTACGTTGCAAACAATTGATGGAGAAACTCACCATATCCGAATTGATCACGCGATAGGAAGCCTGGAGCGCCCGCTGAGCAATGCGGAACTTCGGGCAAAATTTATTGGTCAGGCGGGTCCGGTGATTGGGGATAAGCTGGCTCAGCAGGCCTTTGATCGAGCAATGACGGTCTCTGAGCAGCAAGGAAACATCGCGCTGTAGAGATTAATTGAACTGAACTACACCACTCTTGACTCGATTTTATTGAGAGGATCGCTGGCCTCTTGCTGGGCCGCTGGTTTCGCGAATGCACAGCTCGGGTTCGATCCGCACTGGCTGCACTTTTTCGCCATTGAGCAATCTCAGTATCATTGCCGCAGCCTCGATACCGACTTGTCGATACTTCAAATCGACAGTTGTGATCGCCGGCATTGTAAAACTTGAAAAGTCATTGTTATTAAACGAAACCACCGAAATATCTTTTGGGACTTTGATTTTTAACTCGTGAAGGGCTCGAATGACACCCAGAGTGTAATAGTCGCTGGTGCAGATAATGGCAGTGGTATCGCTGTGATTTTTGAGTACTTGCTTGATCGCAATTTTTCCAGAGTCGATTTGATGTGGCTGATTCGTGATCGCGCTTTTGGGAAGTGTGAGCCGATGGGACTTTAACTCTGCTTGCACGCCGGCGAGTCGCTCCTGAGCTCGGGGATTGTGGAGTACTGAGCTACCGATGTAGGCAAATTTTTTGTGCCCAAGATGAACGAGGTGTCGGGCTGCGATATGCCCGGCCTCTCGATGATTGATCGAGACATAGGGTGATCCCTTTGGGGGGCTAATGGGTGAGAGGAGTAGATGAGTCAGGCCACGATATTCAAGAAGTCGATAAAGTTCGGGAGCGTGGTCCTCGCCAAGCAGGATGAGTGCGTCGGCCCCTTTTTCGAGAAGTCGATAGGCAGCGTGTTTTGACGCTTGCGAAGAGGCCTCCGGCTGCGAAACGATCAAGGTGAGGCCACGCGCCTCAAGAGAGTCGTTCAGGCTTGCGATGGTTTGCGAAAATGTCGAAATTCCGCTCCTCGGAATTACCGCTCCGATAACACCGGGCTTAGATAGTTTTAGACCGCGGGCATGCGGATCCGGCAGGTAGTGAAGTCGATCAACGATACTGAGTATCTTGCTTCGAGTGCGCTCTGCGACCAGTTCTGGTCGTGTAAGGGCGCGCGAAACCGTGCCTGGAGAAACCCCGGCGGCTCGTGCAACATCATGAAGCGTTGCAACATTTTTTTGCAAGTCCTTTTTCATTGGGCGTACGGGGTTGATGTTGACATTTTGATGCGGAATGGTACGCTTTGCAAACGTTTGCATACAATTTCAATTGAGGATTTAATGGCGGCTACCAAACATCACATCGTCAAGACCTTGGTGGAGTGCGGGGCAACTCACGCATTCACCTTACCGGGACTCGGTATTACTTGGATGCTTGACGATTTCTACGAGGCCCGCGACAAGCTGCGCCTTGTGCTGACTCGTTCTGAACAGCACGCATCCGTAATGGCGCAAGCGTACGGAAAAGTGCTTGGCAGACCTGGGGTATTCATGGGAATGGGCCCGTTTGCAACGACAACAGGCGCATTTGGGGTCCTCGAGGCCTATTTTGCTGGTACACCAATGGTCGTTTTGACTGATACCTCCTGTTATGACGGTTTTGCGATGCGGGGGGTCTATCAAACCATGACCGGTGATTACGGGGCAGCGGATGCGGCGACCGTGTTTCGAACGATGACAAAATTCTGTGCTTATGCTACCGAGGTCGATGAGGCTGTCTATGGTGTTCAGATGGCGTTCAAGCACGCCACCTTACCGCGCCATGGACCAGCGGCGGTTGTGCTGAAGACCAGCATCATCCGCCGCGAGTTCGAGCCCAACAAGCGTGTAACGCTCCATCCGTCAGCAGGCCATCTCGTACATACACCCGCGAGACCCGACGCCGAGGCGGTTCGGGTTCTGGCAGAGGCAATCGAGCAAGCAGATCGTCCGGTTTTTATCGTTGGGCAGGGCATTCAAAATGAGAGAGCTCGTGCGTCACTAGATCGTGTTGTTCGTGGGGCGGGTATTGCGGTTGCAACCAGTTACAACGGAAAAGGCGCTATTGACGAAACATCACCCGTCAGTGTCGGAATGCTTGGAACCTGGGGATGCAAAGCGGCGAATGCGGCATTAAGGGAAGCGGACCTGATTGTCGCTATCGGCGCAAGTCTGGGCCCGGATTACATGCGTTTTTGCGAGGCTGGCTTCCTTGATCCCAATCGCCAGAAGCTGATGCAGGTAGATATTGATCCACGCAATAGTGGCTGGGTTTATCCCGTTACCCACTCAATCACAGGTGACGGTGCAGACGTTCTCGAGATGCTGTTGGCCTTCGATCTGGGACGGACAAAACAGGCTAGGCGTGAAGCTTGGATCGCCGCCAACAATACCGCCCAAGCGTACGGCCAGATTGAGTCGTATAAAACGGCCGCTGGAACGCTGCACAACACCGAGATCGTTCGCGCCTTGGATCAGCACCTGACAAAAGACCATCTACTCACACTCGATGCAGGAAGTAACCGGATATGGGTTACGGGCACGCTTCGATTGAGAACACCCGGGCAGCTTTTGGCGCCGGGAGGAATCGGTGGGATGGGCTGGTCAATCCCAGCCGCGGTTGGCGCCAAAATAGCAAAGCCGGAAAAGCGTGTGATCGCCCTCACTGGTGATGGTGGCGCGGGAATGTCGGTTGCTGCGCTATCCACCGCATTGGCTGAGAATGCACCGATTACAGTCGTCGTAGCCAATAATGCGGGACTCGGTATGGTTCGAGATAATATGAAGGGTCCGCACTATGGGGTTAATTACAGCCACACCGACTTTGCAATGATCGCAAAAGCGATGGGATGCCGAGGCATCTCGGTGCAGCGAGCCCAAGATTTACTGCCGGCCCTTCGTGAGAGTGAGGCCGGAACAGGCCCATGTTTGATTGATGTGGCAATCGACCCCGAGGCAAGTCATCATCCAGCCTCTGATTACTGATTCTAAACAGCGATAAGCGTTCAGATGAAATCTGTAGCAGTGATTACCGGAGCAGCAAGTAATATTGGATATACCATTGCTCAGAGATTTAAGTCGGACTACCAGGTAATCGGTCTCGATAAAAAATTTGAGGCTTCGGGGAGTCTCAAAAATCGAGCAGAATTCGTTCAAACAGCCTGCGACATCACCTCTGAGCAGGATTTGCAGTCAGCGCTCAAGTTTGCGAGAAGCAAGGGACCAATCGCTGTGGTCGTTAATAGCGCTGCCGTTACCGAGCCTCGCATGACAATCGCAGATATCCCCTATGCCTCGTGGGATAAACTGATCGCAGTGAATTTATCAGCCTCCTTCTCGCTCATGAAACTATCGGCGGAATACCTAAAGGAGTCGCGCGGGGCTGCTGTATTCATCTCCTCTCGTGCAGCGAAGGTGGGGTATGCTGGCTTCGATCCAACACCTTCAGGCACGAAAGCCCATTACTGCGCCTCTAAGGCAGGCGTTAATTCCCTAATCAAGTCATTCGCAATCGAATTGGCTCCTTATGGGGTTCGGGTCAACGGTGTTGCTCCGGGTTCTATCGAGGGAACAATGATTCCGCGTGAACAGTGGGCGACGCTCGCAGAGCGAATTCCCCTGGGTCGGCTGGGCCGACCCGAGGAAGTAGCAGATGCGGTCTGGTTTCTATGCTCCCCGCAGGCGTCTTACATCACGGGGCACCTCCTTGATGTAAATGGCGGAACACTTATGGATTGAGACTGGATGAACAAAGAAGTAATGATGCAAGATGAGTTCTCTCTTGATGGGCAAGTGGCGCTGATTACTGCTGGCGCAAAAGGGCTCGGGCGGGGTATTGCGCTTGAACTCGCCCAATGCGGTGCGGACGTGAGAATATGGGACAGCGATGAAGAAGCGCTCCGCAGCATTAAGAATGATTTTAATTCTCGCGGTCTTCGTATCGGCACTCAGAGAGTGGATTTGGTAGACACTGGTGCAGTTGTTAGAGCTTACGAAGGTCTCCTGAGAGATTCTTCAAGTCCACAGATCTTGATCAATAACGCCGGAGGGTCGTTGCATACCCCTTTTCAATTTCTCAACGAAACCGACGAAGACTGGGCACGTGTTATCGAGTTGAATCTAATGACGTCAGTGCGTATTACCCGTCTTGTACTTCCCGGAATGATGGCGGCGGGATATGGCCGAATTGTGAATCTGGGCTCAAAGGCAGGCCGCTATGGCAGCCTTTTTGCGGGGGCCAATTACGTCGCTGCGAAGGGAGCAATTCATTCGCTGACGCTGCAACTTGCCCAAGAGTTTGGACCCAAGGGAATCACGGTAAATACTGTATGCCCCGGGGCAATCATGACTGAGCGCGTCAAGGGGCTCCTCGCAGAGCGTCAAAGCCCGGAGGAGCGACAGCGAATTCTCAATGAAATTCCTGTTCGCCGGCACGGTGAGGTAGAGGATGTAGCTAGAACAGTTCGATTTCTGGTGTCAAAACGTGCGGGATTTGTGACAGGGTCGCTGATTGATGTGAATGGCGGCCAGGTGATGTGTACTTAAGTAGACTGAAAGACAACTCTTAAATTAGAAATATCGATCATTGAGGGAGGAGACGATCATGGCTAAAGTTTTTTTAAAATTAATGGCGTTGGTTTTTGCCACAGTATGCTCGACCGCCGTTTTGGCACAGAATTACCCCACAAAGCCGATAAAAATTGTTGTCCCATTTCCACCCGGGGGTGCGACTGACATCATCGGACGCGCTGTCGCGGAGCGGCTTCAGGCGGTATTCAACAGGCCGGTCATTGTCGAGAACAAGGCTGGTGCGAGTGGAAACATCGGAGTCGCAGAAGTCGTTCGCTCGGCGCCCGATGGCTATACGCTGGTTATGGGCGCAGCACAGACGTTGACAATCAATCATCAGCTTTTCGATAACATGGGGTTTCTCCCCCAAAGGGATTTGGCGCCAATTATTGTTGTTGCATCTGTTCCCAATGTGCTGGTGGTGGCAAATCGCCTGCCAGTGAAAAACCTCCAAGAGTTCATTGCCCTGGTGAAGGCGAATCCGGGAAAATTCAGCAGCGGCTCTTCGAGCACCGGGGGAACCCCGCACCTGACGCTGGAGATGTTCAAGTCCACGGTGGGGGCTGCCATCGTGCATATTCCTTACAAGGGAAGTGCCCCCGCGTTGCAGGATCTTGCTGGGGGGCAGATTGAAATGATGTTTGACAATCTCCCAGCTGCATTACCTCTGATCGCTGGCGGGCGCGTTCGACCAATTGGCGTGACAACGCTGAAGCGCACTGCGTCTGCGCCAGATATCCCGACCTTTGATGAAATGGGGTTGAAGGGTTTTGAATCACAAGGCTGGTTTGGGCTTCTTGCCCCCGTGGGGACGCCGCCTGCTATTCTGGAGAGGTTAAATGCCGAGGTGAATAAGATGATTCAGACACCCGAGTTCCGTGATCGACTCGTCAAGGCGGGCGCTGATCCAGTCGGGGGTTCAATTGATGATTTTCGTCAGCGCCTAAAAAGCGAAACCGATCGGTGGGGTCGCGTGATTAAGGCAGCCAATGTCAAAGCGGAATAGCATTCCCTCTTTGTCTCTAAGGAGTCCTGAGTCTTCGATTAAAAACTTGATTTTATCCAGCATAGTGGAGCTTAAGACCAGGCACTGGCCAATCGTCAATTGCAATTAATTTTCCAACTCCGGATAGCGTCACGTAGAGGGTTCGAAGTGATTTGCCTCCAAAGCAGGCGTTGGTTGGATAGATATCCGGCAGGGGGAAGTGATGCCAACGCTTTGCATCTGGTGAAACAATGGTGATACCACCATGGAAAAGTGTTGCTACATAGATGTTTCCGGCCGAGTCTAGCGTGAGTGAGTCAAAACGCTGATAATAATTTCCCGGTGCAGCAACCAAAAGCTTTGCTCCCTGTGGCGAGGGCCACGGTTCCTGTTGGATTCGGCCGGGAGATGTGACGCAAAACGCCCAGAGACGGGCACCTTCGGTCTCCGCGTAATAGAGGGTTGACCCGTCAGGTGATAGGCCGACTCCGTTGGGAGTAACGAGCGGGTAGGCGATTGGCTGCGCTGAGCGATATCCTGGAGTGACGTAAAAAAGTCCACCGCGATCACTTTCGTGTGGCCTTACTTTCCCAAGGTCAGTGAAGTAAATGCCGCCATGAGAGTCAAAAATAAGGTCGTTTGGCCCCCTTAGCCCGCGACCATCGATCTGCTCAATCAATCGCTCTACTCGCAGTGTCGATAGGCTTACGCGCTCGAGTCTTCCGCCGGAGTAATTTTTGGGTTGGGGTCCAGGTCGAAGGGTGTGTCCATCCGGTGAAAGGAAAAACTCCATTCCACCGTTATTGCAAACGTAGATCGCACCATCTGGGCCCAGGGCGGCTCCATTGGGACCGCCGCCGACATGAACCAGGCGCTGCAGGCGTCCCGACTGTGTAATGCGGGTGAGGAATCCCGTGGCGATTTCGACCACAAGTATTGACCCGTCACCGAGGGCCACGGGACCCTCCGGGAAGTGCAGACCACCGGCGATTTCACGGATCTTCATGGAAGCGATTCCCAAAAGCTTTGATTCATCATCATGTTGTTGCGAAGCACGAATGGTTCCGAGTTATCGGAAACCCGCGCAACACCCCTCCGATTGGTCGAATGCATTGACAGGGCGAGCGGTCAGACTGTAGAGTAAATGCAAACGATTGCAGTTTGCAATCCGAAAATAACAAATGACTCAATTTCATTAGCATTTTCTAAAGGAGGCACCATGTCATCAATCGATATCACGCGGCGAAATGTCACACTTTTGGCCGCCGCCACCGCGACCCTGGGTGCAGCGCCCCTTGCAAGTCTGGCTCAATCAAGGCCTGATCGGGTGACGATTCGCTATGGGTTTCTGCCTGTTCCCACCGTTCCTCTTTACGCTGCCATCGCTTACGACCTCTTCGAGAAAGAAAATCTCGATGTTCAACTGGTGAAGTTTACTTCTGGGCCCGCAACTTTCCAGGCGATGCAGGCGGGCAGTGTCGACGCTGGCCAGGGCGGTATTGGCACCTACTTTATGGGCACGACGCGCGGCCTTGAGATACGCTGGGTTTACACCTACGGAGATTACTCGCCAATTGAGGGTCTCGTGGTCCGAAAGGGAAGCCCTGTTCGCGATTTCAAAGAACTTAAAGGGAAGAAGGTCACCTATGCGGCCGGCTCCTCGCAGCATCTCGCACATCTGATTGCATTGCGGCGCGCGGGCATGAATATCAATGACATTGAGGCCGTTCCACTTGCGCCACCGCAAGGCCTTGCAGCGGTTTTAAACGGCGATGTCGAGGCCGGATGGTTCTGGGATCCATTTGTGAGCCAAGCGGTTGAAAAGGGCGCTACGCGGATCATCAACAACAAGGAGCTGGGAGCTCTTGACCCGTTCGGATTTGCCATGACGACTAAGTTTTTGTCAGATCCGAAAAATGTTGCTGGCGTGGGGCGTATGATCCGAGCGATGGCGGAGGGACAAAAAAGATTTGCAACTGATCCCGGCCCAACCATGGAAAAAATCCGTACGATCACTGGAATTGATGACAAACTAGCCCAACAAATCATCAAGGGTGTCGAGTGGTATGAGCCGCAGGCGCAACTAGATATCAAGCATTCTTTATCGCTTGCTGAGCCCAATAACTTCAATCGTGGCGCGACGCAGTACTTAAAAGACCGTGTTGAGGATCCCGCAATGCTGGCGCAGCTCATCGCAAAGCGAGGCGACATACCTGCTTTTATTGATAACCGACCCCTGAGGGCAGCATTCGCTCGCTGATCGCATTTTCTTCACAAAAAATGGTTGAGTCAGTGGACTCAGTGGCGTAGCGATGAGGAGCGACGTACCGCTCATTGAGGCAAGGGGGCTATCGAAGACTTATCCTGGACGCCGGGAGTCGGATCCTCCGACTCTAGCGCTACAGGCCTTTGACATCACTGTCCCCGCTCACGAAGTTGCGTGCGTCGTTGGACCGAGTGGGTGCGGAAAAACCACTCTCCTCAATATGATCGCCGGCTTTGAGAGCCCAACATCCGGCAGTCTGACGGTGAAAGGTCAGACCGTTTCTGGGCCACATCCGGATCGAAGCGTGGTCTTTCAGCAGCCAGCGCTTTTTCCTTGGTTGACGGTTTGGGACAATGTCACCCTCGGGCCTCGCCTGAGGGGCCTTGATCTTCAGTCACTTAAAGAGTCGACCCAGAAGGTGCTTTTAAGTGTTGGACTAGCCGGGTTTGAGCGCCACTATCCCTATCAGTTATCTGGTGGCATGCGTCAAAGGGTTCAACTCGCTCGGGTGCTCGTGGCGAGCCCGGATGTAATTTTGATGGATGAGCCGTTCGGTGCATTGGACGCCCAGACGCGTGTTGTGATGCACGAAGTAGTGCTCAAGGTGTGGGCGGAGTACCGCCCCACGATTTTCTTTATTACTCATGATGTTGAAGAAGCCTTAATTCTGGCCGATAGCATTTATGTAATGACTCGCCGTCCAGGGCGAGTAAAGGAACGTATCCAAGTACCCTTTAGTCGGCCGAGAAGTTACGAGCTAATCGGTGATCCGAATTTTGCAGCGCTTCGGGCTCGAATCGTCAGCAGCCTGAGAGACGAATGGCTTGAGGCTCAGGAATGAGAAAAAGCTCCTATCTGAATTTTGTCAGCGCTCTTTCGATACTTGGCTTTATTGCACTGTGGTGGCTGCTTGCGAATTCCGGCTGGGTTAGGCCGGAATTTCTCCCCTCGCCCCCAAAGTTAGTCGAGACTTTTGCAGAATTACTCGATAAGGGCTACGGTGGCTCGCCACTTGAAAAGCATGTTGGAATGAGCGTTATGAGAGCAATCACTGGATTTCTGCTTGCCGTTCTCATTGGAGTTCCGTTTGGGATCTTGATCGGTCGAAATGACGTTGCTTACGCCATTGTGGCCCCAATCATCGGTTTCCTCCGCCCGATTCCACCGATTGCGTTTGCAACTCTCTTTGTTTTTTATTTTGGAATTGGTGAATCCTCCAAGATTGGGTTGATCTTCATGGCCGCGTTTTGGTATGTCGTTCTGAACTGCTCAGATGGTGTTCGAGCAGTGCCACTAACACTGATCCGCGCAGGCCAGAGTATCGGCTTAAGTTCCTCTCAATTATTCTTCAGGGTAATTATTCCCGCAGCGATGCCGGCCATCATGACGGCCTTGCGAGCGGCGTCATCAATTTCTTGGACTCTAGTCGTCGCATCCGAATTACTGGGTGCCCAGGCCGGTTTGGGGTTTATTATTTTGGACTCGGCGCAGTATTTCAATGTGCCCGCTACCTTTATCGGTATTGTTTTGATCGGGATTATTGGATTGGTTTGGGAGTTGTTGCTCTCTGGCATTCAACGACGTGTTCTGCATTGGCAAGGCCAGTTGTAATCAATTTTTTTGGTGTGGCGTGCACTGCCGGCAAGGTCTCAGAGTGCAGCGAGTGGAGTGCAACCCACCTATTGAGCACGTCTTATTCCGTGCCTTGACATCGTCCTGGGCTCTTGACGACCTTAGCGCGCGGTCAGGTCTCGGAAATAGAGCATCCAAGTGATTCTTGCCGGCCGTTAACTCCTGAGTAACTGGCCTGCGGCTCGTTTCAAATCCCTGACCTGCGGATCATGATGAAAATCGCTTCAATTTTCGTAACAAAATCAGTGGGTTACAAGAGTCAAACCCTAACGTGTAATAAAACGTGTAATGGGGGCTTGGCACTCTGAGCGGGCGCGGAACCGTTACTTAAAGTAAGGGTAGGCGCAGCCGATTGATCCGACTTCTACTACCCATCAAAAGAGGGGAAATTACTGAATCACTAATAAGTAACTCTCGCAAAAAACCTCTAATTCTAAACGGATGTGATTAATCCATTTTTTGAAGAACATCCCTTACTACCTAATTTCTGATAGCCTGTTACCTTAATAAATTAGAGGTTTTTATGACTCCACGGCCCTCCTCTAGGTTTCGACGAACGCTCCTTAAATTTTTTAGCACCATTGGCCTGGCAACTTATGGGGTATCGCCAGTGCACGCTTTAAGAGCCGGTGAGCCAAGCCTCACCGCTAAATTGTCAGCTTTGCAGCGTGCCGTGCACCAGGTTCTAGAGCAACCGCTTGTTTTCCATGATCCTTTAGCCCTAAAAATTATTGATGATCCAGGTTATGGAGAAATAAAATCTATTCCTCGATATCACCTTGATCCAGCTGTTCGCGCTCTTCGCGCTGCGCTAATTGCAAGGAGTCGCCTCGCGGAAGACATGCTTACCGAGGCCTATAAAACTGGCATCCGACAGTACATTATTTTAGGGGCTGGTCTTGACACATTTGCCTACCGAAGTCCATATCCAAAGCTGAGAGTCTTTGAGGTAGATGATTACGCAACACAGTTATGGAAACGCAAACGTCTCGATGACATAGGAGTGAAGACTCCTCAATCCCTCCAATTTGTGCCTATTGATTTTGAACGTCAGTCCCTTAAAGATCGATTAGTTGAATTTGGCTTTCGTTTTGATCAACCTGTATTTGTCTCATGGCTTGGTGTCACAATGTACTTGACAACCGACGCAGTATTCAAGACCTTCGAAATGATCGCAGATAATTGCGTGAGAGGTAGTTCTATTGTTTTTGATTACCTACTTCCAGTAAGTGAATTAAGGCATTTAGAAAATGTTTCGCGCGCCTGGTTTAGGCAAGAAATGGAGCGCATTGGAGAGCCCTGGATAAGCGAATTCAATACTATCGAACTCATATCTCGCTTGCATCAAATGGGATT
>CAYXRY010000005.1:35524-89819 GCA_964467545.1 uncultured Bordetella sp. | reverse complement strand
GTGCAGGCTGGAGTTAACGCCATCATTCTCGGTGGAGCCGGGCTGGCGGGCTACGCAGAGCAACTCAAAGTCAATCAGCCCGTGCCCCTCATCGATAGCGCGTTGGCGGGCCTACAGGTTCTGCTCGACGGCCGGGCGCCGCCGCCTCACATCACTGCCAATGAGTTTCACGCGCGATGGTCGAACGTCAACCTCAGTCTTGGTTCGAGCGCAACCAAAGTGATTTAAGGACTCGCCTCCTGAAGCACAAATCGAACGGCTTCGGCAAATCCCCGCGCCGACGGTTGTGTACAGACGTATTTTGGCCAGGCCTCTAGTAAATCATCATATTGATTGACATTGGAAACGCCAATCGACCGATCAAAGAACCGAAACATGGGGCTGTCGTTGGGTGAGTCGCCAATATAAATCGATGACTGATTGAGCGATTCTCCACTTAAACCCAGTCGCCTTGTCGCCAGGCTTTGCGCCGTACTCAATTTGTCATACTGGCCAAACCATCCATTGACATGAATCGAACTCACTTTCGCACTCATGCCAAATGATTGCATGAGGGTGGCAATCTCATGTGCGTCCCGGAGAGACAAGGGGCCGACATCCTCTGCAAAATCAATCGCAAGATCACAGGTCCGATATTCCTGATCGGCTGCGATCCTCGATTGAGGAAATCGCTGCTGTATCAACGCGGTAAGTTTAGGAAAAAGTCTCAATGACTCCTTTTTTTCCTCATCCGACTGCATTGATACACGTTCCATTTTGCGAAAGTCACGATCATATGCGAACCAGAAGCCGCCATTTTCTCCGATCACGGCGTCGATGGGCCACATACGGGCGATGTGATCGCACCACCCAGCAGGACGGCCTGTCACTGCGATGGCGATACGGCCTGAATTCCGCCATGCTTCTAGCGCTAAAAAAGCATCGGCATCGACCAGGCCACCGCTGGTGAACGTATCATCGATATCGAACCATAAAAATTGGATTCGAGGCCGCAGTGGCATTCTCTGAAGCGGCTCCGGCATATCTCTTAGAGAATCCGTTTGCGAATTTGAGTCACGACGATCTCTGCGATGATGACAATCACAAAAATCGATAATAAGATCAACGACACCCTGGTCCACTGAAAAAGGTTAAGTGCGGAATCAAGTGCCATTCCAATCCCTCCGGCGCCGACAAGCCCCAACACGGACGATTCTCGAATATTGATATCCCATCGAAACAAGGCCACCGACCAAAAAGTAGGTTCACATTGCGGCCAGTAGCCCTTCAAAAGCACCGACATCCAACTGGCTCCAGTCGCGTGAAGCGCCTCAATGCTCCTCGGGTCAACCTCTTCGAGTGCTTCCCCAACCAGCTTGCCCACAAATCCAATTGAGCGAAACGCTATCGCGAGCGTGCCCGCCAACGCACCTGGGCCAAAAATCGCAACAAAAAGTAGTGCCCATATCAATGAATTCACCGACCGCGTTGCCACCAAGATGAATCTAGCAAAACTATTTACAAAAACATTACGGATAAGATTTTTTGCGGATAGAACTCCGATGGGTACTGCCAAGACTACCGCGAGAATCGTTCCCAAAGAGGCGATGTGAACCGTATCCATGAGTGCCTCATGAACCCCTTTTTGATAAAAGCCGAACTGAATGGGCCACATTCGAACGAATAGGTCTTTGACCTGGGCCGGAGCATCCAACAAAAACTCCGGGATGATTTCAATATTTTGCGCAGAGTAGCCAACAGCCGCGAGCACCATAATCATCAAAAAAAGACGGGTGAGACGCTCGGAACGACTGTGCCGCTGCCACATTGACTTGTCGGGATGCATAAAATTTTCTTTAAACATCACTTTTTTGGACATCAACACCAAGGAGTCGGCGCACGACTCGAGCAAGGGTTTCGCCAATCATGATCATGCAAATGATGGCAATCAAAATTGCGCAAACAAAGCTATAGTCAAATCTTTGAAATGCCGCAAAAAGCGTCGAGCCGATTCCTCCTGCACCAACAATTCCTACCATCGTTGAATTTCGAAGATTTGAATCAATTTGGTAGGTTGAGAATCCAATAAACCGAGAAAATACCTGTGGAAACACACCATAAGTCAACACACTGATAAACGGTGAACCGGTTGCGCGAACAGCCTCCACCTGCTTCAGCGAGATTTCCTCGATCGCCTCTGCAAAAAGTTTTCCAATAAATCCCAGAGAGGCAACCGTCAGCGTAAGAATTCCTGCAAGCGCACCAAACCCCACCGCTTTGACAAATAAAATCGCAACAATCACCGGATGAAATGATCGGCAAAGTGCGATCAGACTGCGGGCCGGCCAAGAGACCCAAGCGGGCATGAGATTTCTCGCAGCCAAAACCCCGAGAGGCAAGGAAAGAAGAATTCCCAAGAAGGAGGCAAGGATCGCGATCTCGAGGCTCTCCACCAAACCATTCAGCATGCTGTCGGGCTGGAGAATCTCAGGAGGGAACATCCGACCGATGAATTTTTCAGCGTTGTCGAGGCCCACGACAAAGCGAGACCAAGTAAAGTCCAATCGGGCACCCGCCCACACCACATACAAAACAAGCAGACCCCACGCCAACCTGATCCATGGTCGCGGCCGGAACGCTACTGCATCCAATCCTCTCCCCCATAGATCGCCTGCAATACTTGGTCAGACAGGCCCAATGCATCCCCGTCATAGACGATCCGCCCTGCGGACATTCCAATAATTCGGGACGCAAATCGCTTTGCCAGGCTAACGTCATGCATATTCACGACAACTGGTATTTGAAATTTTTCGCTAATTGACACCAGAAGCTGCATGATCTCCACTGATGTCTTTGGGTCAAGCGAAGAAGTGGGCTCGTAGGCAAGCAGCAGTTGTGGCTTCTGCATGACGGCCCTCGCGATTCCCACCCGCTGACGCTGGCCGCCTGAAAGACTGTCTGCCCGCTGATTTTCAAATCCACTGAGCCCCACGATCTCAAGCAATGCAAATGCCTGGGAAATATCTTCCTGGGGGTAGTCTCGACGCCAGGCTCGCCAGGCGGATACAAAGCCGAGCCGGCCAGTCAGAAGATTCTCCATGACGGTGAGACGCTCGACGAGGTTGTACTCCTGAAACACCATTCCGATTTGTCGACGAACCAACCGCAAGTCAGAACGACTCAGACCGACAATATCCTGATGATTGAAATGAATCGACCCTATCGTTGGCTCTACCAAACGATTGATGCAGCGAATCAGGGTTGATTTCCCAGTTCCTGAGGGTCCAATAATAGCGGTGATGCCATCTGAATCAATATCGAGATCGATTGATTGCAGAACAGGCTTGCCAGGGACGTACTCCTTTGAGAGTCCACGTATGGATAAGGTGACGCTTCGCGCATCGACCAAATCATGCCCCTTCAAGCCTGAAGCTCGCCGCTATTTTCCCTTAGCTTCAGCAGCGCGTTTTCGTGCTTCTGCCTCGCGAGCGGACTCACGTTCATAAGCGGCGCTGTTGAACTTTTCACCGCCCGCCTCTGCCACTTGTCTGACGATTGCCCAGTCCTTTTGATAACTCACTGGGAAAAAACGATCAGCACCATCAAAGGCTTTCTTCATTTCCTCTGTGAAACGATAGTCATAAAAACATTTCAGCATCTGATCACGAAATTTCGGCTCTAAATCGTGCGCGTAGGCAAAAGAGGATGTCGGAAATTTAGCGCTTTTATAGATCACGCGAAAATCATCTTCCTTGATCTGGCCCCGGGTTGCCATTCGATAAAACACATCAGAGGCAACCGCCGCCCCATCATAATCACCCGACCGAACACCCAGCACCGACTGATCGTGCTTTCCAGAGAACAAGATGTTGTAGTCTTTGCCTGGACTCAAGCCTTCTTTCGGAAAGAGTGCCATCGGAGCCATGTGGCCCGAGTTGGATGAAGGCGATGTGTGCGCGAATTTTTTTCCCTTTAAATCCGCTAGTTTTTGATAGGGACTGTCTTTTTTCACGACCACAATTAAGTTGTAGCCTTGAAACTCTTTTTCATAGCCCTTTACAGCGAACGGGACGGCACCAGCGATATTCACCGCAAAGGCAGTGGGGCCGGTTGAAAAGCCTCCAACATGAAGCCGCCCCGAGCGCATGGCCTCAATCTCGGCTGCGTTGGACTGAACCTGAAAAAAAATCACGCGTTTCTTTGTGCATTGAGCAAGGTGGTCGGTAAACGGACGGAATATTTTTTCGTAGACTGCCGGATCTTCAACCGGTGTGTACGTGAAAACAATCGTATTTGGATTTTTCAGTTTTGCAGGATCCGAGGGCGTATCCGCGACCATGTCTTTATTGTTGTCGCAATACTGAGCATCAAGGTCCCCACGGTGCTGACAGGCCCCCTGGGCATAGGCCTGCAACGAGAAGCCAAACGCCAGAAGAAGCGCGCTGAGTGCTGCCTTATTCATGAATTTTTCCTTATCAGAAACACTGGCGAGACTATAAAACGACCGTGGCATTCGAGACCGGGTACGGTATCAGGGTTTTTCCGAGTTCGCCGATTGGCCCGCCGCCTGCGCGCTCTGCCCAACCCCGTTTACTCGAACGCCAACTTGGCGGCATCGACTACTTTTCGAGTGTTGCCAATATGCTTTTGCAACGCCTGACGAAAGGCATCAGAAGAGCCCCCAATCGGAATCGCTGTTACTCCATCAAGACGTTTCATCACCTCGGGCTGAGCAAGCACGCGACTCGCCGCCTCATTTAATCGTCTCACAACGTCGGGTGAGAGCTGCCGCGGCCCTACCAGCCCGAACCAAGCCGAATCGTTGACCAGCGGCAGTCCCGCCTCTGCAAAGGTCGGCACATTAGGCAACGCAGAAACCCGCTTGTCCGATGCGACCGCAAGTGCCCGCAATTTGCCGGACTGAATATGCGGCAATGACGACGGTAGATTGTCAAAAAAGACTTGGACCTGACCCGCCAGCGCATCATTTAACGCGGGCCCTGCTCCCCGGTAGGGAATATGCGTCATGATCACCTTCGCATCGAACTGAAAGCTCTCCCCCATCATATGGCCAAGACTGCCCATTCCAGGCGTTGCGTAATTGACCTTCGAGGGATTCTTTTTCAGGTAAGCAATGAACTCTGGCATCGACTGCGCCGGAACACCTGGGTGAACAGAAACCACATTCGGCACACCCGCAAGCTGACTGATCAGCGCAAAGTCGTTGATCGGGTCGTATTTCACAACCTTCGCCTGTGCAATCGGATTGATCACATGTGTCGATACGGTGGCCACACCAATGGTGTAGCCATCAGGGGGCGCATCGGAAATGGCTTTTGCGCCAATGGCGCCGCCCGCCCCTCCGCGATTATCAACCACGACCTGCTGCCCGAGCTCTTTACTGAGGCCTTCGGCAACGATACGTCCAACGATATCGGTTGATCCACCCGGGGGAAAAGGGATGATCAGCGTGATCGGCCGATTCGGATAGCCCTGGGCCACCGCTTTTGCGCAGCACATCATCACAATCAAAAAGCCAAACCAAACACGCACGAATTTCATCATCGCATTCCTCTATTAGAAACAAACCGAATGGACCAGTCGAATCAGTTTAGACGTGAAAATTCGACTCTTGCGAAAAATCTTACGCCCGCACCGGCATCGATCGGAACCAAGCCAGTGATAGCCCAATGGCCAGGAGCGTCAGCGCCAATGCCGCAGCAGCAAAAAGCGCACCAATTTGGGTATCCTGACGCTCGAGTCGGATTCGGGTCGCCAAGTGCTCGTAAATGCCCTGAAGATCGGCTGCGTTGGAGGCTCGAAAAAACTCGCCTTGCGTTACTTGCGCCATCTGCCGCAGCGTCTCCTCGTCCACCCGAGCGTAAAACGATAGGCCCTCAAAACCAGGAATAAAGCCCTCTGGCGTACCGAAGGCGACCGTATGAACCCGCACCCCCAGACGAGCCGCCAGACGGGCCGCCTCAACAGGATCAGAGCCCGTCGTTCTGCGGCCATCGGAAAGCAGCACCACCGCTCCGCTGCGATAAGAGCCCGGAGGGCCGGAGGCTTGATCGGCCCGCGAAGGGCCGCCCCCTGCTCCCGCGATACTCGCGCGATCCCGCTTCGCATCTGGTGCTACCGGATTGCCTCCCGTCTCCCAGCCATAAACCACAGACTCCAGTTTGATGCCGGCATCAGGAAGCAACATATCAAGCGCCATCAGCAAGCCCGATCCGGTAGCAGTGCCTCGCTGCAGCTGAAATCGGTCGATGGCCTCGTAAATATCCTGACGGTTATCGGTGATCCCGTGGGCTCGCTGCGCAGTTCCAGCAAACGTCACCAGTCCGACCCGCACGTTTTGCGGCAGCCCCTCCACAAAGGCTTTTACGGCCTCCTGGCTGGCTTTGATGCGATTGGGCGGTACATCTTCGGCAAGCATGCTGCGCGAGACATCCATTGCCAGAATCAACGTCATGTAATCCGCTGGAAGCACCACTCGGGCGCTCGGCCCTGCCGAGCCAATCAGCCCACAGGTGATCGCGGCCAAACACAGCGCTGGGGGAATGTGCCTGCGAAAGGGCCGTCGGCCGACCTGCGCCAGGCGGATTGCCGAAAGATCCGGGGCGATGGCCGCCACCCTCATGCGTCGCCGCAGCAGCCACAGGTATCCCGCCAAGAGTATTGGGATAAGAAGCAGCGTCCACAACATTTCAGGCCATAAAAAACGCATACTTCAGGTTCCTTGATCAATACACCCAAGGGACATCGGGCGCCTTTCAACGTTTGCAAAAATGAAACAAACCGCACACTGGATCATCTCGATTGGCGGACTGGCCCTCGGCGTTGGCCTGGCATTGAGCGTCGTACTCCGCGATGCTCCCCAACCCATTACCCAAAAAGACATCGATGCCGCCGTCTTACGCAGCCTTCAGGATAACGACCTCCCGTCGAGGACCGCAAGGGCCGCAAAAGCCGTGCTGCCGGCGGTGGTCCGAGTGCGGGGATATGGCCGCGATCCCAAACGGCCAAAAAGCCCAGAAAAACAGCTTGGCGTCGGCAGTGGCGTGGTCATTATGGAAGACGGCACCCTCCTCACCAACTTTCATGTTGTGCACGGCATGGAACGCATTGACGTCGTTTTCCATGATGGCACCGAATCGCCAGCTGCGATTGTTGCAATCATGCCGGCGCAGGATTTGGCGTTGGTCAAGCCCCAGCGCATCCCGGATGACCTTGAGCCGGCGGTGCTCGGATCTACTGGCCGAGTTTCACCCGGCGATGAGGTGGTCGCGATCGGATTTCCTTTTGGCATTGGGCCCTCGGTTTCGGCGGGCGTGGTGTCCGGCATGAATCGAGAGTTCCGCAGCCGTGATGATCGACCCGCTATCACCGGATTGATTCAATTTGATGCTGCCGTAAATTCCGGAAATTCGGGCGGCCCGCTGATCAATATGTCGGGCGAGGTGATTGGCATCGTGACCGCTATTCTCAACCCAACGAAATCGGGAACGTTTATCGGAATCGGATTTGCAACCACAATTGAAGGCGCTGCAAGTGCGGTGGGTATCCCGCCGTTTTAAGTTAAAAGTTCACTGACAACCCCATCTTTTGTTTGGCCCTTTCAAAAAAAGGATATTGCGATGAATCTATCTCGAGACCCATGGGGCGCAGCAGCTGCGGCCTCGCTTTCGGGGCCTTCCGCGGAGCGCATCTCAGAGAGTGCAGCCCTCATGGAGCGGCTACTCTATGAAGTCAAGCGGGTGGTCGTCGGGCAGGACAGATTCCTTGAGCGTGTGCTGGTGGCGCTGCTTGCCCGTGGCCACCTGCTCATTGAGGGTGTGCCGGGCTTAGCAAAAACCTTGACCGTGAAAACACTCGCCAGCACGCTGCAGGGGAGCTTTGGCCGGGTCCAATTCACACCCGATTTGCTTCCATCCGATATGACGGGCACGCGAATCTACAATCAGAAGACATCTGAATTCAGCACGGTGCTCGGTCCTGTATTCAACAATCTGTTGCTGGCCGATGAGATCAACCGTGCTCCCGCAAAAGTACAAAGCGCCTTGCTCGAGGTAATGCAAGAACGCCAGGTCACCATTTCAGGGCAGACATTCATGGTGCCCGACCCCTTCTTGGTGATGGCCACGCAGAATCCAATTGAGACCGAGGGTACGTACCCCTTACCCGAAGCTCAGATGGACCGATTCATGATGAAAGTCCTCATCGGCTACCCCAACGAGGAAGAGGAATTTGTCATTGCGCAACGCTTTACCGGCATTCCCGCACGGGCTGCGCCTGTCCTGGATATGCAACGCTTGACTGCGCTGCAGTCGGATTGTCGACAGGGCCATGTTGATGCGCGCCTGATTCAACATGCAGTTCAATTGGTCTGCGCAACTCGAGAACCGGCCCGTTTCGGCATTCCTGATCTTGCACGGCTCTTGCGATTTGGTGCGAGTCCGCGTGCAACGATCGGCCTAGTCGAAGGGGCCCGCGCTTTGGCGTTTCTGCGTGGCCGTGCGTATGCGCTGCCTCAAGACATGACGGATATCGCCGCCGATGTGCTGCGCCATAGAATGGTACTGTCTTATGATGCCTTGTCTGAGGGCATGAGTGCTGATGACATCGTCATCCAAGTCTTGCAAGCTGTTCCCGCACCAGATCGTCCATTCGATGGCCATGTTCGGATTCCAGCGTCGGGCTAAATCCACCGCCGCCTCGCCCTCTGCGCCTGAAAGCGAGGTCAGCAGCCGGCCAGCGACAGGCGCCTCTGGCCGGCCAGAGGCGCTTTACCAGGCGCTATCGTGGACAATCATTCGACGGCTCGATGGCATTTTTCAGGGTGATCACGAGACACTCTTTCATGGGACGGGCATGCGAATGTCCGACATTCGTGAATATCAAGCGGGCGACGATGTCCGACATCTTGACTGGAATGTCAGCGCCAGAACCGGGGCACTCCACGTCCGCACGTTCTATGAAGAGCGTGAACTCACCGCCTGGTTTCTGATCGACACCTCAGAATCGTTGGCCTTTCAATCGGCAGGCCTAAGTAAAAGACAGATGGCAAGGCAGACAGTGGAGACGCTTGCCGGGCTTTTGGTGCGACACGGAGATCGCATCGCGGCGATGCTGGATGACGGCCTGGGCAATATGCCACTGCGACTACTGCCGCCAGGAAGTGGGCAATCGCACGTGATTCGTCTACTCGACATGATGGAGATGCGTCGCGAAGATTCAGCCCCGCTGACTTCCGGACTGGCGGGCAAGACTTCTGCCGCCCAAGAGGGCCTGCCCAGTTCCACGCAACTCACCCCGATGCTCGAGCGCGCGCTGGCCGTGATTCGGCGCCGCAGTCTTGTGATGATCGTTTCTGATTTCTGGATCGCCTCCGGCTGGGAGGCGGCACTGCGCCGACTGGCCCATCGGCATGATGTGCTTTGTATTCAGATCACGGATCCCCTGGAGATGCAGCTTCCCAACGTCGGCATGTTGACGATTCAAGACTCGGAATCTGGCGAGCAGATCCTCGTGGACACCGGAGATGCAATCATCCGAGCGCGCTATGACGACATCATGAGGCAACGTCAGGAAAAAATCGCGCAAACCTGCGTACTCGCCGGTGCTGATTTACTCCAGATGCAAACGAATCAGTCCTTACTGCGTCAGCTCATGGGATATCTTGCCTTCCGAAAAAAACGCCGATCACTGTCGGGGGCTCGGGCCTCGAGATGAAATTCGCTGAAATCGTCTGGATCTGGCCCCAGATGCTCTGGCTTTTATGCTTACTGCCGATGATGGTGACGATCTACGTTCGACGCCGTCGAAAAATTGCGGCCACGAGCAGCTCAATCCCCTGGCTAGTGGCGGTCGGTAAAGTACAGCAGGCCTCCTATGGATCGGCAGTTTTACTGCTTCTGGGTCTTGTCATGATGACGCTCGCAACAGCGCGGCCCCAGGCCGTGATCTTGGTGCCGCAGCGGGTTGATGCGGTCATGCTGGTGCTGGACACCTCGGGCAGCATGCGCGCTGATGATGTGCTGCCTAGCCGAATCGAGGCCGCAAAAGAAGCCATTCGGGGGTTCATTGAGCGGCAGCCGGCCTCGATGAAGGTCGGCCTTGTCTCCGTAGCTGCAACCGCCGTGGTGACGCAGATGCCCACGACCGATCGAGAGGCGCTTCTCTCCGCCCTGGATGGCATCGCCTTGCAACGTGGTTCAGCACTCGGGGCGGGGATCGCCGTGGCGCTTGCCGCTGTGCTACCTCCAGGAACTGTCCCCCTCCAATCGATTCTCAACGGTGAGTACAAAGAGCCGGCGGCCCCTGAGACAGCGGCCTCGACCCGAGACAGCATCGCCATCGTGATGCTGTCTGATGGCGCTGGCAACATGGAGCCAGACGCACGTGCTATGGCCAAGCTTGCGGCACGACAGGGCGTGAGAATTTACACCGTTGGCATTGGCACCCCGCAGGGCGCAGTGCTCCGAGCTCAGGGAATGGCCATACGGGTTCGGCTCGAGGAAGACCTGCTCAAACTGATCGCAGCCGAAACCTCAGCGGACTACTTTGGGGCCTCGAGCCTTGCCGAACTCCATCGTGTCTATGAGTCAATGGGCAAAAACATTGTCTTTCGACAGCAACGGCAGACTGAGGTTACTGGGCCACTGCTCCTCATCGCAATCTGCCTGATGACGCTCGGAGTTGTGCTCGCTATGGCTCGCTCAGGCCGAGTCGCGTAAACGGTCACGTCTCGAGTCGCGGACGCCTCGCATTGATGGACTTTGAGAGATAATAGGGGGCTATCTCTCCCGTTGATACCGCTGTCGATCACATGCAAGCTTCCGACCCGCTTTATTTTGAACTTCCAGCCGCCCACTTCTACACGACGGCCTCACCACCCTCGGCGGTCATCAAGACCAATTTCGGAGATATCACAATCGAATTATTTCCGGACAAGGCGCCGCTGTCCGTTGGCAACTTCTTGCACTATGCATTCGATAATTACTACGACAGCATACTTTTTCATCGGGTCGTTAATAATTTCGTAATTCAGGCGGGGCTCTTTGATATCCAAGGCCGGGCAAAGCTCACTGCCCAACGCGGGCCGATCGCCCTCGAGTCGGATAACGGGCTGACACATCTTCGGGGCACGGTCGGTATGGCCCGCACGGATCAACCCAATACCGCTACCTCCCAATTCTTCATAAATCTTGTGGATAACCCAGGGCTGAATTATTCGAGTGCTGAGCGGCCAGGCTATGCGGTATTTGGCAGGATTACATCAGGACTAGACGTGGCAGATGCCATCGCA
Source organism: uncultured Bordetella sp. (assembly GCA_964467545.1). Lineage (GTDB taxonomy): Bacteria > Pseudomonadota > Gammaproteobacteria > Burkholderiales > Burkholderiaceae_A > Lacustribacter. The sequence goes on along the minus strand of CAYXRY010000005.1, from coordinate 78,529 downwards.
AAAGTTCCTGTTTCCACGAATAACGGATTCGAAAACGTTCCAAACTCACCCGTCATTATTCGCGACGTGCAAATCTCCAGCGGTGCCGACCAACTGATTCGGTTGCAGGAATTCAAGGCGGCAGCCGGAGTCACTGGCGCACGCCTGGAATACTCCATCGCCCAAATCAGCGCCCGAAAAATGAGTGATGGTGCCTGGGCTGTAGTGGATGTCGCTGGGTTTTCGATTGCAAAACTAATCGGATACGAAAGAATTTTTCTCAACGACAAGGCAATCGGCCTTGATCTCGCCGGCAATGCTGGCCAGGCTTACCGAATTTACAAGGCGGCCTTCGATCGCGATCCAATGGCCGGCGATACCGTGGGGCTGGGCTACTGGATTTCGCAGATGGATAGGGGTATGAGCACTGTTGAGGTTGCGGCCCGCTTTATTGACTCCAATGAATTCAGGACACTTTATGGTTCGAATCCCAGTAACGGTGACTTTCTCACACGTCTTTATCAAAATGTCCTGGATCGATCCCCCGATCAGGGTGGCTACGCTTGGTGGATCGACCAGCTGCAAAACAATCCAGAGAAAACCTGGAAAAAAGTCCTGGCCGATTTTGCCGAATCGCCCGAAAATCAGTCAAATGTCCTCTCGCTGATTGCAAATGGTATTACTTACGATCTCTGGCTAGGTTGAATCAAAACATGATGAAATTAACGCTCCCTTTTTTAATGATCTGTTCTCTCGCTGTGATATCGCCGGGCTATGCCCAGTCGGTCTATCCGAATAAACCGGTCAAGATCGTCGTTCCATTTACGCCTGGCGGAAGCTCAGATATTCTTGCCCGGGCAATCGGCGGCGAGCTCAGCAAATCTCTTGGCCAAAGTTTCGTGATCGAAAATGTTGCGGGAGCAGGCGGAAGTATTGGCTCTGATCGAGTCGCCAAGAGCGCTGCTGATGGCTATACCCTCCTGATGGGCCACATCGGAACGCTGGCGGTCAATCCCAGCCTCTATCCCAATCTACCCTATAACCCCGTGAAAGACTTTGTGCCAGTGGCTTGGGTGGCGAGGGTCCCCAACGTGATGGTGGTCAATAAAACGGTTCCCGCGCGAAATCTCAAAGAACTTGTTGCGCTGGCCAAATCAAAGCCAGGTTCTCTGAACTACAGCACCGGAGGTAACGGCAGCGCTGCTCATCTTGCAACGGAGTACTTTAAAATGCAGACTGGGGTCGCAATGGTTCACATTCCGTACCGGGGGGCTGCACCCGCCGTAGCAGATGTGATTGGGGGCTCAGTACAACTTATTTTCACCGGGGCGCCCGCTTTGATTGGTCATATCCGCTCGGGGCAATTAACAGCGCTTGCAGTATCAAGCCCTAAACGACTCGATATTCTTCCTGATGTCCCTACGGTTGCCGAGGCGCTGGGACTTCGTGGATTCGAGGCAGATCAGTGGTACGGACTCGTCGCGCCCGCCGGAACGCCACGTGATGTCGTGATGAAACTCAACCGAGCCGTCAATGAGGCACTGGGTAGTGAGGCGCTCAAGGTACGCCTAAATACCGAGGGCGCTATTGCGACGCCAACCACTCCGGAAGAGTTTGGCAAGCTCATCGCTTCCGATATCGAGCGCTGGCGTCCCGTCATCACATCGGGGCGGGTTCGGCTCGACTGATATTGACGACATCCTCAGGCTGAAATCGCCTGGGCACAGGCATAGCCGCTGGCCCAGGCCCACTGAAAGTTGTGGCCCCCGAGGTGGCCGGTGACATCGACACATTCACCGATAAAGTAAAGTCCTGGAAAATTTTTCGTCATCATGGTTTTGCTATCGAGCGCGTCGGTATCAATACCACCTAACATGACCTCCGCTTTTTTCCACCCCAAGGTTCCCGCAGGCTTGACTTGCCAGTGCCGTATCTGATGCATCATCGACTGCCGATCCGCTCTCGAAATCTCCGCCCACTTCTTGCCCTGCAAGTGGGTTTTTGCTGAAAATACTTTGGCCAGACGCTCCGGCAGAAATGTAGCAAGCGCACTCTCCGCGGTCTTCGCACCGACCAGCTTCTCATCCAATGCGGCCTCAAGATCCAATCCTGCAGACCAATCCAAAGCGATGTCCTCGCCTTCTTCCCAGTAATTGCTCGCCTGCAGTACCGCCGGTCCGGACAGTCCTTTGTGCGTCATCAAGAGATCTTCATCAAATGTTGAGGCACCGTATCGCACTCCTTTTCGGCCGGCCGAAATGCAGACCGGAAGGCTTAGTCCCGCGAGAGACTCCAGCCCGCGGAAAGCGTCGGACGTGAAGGCCAGCGGCACAAGACCTGGCCGAACTGGTGTGACTGGAATATCAAGCGTTTTTGCAAAATCCAGAGCAAATGCAGTCGCCCCAATCGCGGGGACTGGCAGCCCACCTGTGGCCATCACAATCGAACTGGCCTGATACGAACGCATTTCAGTCTCAACGCGCCATTGATGTCCCTCTCGAATCACTGCCCGTACCTCGACAGGATGCAAAATCTCGACACCGCCCAGAAGACACTCCTCCCACAGCATCCGAATAATCAAATGAGAGGACTCATCACAGAATAACTGTCCACGATGTTTTTCGTGAAACCGAATTCGATAACGATTCACCAGGGCGACAAAATCATCGGGTGAATAGCGGGCCAGTGCGCTGCGCGCGAAATCGGGATTGAGCGACAAAAAGTAGCTCGGGCTGCTATCACGATTGGTGAAGTTGCATCGGCCTCCGCCGCTAATGCGGATTTTTTCGCCAAGGGTTTTGGCGTGGTCCAGTAACAAAACTCGCTTTTTACGCTGGCCCAGCACTCCTGCACAGAACATTCCTGCAGCGCCTGCGCCAATCACAATGACATCGGGAGAATTCAAGTGTAAATCAAAAAGATGATCATTCTGTCCTAGCGCAGGACAGTTTCGTAGGCAGATAATGCAGTGGCCCCACCCGTATGCATGAAGAGAATATTTTCACTTGATCTAAATCGCCCCTCGCGAATCATGCCGATCATTCCAGCGGCAACCTTACCGGTATAAACCGGATCCAGCAATATTCCCTCTGTGGCCGCAAAAAGCTTCACCGCCTCAATCATCGATGCATTGGGCAACGAGTATTTTGGCTGCCAGTAGCCGCCAACAGAAACAATGCGATGACGAGGAATAGCAAAAGCAGGCTCAAAGAGCCCAGCAATGGCGCAGGCTTCCTGATGTACCAGGGGCTCTTGGTCCTGCGGATCTCGACTGACCCCCACTCCAAGAATTGGAATATCGATGTGGTTGCCAACAAATCCAGCCACAAGACCACCATGTGTTCCAGAGCTTCCCGAACCCACAATCACCTGATCAATGGCCAGTCCATGCTCAAAAAATTGCTGCTGCATTTCTTGGGCGCAGGCAACATAGCCCAGCCCTCCGATGGCGTTCGATCCGCCGCCCGGAATGACATACGGCCGATGGCCAAGACCGCGCAGTTTCTTGGCCAAAACCTCCATTTCCTGAGCCATATTTGATCCTGCTGGAACCACCGTCATCGAATCCACTGACATCAGTCGGAAGATAAAGTGATTCCCACTCGCCGTCTCTGAGTAGGTGCCGGGTATCCGCTCCTCAATCACAAAATGACACTGAAGTCCCTCTTTTCGCGCTGCGGTGAGCGTGATGCGGCAGTGATTCGACTGCGGAGCGCCACATGTCACCAGGCAGTCCGCCTCTTGTGCGAGCGCCTCTGCCATCAGGAATTCAAGCTTCCGGGTCTTGTTGCCACCCGGAGCAAGGCCCAGCATGTCATCACGCTTCACCCAGATCTTTGGCCCGCCCAGTGCCTGGGTCAGCCGCGGTAAGTACTCTATCGGCGTAGAGTGAGTCGTATAAATGCGTCTTGGGAATCGACTGAGATCCATTGTCAATTCATTGTATTGGTCGTTTGAGATCCACTTAGAGCCTTCCCTCTTCAACGGCATGGCAGGCCAATCGCCGATTCCCCGCCATCTTTAACACGGGGCTCTCCAAGCGGCAACGTGCCTGTGCATGAGGGCAGCGAGGATGAAAGACGCATCCTGAGGGCGGGGTCAGTGGATTGGGGACTTCCCCCTGTATCGGGACACGCTCTCGATCCGGAACAGCCAGTCTCGGAATGGAATCCATCAACAGCCGTGTATACGGATGCCTTGGACTTGTGAATACATCATGGGTGACACCCTGCTCAACGATTTGCCCGAGATACATCACCCCCACTCGATCACTGAAATGCTGAACGATTGCTAAATTATGGGAAATCAAGAGATAGGTAAGGCCGAGTTGATTCTGTAGGTCCTGCATCAGATTCAATATTTGCGCTTGTACAGAGACATCCAGTGCGGATGTCGGCTCATCACAGACGAGAAATTCCGGATTCGCGGCGAGCGCTCGAGCAATTGAAATGCGCTGGCGTTGCCCGCCTGAAAACTGATGAGGATATTTTCGCTGGTCAGCCGATGAAAGACCAACCGCAGTCAGCAGATCATCCACCTGACGAACTGCCTCCTCCTGGCTTCGCGCCAGTCCATACTCGTAGAGCGGCTCCGCCACGATCTGATGCACCGACCACCTCGGATTCAGGCTTGAGTATGGATCCTGAAAAATCATTTGGATTTTCTGCCGCAGATCCCGAGAGCGACCCGATTGCAGTGTCGCGTGGAGGCCAATGCCACTAAACTGAACCTCGCCCTCCGTGGGTGAATCGAGCCCCACCGCAACGCGCGCCAGAGTCGTTTTTCCGCAGCCCGACTCCCCCACCAAGGCAAATGTCTCACCCCGGGAAAGTTCAAGATGTATGTCCATTACCGCCCGAAGCAGAAGCCGCGGCCGACGGTAGATCAGCCGCGTCAGCCATGAGGGGCTCACGTCAAAGGTTCGATGAAGCCCTCGCATCGCCACAAGTGGCCGTTGATCTGCGTGAGACGATTCCGCCTGCCGATCCAGCTGCAGCTGCTCTCCGCCTTGGCGCTCCATCTCACCCATCAGACTCCGAGCGTTTTCGCTGCGCCAGCACGCGACATCACGATCCATTTTCAGTCGGCTTAATTCGGGACGCTGAGAGGCGCAACGATCATCCGCGAGCGCACACCGAGGGTGAAAAGCGCACCCGCTGGGAAGACCATCCAGCCGGGGCATGTTGCCCGGAATATGCGATAAGCGTTTTCGGCGTTGATCCAGTGTCGGAATAGCGGCCATCAAACCAACTGTGTACGGATGGCAGGGCCGGTGAATCACATCAGCGACCGGACCCTGCTCAATCACGCGGCCCGAATACATGACCGCCACACGATCGCATGTCTCTGCAATGACGCCGAGATCGTGAGTAATCAGCATGACTCCAGCGCCGCGCTGACGGCAGGCCTCCCGGAGCAGTCCAATAATCTGAGCCTGTATGGATACATCCAGCGCAGTGGTGGGCTCATCGGCAATCACCAACGACGGCTCGGCACAAAGCGCTAGGGCAATCACGACGCGCTGACGCATTCCTCCAGAAAACTGATGGGGATAATGGTCAACGCGCTCCTCTGCAGCTGGTATTCCAGTCTCCTTCAGCAGCTCGATCGCCCGGGCTCTCGCCTGAGAAACTGTCAGGTGTAAGTGTGTCTGGATCGTCTCGATCAACTGCTGTCCGACCGTGTAGAGCGGATTGAGTGCGGTAAGCGGATCTTGAAAAATAGCACCAATCTTTCGACCCCGTATGTTTTGGAGTTCCCGCTCCGATAAGTGGTCAATACGCTCCCCCTGAAGTAATACTCGGCCAGAGGAGATACGGCCTGGTGGATCAAGCAGTCCAATGGTAGCCAATCCGGTCATCGACTTGCCCGCTCCAGACTCCCCCACAAGGCCGAGGATCTCGCCGGCAGCAATGTCTAAAGAAACCCCATCAAGGGCTCGCAGTGTCGAGTCACGAGTTGGAAACTCCACCACAAGCTGATCAATTTGAAGTAGCGGTGCTGTCATCTTTAGACCCTATCGGCCCACTCGCAAGCGAGGGTTAAACGCATCCCGCATCCAGTCACCCAATAAATTCACAGAAACTGCCAAAATGACAAGTGCTACTCCTGGAAAAACAAGAATCCACCACTCTCCGGAAAATAAGTAATCGTTTCCAATTCGAATCAATGTTCCGAGAGACGGAGATGTTGGAGGCACGCCGACACCCAAAAATGACAGTGTCGCTTCGGTAATGATCGACGTCGCAATTTGTATTGTGGCGAGCACTAAAATTGGGCCAACCACATTCGGAAGCACATGACGATAGACAATGCGAACCGAGCTAACCCCAATTAAGCGGGCAGCAAGCACATATTCTTTACGAGATTCGACCAAGGTCGATGCACGGACCGTGCGGGCATATTGAACCCATCCTGGCAATGTGATGGAGAGCACCAAGACCCCAAAAGCCAACGATTCATGGGCATCTGGAAAAAGCGCACGCCCAACGCCCGCTATCAACAAGGCGATAAGAATGGCAGGAAAGCTCAGCATGACATCACACAGACGCATCAGAAATGCATCTAGCCAGCCACCAAGGTACCCAGCGAGAAGCCCCAGGGAGGTTCCAATCAGAACGGAGAGCGCTACCGAAACGATGCTGACGAGCAGCGAGATTCGCATACCGTAAAGAATCGCGGACAGCATGTCGCGGCCCTGATCATCTGTGCCCAGGATATACCGCCAGGATCCACCCTCGCTCCAAGCCGGTGGCAAGCGTGCATCCGAAAGAATGAGGCTTGCAAGATCAAATGGATTGTGCGGGGCGATCAGGCCACTTAGCCCCGCGCCCAATACACAAAGGCCTGCAATCACCGAAGAGCCGATCGCTACCGCCGAGGAGCGAAAGCTGTAGCCGATATCACTATCAAAAAGTTTTTTTAGCACCTGCGGGCTCTTGATGACTTCTTCAAGCAGTTCCTAACCGAGCTGAACTCTTAGCCGAGGATCTACCGAGAAATAAAGAAGATCAACGATAAGATTGATCACCACAAAAATGACTGAGATCAAACATAAGTAGGCGGCCATCACGGGGATGTCCGCGAAATTAACCGCCTGAATAAAGAGTAGTCCCATTCCGGGCCACTGAAACACGGTCTCGGTGATGATGGCAAAAGCAATCAATCCTCCGAGCTGCAGCCCGGTGATGGTAATCACCGGTACGAGCGTATTTTTCAATGCATGCCCAAAATAAATCGAGCGTTGTCGGAGGCCCCGGGCCCGCGCAAACCGAATGTAGTCCATCCGAAGAACTTCCAGCATTTCCGTTCGGACGAGCCGCATGATCAAGGTCAACTGAAATACGGCGAGCGTGATTGACGGCAGGATCAGATGTTTGATTCCACCCCAGCCGAAAAGCCCGGTGGTGAATCCCCAGAGGCTCGTGACCTCTCCTCGGCCAAAGCTTGGCAAAACGCCAAGTGCTACGGAAAAAAGAAGGATGAGAAAAATACCAATTAAGAACGTCGGCAATGAGACGCCCAACAAGGAGATCGCCATAAAAACTTGGGCTAAGGCGGACCCTCTACGAATGGCTGCATATACCCCCATGGGAATTCCCACGACAAGCGCAATGATGGCCGCCACAATGGCCAACTCCAGAGTTGCCGGAAGCCGCTCAGCGATGAGGGTCGAGACCGCGATGCCCTGCCGCAGGCTCAGTCCAAACTCACCCTGAATTGCATTGAGCAAAAAATATCCAAACTGAACCAAGGCGGGCTGGTCGAGACCGAGCGACTCGCGCAAAGCGCCGACCTGCTCCTCGGTCGCGTCCTGCCCAAGTATGAACAGCACCGGATCGCCCACATATTGAAAGAGCAAAAATGCAATTAACGCAACTGCGAGCAGCACCAACAGGCACTGCAGCACTCGCTCGAGAAGAAAAACCAACATTGAGTTTGAGCGAGGCTACAGATTGCTATCCATCAATACAAGTATCCGTTAACGAACAACAGTGAGACGCCAATCGATTCGGTTATCAGCACGATGTACAGTCTCGATCGATTTCTTCGCGGCCCACGGAATAAATTGATTGTGCAGTGGGATGTGCGCAACTGTATCGTTCTGAAGCTGCAAAGCCTCGGCCATCAGTCGCTTTCGAATCAGTGAATCGGTCTCGGTCTTAATACGATCCACAATCTGATCCATTTTTGCATTACTGTACCGGCCCACATTGTAATTTCCATCAGCACCGGTCGTTTTCGTGCGAACGAGCGACTGCAGCGAGTACAGGGCATCGAAAGTCGGTACACCCCATCCCAGCATGTAAATACTGGCCTCGTGACGCTGGATCATCGGAAAATAGGTGACCAACGGCAAGGTTCTCAGCTTCGCGCGAACGCCCACTTTGGCCCACATCGCGGTGATCGCTTGGCAGATCTGCTCATCGTTAACGTAGCGATTATTGGGGCATGCAAAATCAACCTCAAACCCATTGGGGTATCCTGCCGCCGCCAGCAGTCTGGCGGACTCCTTGGGGTCGTAGGCATGGCGTCGGTGGACCCCCTCGGTCCAGCCGTCCACCTGCGGCGCCACAAGGGCTCCGGTGATCTGAGCCTGACCCCGCATGACGACCTTATGAATGTTCTCGATATCGATCGCCTGATAAAGCGCCTTACGTACGTTGACATCCTTCAGGGGGTTTTTGCCCTTGACGTTGCTGCCTGGTAGTTCATCTCGAAACTGATCCATTCCGAGGAAGATGGTTCGATTCTCGGGACCCTCGATCAACTGAAGGGTAGAGTTGCCGCGCACTCTTGGCAGATCTTGCGGGGTAGGATCAAGAACAAAATCAATCTCGCCAGAAAACAAAGCGGCCATCCGAGTCGCATCGGAGCGAATCGGCAAGAAAATGATTTCTTCAACATTGGTGGGGAACTTTCCTGCACCCCACCAGTTTGGATTTCGGACCAACACCATACGCTGGTCGGGCTGCCACGACTTCAGAAGATAGGGCCCAGTGCCCATCGCGTTACGGTGGGAAAACGGCTCGTCCTTGGTCTTGAGATCCTTGGGCTCAACCGAATTATTTTTTTCCGCCCAGGCCTTGCTCATCATTCTGAGCTCGGTGAGCTGGCGAATCAGAACCGGGTTCGGCACAGAGAGAAAAATATCGACGGTCAGATTATTCACCTTGACCACCCTCTCGATTCCCTGGGTATAGATGTGGTAGTTCGATGTTTTTGCCATCGCGCGATTGATCGAAAACACCACGTCATCTGCACTAAAAGCGTTGCCATCGCTGAATCGGACACCCTGTCGCAGCGTGAACCTCACCTGTCGCGGATTCACTTCAGTCCATCCGGTGGCCAGCAGCGGCTCAGGAGCGAAAGTTCGGCTGTTGTAGATGACAAGGCTCTCGTAGACCGCACCGTGGACCATATTGGCCAGGGCATTATTCTGCGAGTGGATATCCATCGAGGGGATATCACTGGCAAACGACCAACGAAAGGTTTTTGCGGTGGCTGGCGTCACAGCAAACAACACTGTTGAAATCAGGCCAACAATCAACGTCAAGGTACGCATGGCAACTCCGTCTGTTTCAAGGGTGGTGCAGTCAAGCGACTAGGATATCGACAGTGCCCTGCCTGCGTCACTTCCGCTACCCCCTGGAAAACCCGGAAAACAGCAGCCACCTGGGGAAATCAGGCGAGCGGTTAATCGGGCCGCAAACCAAGACGATCGACAACGGGCTGCCAGCGCTGCGCCTCAGCCCGCATCAGGGCTGCCAGCTGCTCAGGAGACCCACCAATCACATCCATACCGCCGGACGCGAGCTTGTTTCGAGTGTCATCCAGCATGAGGATCTCGCCGATTTCTCGATTCAGTCGGGCAACAACAGCGGCCGGCGTGCCAGCAGGGGCCACGATGGCATTGAACAATGGCGCATCAATGCCCGCAAAACCCTGCTCAGCAAATGTCGGCACGTCAGGTAGCGCTGGGGAGCGTTTCGATTCCGCAATGCCCAGCACTCGCAAACGCCCGGCGCTGACCATCGGCCTGACGTTGACGTAGGCGGTAAACAACGCGTGAACATCCCCTGCCACCAGTGCCTGTGTTGCGCCCGGCCCGCCCGTATAGGGAATGTGCACGATGGCGAGATTCGCTCTGGATTTCAACAGCTCCATGGTGAGGTGAGATGCGCTGCCGTTGCCCACCGATGCATAGTTATAGCGGCCGGGCGCGCTGCGAACTGACGCCACAAACTCAGCAAGATTCTTCGCAGGATGCTGGGCATTCACCACGAGCACGTGCGGCTGAGAGACCGTCGTGATGATCGGAACAAAGCTCTCCAAAGGACGATACGTCATCTTGGAAAAGAGTAACGGCGCGCTCGCCAGGGGGCCGTTGAATCCCGCAAACAAGGTATGCCCGTCTGCCGCTGCTCGGGCGACCTCACCCCCCGCAATCGTGCCACCGGCTCCTGGCCGATTCTCGATAATGACCGGCTGGCCCAGACGCTCACGTAAACGCTCCGAAATGAGGCGAGCCGCAATATCTACCGAACTGCCAGGCGGGGTGGGCACCACAATGCGAACGGTCTGCGAGGGAAAACTCTGGGCAGCCGCCGAGCCCAATGGGGCCAACACGCCAAACGGGATGATCGCTGCGATCACCGCAATGGCTGACCAAAACGACCGACGAACAGACTGTAAAAACTGGGGTGCAAGACGCTGGTTCACTGACAACTCCTGTAAGAATTTTTACATTAATCTCAAGCCACTATGTTAAACCCAGCATCGACATAAATGGTTTGTCCGGTCATTCCAGAGGATTCGTCGGAGCATAGAAACGTGGTCAGGTTTGCAATCTCTTCAAGAGATACAAGCCGGCCAAGCGGGCTGCGTTTTGCAGCATCTGCCATCAGCTGATCAAAGCTCTGCAGTGCAGAGGCCGCCCGCGTGGGGATTGGGCCAGGTGAAATCGCGTGGACTCGAATCCCGGAGGGCCCGCACTCCGCTGCCATGTAACGCACCAGGGACTCGAGTGCCGCCTTAATCGGGCCCATCACCCCGTAGTTCGGCACCACTTCGCGCGCGCCGTGATAAGACATGGTGATGAGGCTTCCACCATTCGCCATGTGGGTCATGGCCAGTCGGCCCAATTCAGCAAATGAATGACACGAGATCGTGATGGCTTTCTCAAATCCCTCACGCGAGCTGTCAATCACCCGCCCGTGCAGATCCTCAATTGGCGCCCAGGCGATTGAATGCACCACAAAATCAAGGCCACCAAGCGCATCGATTGCCTCGCGCATCACCTGATCAAGCTGCCCTTGCTCAGAGACATTGCAAGTCTTCAATGTCACTCCGAGCGGGATCGTGACTGCGCTGGCATAGGGCACCGCCTTTTCATTCAGACAAGTCGCCACCAACGCCGCCCCGCGGCCATGGAGCGCACGCGTTACGGCTGCTGCAATGCTGTGTTCATTCGCGATTCCCAACACTAAACCGCGCTTGCCACTGAGATCACAAAACGATGTCATGGCTTCTGTACCGTCCAATTCAGGAGCCCCTTAACGCATAAATCCCGGGAAGATTACGCCAGTACCCCTTATAGTCCATTCCGCATCCGAAGAGATACCGGTCCTCGACATCCAAACCACTGAAATCGGCCCGCTGTCCGGGCCGCGCCTTGCGGTCATGGACCTTGTTGATCAGCACCGCAGTCAAGACTTCGCGTGCGCCCTCGGATTTCAAGTGATCCACGATCGCGACCAACGTGTGGCCTTCGTCCAGAATATCGTCAATCACCAAAACAGATCGGCCCTTGAGATCATGGCTGGGCCGTACTCGCCAATCAAGGAAAGTCCCCGTTAAGGCATGACCATAGCGCGTGGCATGCAGATAGGCGACTTCCAGCGGGAAATCCAGCTTCGGAATCAGCTGGCCTGCGAAAATCAAGCCACCATTCATCACGCAGTAGACCATCGGATTTTCGCCCCTCAGCCGAGCCGTGATCTGCCGGGCGACTTCGGAGATTGCTCCATCCACCTGCTCGGGAGTCATCAAGCAATCGGCTTCATCCCGGACGCGCTGAATTTCTTGAAGATCAATCGGCACGCACAGCTCCTTTCGATTCTATTGTTTGCATGGGCCGGCCCAGGATATGGGTCTGCTCGATCATGCGCTCATCACCCAGCATCATGGTCACAAAAAGCTGCTCTGACAATGTCTTGGTGGACTGCATTCGTCGACTGCAAAGGGCGGTAGCCTGTGGATTGATCACCATCACATCGGCCTCTTTGCCGAGATCAAAACTCCCAATCATGGAATCGAGCCCCAAGGCCCTCGCTCCACCCAGCGTTGCGAGGTAAAAACACTCCTCTGCCGTCATGGTCAGGCCCTTGAGCTGAGCCACTTTATAGGCCTCCTGCATCGTCCGAAACATCGAAAAGCTGGTGCCCCCGCCCACATCCGTGGCCAAGCCCACGGTCAGGCCGCACGACCGGGCAGCCGCCAAATCAAATAAGCCGGAGCCTAGAAATAAATTCGAGGTGGGACAAAATGCAGCCGCAGTCTGGGTTGCGGCCATGAGCCGGCGATCATCCTCGTCAAACCAGATGCAGTGGGCATAGGTCGCGCGCGGCCCCAAAAGGCCAAAGTCCTGATAGACCTGTAAATAGCTTCGTGATTTTGGATAAAGGCGTTTGACCCAGGCGATTTCATCTTCGTTCTCAGCAACATGCGATTGCAGATGCAAATCTGGAATCTCGTGATAAAGCGCCGCCGCTAGCTGAAGCTGTCGCGCAGATGACGTTGGAATAAATCGTGGTGTTACCGAATAGCGCAGCCGTCCACGGCCATGCCAACGCTGAATCAGTGCTCGAGATGCCTCTATTCCACCTTCCGCGGTATCACAGAGAAAATCAGGTGCGTTTTGATCCATCAGTACCTTACCGGCAATCACGCGCATAGCGCGATTGTCTGCCGCCTGAAAAATTGCCTCGCAAGACTCAGGGTGTACGGTTGCGAAAATAGAAGCTGTTGTGGTGCCCTGCCGAATCAGCTCTTTGATGAAAAACTCTGCCACCGCTTGCCCATGCGTGAGATCCGAAAACCTTGCCTCCTCCGGAAAGGTGTAGTGCTCAAGCCACTCCAAGAGTGACGGGCTGGGACTCGCGATGACGTCGGTCTGGGCAAAATGGGTGTGTGTGTCCACGAAGCCCGGAAAAATAAACCGCTCTGGATAGTGATAGCGCTCATCGCATGCGCGATAACGATCACCAAGAATGGTGTAGGGCCCGCAGGCCACGATGCGGCCCGTCTCAATGACGAGCACGCCATCAGAAAAACTCTGAACCGCCTCCGATCCGCCTACAGACGGATCGGAGCGGAAATGAACAAGGTGTCCGCGAATTCCAACGGACACCGGGACCGCATCCGCGATCAAGACTTCGGCAGCTTCGAGGTCACGCCTTGAACGTAGTAATTCATTTTGCCGAGATCATCATCCGACATGGTCTTGCCCGCACCGAGACGCTCTTTTCCGTCTTGGTCCATGACCGAGCCCGAGAAAGGATGAAACTTCCCGGCACGGATATCTGCCTCGACCTTGGTGACCTGATCTTTGACCGCAGCAGGAATGCTGGCATTGAGCGGCGCCATCTTGATGAAACCGTCTTTCATACCGCCCCAGATCGTGCCTGCTTTCCAGGTGCCCGCGATCACTTCTTGGGCAATCTTGGTGTAATACGCACCCCAGTGATGGGTGGTCGCTGTCAGGTGAGCCTTGGGGCCGTACTTGGACATATCCGAGTGATAGCCGCAAGCGAATACAGATTTCTCTTCCGCAGCTTGCACGACCGCAGTTGAATCGGTGTGATGGGTGAGCACATCAGCCTTCTGCGCGATCAGAGTCAGCGCCGCCTCGCGCTCCTTGCCTGGGTCATACCAGCTGTTGACCCAAATCACACGGACATCAATTTTTGGATTGACGCTGCGTGCGCCACGCGTAAACGAGTTGATGCCCTGCAGGACCTCCGGGATCGGAAATGCAGCGACATAACCCAACACGTTGCTCTTGGTTGTACGGCCAGCCACCATGCCTGCAATGTAACGGCCTTCGTAAAAACGAGCGTTGTAATTGCCAAAGTTCGGGCCCGACTTGTAGCCAGTCGCATGCATGAAAGCAACTTTCGGGAACTCTTTAGAGACTTTTTCGACAGCGTTCATGTAGCCGAAGCTGGTCGCGAAAATCAGCCGATGCCCACTGGTGGCCATTTCACGAATGACCCGCTCAGTGTCGGCACCCTCGGTGACTTTTTCAACGAAAGAAGTCGTGACCTTACCGGCCAGCGCTTTTTCCATCTCAAGGCGGCCCATATTGTGCTGCGTCGTCCAGCCAGCATCTCCAATCGGGCTGACATAAACAAAACCGATCTTCAGCGGACCGGAAGATTGCGCCAATGCGGGAACGCCAAGTCCGGCGAGCGCGCCACCTGCCACTGAGGCCTGAACAAACTGTCGACGATTAGTCATACATCACCCTTTCTGATTGTGGAAATAGTTAGTCTGCCCGGAAAGGTTTTCCAAGCGATGCTGGAGAATTGATTCGAATCATTTGAGGATTTCTGCAAATCAAAACAAGAACAATGATGGTTGCAAGATACGGTAAGGCGGACAAAAACTGCGACGGCACATTGATCTGAAGCGTCGAAGATTGTACAAAGAATTGGCTGATCAGAACCCCTCCAAACAAGTAGGCGCCGAGCAATACGCGCCAGGGCCGCCAGGTCGCAAACACCACCAGGGCCAGAGCAATCCACCCGCGGCCCGCCACCATTCCTTCAGTCCACATGGGCGTGTAGAAAACGGACAAAAACGCACCACCGAGGCCCGCCATCGCACCACCGAACAGCACCGCGAAATACCGCACCCGGTTAACGGGGATGCCTACGGCATGCGCGGATGCTGGGGATTCCCCTACTGCCTTTAAAGTCAGCCCTCCACGGCTTTTGGCAAGAAACCAGACCAAGAGGCCAAAAATAATCCAGGTCACATAGACCAGCGACTGCTGCTGAAAGATCACCTTCCCCAAAATGGGGACCTCAGAGAGCAGCGGAATCACGATTGCGGGAGTTGCCGGGATCACCTGTGACTCAAAAGGCTTGCCGATAAAGGCCGCGAGCCCCACTCCAAAAATTGCAACGGCCAGACCAGTGGCGACTTGATTTGCCATCAGCTGGATTGTGATGACACCGAAAATCAGCGCCAGCAGGGCCCCAGCGGCCATGCCGCCCACCACCCCGGCCCAGACGGAGCCCGTCAGAAAAGTTGCGATAAAACCAGCGACTGCGCCCAAGGCCATCATGCCTTCGGCACCAAGATTCAGCATGCCTGACTTTTCACAGACCAGCTCGCCAAGCGCCACGAGAACCAGTGGCGTGCCCGCCACCACCGTGGCAAAAAGAATGGAGGTCAACAGCTCTGCGGTCATGAGAATCTCACCCGATAACGAATCAGCACATCGACCGCCAACAAATAAAAAAGCAGTAAACCCTGAAACACCTTTGAAATCGATCCCCGCACACCAAGGTATTGCTGAGCCTGCTCACCGCCTATATAAAACAACGCCATCAGAAGGGCCGCCAAACCAATCCCCAAAGGATTCAATCGGCCAACAAAAGCGATGATGATGGCAGCAAAGCCATAGCCGCTTCCGACTTTATCGGTCAGCTGGCCCACTGGGCCCGCCACCTCGGCCATGCCTGCAAGCCCGGCGCAGGCGCCTCCCACCACGAGACCCACCCACGTCATCTTTGCAGTGGAAATACCCGCATAGCGGGCTGCTGCAGCTGACTCACCGGCCACCCGCATCTTAAAGCCGAGGTGCGTGCGCGCAAACAAAATATGCCCAGCCATCAGCAGAACGATGGCAAACCCAAATGCAAGATTCAGGCGCGCACCCTCAAACAAGGTGGGCAAAAGGGCGGCTCCTTGAAACATTTCGGTCTGCGGAAAATTAAATCCTTGCGGATCTTTCCAGGGCCCAAATACAAACCACGACACCAAAAGCTCCGCTACATAAACAAGCATGAGTGAAACGAGAATCTCGCTGGTATTCAATCGCGTCTTTAAAAAAGCTGCGATGGATGCCCAGAGTGCGCCGCCCAGCATTCCCGCTAACATCATCAACAGTAGCGTTAATCCTGGCGTGTCGCCGAAAAAAAGCGCGATACCAGTTGCGAAAATAGCGCCCACAATGAACTGGCCTTCAGCCCCAATATTCCAGACGTTGGCTCGAAATCCGATGGCCAACCCAATCGCGCAAATGGCAAGCGGCGTGGCCTTCAGCAGCAATTCCGAGATGTGATAAAAACTTTTTAAAGGATTGAGAAAAAACACCTCAAAGCCACGGATTGGATCCTTTCCTAAAAAAGCAAAAATCATCAGGCCCGAGATGATGGTGAGAAACACCGCAATCACGGGCGACCCGTACCGCATCCACTCCGAGGCGCTCGGACGTAACTCAAGCCGCGGCATTGGCGTCCTCTTGCCACATGCCGCTCATCCACAATCCAATTTGCTCCACACTGGTCTCAGACAGCGAACGGATCGGCGACAGCCTGCCCTGCGACAAGACTGCAATGCGATCACTGACCTCGAAAAGCTCCTCTAATTCCTCAGAAATCACGATGACAGCGCAGCCGGCGCGAGCGAGATCAATTAGGGATTGCCGAATGAATGCCGTTGCACCGACATCAACGCCCCACGTGGGCTGGGCACATATCATCACTCTGGGCTTTTGCATCATCTCGCGGCCGGCAATAAATTTCTGAAGATTGCCGCCAGATAACGAGCCGGCAGCAGCATCTGTGCCGGACGCTTTCACGTTAAAGCGGGCAATACAATCCTCGGCAAGTGCCACAGCCTGGGTCAGCTGAAGCATGCCCTTGTTGACCAAACCGAGCGTGCTTGCCCCGGTGAGCATCAGATTTTCGGTGAGTGACATACTGGTCACCGAGCCTTGGTGAAGACGATCTTCGGGCACGTAGCATAAGCCCTGTGTTCGCCGCGCGCTGGCATCCTCCAGGCCGACCGACGCTCCCAACAACTCAATGGCATCAGCAGAATCGGCCAATACTTCACCGGAGAGTAATTCGCAGAGTTCGTTCTGGCCATTGCCCGAAATGCCCGCGATTCCAAGAATCTCCCCCGATCGCACGCTCAAGGTGATGTCTTTCAAGTTCACCCCAAAGGGTTCGGTGGTGGTTTTCGATAAACCGTGCAACGACAATACGGTATCCCCAGCGGTCGCCAGCGGCCGTTTGGGTCGATCAAAATCCTTACCGATCATCATTTTTGCAAGCGATTGCGGGCTCTCATGCCGTGGGACACAGGTGCCCGTCACCCGGCCAGCACGAAGAATCGTCGCCGTGTCACAAAGCGCTCGAATCTCATCCAGCTTATGACTGATGTAAAGAATCGCGCATCCCTGTTGACTGATTGCCCTCAAGGTCTCAAACAGTTTTTCAACCGCGCTTGGGCTGAGCACCGAGGTGGGCTCATCCATGATCAAAAGCCGCGGCTTTTGCAGCAAACAGCGGATGATTTCGACCCGCTGCCGCTCACCAACGGAGAGGTCATGCACAAGCCGATCTGGATGAACCGGCAGCCCATAGTGGGCCGAAATCTCAGCAATCCTGCTGGCCAAATCAGTGCCGCGCTCGCGACGCGACAACGCCAGCGACGTATTTTCCAAAACGGTCAGGGATTCAAATAACGAAAAGTGCTGAAAGACCATCCCGATGCCGAGCGCCCGGGCCTGGGCGGTGGACCGAATCTGAACCGGCCTGCCCTCCCAGATGATCTCGCCGCTGGTGGGCGGCGTTACCCCGTAGATCATTTTCATGAGGGTCGATTTGCCAGCGCCGTTTTCGCCGAGCACCGCGTGAATTTCGCCCGGCTGCACTTCCATACTGATGGCGTCGTTGGCAATTAAGGTCGAATAGACCTTGGTCAAGGATTCAACGCGCAGCTGGCTCATGCCATTGATGGTATCTCAGCATAAAAAAACTTCACCCCACAAACGCAGCACCGAAAAAGAAAACGGGCTGCCAGCAGCTCGCACCGCCCGGCAGCCCGAACCCAAACAAAACCGAATTACAGGACGGCGTCTTTCAGCTTCTTCAATGCGCGGACCTTCACCTTGACGGTAGCGGGCTTGGCGGCGAACCACTGATCCTGGCCTGTGAAGGGATTCTTGCCAAAGCGCTTGGGCTTGGCGGGAACCTTTTGAGCCACCACTTTCATCAGGCCCGGCAGGGTAAATTCGCCAACGCCTTTTTTGCTAACCGATGTCAGCGTGGCCTCTTCCAGAGCCGCCAGAACCGCCTTCACCGACTTCGACTCAACACCAGATTGCTCCGAAATACGCGCCACCAGGGTGGACTTATTCAAGGCCGCCTTGATGGGCTTGGGCGCAGCGGATTTTGCTTTTGCTGCGGGTTTGGCTTTTGCAGCAGATTTTTTGGCGGGGGCTTTTTTTGCCTTGGCGGCCTTGGGTTTCTTACTTGCCATAGTGACTCCATTTAGGTGAGAAAAAAGGACAGCAGTGAAAGTCTATCAGGACATCGAAAAAGACCTCAAATTAGGGCTCGGCGTACATCGCCTCAATCATGGGCGCATAGCGATCCAAAATCAATTTTCTTTTTAATTTCATGGTCGGTGTCACCTCCTCATCCTCGGGGGTGAGCTTCTTTCCCAGGAGCCTGAACTTCTTGATTTGCTCCACCCGGGCGTAGCGCTGATTGACCGCAGCAACCTCCGCGGCGATCAGATCGACCACCTCCTGGGACCGGGTAAGGCTCTCGTAATTGGTGAATCGGATATCCCGGGAGAGGGCAAAATGCTCCACATTGTCGTGGTCGACCATGATGATGGCCGTCAGGTAGGGCTTGCGATCGCCGATGACTACAGCGTCAGTAATATAGGGTGAGGCCTTCAGTTCATTCTCGAGCTCGCTCGGCGTGATGTTCTTACCCCCGGCCGTGATGATGATGTCCTTTATCCGATCCACGATGGTAAAAAATCCCTTGCCATCCACGGTCGCCACATCCCCGGTCCTTAGCCAGCCATCCGGCGTAAAGGCCTCTGCGGTCTTCTCCGGATTATTTAAGTAGCCAGAAAACACGTTTTTTCCCTTCACTAGGATTTCACCCGTCTGCGGGTCAATCCGCATTTCGTTGTGCTCAGCCGCCTGGCCAATCGATCCCAGCTTGATGTGACCGGGCCGATTCGCGCTGGATGCCGCGCAGGTCTCGGTCATACCCCAGAGCTCCAGCATCGGGCTGCCCAGCGCAAAGAACCAGCGAATCAGCTGCGGTGAGATGGGGGCTGCCCCAGTCAGTAAGACGCGGGCCCGGTCCAGGCCAATGGATTTGCGCACGTTGGCCAGCACCAGCCACTGGGCAAGAACATAGCCCATCCGCTCCATAAGGGGCACCTGCTGCCCGCCAAGGACTCGATCAGCGATTCGTAGCCCAAGACCGATGGCGGCATGAAAAAGCCGCTGCTGCAGCGGTGTGGACTCCGAAAGGGCCAGCATCACGCCAGAGTGAAATTTTTCCCAGACCCGCGGTACCGCCAGAACAACGGTAGGGGCAATTTCGCGAATATTCTCGGGCACAGTCTCCGGGTTTTCCACGAAATTAATCCGTGTGCCGGTGTACATCGAAATCAATGCGCCACCGATCCGCTCTGCGATGTGGCAAAGCGGCAGAAAACACATCCGCTCATCCGTTGGGTTTTGCCAAATAATTTTTGAGTGGGCCCGAATCGCATAGACAAGGCCCTCTTGGTGGTGCATGGCGCCTTTGGGTTTTCCGGTGGTGCCTGAGGTGTAGACCAGCATCGCCAGATGGTCCGTGCGCTGCTGCGCGAGGCGCTCTTTGACCATGCCAGGCGATGCGCCAAGGGCCCGCTTTCCCAGCTCCAGTAAGGCCGACCAGCCGAGGACGTGGTCGTGCTGATAGTTGGAGAGGCCTTTCTCATCCATCACGATCACACGCGAAAGACTGGGACACTCGTCCATTACGGACAGCGCCTTATCCAGCTGCTCTTCATCCTCAACAAAGATAAAGCGCGCGCTACTGTCGTTGATCACGTACGAAAGCTGCTGCGGCGAATCGGTAGGATAGACCCCCACGGTGGCAGCGGCCGCCGAAAGGGTCGCCAGATCCGCCAATACCCACTCCGCGCGCGTATTCGAGATAATCGCAACCCGATCCTGAACCGCGAGGCCAAGCGACATCAGACCAGCAGTGATCGCCTCGACCTGATCGGCCGTCTGCTGCCAGGTCAGCGACTGCCAAATACCAAATTTTTTATAACGAAGCCAGACCTGATCGGAGCGTAATGCAACCGCATTCCAAAACATCGCCTGCGCCGTATCGCCGGCAAGGGGCGGGGCGGTTTTGCGCTGGGCCCGCTCAAATTCCTCGTGAAGTTTCCAGAGATAACGCATATCGTCGGCCCTAACGCCAGGTCTTTTTCTTTTTCCAGCGACGATCGCCGCGCACGCCCTGCTGCTTCATCCCTAGATAAAACTCGCGAATATCTTCTTTTTCGCGTAACCGATCACACTGATCCTCCAAGACGACACGGCCATTTTCCAGCACATAGCCATAATCGGCGGTATTTAAGGCCATATGGGCATTTTGCTCCACTAACAGAATGCTCGTGCCGCTTTCACGATTAATTCTCACGATGATTTCAAAAATTTCCTTGGTGAGCTTCGGGCTCAAACCCAGGCTGGGCTCATCCATAAGGATCATCTGCGGCGAGGATAAAAGTGCGCGGGCGATCGCCAACATCTGCTGCTGACCACCGGAGAGTAAGCCCGCATCCTGATCACGTCGTTGGGCAAGAATCGGAAAATAGCCATAGGCGCGCTCCATATCCTTTGCCACCGCATCGCGATCACTGCGGGTATAAGCACCCATCAGCAGGTTTTCGTGCACCGTTAATAACGGAAAAACTTCGCGGCCCTCGGGCACATGCGACAGGCCCATCTGCACAATCCGCGCAGGATCGAATCCCGAGATGTTCTGGTGTCTAAATTCAATCGACCCGCGAAGCGGATCCATGATGCCCGAGATGGTTTTCAGTAACGTCGTCTTACCTGCACCGTTTGAGCCCAGCAAGGTCACGATGCTGGATGTCGCAACTTTCAGGCTCACGCCACGAATCGCCTTAATCGGCCCGTAGGCGGATTCAACCGCATTGACCACAAGCAAGTCGGAATCCTGCTGGCTCATGAGGCGGCCTCCGATCCGAGATAGGCTGAGATGACCTCGGGATGGCTTTGCACTTCTTGGGGGGTGCCGACCGCAATCACCCGGCCCTGGTTCATCGCGACAACACGCGATGAGACCCTGAGCACGAGCGACATATCGTGCTCCACCATCATGACGGTAGCGCCCATCTCGGTCACGATATCTCGAATCCAATACACCAATTCATCTGTTTCCTCAGGATTTAGTCCCGAGGAAGGCTCATCCAAAAGCAAAAGCTCAGGCTGCATGCACAGCGCCCGGCCTAACTCAACGACTTTGCGCACGCCATATGGCAGGCCTGCCACCATCGAGTCACGAACCTTTTGCAGGCCAAGAAAATCAATCACTTTTTCGACATGCTCGCGGGCAATAATCTCCTGGCGGTGAGTCGAAGGCAAAAACAAAAGATCACTCAGAAGATGGGTCCGGCTTCGGATGTGATGGCCGATGAGTAGATTACTCAACACTGTAGCGTGCTCGAAAAGCTCAATATTTTGAAACGTCCGCGCAATGCCACGCCAGGCAATCTGATGGGGGGCGACTCTGCCCAGATCCCCTCCTCGGTACTCCAGCTGGCCAGAGGTCTGGGGATAGATGCGGCTGATCACATTGAACACCGTGGATTTACCCGCCCCATTCGGGCCAATCAAGGTCAGTACTTCGCCAGGATAGACATCAAAGCTCACGTCATCGACTGCAAGCAATCCACCAAACTGGCGGGAAATATGCTGGGCACGAAGCAGGGGCTGTGTCATGGCGAAGTTGACGGCTTAACTCAGACGGTCAGATTTCTGAAACGCCTTTTGGCGCCTAAACATGCCCCGCCGATAAAACGGAAAAATCTGAAAATAAGTCCGGGTCTTCAGCCAGCGGCCATACAGGCCGCGCGGCTCAAACAAGACCACGCCGATCAGAATCAATCCATACACTACATTCTGTAAGCCCGCCGTATTGGCCATAGCAGCGGGCAGAAAATCCTTGCCGATTGCAATCAAAGGCGGCATCAGCACGATAAACATCGCCCCGAAAAATACGCCGTGAACGCTGGCCAAGCCTCCGATAATGACCATCAGGGCAAAGTCAAGGGATAGAAGTAGCGTGAAATTCTCTGGCGAGATATGTCGCAGATATTGGGCATAGAGCGCGCCACCGATGCCCGTAAACGCCGCAGAAATCATGAAGGCCGAGATCTTGGTGCGGCCCGCCTGAATGCCCATACTCTGGGCGGAGATCTCTGAATCGCGAATCGCAATCATGGCGCGGCCGGTGGGGCTGCGGAGCAAATTTAACGTCATCCAAGTGCACAGCAGCACAATGCCCAGGGCGAGATAAAAGAATTCGTGCTGGGCGTTGAGCACCCAGCCAAAGAGCTGGGCGGGCTTGACCGTTAGGCCCGAGGTGCCATTGGTAAACGATTCCCACTTCACCAACACCTCTTCCACAATCAACCCAAGGGCAAGGGTCGCAATACCCAAGAAGATGCCCTTCACCCTGAGTGCTGGCAGCGCGATCAGTGCGCCCAGAATCACATTGGCGATGATGGTGATCGACATCGCTCCAAAAAATGGCCAGCCACGATTGACAAAATAAGCCTGAACAAAGGCGCCCAAGCCAAAAAACGCTGCGTGCCCTAAAGACAACTGTCCGGTATAGCCCAGCAGAATCATCATGCCCAGGCCGACCATCGAATACACCAAGATTAGATTTAATTGCGCCAGCCAAAATTCCGGCAATATGATGGGCGACACCAGCAGAGCAACGATCAATAGCCCATTCCAGAAAAGCTGGCCGGAATGCTGAATGAGCCGGACATCCTGCTCATAACTTGTCTTAAAGAGAAATCGCATCGCTCAGTCTTTGGAAGGCTAGACTTTTTTGCGGGTCCGCTCGCCAAGCAGTCCACTTGGAAACAGCAACAACACAGCAAGCATCACCACATAAGCTGCGACCTCTTTAAAGCCTTCTGGCAAATAAAAACCAGACAGAGTCTCCGCTACGCCGATCACGATGCCACCGAGAATTGCGCCCGGCAGACTGGTAAAGCCCCCCACGACAGCTGCTGGCAGGGCCTTTAATCCAATAAAGCCCATATTCACGTGGACAAAGGTAATCGGCGCAAGCAGCACGCCCGCCAAACACGCCAGCGCTGCAGCCAGGCTCCAGACCAAGCCATTGAGTCGTTTGACGGGAATCCCCATGTAGTACGCAGCAAGCTGATTCTGTGACGAAGCCCGCAGCGCAATGCCGACCCGAGTGAAATGAAACATCAAGTAAAGCAGCAGGCAGATCACTAGGGTCGATCCGATCACGACCAAGTGATCGTAAGAAATGATGAGCCCAGCCAAATTCATCGTCTTCCCCGCATACGGCACTGCCAGCGTGTGGGTCTCAGTACCAATCACCGGCAGCATGGCCACCAGTCCGCGGGCGACATAGCCTAAGCCAATCGTCAACAGCACCACGGCCAAGGCCGTCTGGCCCAAAACAGGGCGAATCACGACCCGCTCAAGCAAATAGCCCATCAGTCCCACAGCGACCAAACACACCAGCACCGCAAGCCAAAACGGCAGGCCAACAAACTGCGTCATCACCAAGGCCGTAAAGCCGCCCACCATCATGAGCTCCCCTTGGGCAAAGCTGACGGTCTCTGTGGCTTTGTAGATCAGCACAAATCCCAGCGCGACAAGGCCATAGATGCAGCCTTGCGATACGCCACTTAGAATAATTTGCAGCATGCCGGATTGCCGATCAGATCAAAAAAGGCCGGGAGTCGCTGTCGCGGTCCCGGCCCCCACTTGAACTGCTCAGACTTATTTCACCTCTACCCAACGACCGTTTTGGATCTGAGACAGCGCTGAATAAGACGAACCAAGATGGTTCTTTTCTGTGAACGTAATCGGCGGCAGGCCCAAAGAGCTTCTCTGGGTGCCCATCGTCTCGAGGGCCCAAGCCAAAGACTCTGTGGTCAGTTTCTTTCCTGCCCGCTCAATGCCCCGACCGAGCAAGTCGATAATCCAGTAGCCGTAGAGCGTGAAGAGCTGGGGGTCAGCGTTGGCCCGGGCCTTAAAGTCGGCCGCCCACTTTCGAACGGCTGGGTTCGGCGAGTCAGGGTACGGGATCAGCGAGGAGCTGGTCGCGTAAAAGCCATTGACGACGTCTCGGCCCAGCATCGGAATCAGCTCGGTATAAGCGCCCACCGAGCCAAGGAAGGTCGGGTTGAATCCGGTCTTTCGTGCCTCTGCCATTGCAGCGGGAGTCTCACGAATCAGCGTGCCCATGACCACGAAGTCACAGTTTGCTCCGCGTAGTCGCGCGACTTGAGAAGAGAACTCGGTGGCGCCCCGTTTATAAGTGGCGGTCTCAGCCATCGCGACCCCAATGGTCTTGAGGCCATCGGTTGCGCCACGGAAGACTTCCAGGCCGAATTCATCGTCCTGATACAGCGCGCAGGCACGCTTAGCGCCGACCCGCTTATACAGCACTGGAGTGTGCTCTTTCATCGCACCATAGTAATCATCCAACACAGCGAATTTCAGCTTGTTGACCGGCTCAAACATATCGCGGTGGGCAGTGAGGGGAGCAAAGTTCATCACGTTTTTCTCAAACTGAATTGGCATGGCGGCGTTGTTGACCACCGAGCCAATTGATCCGGCCATCACAAAGACACGATCTTGATTGACAAGCTTCTGCGCGACCTGCACCGCACGCGTTGGCGTGTAGGCCGAGTCCTCGACCATCAGCCGCAGCCGCCGGCCATTGATGCCGCCTGCGTTATTGATCTCATCAACCCGCATCTGCATGCCGGCCACGGCCATTTTGCTAAAGCCAGCAAGGGGCCCGGATAGGTCCTGAATAGAGCCAATCAGCACCTCTTT
Source organism: uncultured Bordetella sp. (assembly GCA_964467545.1). Taxonomy (GTDB): domain Bacteria; phylum Pseudomonadota; class Gammaproteobacteria; order Burkholderiales; family Burkholderiaceae_A; genus Lacustribacter. Next base: position 53,358 of record CAYXRY010000005.1, on the reverse strand, counting down.
ATCGGTGACCCCTTGCGACTGTGCGTGAAGCGGCCCTGCCGTTAACAAAAAAGCAGCGATTGCGCAGAGCTGCGTAATTCCTCGTTTCTTCATTTGTCTCCCCTTTTTGGAAATTTGACCTGCCTACAAGACTTGAAAATTATGGTTCGTGCTTGCAATCACGGCTATTGCGGCCGCTTGGGGGTTTCCCTCGGTTTGGGCAATTTTTTGGCCAAACCCTTTGCGATAATCCGGGATATTGAGGAGGGCAAATGACTATCCGCCGCAGGATCCACGCCGTCATGAGCTACAAACAGGGCGATGCCTGGACCATGGTCTTCTCCTGGGCGCTTACCGTAATGGTGCTGGCGAACGTGGCTGCCGTCATACTGGAATCCATCCCCGAGCTGCACGGGGCTTATGCCCGAGAATTTCATTTGTTTGAAGCGTTCTCGGTGGGATTTTTTTCGGTCGAATATCTTTTGCGCTTGTGGACTGCGCCTGAAAATCACAGCAACCCTCGGCACAAAACCGCCGTGAGCCGGCGGAAAGGCTATGTGCTGAGCTTCCACGGGATGATCGATTTGCTTGCGATTGTGCCGTTTTTCTTGCACAGCCTGCTGCCCGGACTCGATCTTCGATTCTTAAGAATTGTTCGAATCCTTAGAATACTGAAGCTATCTCACTACAACACTGCGCTTGAAGATTTGATCAGCGCGATTTATGCCGAGCGGCACTCATTTATTTCATCGCTTTATCTATTGGCGATTGCGCTGCTGGTGACGTCATGCCTAATGTACTACGCAGAGCACGATCTGCAGCCCGATAAGTTCGGAAGCATCCCTGAGTCTCTGTGGTGGTCGATTGTTACGCTCACCACCTTGGGCTATGGCGATGCGGTTCCGATTTCTGGCATCGGAAAGCTCATCGGGGGGTTTACTGCACTCTCCGGCGTACTCACCGTGGCGCTGTTGACCGGCATTGTCGCGAGCGCATTTACAACCCGCATGCGTCGCCAAGAAATTGTATTCGAAGCAGAAGTGGAGACGGCGCTCGCTGAGGATCAACACATCTCAGAAAAAGAACGCCGGACGATCGAACGGCTAAGAGAAGAATTTGGTTTGACAGAGGAACATGCCCAAGCGGTGATTCAACGGCTTCGGGCCGAACGCAAATCAAGATAAGCGAACCCCGGTCGTTTTGGTCTGGCTCCCGCCTAGGATTTGCAACACTTTCCTTTACTATCAGGGGTTTAGGACTGTTGTTGCCCGTACAAGCCCAAAATCATGAGTCCAGAAGTCTTGCAAATTGGTCGACTGTCGGCAAGCGGAGAGGCACGCATTCGCGCAGCGCTACCAGTCACGCTGCTGGCGGAGCAGACGGATCCCGAGACATTTTTGCGCTCTGAGGGCCAACGATTCAATGGCCTCATCACGATTGCACCGATCGGCGCATCGAGAGGCTTGATCATGCAACTGCCCAACCTCAAAGTCATTGCCTGCCGCGGCATTGGGGTCGAAAAAGTCGATCTACAGGCTGCGCGCGAACGCGGCATCGCAGTCTCCTCCACCCCCGATGTGCTGACCGACTGCGTGGCCGATCTGGGTATGGGCCTGATGATCGATACGGCTCGGGCCATCAGTGCCGCTGATCGTTACGTGCGTGCGGGGCAATGGCCAAAAGGGCCGTTTCCGCTTGCAACCCGCTTCAGCGGAAAAAAGTTGGGCATTCTCGGGATGGGAAAGATTGGCCGCGCGATCGCCCAGCGGGCCGAGGGCTTTCAGATGCAAATTCGTTATCACAATCGAAAGCCCGATCCCGATTGCGGCTATGTCTGGGAGCCCTCTGCCGAGTCATTGGCCCGCTGGTGTGATTTTTTAATGGTGGCGGTCTCCGGGGGGCCGCATAGCCAACACCTGGTAAATCAGGCAGTACTCGCGGCACTCGGACCATCAGGGTTTCTGTTCAATGTGTCTCGCGGCTCAGTCATTGATGAGCAAGCCCTAGTTGAGGCATTGACCAACAAAACGATCGCCGGCGCCGGGCTCGATGTCTACACTCAGGAACCCCAAGTGCCCGAGCAACTCAAGGCGCTCAATAATGTGGTCTTAGCACCCCACATCGGAAGCGGAACACATGAGACCCGTAGAGCAATGGAGGCCCTGGTTCTCGAAAACCTGCAGTCTTTCTTCTCTACTGGCAAGGTATTGACGCCTGTTGATTAGACCCAAACCCATAACCTCGTGAGCGACTTCAGTTTCATCGACGCGTTTCTTCATCTCGACCGTTACCTGCCGGCCTTTGCTGCTGAGTGGGGTGTCTGGATCTATGCGCTCTTATTTCTCATTATTTTTGTTGAAACCGGCTTGGTCATCATGCCGTTTTTGCCAGGGGATTCGCTTTTGTTTGTCGCTGGTGCGGTGGCGGCAGTAGGCGGTATGCAGCTGGAAGTGCTCTGGGTGCTCCTGATCACAGCGGCCATTGCCGGTGATGCACTGAATTACGCGATCGGCCGCCATGTCGGACCCAAAGTATTTTCTTGGGAGCAGTCCCGTTGGTTTAACCGCCAGGCCTTTGATCGGACCCACGCTTTTTACGAACGTTATGGACCCATGACCATCGTGATTGCGCGATTTCTGCCTTTTTTACGCACCTTTGCGCCGTTTGTTGCGGGCATTGCAGAAATGAATCCTACCAAGTTTGTCACCTACAACATTGTCGGCGGAGTGCTGTGGGTATTGAGTCTCACCACCTTGGGCTATCTTGTGGGCGAAATGCCTTGGGTCAAAGCAAATTTCAGCCTGGTGACCTTAGCGATGATCATCATTCCCGGCCTGCCGGCTGTCTGGGTTGCCGGAAAGGCGCTTTTAGAAAAACTCAAACAAAAACCTGAAGAACATCATGACTGACAAAATCAAAATCGGCGAGCTCCAGGTGGCCTATCGGCTCGAAGGGCCTGCCGGGCGGCCGGTCGTGCTGATGAGCAATAGCCTCATGTCAAATCTCAGCATGTGGGATCCGACCCTTTCCGCCCTCACCCATCGCTTCCAAGTCCTGCGCTATGACACCCGCGGCCATGGGCAGACCTCCGTAACCCCGGGACCCTATTCCATTGAACTGCTTGCGGAAGATGCGATTGGATTGATGGATGCTCTGGGAATTCAAGAGGCCCACGTGATGGGCCTCTCCATGGGCGGAATGATTGCGCAGCAGATCGGAGCCCGTTATCCGGACCGTACGCTCTCTCTTCTACTTTGCAACACGGCCAGCGAGATGCCGCCCCGATCGCTGTGGGAAGAGCGTCTTGCAATCGCCCGATCACAAGGCATCGCCGCACTTGCCGAAAGCACCATTCGCCGTTGGTTCACGGCACCATTTATTGAGCGCTGCCCCGACATCATCGCAAAAGTTCGAGAAATGATTTTGACAACGCCGCTGGAAGGCTATCTTCACTGCGCGGCTGCCATCCGGGATATGGCCCAGACCACGCTCTTGCTGAAGATAAAAGCGCCCACCTTAGTGATCACCGGCCGGCAGGATCCAGCAACGACGGTGGATCAGTCTATGGTGCTCAATCGCATGATTGATACCTCTCGCATGGGCGTAATCGAAAATGCCGCCCATCTATCGAACATTGAGCAGCCAGAAATCTTTAATCGAGAGGTCCGCAGCTTTCTTGATGCGGTGAGCGACTAGCTGCGCCCTACTTCGGGGCAACCTGGCTCCAGCCTTTTTTGACCAGACACGCATTGCGGACCTCAATGTATTTGAGCCGCGCCACATTGCCCACCGAAAACGCTTCGTCATCACACTGAGTCTTATCTCGATGAAAATCGGCCTCCGAGGCGCCTGCTTTGGAAAATTTGTAATCCGGAATGCCTGCGCATCCAGAGACCGTCAAGACGACAAACAGCGCAGCAACGAGTTTGAACATGGTCATCTCCTTTTTTAGCAACAAATCAGACGCTAGATTAACACCCGCGTACCCAGCTCAATCACCTGGTTGGTCGGGATTTTAAAGTAGGCCACGATACTGCCTGCATTGCGCGACATTGAAGCAAAGATCTCTTCACGCCACTTGGCCATACCGCCGCCGGTCGATGGCACCACGGTCTCTCGGCTGAGAAAATACGATGTCGAAAATAGCTCGATCTCAAGGCCGTGCCACTCCCGTGCGTACTCCAGGGCCCTGGGCACATCAGGCGAATCCTTAAACCCATAGTTGATACTGACCATCGAGAAGTTATCGCTGATCGGTGTAATCCGGATTTGTTCGTGAAACGGCACCCAGGGCCGCTGCTCGAAGTGGACGGTGAGCAACAGATTATGCCGATGCAGCACCATGTTATGCTTAATGTTGTGCATCAAAGCCTGCGGTGCAGTCGACGGATCCGAAACTAAAAATACGGCGGTCCTCTCAACAATGGGTAGGCCCGCATCCCGAATCTGATCAATAAAAATCTTAAGTTCCGGATCGTCTTCGCGAACCTTCGCCATCAGCAGCGCTCGGCCCCTCTTCCAGGTGAGCATCAGCAGCAAAATAAAAAGTCCTAGTGTCAAAGGAAACCAGCCGCCATGAAAAATTTTTGACAAACAACCGGCCACAAGCAGAGCATCCAGCACAAAGAAGGCGGCCGTGGAAATCAAAGTCAGGGCCAATGCATAGTGCCAGCCCATGCGGACAACAAAAAATGTCAATATGGTTGAACACAACATGGTCATCGTGACCGAGACACCATAAGCATGGGCCAGAGCACTCGAGGAGCCAAACGCTGCCGTCACCAAAAGGACTGACACCAGCAGCAGGCCATTAATAAATGGCACATAGATCTGGCCCGCTTCTTTGGCCGAGGTATACACAATCCTCATGCGCGGCAAAAGCCCGAGCTGAATCGCCTGGACTGTGGCGGAATAGGCCCCTGTAATTGTCGCCTGCGAGGCAATCACTGTGGCCAGTGTCGCGAGAATCACCGCAGGAATTAACAGCGGTTCGGGAAACGCTAGATAAAAAGGGTTTTCTGTTGCTGCAGGATTGTGCATCAGCAAAGCCCCCTGGCCCAGATAATTCAGAATCAATCCGGGATAGGCCACCAGTAGCCAGGCCAATCGGATCGCACGCCGCCCAAAGTGGCCCATATCGGCATAAAGCGCCTCCACGCCTGTGACCGCAAGGACAAGGGCCCCCACCACCAACAACACCTTGGGACCACGATCGAATAAAAATTCAATGGCCCTCAGTGGATTGAATGCGGCAAGGATCTCTGGCCCCATCAGCAGCTGGCGAATGCCGATCGCCGCCAGCACAAAAAACCAGACCAGAATGACGGGGCCAAAAAAACGACCTACTAATGCGGTTCCATATTTCTGAATCGCAAACAAAGAAAGAAGGATGCACAGCGCGATGGGCAGCACCAATGGGCCGAGGCTTGGCTCGATCACCTCAATGCCTTCTACTGCACTGAGCACGGAGATGGCTGGCGTGAGCACACTTTCGCCAAAAAACAGGCAGGCGCCAAAACATCCTATCAGGATCACCAGACCCTGCAGCCGCGGAGAGCCCTTGACAGCATCGCTGGCAAGCGCCAGCAAAGCCATGATTCCGCCCTCACCTCGATTATCTGCGCGAAGAATCAGGGTGACATACTTGAGCGACACCACTAGGGTCAACAGCCAAATAATCGCCGAAACTGCACCTACGACATTTTCAGGCGTGGCGGAGACGCCGGTCACAGGATTAAAAGTTTCTTTTAAAGCGTAAAGCGGGCTTGTACCGATGTCTCCGTAGACCACACCGAGCGCGCCCAGCATTAAGGCCAACTGGCCTGACTGCTGACGGCCCTGGAGCGAAGTGGTTGTGGTCAAACGACAGTCCTAAGATGCGTCGCTTGCGATGAGCTCGCGCAGGGCATCCGGTAAGGGGCATGACTTCCCGGTCTCAAGATCGATCCAGACCACCTTGGCAGCGCCATCCGCATACAAACGATCCTCGCCTACCATGCGCATCTCGTAATAAGTCTCGACACTGCTGCGGCCCAGCGGCCCGATCAGCATTCGGACTTCGACCGTACCGGGGTAAGTCAGCGGCACCAAGAAAGTACAGCTGGCATTCACAATCACCGGGCCCTGTGTTTGGGAAAGACTCAGCCGATGGCCGAGATTTTCCATCCACTCAATTCGGGCCTGCTCGGCGTAGCGAAAATAAATGGTGTTATTCACGTGTTCATACACATCCATATCGCCCCAGCGAATGGGCACCCGGGTGATATGCACCAGCTTCTTTTGATTCATTCGGGCTGTTTTGGCTTGCAGGTTGTAAATCCGAAAACACTGTAAGCAGGGCAGTTACCGATTGCCCCAGTGATCATCGCCATTACCCCAAGATAAGCCCAAGGTCCCAGGGCGCCGATGGCCGCTGAGAGGACCAGCAATAGGCCCAAAATAAAACGCACTGCCCGATCCGACCCGCCCATGTTTTTTTGCAGCATCGTTTTTCCTCCCGCTGGCCTAAGTTTTTTCCACAATAGGCCTGGTGCATACTAGCAAAAGCCACCCAACCTGCCACCGACCCCATCCCAGTGACGCTCCGCCTTCTACCCCTGATCGCCATCAGCCTCGGCGCAAGCCTGGGCGCGGTACTGCGCTGGCAGCTATCAGAGCACTTGAATCATCGGCTGGCCCATCTGCCGCTTGGGACCTTGGCGGCCAACTGGATTGGGGCATATGCCATCGGCTTGGCCGTGGCTTACTTTGGCGATGCGCCCCGACTCTCCGAGGAGTGGCGACTATTCTTGATCACCGGACTCTTGGGAGGGCTGACCACCTTTTCAACCTTCTCTGCAGAGGTTGTTCAACTCTTGCAGCAGGGCCGTTGGCTCTGGGCGGGAATTGAAGTCTCCAGCCATCTGCTGGGATCGATTATTTTCACTCTGCTGGGGCTGGCGACCTACGCCATATTACGATAATGCCTCACACACTTATCGCAACCATGGGGCTTCACTATGTCAGCTGACTACAGAGAGGGTGAATACGCGCTATCAATGGGCGCTTATCTTCAGGCTTTTGAAATCTTCATGCTGGTTGAGCAGGAACAGGCTGAGCCTACTTTTTTAAAGTGCTGCCAGATGGTGATGGCCAATCAGCTGAGCGACTCTGAGCACAAAGAACTCTTCGCCAAGTTAGAGCAGCAAATGGCCCGCAATAATGGCCGGGCAGCCTATAACTATGGCTTGGTCCTTGCACATGTAGGCCAGACCCCAAAAGCCCAAGAGGTGCTCAACCAGGCAGTCCTGCTTGGCATACCCGAGGCAAAGGCAGCGCTCACCAAACTGCTGCTTACCGGCAGCGTTCGTTAGGCCTGTGCCTGCAGCCGTGCAGGAAAAAATCCGAGTCTCAAAACTTTTGGCCGATCGCGGCATCTGCTCTCGGCGCGAGGCTGATGCATTTATTGAACAAGGCCTTGTTTTGCTCGATGGTGCAGTAGTGCAAGAACTCGGCACCAGAGCCTACCCCCATCAGCGCATCGAACTGGCAACAAAAGCCAAGGCCCAGCAACAACGCCGAATTACAGTCCTTCTGAATAAACCCATTGGGGTGGTCTCTCACGAAGATCCAGATCGACCCTACTCGCCGGCCATCCGACTCATCACCCCGGAAAATCTCTGGCAGGCAGCGTCAAAATCCAAACAGAGTCCTGGGGTCCTAAGCCGCACGGTGACTCGCGGCCTTGCGCCTGCCGGCAGGCTCGATATCGACTCAACGGGTCTGCTGGTCCTGACCCAAGACGGCCGCATTGCACGGCTTTTGATCGGCGAGGCCTCGCCCATTGAAAAGGAATATCTCGTGCGAGTCGAAGGGGTGCTCTCAGCGCAAGGACTAAAGCTTTTGAATCATGGCCTCTCCCTGGATGGGCAGGCCCTTCGGCCTGCCAAGGTCTCTTGGCAGAATGAACATCAACTGCGCTTTGTGCTGCGCGAGGGTAGGAAGCGCCAGATTCGCCGGATGTGTGAGCTTGTCGGCCTAAAAGTTACTGGATTAAAGCGAATCCGCATCGGCAAGATTCCGTTGGGCCAATTGCCCCTTGGGCAGTGGCGGCCGCTCGGGCCAGATGAGCAATTTTAAAAAGCCTGGCTCGGCATTGAAAAGAGTGCTGCACTTCATCGGGTAACTCGGGGCTGGCGATGCCGGTGCAGTATCAGCCAAAGCCCAGAGCCAATGATGATCAGCATGCCCAGCAGGGCTAGCCCATCGGGCAGCTGGCGAAAAATAAGCCAGCCAAAGCCAATCGCCCAGATCATCTGCAGATAGACAAACGGTGTTAATGAGGCAGGCGGAGCCCGATAAAACGCCAATACAAACAAGAGATGGCCCAGGCCGCCAAGCAGGCCTGCAGCACACAGCAGGCCAATCGTGAGCGGATCGGATACAGCCGGAAAACCAGTCATCCCAAGCCAAACAGAGAACACGGTGACACCCACTAGTCCGCTATAAAAAAATGTCGTAAACGGATTGTCTTGCGTCAGCTGCCGCGTCATGAGCTGATAGATCGCATTGAAGGCCGCCATTGCCCCAATTAGGATGGCCCCGTAGTGAAAAATATCGGTCCCTGGGCGCACGATGAACAAAACACCCGAAAACCCTAACGCCGCGACCCATGCATCACTTTTCGCCACCCGTTCACCTAACATCGGGCCTGACAGCAATGCGACCCACAGCGGCGCCGTAAACGAAATTGCTGAGGCCTCGGCCAGTGGAAGAAACTGCAGGCCAGCAAAAAACAGCACGCTGGTCAGCAACAAAAGTGTGGAGCGCATGAGCTGAAGCTGCGGCCGGGAAGTCTTCCAAAATTTGGGGCCCGCCCGCCAGTACGCCAGCGGCAACGAGAAAAGAAATTGGCCAAGATAGCGGGCCCAAATCAGCATGATCAGGCTGGTCTGCGACATCAGAAGCTTACCCACCGCATCCAATGAACTCAGGCACAAGCCGCCTACGATAAAAAGACCTAGGGCAAAACGCATCTCGGCATTCTACTGGGGCGGGCCGCCAATACGATTGCGGCCCCGCCGGCTACATCTTAGAGGGCAGCCAGGTGATGGTCTGGGGAAAATGATAAAAAATCAGCGCTGCAAAAATCATCAAGAAAAACATCGGCATGGCAACCCAAGCAATGTAGCTTAAGGGCTTTTTGGTCATGCCCTGCAGCACAAAAAGATTAAAACCAACAGGCGGCGTAATCTGGGCCATCTCGACCACCAGGACCAGAAAAATGCCAAACCAAATCAGATCAATACCAGCCCCGACAATCGTAGGCAGTATGACGCCCATGGTCAGCACAATCATTGAGATGCCATCCAGAAAGCATCCCAGCACAATGTAGAACACCATGATGGCCATGATGAGCTCAAACTTTGATAGGCCCAGAGTGCCAATCCACTCGGCCAAGTGACGCGGCAGGCCGATATAACCCATCGAGAGCGTGAGAAATGCTGCGCCCGCCAGGATAAAAGCAATCATGCAATACAGCCGCGTGGCACCCATCAGCGCCTCAGAAAATGATTTCCAGTTTAAGGACCCCTGCACGGCTGAGAGAATCAGCGCCCCCAGCACCCCAACAGCCGCAGCTTCAGTGGCAGTCGCAATGCCCAAATAGATCGATCCCAGCACTGCAATGATGAGCAATACAACCGGACCCAAACGCCAAAACTCGCGAAACTTCTGTGCAAATGTCATCGTGTCGACTTCGACAGGAATCCATTTACGGTTGAGCAGCGACCAGACCACGATATAGCCGGAAAATAGTCCGGCCAGAATAATTCCCGGAATCACGCCAGCAATAAAAAGCTTGGCGATGGACACCTCTGCGGTCACGCCATAGACAATCATGATGATGGAAGGCGGAATTAAAAGCCCCAGCGTTCCCGCACCCGCCAGGCTGCCGATCACTATCCCCTCTGGGTAGCCCCGACGCTGCAGTTCGGGTAATGTCATTTTTCCGATCGTGGCGCAGGTGGCAGCACTTGAGCCCGAGACGGCCGCAAAAATCGTGCAGCCCAGTACATTGGTATGAAGCAGCCGGCCCGGAATTCGACCCAGTAGCGGTGCAAGGCCACGAAACATGTCCTCTGATAAGCGCGTTCGAAACAAAATCTCGCCCATCAGAATGAAAAGTGGCAGCGCTGTAAGCGTCCAGCTCGACGAAGCTCCCCAGATGGTCACCGCCATGGCATCCCCGGCGGGCCGGGCCGTGAAGAGCTGCATACCAATCCAGGCCACACCCGATAAGGTCAGGCCGATCCAGACGCCACTGCCCAGAATAAGAAAAAGCGACAAGACCAGCAGGCCCGCGATCAATGCGTCATTCATGCCGTAGGGCCTCAGCACTTTCGTTGATGCGATCCGGATTCTTCAAATGCACAAAAAATTCATCACTCACCGCGATTGCGAAAATCACGGTTCCCAGCGCCATCGCCAGCTGCGGAATCCAAAGTGGCGTGGCATCCATCGAGGTGGAAATATCTTTAAATTCGATGGACTGCATCACCAGGCGCACGCTGAATGCAGCAAAAAGCGTCGCCAATACAGTGCTTGCCCCAAGCGCCCAGACCTCAATCCAAAATCTGGCCCGGCCCTTGGCCATTCCTAAAAACAAGGTCACGCGAATATGTTCGTTGCGCTTAAAGGTGTGGGCAAGCGAGAGAAATCCGCAGGCCGCCATGAAATAACCGGCGTAGCCATCCAGGCCCCGAAGGCCCCAGTGGAACTCACGAGAGGCAATGGTCAGCAGCACCGTAAAAAACAAGACAACCAAAAACATCGCCGCCAAGACGGCGGCGATGTCATAGAGGCGATTAAGCGCTTGACGCATCAACAACGAGCCTTGGCCTTCCAGAAATTAGCGAGTACTTATTTTCTGTAGGCGTTGATCACAGTCTGACCATCGGCGCCAGCATTTTTCAGCCACTCTTGCAGCATGGTCTGGCCAACTTTCTGCAGATCCGCTTTCAATGCAGCCGAAGGCGGCGCTACCGTCATCCCATTGGTTCTCAGTGCTGCGGTGGTATCGGTCATGACCTTGCGGGAATCAGCCCAGCCCTTGGTCTCCATGTCAGCAGCGACCTTAAGCAGGGCGGTGCGACTGGCTGCATCCAGAGCATCAAAAGCCCGCTTATTCACCAAAACAGCGTTCTTGGGCAGCCAAGCCTGCACGTCGTAGTAAAACTTCATCTGCTCCCACATCTTGGTGTCCACGCCTGTTGCGCCCGAAGTCATCGTGGCCTCCACAATGCCGGTGGCCATGGCCTGGGCCAATTCGGCCTGCTGCACCGTCACCGGCTGTGCGCCCACGAGCTCCGCAATCCGGCCGGTAGCTGGGCTATAGGCACGCCACTTGATACCTTTCAGATCAGCTGCGGAATTCAAAGGCTTTCTCGAATAGATGCCTTGGGGTGGCCACGGCACAGAGTACAGCAGCACGATGCCTTGCTCAGCCAGAATTTTTTCCAAGACAGGACGCTGTGCGCGCCAAAGCTTTGCAGCCTCGTCGTAACTGTCGGCAAGAAACGGAATGCCATCAACACCAAAAATCTGATTTTCATTCTGAAAATTCACCAGAAGAATTTCGCCTGCCTGGGCCTGCCCGCCCTGTACAGCACGCTTAATCTCGGGTGCTTTAAACAATGAGGCCGCAGGATGGACTGTAATCTTGACTCTGCCTGAGGTGGCCTTATCGACCTCAGCAGCAAACTGATTTAAAAGCTGGGTATGAAAGTTACCCGGAGCATAGGCTGCGGCAAGATCCCACTTGGCCTGGGCCAGCACAGTGCCCGACAGCAGCATCGCGGCACTGGCCGCAAGCGCTGCAAATGACTTACGCACTAACGACATGACAAGTTCTCCCTGAAGAATAAACAGCGTGAATGTTATTCCCTACAAGGCCCGGTCACACAGCCTTAAAGCGCCAAGCTCCAAGGTTTAGGGGAAAGCCCTAGGCGCAATCGACTGCTGAGCAAGCGCCGCATGCAAGGCCTGTGCAAAAACCAAGGCTCCGTCTTGGTCACCATGTAGACAAATCGTGTCAGCACGCACCGAAATCGTGCGCCCACTAACTGAGGTACAGGACCCTTTGGTCACCATGGCAATCACCTGGTCAATTGATTCCTGTTCATCAGTAATCAAAGCCCGGGGATCAGAGCGGGGTACCAGCAGGCCATTATCCAGATAACGCCGATCTGCAAAGACCTCGCAAGAGACATGGAGACCTGCTTCGCGGGCAACCCGTTCAGTCTCACTTCCGGATAGCACGACGATCGCGACCTGATCCCCGAGAGCCTGCACAGCGCGCACAATGCCGCGTGATAACGCGGGGTCGCTCGAAGCCATGTTGTAAAGCGCGCCATGGGCCTTCACATGATGCAGGCGGCTGCCTGCGGCCTGCGCGAAAGCCCGCATGGCGCCGGATTGATAGAGCACGATTTGGTAGGCCTCTTCCTCGGATATCGCCATATTGCGTCGGCCAAATCCCGCCAGATCTGGCAGGCCCGGATGGGCCCCAATTGCAACACCATGTTTTACCGCCAGCTCAACCGTTCGCGCAATGGTTCGTGGATCACCCGCATGAAAACCGCATGCGATATTCGCGCTGGTGAGCAACGGCATCAGCGCCACATCATTGCCCATTTTCCAGGCACCAAAGCTCTCTCCGACATCTGCATTCAGGTCAACTGTTTTTGTCATTGCTATAACTTAAGATCGACTGCTGCCAAAGTTTCTTCAAATGATCGCTGTTTCGCACGCGCAAGCTCGTCGGCTTCTTGTTCGTCGACAAGTTTAAAGATTATTCGTGAGTTTGGCCCTGCCTGGGCCAGCACACTGGTCATAGCGCTGATGACCTCAAGGACCCGTGGATATCCGCCCGTGGATTGATGCTCAGCCAGCAGAATAAAGGGTGTGCCTGCCGGGGGCAATTGCACTGTGCCCTCGCGGATAGGCTCGCTTTGTAGATTCGAGAACTGCGCAGTGTTCATCGCCTGGCCCTCAAGGCCAAGGCCCTGCCGGTTACTGCGGGCACTGACTTGCCAGGCCTGGGTCATCAGCACCTGACGATCCGCATCGGTGAGCAGGTGCAGGTGCCGGCCAGGCAAGCATGCGAGCTGGATTGCGGGCCAGCTCTCGGGTACCGATGGCCGAAGCGACCATCGGGTCGAGCGCAGCCGCATGGCTTTTGATGTGCTGCCAATCTCGATTGCCTGAAGATCGCGGTCCAACGCCACTGCGATAGCGCTTCGGGCTAACTCACCGTCCGGGCCAATTGAAAGTTCTGTATTCGCAGTAAGCCGTGGCAGGCCCAGTTCCGCGGCCAGGTGTTGTGAGCGGCTTCCCAATAAACGCTCCGCTTCTAGTCCGCCCGCAACCGCCAGCCAACACCGAAAACCAGCAGCGCAGGCGCCGAATTGCAGCAGCGATCTCGCCGGAAGTAACACTGGCCGATGCGAGGACACGGGATACTTGGTGCCATCAGCCGCAGTCCAAGTGGCAGCCATCACCGCACCCGTCCAGGCGATGGCAGCGGGCCGCTCAAAAAAAAGCGTTGGCCCCATGCCCGTGAACTCAAGTCCTGCTGCATCAATCGGGTTGCCGACGAGGCGATTGGCCAAGGCCATCTGCATCGGGTCCATGGCCCCACCGCGCGATAAGGCAGCGTGCAAAAGCCCGGGCCTGCCCTGATCCTGGATCGACGTCAGCAATCCGGGCCGCTTGATAACGAGCTTATCTAACGCTTTGCCCATAGCCGATCGAATTGCGCCGCGCTAATTGCTTCAAATTGCACCCGGTCTCCAAGCTGAATCAGACAAGGCGGGTCCAACATAGGATTAAAAAGTCGAATCGGGCAGCGGCCAATCAGATTCCATCCCCCCGGTGTCGCGGTGGGGTAAATCGCCGACTGATTTCCTGTGATCGCCAGTGCACCCACGGGAACCGCCGGCCGGGGCTGTGGCAGACGCGGCACGCAAAGCCGAGGGTCTACACCCGACATATACGCAAAGCCAGGCATAAACCCAATCAACTCAGCCAAGTAGCGGCCCTCTTGGTGCAGCCGGATAACCTCTGCAGTGGTCAGGCCCGTGAGCTGGGCGACACGATCAAGGTCAGGCGCCATCTCAGGCGCATAACAAACAGGAATCACACGCTGGGCGCCTTCGCCCGCTGATACCCCGACTGCGTCACGCGCAAGAGCGATCAGTTCAGTGCAGGCCTGCTGTCGGACTTCATCGTTTCTTGAAGCGGAGTTCAATACCACCGCCAATGTGGCCACTCCAGCAACCGGCTCGAGACAATAGGCAGGCGGATGCTGCATCAGCCGCGTCCAGAGTACGCGCGTCGCCTCATTCGGATTCAGCTGGTCCTGAAAGTCAATCAGAATCTGATCATCACCGCAGGCCGCAACTTTCGGACCACTGTCTTTTTTACGGCCTGCAGATGATGAAGTAGAGGATTTCACATGCGCAAGTCTACTGAAGCCGGCAGTTTCCTGTTGCAATCAAGACGGTGGACTAGAATCAAGGAGTGCTAAGCCGTACGGACCTTTTCCTGCTCTCCCTGTTGACCTTTCTCTGGGGGGTCAATTGGCCCGTCATGAAATATGCAGTGCTGACCTATCCGCCACTGACGTTTCGCGGCATCTCCATGTTGTTGGGAATTGTGGCGATCGGCCTTTACATGATGCTGCGCAAAGACCCCTTCTACGTTCCGCCGCAGGAGCGGGGTCCGATACTGAAGCTCGTGCTCGGCAATATGCTGATCTGGCACTTGTTTGCGATTTATGCGCTGAAATTTCTGACCTCGGGCCGGGCAGCAATTATTGGATACACCATGCCCGTCTGGGCCATGCTGATTGGCGTGCTGTTTTATAAAAACCCTTTTACCTGGCGGGGTGCAGTGGGCGTGCTGCTTGCCTTGATTGCGACCCTGCTCTTAGCAATCGAGGAATTCAGCTCTCTTATCGGCCAGCCCCTAGGCCTGGGGATGATGCTGATCGCGGCCATCGGCTGGGGGCTGGGAACTGTGATGATGAATCGAACCCAGCTAACCATCTCGAATGCCTCGCTGACCTTCTGGATGATGGTGGCCACAGTACTGGTGGTCGGCCTGGTCAGCGTAGTGCTGGAAATCGATCAATGGCGTGCCCCGACTCTAGGCGAGTGGGGCACGATTCTTTACAACGCTTTGCTAGTCTTTTGCGTCTGCCACATCATCTGGTTTCGGCTGGCACGAAAGCTGCCGCCCATTGCCAGCAGCCTTTCGATCATGCTGATTCCAGTCTTGGGCGTATTCAGCGGCGCATGGGCCCTTGATGAAGCGATCGGACCCTACGATATCAGCGCACTGATTTTGATTTTGATCGCGATGGCGGTTGTGCTTTTGCCCCGCCGAAAAACCCCAGATGAGGCTTCGGCGGGAGCACCTTAGAACCTCATGCTGCGGCAGACGCGCAGCTTGACTCCATCTCTTTGCGCAGCCGATACGCATTTAGCGTCGTGTCAATGGCCACATCTGCCCACGTTAAGCACTGGCCCGCTGGCACATCACGGGTGAGCTTGACATCATGGGCAAGGCCCAACGGCAGCCCGCCAATAGCCAGCGACTTCTGAGCCGGCAGAAGCTTTCCATGCACGGTGTAGCCGCCCTCGCCATCCAGAAGTTCGCTGGCGCGAAGCGGACGCTTGGCGGTCGCGATGACATCGGCATTCATGCCGATTGCCGCGCCCGTGGCCTCACCACGCAGGGCCACCGAGGCGACAGAGATGCCCACTTCCAAGCCAATTAAGTGCCAGCGCTTGTAAAGACAGGCATAGCGGCCACTCGGGTCGGTTCGCACCATGTATTCCTTAAAACAATTCCGAATGTATTCAGTCTCGCCCTCAAACACGACGAAGACTCCGAAGCGAATATCGTAAGGCACCTGACGTCCATCTTTTTCTAGCGAAGAAACAACCTCGACCTGGCCCTTTTGATGCAGCACGCCGCCTTCCGCGATCGGCCGGCAGACAAACGGAATGTCATCCACAGATGCCGCTGGATAGCTCAGACCATCTGGCGGCGCTACCAGTCCGGTCGCATTGCAAATCGCCGTGCACTCAATGGCTGGCTTTGAACCATCAAGAAACGAATTGAACATTTTCGGATTGAGTCCGCCGACACGGGCCTGTTCTTCGGTAAGCCCATAGTGGCCCCAGACTGTCTCGGGAGTGGACTGCGCAAAGTGCGGCAGCCACTTGTGACCCCTGCCCGCACTCACCACAGAAAATCCAGCTGCTCGGGCCCAATCCACAAGATCGCAGACCAGGGCAGGCTGATCGCCATACGCAAGGCTATAGACCACGCCATGCTCGGCAGCACGTTTTGCAAGCAATGGGCCGCAGAAGGCATCCGCTTCAACGGTGACATTGACCACATGCTTGCCATGAGTGAACGCAAATAGACAGTGATCAACGGCGGCAATCGGATGGCCCGTACACTCCACAACGACATCCACCCCAGGATGTCTGACCAAGGCTTGCCAGTCATCGCCCACATGGGTGTTGCCCGCCGACAAGGCCGCATCAATGGAGGCTGCCGAAAATTGCGGCTGCGGCCAGCCCACACGCTGAAGATTTTTTTTGGCTTGATCGGGCGATAAATCAGCGATCGCAACCAGGTGCAGGCCGGGCGTCTTGGGCACCTGGGCCAGGTACATCGAACCAAACTTTCCAGCACCAATCAGCCCCACCCGAATCGGCCTTCCCTCGGCCTGGCGCTGTCTGAGTTTTGCGTACAGATTCACGGCATTCCTCCTGGCGTTCAGGATCGAATTGTCGCCCATTCCAAAAACCCCAGGCCGATCGGGCCGAAGGCCTTGCCACGAAAAAATAGATTTGCTAAAAAACTATAGTTTAAATATATAAATCAGGGTTCTGCATGCGTGTCTTGATTGTGGAGGATCAGCCTGAGCTTCGGCAGCTGCTTCGACGCCAGGTCGAGGCCCTTGGGTTTTCCGCAGACGAAGCCACCAATCGTCAGGATGGTCTGGCGATGCTATTCGGGGATTCGGAAATCGGGGTGGTGATCCTGGATCTGGGCCTGCCGCCAAAGGCCGATGACTATGAAGAGGGCCTGATATTTCTGACAACAGTGCAGGCGAAAAATAGTCTTGCCAAGATCATTGTGCTCACCGGCCAGTCTTCGCCGGCGGCCACCATGCGGGCCATCGAACAGGGAGCCTTTGACTATCTCGAAAAGCCCGTCGATCGGCAGGCGCTGCAGTATTCACTGCAGCGGGCAATCCTATTTCGGGATGCCCACGCCAGCCTGCGTGAGGACGCACGAGTCAGCGTGCATATGGTGGCGGATGCCACTACGGAGCTCAATACAAAAGCTTTACGTGATGAGCCAATGAAAAAGCTGATCATGTCACTGCTCGAGAAAAACAGCTTTAATGTCTCCGCTACTGCCCGGGAGCTGAACATGAGCCGGGAGCATCTCTACTACTACCTCAAGAAATACAAGATTCAACGGCCTAAAAAGGGTGGGGTGTAAGGAATTCTTACAGTGTAAAAATTCTTGACTGGGCAGCAACCCGAGGACCTCTCAGACTCCGTCGTTCAATTCACTTTCCGGAGGTCTTTATGCGTTACTTACTGCGGGCCCTTCCCCGCGCCATCACCATCAGCCTAATGGGCATTGCGCCCGCGACCCAGGCAGCAAGCAATAGTGCAAATTTTGATGTGGGCATTCAAGTCAATGCAACCTGCGCCATCAGCGCCAGCAATATGACTTTTAGCAGCATCACCACAGGAACCACGAGCAATACTGATGCAACCTCA
>CAYXRY010000005.1:0-35424 GCA_964467545.1 uncultured Bordetella sp. | reverse complement strand
ACCATCACCTACTAACACCATGCATTCCAAACGCTTCGGCGGGCTGCTGCTCGCCACCATGGGATGGTGCATGGCGCCTTTCGCACAGGCAGCACTGAATATCACCCCACCACAGCTTGCTCCCGACGAGCAGGGCGTGATTGCCACCGAGGTGAAATCCAGCCTTGCCGCACCTACCCGCTGGTCGGTGCGGGTGGTGCCCTGGGATCCGGGGCTCACCGAGCCGCCAGCGGCATCTGCCAGCAATGTTGCTGCCCAGACGGCACCGGCCACGCTCGCTACGCCAACGCCTCAACGCACACCACCTGCGCCCTTGGCGATTCCTGGTCATCCCCTGGGGGTCGAGATCTCGCCGCGTTTTTTCTCTCTCGCAGGCCATGGCCGACAGGTCATCCGCGCCCGTATCATGGACCGCTCACGCCACTACCGGCTCTTGATTGAACAGATTCCCGATGACGCGCTTTCCAATCAGGGCGTGAATTTTCGATTTCGATTCAGTCTGCCGATTTATCGCTCACGGCAGGATCCTCTGATTCCGCATGGCGTCACAATTCACTAGCCATGCTTGCTGCCGCATGGCTACTCGCTGCGGTTGAGTTAAACGGCGCGCTGATCTCACGCGGTGCCCAGGTCCAGCTCTCAGAGCGTGACTGCAGCGTTGAGATCTCGGCAATTGCGAAGGCCCTCTCCGCCGAACATCTCGCCCGACACCGCCAAGGCCCGGCCTGGTCGGTGCCGGCTGAGCATTGCAGCTTTGATGAATCCGAGGGGCTCTTGAAAATTCGGCTACCGCAGCAGGCGCTGGCCTCAAGGACCCTGACTCTGGGCCAATCCTCGGGTTTGCAGAGCGTCGCGCTGCTGCATGATGCCCTGCCATTTGATCAGCAGCCAGAATTTTTAACCCAGCCACCGGCCCGTGTCCTGCCATCGGCTGCATTGGATCTCTTCGCGGGATCTGATCTGCTGGGCGCCGGCTTGGTCTTAGCCCGCGGGCCGCTCTCTGTGACAGCCATCGAGCAGCGTACACAACAATTTGGCTTTGGCCGTGCATCGGCAGAATATTTTTTCGCCAACGGTGCACAGATTCGTGCCGGAGATTTCCGTACTGATACGGGTGTCGAGCAGCGGTTTGGTGAATTTCAGGGTCTTCTGGCCACCAACCGAGCGCCAGCGCTTCGCGGTGACGGCAAGGCCGAGGCGCCACTGGCCATCCACAGTCCATCGCGCGTGCAATTTTTTGATCGCAATGGCGTGGCGGTTTTTTCCAGCGAAATCCTGCCGCCTGGCAACTATGTCATTCAAGGCTATGGCGCAAGCACGGTTCCGGGATTTCTTGAGGCGAGACTGGTTGATGTCAATGGCGTCGCACAGACAGTAGCGCTCCCTTGGTCTGCGGATCGCCGACTGCTCTCACCCGGAAAAACTGAATGGGAGGTGTTTGTGGGCAGGCCGCGGCAGTTTGCGGCCGAACTCACTTCACCCGCCGTAGTGTCCGCGCGATTGCGTTGGGGTCTGCATGAGTTTTATTCACTTGGGCTGCACGCAGAGCGGCTTGCATCGCGGCATCGCCAGAGCCTTGAGCTGAATTCGCGGGCCTTGCCCAGCATACTGGCCACCGCTGCGATCGGCCAGTCTTGCGAGGATCACCGCTGTACACTTCAGTGGTTTGCAGAGGCGCGCGCAACACTGCATCAACGACTCACCGGAATTCTTGCTGCCTCTGATCTCACCCCGATCACGTTGGGCGCCCAACAACAGCGTGCCGCGCAGATCACACTCTCCGGTGCAATCACGCCGCTGCTCACAGGGAACGTGCATCTCATCGCGCAATTTCAGGGGGCTGAGCCCGACCAACGCATCACCGCAGTCAGTCTGCAGCGCAGACTCTCCAGCCATGCCAGCCTGCAACTTCAGGCACGGCATCACCTCCTCACAGGAGATCGGGGATGGAGCGGGCTACTGGGGTTCTCTTATTCCTTTGCCCGCCATCACACCTCGGCAAGCAGCGCGCTGAGCATGGGCTCAACTCGAGTCAGCCCAAATCAAGGTCCAGATCTCAGAGTGTCAGCCAATCTCAATAGCCCGAGTCTTTATGGTCCCCAGATCAATGCCGCCCAGAGCATAGGGCCTGCCGATCGCACCGATGTCTTTGCCCGTTATGCCAGCCCCTACGGAGATGGATCCATGCGGGCTGACTCGGTGACAAATAAGCTCTCCTGGTCAGCATCGACTCGGTTCTGGATGACCTCCGAGACATTCCTGTTTGCGCCTGCCGGTGAGGACAATCTGGTCATCCAGCACATCGGGCAGCCGGCAGTCCGCCTGCGGCATGGTGGCCGCGATACACAGGTAGCGGATGCACAGGGCCGGGTGATCTTTCGAAAAGCACCGCCCTGGACCGATTCAATCTACACAGTGGACCCCAAGTCTCTACCTTTTGGCGCCACACTGGCTGCATATCGGGCCGCCATTCCACTGGCCAGTAACCGGGCTTATCTGGTGGATTACCGGGGGCTCTGGTCCCGGGCGCGGCACTGGAGAATCCTTGCGCCAGAGTCCATCGGATTAACTGAAGCAGTCTTGGCGCGTGATCGTCACGGCCGGCCAGTCTTTGTGACCGCCGATGGCTATGCTGACCTGCAGTCGGCCGATAGCCTGCCGCTTTCCTTGCGTCCCAAGGCCCAGCAGGCCCTGCTCTGCATGCTGCTGAGGCCACCTGCGGCCCACGAGACCGAGGCGCTTCTGACTTGCACCGATGAGCAGGTGCTTTAAATTAAAGCCATCTTGATTTGCACAAGGAAGGCCATGATGTCCTCTGATTCCAGCCATGCGATATCTGCATCCAATCAACCCGACCCTGAGCCTCAGGCGCAGCAAGCGCGGCAGCTGATGCATCAATTGATGAATCAGCTCGAAATTATTTCGGGCTGCGCCCATCTTGTGGGCTTACATCCTGCACTGGGCCCCACCGAGCGCGATGATCTTCAGAGAATTCTCATGGCGGTTGGCCACAGCCGAACACTTGCACAGGCCCTCGGCCAGAGACTGATTAGCCCCGGCCAATAAACGGCATCTTGGTTGCCATCACGGTCATAAAGAGCACATTGGCCGATAGCGGCAGGCCCGCCATATAGGCCACCGCATCCGCGACATCGGCAATATCCATTCTCGGCTCCGCCATACGGCTGCCATTGGCCTGTAATGCGCCGGCACCAAAGCCGGTCGTCATCTCCGAGGCGGCATTGCCAATATCAATCTGGCCGCAGGCAATATCAAAAGGCCGGCCATCCAAGGATAAAGACTTTGTCAGTCCTGTGATTGCATGCTTCGTGGCGGTGTAGCCCACCGACTGCGGCCGGGGAGCGTGGGCGGAAATCGAGCCATTGTTGATAATGCGGCCGCCCTGCGGCGACTGACGCCGCATCTGCGCAAAGGCAGCCCGGGCGCACAGGAATGCGCCAGTCAAATTAATCTCAACAGATTCTCTCCAGCTCTGAACTGAAAGTTCATCGATCAGCTGCCCCGGTGGAAAAATTCCCGCATTATTAAAAAGCACATCGACTCTGCCCCACTTGCTGACCACAGCCGCAACGAGCCGATCCACATCTGCCTCAATCGAAACATCACCCGTTACGATGAGGGCGCTGGCCTCTGACTTTCCAGCCGTTTCGCGCAGTGGCGCCTCGCGCCGGCCAAAGAGTGCCACCCGCCAGCCAAGCGCCAAGAGGCGCTGGGCGCTTGCGCGGCCAATGCCGCTTCCGGCGCCCGTTACGATTGCGATGCCAGGCGCGGGCTTTCCTGATGACGGATCAGATGCGGTCATGCGGTAGCTTCCTTTGCTCAAGTAAGATGGGGCTTCACTAAAACTCAGAGTGTAATTTCAAATTGAAGCCCACCACGGTCGTTTACCTGCACGGATTTCGCAGCTCGCCTCAATCGTCAAAGGCCGTGATGGTATGCGCTGATTTGGAGCAATCGGGCATCACCGCCCGCTGCCCCCAGTTGGACATCGCACCTAAGGTCGCGATGGCCCAGGCCCAAGAGGAAATTGACACGGCCCTCGCCCGCGGCCATCGGGTCCGGCTCATTGGCAGCTCGCTCGGTGGATTTTTCGCCAGCGCACTGATGGAGCAGCATCCTCAAGCAGCCGAATTGAAGGCTGCGCTCCTGAATCCCGCTCCCTGGCCTGCCCGCGATCTTCAAGACTATGTCGGCGAATTGCCTGCATGGCACACGAATGAAGTCCTGCATTTTCGGGCTGAGTATCTACAGGATCTGAAGGCGCTCGAAGTCGGCATCAGTCTTCCGCAACGCTATCTGCTCGTGGCAGCCAAGGGCGATGAGTTGTTGGATTGGAAAGAAATGGTGGCCCGCTATCCGGGAGCGCAACAGCTGGTCTTAGAAGGCTCGGATCACAGCATCAGCGATTTTGATCGTCACTGGCCTGTCGTTCGCAAGTTTCTACTGTCTTGACTGGGCGTCGCGGGCACCCCGCTGAAAATCCACGCGTGACAATAACAGCAGACCCACAACAAAAAACATTCCAGTAAAAAGCATGGCCGTCCGATGGGCGTTATCCGTGATCCAGGTCACCAGCCCATAACTGACCGGGCCGAGAATGGCGGAACAATTCACCGCCAGTCCCCAGAGGCCGAAGGTCTCGGCCTGATGGCCCGGCCGGGCGAGAGCCGCAACCGCTGCACGCGCGCCACTTTGCGAAGCACCCATGGCAATTCCCGCAAAATTCGCCGCAACCCAAAAAAGAGTTGGGGTTGTCGCGCTCCAAGCGACCGCCACCATGCAGATCCAAAACACAAGGGCCAGCATCAGCCCGCGGGCATGGCCAAGCCGATCCTGCAACAAGCCAAAGCCCCAGGCGCCGAGGGCTGCAGTGATGTTGACCACCAAAATCAATAGTATCGTCTGCGCAAGCGTAAACCCCATCACCTGCTGTGCGTAGATGGCAGCAAGTGCGATTACCGTCTGAACCCCAGCGTGATAAATCGTCACGCAATACAAAAAACGCCTTAGATCAGGCTGTCGAGAAGACAGCCGCCAGGTCTCATGCAGCCTACCCCAGCTTGCGGCCAGCCACTGCCGAAGGCCCCAGTTCTGCGTGGCCGCCGCAGGCTGAGAGCGCTCACGCATCACCATTAAGGCAGGAAGAGCGACCAGTAAAAAAATTGCGGCAGTCAGAAGCATCGTGCCACCCACGGTCTGCTGCGCATCCATCTTCTGTGATTGAGCCAAGCTGACCCAGGCCAGCGATGCGGCCAGCGTGATGAGCCCGCCAAGGTAGCCCCAGGCCCAGCCATAGCCCGAGACCCGGCCATACGCGTCCGTGTTTGCAATCTCCGGAAGAAAGGCGGCAGTCATATCCTGATGCGTGGCATAACAAAAGTTTGAAATTACCAAAAGCAGCATGGCCCAGGCCCACATGCCCGATCCGACAGTTGCCAATAAAGCGGTCGCTCCCGCACAACCAAACGTCGTGATCACCAGCAAAGTTTTTTTCTGTGCCCGCAGATCTGCGTACGCCCCAAGAATCGGGGCCGTGATCATGACCAGGGCATAACTGACGGAGAGCACTAGGGTCCAGGCCAGCGTGGCATGAGCAGCCCCCGACATCACCGCAGAGACAAAATACGCGTTGAATACGGCAGTTAACACCACCGTGGTGTAGCCGGAGTTCGCAAAATCCAGGCTGGCCCAGGCAACCGCTTCTTTGCGGCTTAAGCCCTCACGCAGCAATGATGGGGATGGGTGCATAAGGCTGCATGATGAGGCAAAATGCGGCCTGCGTCCTCCACTCCAACCCCTGGCACGACGCGACCGATATGACTGAAAAAACACCCCGCCCTGCAGCCAAGCCGGCTGCCCCACAAAAAGTATTCGTGCGCACCTTTGGCTGCCAGATGAACGAATACGACTCCGACAAGATGGTCGATATTTTGGGTGCCCGCCAGGGCATGCAGATCGCCCAAACACCAGAGGAAGCCGATGTGTTCCTGCTCAATACCTGCTCGGTCAGAGAAAAAGCGCAGGCCAAGGTATTCTCAGATCTCGGCCGAGCCCGGGAATTAAAAAAGCTCAACCCCAATTTAATTATCGGCGTTGGCGGATGCGTGGCCTCCCAAGAGGGGGAGGCAATTATCGAGCGGGCGCCCTACGTGGATATTGTCTTTGGCCCACAGACCCTGCATCGACTGCCCGACCTGATAGAAGCCCGGCGACGCACCCAAAAGCCACAAGTCGATATTCGTTTTCCGGAAATTGAAAAATTTGATCATCTTCCACCGGCGCGCACCGAGGGTCCAACCGCGTTTGTTTCCATCATGGAAGGCTGCAGTAAGTACTGCAGTTTCTGTGTTGTGCCCTACACGCGTGGCACCGAAATCTCCCGGCCGCTCGAGGATGTCATCGCCGAGATCGCTGAACTGGCGGAAAAAGGGGTGCGCGAAATCACTCTACTTGGCCAAAATGTCAACGCCTATCTCGGGGCAATTGATGCGGCAGATCCGCAGGCGGGACAATCAGACTTCGCGACCTTATTGGAGTTGGTCAGCGAAATTGAGGGCATTGAGCGCATTCGTTACACCACCTCACATCCGCGAGAATTTGGCCAACGGCTGATCGAGGCCTACGGCCGACTGCCCAAACTGGTCAGCCATGTGCATCTGCCCGTTCAGTCAGGATCCGATCGCATCTTGGCGGCCATGAAGCGTGGCTACACTGCACTGGAATACAAATCCATCATTCGCCGGCTGCGTAAAGTCCGTCCAGATGTTGCCGTATCGACCGACATCATCATTGGCTTTCCTGGGGAAACGGAGACCGATTTCTCAGCGACCATGGCCCTGGTCAATGAGATCGGCTTCGATACCTCATATAGTTTTGTCTACAGTGCGCGACCAGGAACACCGGCAGCAGATCTTCCTGATGACACCCCTAAGGCCACCAAATTAAAGCGGCTGCAAGAGCTGCAATCCACCATTGAGGCCAATGCCCGTTGCATCAGCGATGCAATGGTGGGCACTGAACAGCGTATTCTCTTTGAGGGGCCATCGAAGAAAAATCCCACTGAAGCGCTCCAGGGCCGAACAGAAAATAATCGTGTCGTGAATGTTGAAGTGCCACTGGTGCGACAGGCGCAGCTGATCGGCCGCCTCTGTGCCGTGCGAATTGTGCAGGCCCATCCGCATTCGCTGCGCGGTGAGCTCATTTAATTGGCGCATCTTCGCCTCAGTGTTCAATTCCAATCAGGCGCTCGGCCCGATGATTGGCCGCTTTCCCGGCCAAGAGTAAGGCGTCTCATCCTGGCAAGCCTTCCCGCCAGCTGCACCGATGCAGAAATCAATGTGGTGGTGATGGGCACGGCCAAGGCCCGAAAATTGAATCGCGATTACCGTGGCCAGGACCATGCCACCAACATTCTGACCTTTTCCTACGGTCAGGCACCCGGGCTATTTGCTGACCTCGTCTTCTGCCTGCCCGTCATGAGGGCTGAGGCCCGACAGCAAAATAAACGGCCTGATCACCATGCCGCCCACCTGATTGTTCATGGTGTGCTGCATGCCAGCGGGATGGATCATCAGAACAAAAATGACGCCGATGCAATGGAATGGCTTGAGGCCGCCATCCTCGGCCGTTTCCGTATCCCGAACCCTTACG
Source organism: uncultured Bordetella sp. (assembly GCA_964467545.1). GTDB lineage: Bacteria > Pseudomonadota > Gammaproteobacteria > Burkholderiales > Burkholderiaceae_A > Lacustribacter. Next base: position 27,753 of record CAYXRY010000005.1, on the reverse strand, counting down.
CCGCCTCAGCCTCGCAAAACAGTTCCTGACCCCGGCGACAGGCCTGCGGCCTTGTGGCACCATACAAGTCCCTTAACTCTGACTTCACCGCATGGGTGATCGACCCTCCGGCGACTCGCGCGCCGGGTTCAAATCTCAGTTTGAACGCCTCATTGCCCGGCTCTTTCGCCGGACCGATGACAAAGAGGACCTGATGGAGCAGCTCCGCGAAGCCCAGGAGCATGCGGTGATCGATGCCGATGCCGTCTCGATGATGGAAGGCGTCATGCAGGTCGCCGACCTTCAGGTACGCGACCTGATGATTCCGCGCTCGCAGATGGATGTCATCGATATCGACGATCCGCTTGAAAAAATCTTGGAGACCGTGGTGAGCACAGCCCACTCACGTTTCCCGGTTATGGAAGGCAAGCGTGACAACATCATCGGTATCTTGTTGGCAAAAGATTTATTACGCTGCCTTGCCCATCAGGAAGATGATCTGCGCGGCATGCTGAGGCCCGCGGTATTTGTGCCGGAATCAAAACGTCTCAATGTCATGCTGCGGGACTTTCGCGTCAATCGAAATCATATTGCGATGGTGGTCGATGAGTATGGCGGTATCGCCGGCATGATTACGATTGAAGACGTGCTGGAACAGATTGTGGGTGATATCGAAGATGAGCACGATATCGAAGACGACGATGACAATATCGTGGCCATGCCCCGGCAGCCAGGCCGCTTCCGGGTCAGGGCCCTGACCCCGCTGGAGCAATTCAATGCTGCGTTTTCTTGCACGCTGGCCGATGATCAGGTGGACACGATCGGAGGATTTGTCACTGACTATTTCGGCCGTATGCCCCATCGTGGCGAGCAAATCGATATCGAAGGCTTTCGGTTTGAAGTTCAGCGGGCCGATGCGCGCCAAATCCATGTGCTGATCGTTCAGCGGAGCTCCGCCGTCGCCGACGCGACATGATGCGACTTGCCAGTCTTGCAGTGGTGCTGGCCTACACGGCGGGACTGCACTGGATTTACATTAGCCTGCACACATACGGCGAAATGCCGGCATGGCTGGCCGCACTCGCCACCCTACTGCTATCGCTGTATGTCGCGCTCTACGCACTCGGCGCGCTTGTGCTCATTCGTTGGCTTAGACCAGGTACTCGACAGTGGGCCGCGCCCTTTGTCATCGCTGCGGTGGTGACCCTGGCGGAATGGTGTCGCGGCACGCTGTTTACTGGCTTCCCCTGGCTCGGGATCGGTTACCTCGCAATTGACACGCCACTCGCCGCCTATGCGCCTGTCATCGGGGTCTATGGTGTCGGCTTTCTGTCGGTGCTTGCCGTGATGTGGGCAGCGCAGACGATTCGCCATCGTTCCTGGCCAGCCTTTGGTGCATTGCTACTGGTATTGGCTGGCGGATTTGGACTTGGCCATCACCACTTCACTGAACCCACAGGTGCGCCACTCAAAGTGGCGCTGGTTCAAGGCGCAATTGAACAGTCCATGAAATTCGATCCCACTCGCGAAGCCCAGGCACTGCAGACCCATCTTGAAATCGCCCGGCCGGCCGCGGGTCCAGGTGGTGCGCATCTGATTGTCTTTCCCGAAACGGCCATGGTCCGGCCCTGGGATCTCGCCCCGCCCGACTATCGAGAAGCCTTTTACCGGCTCACGCAGACGGCCGGCGCCTCGGTCATGCTGGGGCTGCCGCTGCGAGATACCGATGGTTATCGTAATAGTCTGATTGCAATCCATGAGTCCACGCCGTCGGGAAGCTTTGCAGCCCGTTACGACAAGCATCACCTGGTGCCGTTCGGAGAATTCATTCCCTGGGGGTTTCGCTGGTTTGTTGATCTGATGAAAATGCCGCTGGGAGATTTTCAGCGTGGCGCCAAACGCCAGGATCCGATCGCCGTTCGGGATCAGCGAATCGGTGTGAATATCTGCTTTGAAGATTTATTCGGCGAGGAAATCATTGCTCCGCTATCACCAGAGGTGCCCGCCGCCCAGCAGCCCACCATTCTTTTGAATATCAGCAATCTCGCCTGGTTTGGAGACACGATCGCCCTCTCGCAGCACCTGGCCATCTCGCGGATGCGGGCAATGGAAACAGGCCGGCCCATGATTCGCGCAACCAACACCGGCGCAACTGCAGCGATTGATCATCGGGGTGCGGTGACCGATCAAATCGCGTTTGGCAGTCCGGGGCTGCTGTTTGCGCAAGTCAGGGGCATGCAAGGCATTACGCCGTATAGCCGCTGGGGCAACCTGCCGATTCTCACGGTGAGTCTTCTGTTCTTTGTGATCGGAATCGCTCTCAAAGCCCGTCAGACATAGCCGATGTGCACGGGTCGGCTAAAATGCCGGTCATGCAAAGCTTTCAAAGCATCATTCTGACGCTGCATCATTACTGGGATGCGCAGGGCTGCGCCCTGTTGCAACCCATCGATCTTGAGGTGGGCGCCGGCACCTCACACACCGCCACTTTTCTGCGCGCACTCGGGCCAGAGCCCTGGCGGGCTGCCTATGTGCAGCCCTCACGCCGGCCAAAGGATGGCCGCTTTGGTGAAAATCCGAATCGGCTCCAGCACTACTATCAATATCAAGTGGTGCTCAAGCCCGCTCCAGAAAATATTCTCGAGCTTTATCTCGGCTCCTTAAAGGCCCTGGGCATCGATCCCGAAATCAATGACATTCGATTTGTCGAGGACGATTGGGAAAACCCAACGCTCGGCGCCTGGGGCTTAGGCTGGGAAGTTTGGCTCAATGGAATGGAGGTGACCCAGTTCACTTATTTCCAGCAGGTAGGCGGCCAGGATTGCGCACCAATCACTGGCGAGATCACCTATGGCATCGAGCGGCTGGCCATGTATCTGCAGGGTGTTGAGAATGTCTTTGACTTGACCTGGACCGAATGGGAATCACACGGCCAGACGCAGCGGCTGTCTTATGGTGATGTTTATCACCAAAACGAAGTCGAACAGTCCCGCTATAACTTCGAGCACAGCAATGTGCCTGTACTTTTTACACGATTTGCTGAGCACGAGGCCGATGCCCAGCGCCTGCTTGAATCCGGCCTGACGCTACCGGCCTACGAACAAATCCTGAAAGCCGCCCATACCTTTAACCTTCTCGATGCGCGTGGCGCCATCTCTGTCACCGAGCGGGCCCAGTACATCGGACGAATTCGTAATCTCTCGCGTGCGGTGGCCCAGGCCTATGTCCAGTCGCGTGAGCAGCTCGGATTCCCGATGCTCAAGGATCGGCCAGCATGACGACTGCTTCACTGCTCGTGGAGCTGCTGACCGAGGAGCTCCCGCCGAAGGCGCTCAAGCGCCTCGGCGACGCCTTTGCCGATTCGATTCTGAAATGCCTGTCGCAAGATGGTCTGACCGAGCCCACGACACAGGTTCAGCGTTTTGCCAGCCCACGGCGTCTTGCGGTACACCTGACCGCAATCCGGCCGCAGGCGCCCGACCAGCCTAAAAAAGAAAAACTGCTGCCGACAGCCATTGCACTGGATGCCAACGGCAAACCAGCCGCCCCCTTGGTCAAGAAGCTGGCCGCGCTGGGTGTCACACTGGGTAAGGATTGTGAACTCACCGATCTTCAGCGCGAGCACGATGGCAAGCAAGAGCAGCTGTTTTATGAATACACGGCCAAGGGTGCATCGCTGGCCCAGTCACTGCAGTCTGCCCTCACGCAGACCATCGAAGGCCTGCCCATTCCAAAAGTCATGAGCTATCAGCTTGAAGATGGCCAGACCGTGCATTTTGTACGGCCAGCCCATGGGCTGGTTGCGCTCTACGGCAGCGAAGTCATGCCCATCTCTAGCCTTGGCCTGACTGCAGGCCGCACCACCCAGGGCCATCGCTTTCATTGCACAGCGCCGATTGGCCTCGATCATGCCGACCACTATGCTGAGAAACTTCTCAAAGAAGGCTGGGTTATTGCCTCATTTGGGGAGCGCCGCAGCCGGATTGAGAAGGCCCTGAACTCCAAAGCGGCCCCTGATCGGGCGGTAATGCCCGATGCGCTTTTGGATGAAGTCACAAGTCTGGTCGAATGGCCCGAAGTCTTAGAAGGCCGCTTTGAGCCGGCCTTTCTGTCGGTACCGCAGGAATGTCTGATTCTGACCATGCAGCAGAATCAGAAATACTTTGCGCTTACCGATGCCAAAGGCCGGCTCACCAATCGCTTTCTGCTTGTGGCCAATATCCAATCGAAGGATCCCGCCATCTTGGTCTCCGGCAATGAACGCGTGCTGCGTGCACGGTTATCTGACGCGAAATTCTTCTTTGATCAGGATCGAAAACGCAGCCTCGCATCGCGCATTGATGGCCTATCGGCCGTGGTCTATCACAACAAGATTGGCCATCAACGTCAGCGCATTGATCGTCTAGCCCGGCTGGCCCGGCAGTGGGCGGCGGCCGCCGGATCGCCGCCTGATCAAGCCGAGCGGGCTGCGATGCTTGCAAAGGCCGATCTGCTGACCGACATGGTGGGCGAGTTTCCAGAATTACAGGGAATTATTGGTACCTATTACGCACGGCACGATCAGGAAGCCGAGGAGGTCGCCTTGGCCATTGAAGGCCATTATCGACCGCGCTTTGCAGGTGATGAACTGCCGCGCAACGCGACGGGCACCGTCTTGGCACTCGCCGACAAAATGGAGACCTTGGTCGGCATCTGGGGCATTGGCCTTGCGCCAACGGGCGACAAAGATCCGTTCGCGCTGAGACGCCATGCCCTGGGCGTTGTCCGCATCTTGATTGAAAAAGAGTTATCGCTTGATTTAAAGCAGATGCTCTCGCAGACCCAGGCGGCCTTTGATGGAATCACTGCTGTAAAGCCTGATCTCAGCGCACTGCAGTCCTTTATTTTGGACCGTTTAAGGGCTCAATTGCGAGAACAGGGCCATCGTACAGAGGCAATTGAGGCCGTACTGGCCCAGTGCCCCGATCGACTCGACCAAGTGCCCAAGCGTCTCAGTGCACTCGCGGAATTCATGATGCGGCCGGAGTCCGAATCACTGTGCGCTGCCAACAAGCGGATTGGTAATATTCTGAAAAAATCCGAGGCGGTAACTGCATCCGTTCAGCCTCAGCTTTTAAGAGAAAACGCAGAGCGCGCACTTGCACAGATGCTCACTGAGATTGGGCCGAAGGCCGAAGCCGCCGTGGCCGATGGCCGTTACAGCGAAGCGCTTGCCGGATTATCAGCACTGAAAGTGCCCGTCGATGCCTTCTTTGACCAAGTCATGGTCAACGCTGAAGATGCCCAGCTGCGATCCAATCGGCTGGCATTGCTGGCCAGCTTGCACCACGCAATGAATCAAGTGGCTGATCTCTCCCGAGTCGCCGGCTAAAACATTCCCCGCAAAATGCTTCAGCACTCTACTTCAGCCCCCCTGATTATTTTGGATCGCGATGGGGTGATCAATTTCGATAGTGATGCTTACATCAAAAATCCAGAGGAATGGCTGCCGATTCCGGGCAGCATCGAGGCGATTTCCCGGCTGACTCACGCAGGCTGGGCGATTGCGGTCGCCACCAATCAATCCGGCATCGAACGCGGACTCTTTGATATCAATACCTTGCACGCGATCCACAACAAAATGGTGCAGGCCGTCAATCAGGCTGGTGGACGACTCGATGGAATTTTCTTTTGTCCGCATACTGGCAGCAGCGGATGCGCCTGCAGAAAGCCTGCACCTGGACTGATGCACGACATCTCGCGACGATTTAAACGCGACCTTGCAGGCGTTCCAGTTGTGGGCGACTCGCTGCGCGATTTGCAGGCAGGCGAGGCGGTTGACGCCGATTTGTGGCTGGTGAAAACCGGAAAAGGGCCACGTACTCTGCAGGCAGCAGAGACCGACGCCGGTAAGCAGCTGCCCAAGGGCACCCGCATTGCGGAAAATCTCGCCGAAGCGGTAGATCAGATTCTGGTGGCAGCCGCAGGGGCGTCCACCTAATGCCAGCTGCAAGAGCTGTTGTTTTCCTCGTGTTTCAGGGCGGATCACTGGCCTTTTGGGCAACATTATTTGTGATCACAGGTCCGTTTCTTCCTTTCGAATCCCGCTATCGGCTCGCCATTCAGTGGCCAAAGATGATGGTTTGGGCGTCGCGAGTGTTCTTGGGTATTCACTATCGGGTGCTTGGTGCAGAGCATCTGCCCAAGGGGCCAGCGATACTGCTCTCCAAGCATGAATCCGCCTGGGAGACGCTTTTTTATCCTGCATTTCTGCCCAAAACACTCTGCTTCGTCTTTAAGCGGGAACTGCTCTGGGTGCCATTTTTCGGCTGGGGCATCAGCCTGCTGCGTATGATCGCGATCGACCGAGGCAAGGGCACTGAAGCCTTTGATCAAATTCTTTCACAAAGTAAAAAAGTGCTCTTCGATGAGCAACGCTGGATCGTCTTTTTTCCCGAAGGCACTCGCGTCTTACCGGGTGACTATCGGCGCTATAAAACAGGCGGTACACGACTCTCCGTTGCAACCGGTGTACCCGTCATTCCGGTTGCAATGAACTCAGGAGACCTCTGGCCACGAAAATCTTTTCTCAAAAGACAGGGAACCATTACGGTTTCTTTTGGGCCGCCCCTCTTGCCTGAAAGTGAAGATGCGACTACTCTCATGGCTAAGGTGGAATCCTGGATTAGTCAAGAGATGCAACGTATTAGCCCCGATCGACCTCGGAGAGCCCCCGCATGACACTGCTTGAGCAGTTTTTGCTGCCGTTCGGCATCGGCGATTCGAAAACGCCATCGCCCACTACCTCCACCGGAAAAGTCTCTAAGGCTGATCCAAAAACTCCAGACGTCACGCCCGACAGCGGACCAAAAAAACATCGTACGGTCGCCCTTCAGGGCTATACGGTGCCATGGCTACTGAAGCGAACTCGACGAAAAACTGTAGGCATGTCAATTGGCCGAGGCATGATTCAAGTCAATGCGCCGCGTTGGGTACCCATCAGCGACATCGAATATATCCTGCAGGAAAAATCGACATGGCTCTTGGCTCGGCTGGCCGAATGGCATCAGTCGGAGCAGCACCGCCTGCTGCCAGAGCAGCAGTGGAGCCATGGCGCCTTGCTGCAATATCTTGGTAAGCCGCTCACCCTGCTGCTCACCCCGCAGCTCCGTCAGACACAGTGGGATGATTTTCGTCGCGAACTTCAGCTGGCACTCTCCGCCGAGGCCTCAATGGAGCAGATCCGCGACACCGTCCATGCCTGGCTTCAGAGTCAGGCCAAGGCACTTTTCGCGCGGCGCCTTAAAGCCATTAGCGAGCAGTCGGGCCGTCGCTATACGAAGTTCAGTCTGAGCAATGCGCGCGGCCGCTGGGGCAGCTGCACCGAAGATGGCCATATCCGGCTGAATTGGCGACTGATTCATTTCGGCCAGGAAGTGATTGACTACGTGATTGCCCATGAGTTGGCCCACACCCACACCATGGATCACGGCAGAAGCTTCTGGGAGGAGGTCGCAGAAATTCTGCCGACTTTCGAAGAAGGTAAATCGGTGCTAAGAAAAGCGCGGCTCGATACCCTGCCGACTTTCTAGCGGCAGACTGGCCACGGCATTGGCCAGTCCAACAAAGTGATCAACGGATAATTCCTCAGCCCGCTGGGTAGGGGCAATGCCCAATGCCTCCCACTCGAGCATCGCCGAATAAGCAGCCAGTGACTTGCGCAGCATTTTTCGCCGCTGAGAAAATGCCATTGCGACCACCGCAGCGAAAATCGGCCAGTCCCGAACCTTTACTGCCACAGACTGCAGAGGCACCATTCGAACCACTGCGGAATCTACCTTTGGAGCAGGCATAAACGCTCCCGGCGGCACCGTCAGACAGCGCTCCATCTGATAACGGGCTTGAAGCATCACAGAGAGCCGGCCATAGATTTTTGATCCGTGGCCTGCAACCATACGATCCACGACCTCTTTCTGAAGCATGAGATGCTGATCCGTGATCTGTTCAGCTGACTCAAGTAAATGAAAGAGAATGGGGGTAGAGATGTTGTAGGGCAGATTGCCCACAACGCGCAAAGGCCCGCCGAGTTGATGGGCCAACGCAGAAAAGGAGGTGCGGAGCACATCCTGCTGCGTCATGGCGAGCTCAGACTCAGCAAAGCGCTCGCGCAACCGTGCCGCCAAATCCCGATCGATCTCAATCGCGTGGACATGGCCACTCATCGTAATCAATGGCGCAGTCAAAGCCGCCTGGCCAGGGCCAATCTCTACTATTCGATCACCGGGCTTGGGGTCAATCGCTTGAATGATTGCTGCGATTACTCCGGGGTCATGCAGAAAATTCTGGCCGAATCGCTTGCGCGCGATGTGGCCATCAGCGATCGTCACGCTTGATTTCAACGTAGGCATTGGCACGGACGTCACGGGCCCAATCGGCAACGGCCTGGGCGAGTTTTTCGTCACGCAATGCAAGGCGCGCCGCAGTTCTCAGGCGCTGCTCCGTCAACGGCTCGCGCTTGCGCTCCAGCAGCTGAATCAAATGAATGCCGAAGGCGGACCGAACAGGATCGCTGATTTGGCCAGGACTGAGGGCCACCATCGCCTGCTCGAACTCGGGCACCGTATCTCCCGGGTAAGCCCAGTCGAGCTCGCCGCCTCTCGGGGCAGACCCGAGGTCTTGGGAGTGATCCCGGGCGACCTGACCAAACTCAGTGCCCAATTCAATCCGCCGGCGCAGCTCGAGGGCACGCCGTCGGGCCTGATCTTCTGACGTCTGGGCATCAACCCGCAGCAAAATATGGCGAGCCCGATGCACTGCAACCTCTTGGGTGCGAAGGCCTGATCGCTGATCCTCAAGCTGAAGAATATGGAGCCCATTCGGGCTTCGGACCGGCTTACTGATCTCTCCCGGCTTGAGGCCAGAAATTGCATCAAGAAAAAGTGTTGGCAGGCGATCACGGGTTCTCCAGCCAAGGCTACCTCCCTGCTCGCGATCCTGGGCATCGGAAAACTCCCGCACCACACTCGCAAAGCTTCTTGGGGGGCGTAATGCTTCCTGAGCTTTTTTCATACGAGACTCAGCCTCGGCAATAACAGCGGGGCTGGGGTTTTCAGGAATCCGAATGAGGATCTGCGCGATCTTGAACTCTTCCGTCTTTTGCAATGACTGACCCTGGGCAGCAAGAAAAGTATCGACTTCCGCCTCGGTAATTTGCAGCTTGTTATCCACCTCACGCTCACGCAGACGCGTCAGCGTGATTTCCTCTCGAACATCTTCACGAAAAGCAGCAAAAGAAATGCCCTCAGACTCCAGCTGATTGCGAAAGCCACTGACAGAGACGCCATTTTGCTCAGCAATGCGCGCAATGCTCCGATCAAGCGTAATCTCATCGACCCGAATGCCGGTTTCGCGGGCCAACTGAAGCATCGCGCGATCGGTAATCATGCGCTCCAATACCTGCTCGCGCAGAATGGCTCGGCTGGGAATGGCGATTCCCTGCTGCGTAAGGCCAGCAACAAATTGCCTCTCGCGGCGGGCCAGCTCACTGGCCGTAATGACTTCCCGATTCACGATCGCCAAAACCCGATCAATCAATTGTGTGTTTTGGGTTCTGGGGCCGATGGCCTGCCCATGGGCGCTGGTCAGAGCCATCGCTGACAGCATCAATGCCAACCCCAGGCCGAGCAACACTCGCGCAGGCCCGCCCAAGGGGGGTGCAAATTGTTTCAGTAAAGGGATAGAGAAAGTGATCATTACTGGAAATTATCAAATTTCGATGGCAAGGGCGTGATCTGGTTAATCGACTGATAGTTCGGAATATTTCTTCTCAACGCTGCTATCGGATCCGTTCCAACCCGCCCCAGCCCATTGAGTTCGATCTGAAAAAACAAAGTGGTATTGCGCTGGGTGGCGTTGGCCGCGTACTGCTGGGCCACAATTCGGGTAACCCAGCAGCCTCCATCGTACTCAAAACCTGCCAGGGCCTCGACCAGGCCAGGATTCCGCGTCTCCTGGGTAGCCCCCACGTTACGCAGGGCTTGTTGGTAGCGGCCCACTGCATACCAATGATTGGCCACAGGCCACTGAACCGCAAGGTCAACCGTGTTGGAGGAGTCCCGCACGAATCGATACGCGACGCTCAGTGTGTTGGCAGGCTTTGGATTAAATCGGCTCACGATCGAAAAACTCTGCCACTGCGAGGACTCCAGGGTATAGCGGGCCAAGGAGTCGATGGTCAGATCTTTTCGGGGCCGCACGGTCGCCTGTCCCAGGAGGTCCGAACGGCGATCCGTACGCGCCGTGCCACCAGGTAGCGTCACCCGTTGATCTGAGAAATAAAAACGCTGCCCAACTGCCGCCCGCAGTCGTTCAGCCCCTGAAGACTGCTCAATAAATCGTGTCGTGACCCCCGCTGTAATTTGATTGAGATCCGCGATTCGGTCATGGCCATTGAACGCGCGATCTGAAAACAACTGGGCGAAATTCAGGTTCGGCGAACCCGAATCAAAGACCGGAAGATGCGACTGATCTTTATAAGGCGTATAGATATAAGACAGCCTTGGTTCGAGCGTCTGCTCGATTGCTGCATCCCCAATGCTGAGAGGGCGATCAAAAGTGGTCGATACATCGGTGCTGAAAGTTGGCAGCACTCGAGTGTAGGCACTTGCCGCCGCAACGCCCACATTGTTGGTGTAAATCCCGAGCGCCGCATTCGAATACCGTTGATTCGTTAAGGCAAGATCCCCGGGCCGACTGCTAGAGTAATGTGTTGCATGCATCGCTAACTTCGGGGTAATCGCCAGTCCCGAGCTGAAATAACGCCAGGCAACGGAGCCCGTGCCCACAATCCGTTCACCCTCGGCCAGCGTGGGATGCCGAAAAGAGGCAAGCTCTGCCGATGCACTCCAGTCCAAAGGCAGCCGATCCTCGCCGAGTGCAGCACGGTGGCCCCGGGACGCGACCAATTTTGGCGCAAAGCTATACGGCCGGATCAGCGGCGCGCCCAAATCCTGCAACAACTGGAACTCTTGTGCCTCTGCCTGTAACGCCCAGCCCGCCACTGCCGTATTCATCGTGATGGAGCCCGGCAGCAGACGTTGCGCTGAAACCAACAGCGTATTTCCGAGATCAGAAAAATAATTATTGTCAGAAGCACGCTGGACATTCAGACCGATCGTGAGGCCCTGGATTGGCCGAAAACTGGTGACCACAGATCCGAAGTGTCGCGAGATTCTCGACTGACTGTCGTTGGGCAGCACTTCGAAGGCAATGGTACCGGCGGCGGTTGGCCGTAGGAATCGAAACTCATTGCCAAGCTGTATGCCGCGTTTGGTAATCAGACGTGGATAAAGCGTCATGTCGTGATGGGGGGCGATATTCCAATAAAACGGCGCCCGCACATCCAATCCCAACCGAGTAGAAGTGGTGTAGGAAGGAGCAAGAAATCCTGTCTTTCTTCCTTCGCCAATCGCAAAGGAGGTATCGCCAAAGGGCAGCAGTGGCACCTGGCCCCAGTACAGAGTTGCTGAGCGTGTCGCGCCCACCTCGCGCACTTGATCAATCAATAATTCACGCATCCGAAGCTCCCAGGCCGGCCGATCTCTCGGGCAGGTGGTGTAATTCACTTCGGTTAATCGCGTTTCCAGAGGCTGAATAAATTCGGCACGTCGGGCCGTTCCGCGGCCGCCAGTTGAAACGAGCTGATAAGTGACATCGTCAAAATAACCTTGCGTAGTTCCCAGCTTCAGGCGAAGCTGCGGGCCCTCGTAGTACTCCCCCTCGCGAAAAAGTTTGACATTACCTTCTGCGTACAACTCATCGCGAGTGAGATGATGACGAATGAAATCCCCCTTCACGAAGAGTCCGAGCCGACGAAATTCAGCCGCCCCTCGAGCTTCAATATCGTCATCGGTCTGGCCTGAGATGCGCTCGCCGAAAATATAAACCGGCGTATTGGTCGTCGATGAAGGCTCGAGATTTAATACCGGATCAAACTTCAGACCCAGCGAGCTCCGCAGGCCCTGAGCGAGCTGAGGCGGCGGTTCTGGCCCGCCAGCCAAAATCGTCACGGCCTGCGCCAGCTGGATCGGCTCGGAGTGTTTGGCCGCCGCTGAGCAACTTCCCAGGAGAGGAAACGCTTGAGCAGAGGCCGCAGACATCAGCAGCAAAGCGGCCAGAGGCCCGCCGCGGGCAAGCCTGCCGATGGGGGTCACATCTTGGCCCACCCGAGAGGTGACAGTCCCAAAAAAACGCATGCTCTATTATAGGTAGGGGCTTTGATTCCGCTCCATCGCCGACCATCCCAGATGAACGCCTCCGAAGATTCCCGCCGTATCCTGGCCGAACATTGGCTCCACCAGCAGGCCACCGCGCTTGCCGGACTTGGCTGGTCGGTGGATCCCGCCTCCTTAACAGCCGCCTCGAGCGACGCCTCGTTTCGGCGCTACTTCCGGATTGCGGGGGAAAAATCCAAAAAATCAATGTCTTTGATCCTGATGGACGCGCCGCCCGATAAAGAATCAATCGGGCCCTTTATCAAGATTGCAACGCTGCTACGTCAGGCCGGAGTCAATGCGCCCAACATCTGGCGCCACGATGCTGGCCAAGGATTTTTGCTCTGCGATGATTTTGGAGCAATGACCTACGCAGCAGCAATCGAGAGTCAACAGCATGAAGTAGCAGCATGCACGCCACTTTATCGCGACGCACACCAGGCATTGGTTAGTTTCCAACAGTTCAGCCTCCAGCAACCATCAGCATCTGAGGTCGCGGGACTTACCGCCTACGATCGAAACAAAATGCTGCAGGAAATGCGGCTTTTCGATCAATGGTTTCTTGTCCATCATCGGCCAATCGCGATGTCCCCCTCAGACCGCGAGATGCTACTCAGCACGTACGACTTGATTCTGGATGCCTGCCAGGCGCAGCCCGTGACACTCGTGCACCGGGACTATCACAGCCGAAATCTGATGCTGACTGAGCACTCCAATCCCGGCATTCTCGATTTTCAGGATGCGGTGCTGGGGCCCATCAGTTATGACCTGGTCTCACTGCTTCGTGATGCCTATATTGAGTGGCCAGAGGAAGTTCAACTCGACTGGGCCATCGACTACTGGGAGCGGGCCCGAAAAGCAAAGCTGCCGATTGCCCAGGATTTCTCGGACTTCTGGCGGGACTTCGAATGGATGGGCCTGCAACGGCAGCTCAAGATATTGGGTATTTTTTGTCGATTGAATGTCCGCGATGGCAAGCCAAACTACTTAAGCGACATTCCGCGGGTGCTGCGTGCCGCCATCTCAACCTGCCGCCGCTATCAGGGCCTTGGGCCGCTGGCAAAGCTGCTGGAGCGGTGTGTGTGAAGCCAAACGCGGAACGGCTGCATGCCATGATTCTCGCGGCAGGCCGCGGGGAACGGCTACGCCCGCTGACCGACACAATCCCCAAGCCCATGGTGTTGGTCCAAGGCAAGCCCTTGATTCAGTGGCATCTCGAAGCACTCGCAGCAGCCCGCATTACCGAAGTCGTGATCAACCTTGCCCATCTCGGAGACCAGATTCAATCCTTCGCCGGATCGGGGGCGGCCTTTGGTCTCAACATTCGCTATTCACAGGAGCCTTCGGGTGCGCTGGAGACAGCAGGCGGCATCGCCACCGCCCGGCCATGGATCGATTCTCATGGCCAACACAATCCACAGCCTTTTCTGGTCATCAATGCGGATGTGTTTACAGACTGGCCAGTAGCCCAAGCAATTTCAATTGCAAAGGATCTGGCTAGCATCAAGTCCGCGCAAGGTCAAAATTCCGCTCCGCAGTGTCATCTCGTACTGGTTGATAACCCCCAGCATCACCCGCTGGGCGACTTTGGGCTGGACGCACCAGATTCGCGATCGGGCCTGCAGCATGTGTCCCGGCGGCCAGCCGCAGGCAGCCTGACCTTCTCGGGAATTGGAGTCTATGATCCGGAATTGTTTGCAGCGATTCGTCCCGGCGAGCGGGCGGCCCTTGCGCATTTACTGTTTCAGGCAGTTGATCAGGGCCGCTGCGTCGGCAGTCACTTCCGTGGCGCCTGGTCCGATGTCGGAACACCCGATCGCCTTCGCCAGCTCAATTCGGTATAACTTCTACTCAAACTTCACTTAGCCCTTTAATGCAAAGCCCATCATGAACGGCCCAGCCCCAACGCCTAGCGACATTTTTAGTCATTCCTTGGCCGCAGAACTCAAGCCCCAGGAGGTCCCGGCCCCTGTCCATGGCCAGCAACACCGGGCACGTCAGGGCCGGCTTGCGCAGTGGATTGCGCAGCAAGGTGGCGGAGTCGTTGTACTGAGTGCTGGAGAAGAAATTATTCGCAATCGCGATAATCCTTTTCCGTTTCGTAGCCACAGTGACTTTTTATACCTCACAGGATTTCCTGAGCCCGATGCCTGGTGGCTGATGCGGGTTGATGACAAAGGCAATACCGAGACAGTTCTGGCCTGCCGGCCAAGAGATGCTGAGCGCGAGATCTGGGATGGGATTCGGGTGGGCCCACAGCATGCTGCCCAGCGCTTTGCGGCCGATCGCGCTATTGAACTGAGCGCACTTGATGAGACGGTCATTGCACTGGCAGGTGATGTGCCCGCCTTTTACGCCCACATGGGGTTGGATGCGGGGCTTGATGAGCGTCTGCGGCACTGGCTCGCTGCTGTGCGTGCCAAAGGCCGTGCTGGTGTGAATGCACCCGATCGCATTGTTGACCTTGGCGCTGCGATCGCTCGGCAAAGGCTCATTAAAGATGCAGATGAAATTGCAACCATGCGGCGGGCGGCCGCGATCTCTGCGCAGGCCCATGTAAGGGCTATGGCCTTTACCCAGCCTGGCCATCATGAGTTTGAGATTGAGGCAGAACTTTTGCATGAGTTTAGGCGGCAGGGTGCGCAGTCGGTGGCCTACGGCAGCATCGTTGCCTCAGGCCCACATAGCTGCATCCTTCATCACCGCGCAGGAAGCCGGCCAGTCCGGGATGGCGAGCTTGTGCTGATTGATGCCGGCTGCGAATTGGATGGCTATGCCTCGGACATCACCCGCACCTACCCTGCCAATGGAAAGTTTACTGCCGCACAGCGGGCGGTCTACGATGTGGTGGTGGCCGCGCAGCAGGCCGCGATCGATGCGACACGGCCGGGCGCGCTACTTTCCGACCCCCACGATGCTGCTGTCCGCGTCTTGGCCCAGGGCATGCTGGATTTAAAGCTACTGGCCGCATCCTCTGTTGATGGGCTGATTGAGTCAGGAGACTACAAGCGCTTTTATATGCATCGCACCGGCCATTTCTTAGGCCTGGATGTTCATGATGTAGGCGATGTCAAAACCCCCTTGGCTGCTGGAATGATCACCACGATCGAGCCAGGCCTGTATATCCGGCCAGCAGACGACATTGCGGCGGAATTCTGGAATATCGGCATTCGAATCGAAGATGACGCCCATCTGACAACAACCGGCGTTGAGCTGCTCACACGGGGCGTGCCCGTGGAGGCAGCGGCAATTGAAGGGCTTATGCGTGGCTGATCCCCCGATCCGAATCCAGGGGGCAGGCCCGGTTGGCATCATGGCGGCCCTGTTTTTGGTGAAGTACGGCTGGTCACCGTCCGCAATTCAGATCATCGACCCCGCTTTGGATGCGGCTCAGCCCGCGGCAATTGATGATCCAAGAATTTTAGCGCTGTCGCAGGGCACGTTAAGTCGACTTGCCCAGCTTGGATTGGATTGCCATCCGGTACGCATTCAAGAGATACACGTCTCTTCCCAAGGCCAATTTGGTTCGATGCAAATCAAAAGCGAAAACGCAGGTGTGGCCTCTCTCGGGGGGCTGGTGCCGTACTCACAGCTCTTGGAAATTCTACGCAGCCGACTGCACGCTGAAGGCATCAGCACGGCGGCCGCCGCGCCGGCTGCGGCAGGCAGCGCCACTCCCGAGGTTCATATCATTGCCGAGGGAGGCCTCTATCAGTCGGCTGATCAGTCTTTAATCGATTCCGGCATGCAGGTCGTACGTGATTATCAGCAGCACGCGGTCATCGGCTGGGTCCAGACCCAACTACCCACAGCAGCGACTGCTTATGAGCGCTTCACCGCTGACGGCGCCGTTGCCCTACTGCCGATGCATCAACGCTACGCCTTGATCTGGTGTGCCGCCGCAGATAAGGCCCAAACGTTTTTTAGTACAGACTCCGCCCGCCAGTGCGAGATGATTGAAAACGTGATGGGTGGGCGTCTCGGCAGAATCCGCAGCGTTTCACTGACGGGCAGCTATCCCCTTGGGCTGAAGTGGCGCGAGACGCTGGCCGAGGGCAATACGGTCTGGATTGGAAATTCTGCCCAGGCGCTGCACCCCATTGCGGGGCAGGGACTGAATCTAGGATTTCGCGATGCGGAGACCCTCTCGGCCTGCCTACTGCAACGGGGCCGACCCATTGCGGAGCGTCTTTTAGATTATGCGCAGCGCCGAAAAACAGACCGCTGGGCAGTGCGAACCGCAACCGATACACTGGCGCGGGCTGCATGGGTTCGCCGATCGATCGGCGCCATGGCCTTTATCCCAGGCGCGAAACGTCTCTTAGGCCAGGTCCTGATGTTTGGCGGTTAATCCCAAATGACGCAGCTGCGACGCTACGATGCCGATCTTTCCTGTCTTTAAAACCCCGCTCACCATTGGTCGCCACGTGCTGCCGAATCGGGTATTCGTTGCGCCGATGGCAGGCGTCACCGATCGGCCCTACCGCCAGCTGTGCAAGCGGCTTGGTGCGGGCTATGCCGTCAGTGAAATGGCAGCCTCAAATGCACTGCTTTGGGCATCCGATAAAACCTCGCGTCGTATTAATCACGATGGTGAGATTGCACCAAAAGCGGTGCAAATCGCCGGCGCCGATCCTGACATGATGGCCCAGGCGGCGCGCTTTAATGTCGAGCGCGGCGCCCAGATTATCGATTTGAATATGGGCTGCCCCGCCAAAAAGGTTTGCAATGTCGCGGCGGGCTCTGCGCTCATGCAAACGCCAAAGCGCATCGCCGAAATTATTCAATCCGTGATCAAGGCGGTCGGGGCCGATGGCATACCCGTCACGCTCAAGATGCGTACTGGCTGGGATCGCGAACATCGAAATGCGCCGGACATTGCGCGCATAGCCGAGGATCTTGGCATCGCAATGATCACGGTCCACGGCCGTACCCGGGCCGACAAATATCAGGGCATGGCTGAATACGACACCATTGCGGAAATCAAATCACATTCCGGAGTGCCGATTGTGGCCAACGGCGACATTGACAGCCCCGCCAAAGCCCTCGAAGTCCTGCGCTACACCGCAGCCGATGCCGTCATGATCGGGCGGGCAGCACAAGGCCGGCCATGGATATTTCGTCAGATTGATCACTATCTGAATACGGGTGAACTGCTGGCGGACCCCAGTGAGGCGGAGATCGCAGGCTGGCTGCGCGATCACCTGCAGGATCACTATGCGTTTTATGGAGAGTCCACCGGTGTTCGCACTGCACGCAAACATATCGGCTGGTATTTAAAGGGACTGCATGGGGCCAAAGTATTTCGTGATGCATTGAATCAGCTGGAATCAACCGAATCACAACTGCGTGCCATCGACGCATTTTTTAATCATCGCTATGAGTCAGAATTCCGGCAGGCCGCCTAGGCCCGAGGACGCCAGCATCGACGAGACCATTCGTCGGTCCTTAGACCAATACTTCAAAACCCTGGACGGCCAGCGGCCCCATGCCCTCTACGATATGGTGATTCAGGCGGTCGAGCGGCCGCTGCTGGATTACGTGCTGGCCCACTATCAAGGCAATATCAGCCATGCGGCCAGCGCCCTTGGACTCACTCGAAACACCCTTCGAAAAAAACTTGCCCTACACCAGCATAGCCCAGCCGCAATCAGCCAGCGCCGCGCCCCTCACTCAGCCTAGGATTTCACTGTGTCTACAGTTGCCCCCACCGCCTCCTCACCCCGGCCGAATCGGATCGCGATTCGCCGCGCGCTGCTGAGTGTTTCCAATAAGAACGGTGTTCTTGAATTCGCACAGGCACTCGTGGCCCGTGGCGTGCAATTGCTCTCGACCGGAGGCACTGCGGCCCTACTGCAGAAATCGGGAATCGCTGTCACACCGGTAGAGGCCATCACGCAATTTCCTGAAATGCTAGATGGCCGGGTCAAGACGCTGCATCCTGCGGTGCATGGCGGGCTGCTGGCCCGCCGAGATCACAGTGCGCACATGCAGGCCTTACAGCAGGCCGGCTTTGCTGCGATTGACCTGCTGGTTGTCAATCTCTATCCGTTTCGTGAGACCCTGGCGCGGCCATCCGCCAGCTATGAAGATGTCATCGAAAACATTGATATCGGTGGCCCGGCGATGCTGCGGGCTGGCGCCAAAAATCATGACGGTGTCGCTGTTGTGGTAGATCCCAGCGACTACAACGGCCTGCTGGCGGAGATGGATCAACACAGCAACACCTTGGGCTGGCCCACCCGGCAGCAGCTGGCCAAAAAAGTGTTTGCGCATACTGCTGATTACGATGCTGCCATCAGCAATTTACTCAACGCCCTACCCACCAGCTCCTGTGCGTCTGCTGACAGCGGCTGCATGCCGCCCGATCCGAAGACTGCCGATCTTTATCCCAATATCCTGACCCTGCAGTTCCATCGGGTTCAAGAGATGCGCTACGGTGAAAATCCGCATCAGAGCGCAGCGTTTTATCGGGAATTCGATCCGCAGGCCGGCACACTTGCGAATTACACACAGCTGCAAGGTAAAGCCCTTTCGTATAACAACATTGCGGACTCCGATACCGCCTGGTCGTGTGTTCGAGGCCTCTCTGACCCTGCCTGCGTGATCGTTAAACATGCCAATCCCTGTGGCGTTGCAATCGGCGACTCAGCAGCTGCTGCCTATCACAGGGCGTTTAAAACTGATCCGACCTCAGCATTTGGCGGCATTCTCGCTTTCAATGTGCCACTTGATGAGCCGGCCGCCCACGATATCGCTCAGCAGTTTGCTGAAGTCATCATCGCCCCGGACTTCACGGCGGGTGCACTGAAAGTTTTCGCAAGCAAAACCAACCTGCGGCTTCTGAAGCTGCCACTCGGTGAGGCGGCGGCAATTGCCAGCGGCCGAGAGCTGAAGCGCGTCAGTGGCGGACTTCTCGTGCAGACACCGGATCGCAATACGCTGAGCGCATCGGAGTTGAGGATCGTTAGCCGGCTTCAGCCAACCGCCGCCCAACTGGAAGACCTGCTCTTTGCCTGGAAAGTCTGCACTTGGGTAAAAAGCAATGCGATCGTGTTTTGTGCGGGTGGCATGACACTCGGTGTCGGTGCAGGCCAGATGAGTCGTATTGATTCAGCCAGAATCGCCACGATGAAGGCCCAGCATGCGGGGCTGAATCTTCAGGGCTCTGCGGTTGCATCGGATGCGTTTTTTCCGTTTCGAGATGGACTGGATGCGGTGGCAGAGGCCGGCGCCCAGTGCGTCATACAGCCCGGCGGCTCAGTGCGTGATGAGGAAGTGATTGCTGCCGCCGATGAGCGGGGCGTTGCCATGGTCTTCACCGGCATGCGGCACTTTCGTCACTGATCCGCTGCCGCGATCGCCAATCTTTTTTAGATGAGAGTCCTTGGTATCGATCCTGGCCTGCGGCGAACAGGATTCGGCGTCATCGAACTCTCAGGCCAGCGGGTGATTTATGTTGGCAGCGGCGTCATTCGGCCCGAGCTCAGTGGCTCTGAACCCGAACGGCTTGCCGAGTTATTTCAAGGTGTCAGGCAGCTGATTTCAGAATTTCATCCCAATCAAGCAGTGATCGAGCGGGTCTTTGTGAATGTCAACCCCAAATCCACGCTGTCGCTGGGCCAGGCGCGGGGCGTGGCCATCGCTGCACTTGCCGAGCATCAGCTGCCGATTGCAGAGATCACTCCTTTAAAAATCAAACAGTCTGTGGTGGGATCCGGCCGGGCCACCAAGGATCAAGTCCAGCGCATGGTGCAGCGTCACTTGGCGCTTGCCCGTCCGCCGGGAGCTGATGCGGCCGATGCCCTGGCCTGCGCCCTGGCCTGGTGGCAGTCGCTGGGCATGCAGCGGGCGCTGCGGCACGCTGAATCTAGGGGACAATAGCGGCCATCATGATTGGCCGAATCTCTGGAACCCTGATTGCGAAACAGCCCCCGCGGGTCATTATCGATGTGCAGGGTGTGGGCTATGAGATCGATGTACCCATGAGCACTCTGTATGAACTTCCCGATCTGGGCCGGCCCGCGACACTGCTGACCCATCTTATTGTTCGTGAAGATGCACAGCTGCTTTACGGCTTTGCGACCGAGCCAGAGCGTAGCGCGTTTCGGGAACTCATCCGCGTCAGCGGCGTAGGCCCGCGGATTGCGCTGGCGGTGCTCTCTGGGCTGTCCGTTGATCAGCTGGCGCAGGCGGTGAGTCTTCAGGAAACGGGTCTGCTGACCCGGGTGCCGGGCATTGGCAAAAAAACTGCCGAACGCCTGATCCTGGAACTTAAGGGGCGAATGGCCCAGGCCGTCGGCACGGCCGCAGCATCACCTCTGACCTCGAGTGCGGACATTCTCAATGCACTGCTGGCATTGGGCTACTCGGAGCGTGAGGCCCTGCCCGCCATCAAGGCCCTTGGCCAGAATGTCTCAGTATCCGAGGGCATTCGTCAGGCCTTAAAGCAGCTGGCTAAGTAAACTAAGGCCATGATTGAGCACGAAGATCTCTCTGGCGTTGGCGAAGGCGATGCACCGCGGCTTATCTCGGGTCAGTCCAAAACGCCTGCTGAAGAAGCCATCGAGCGAGCCCTGCGGCCGCAGCGTCTGAACGAATACATCGGGCAAGACAAGGTCCGGGATCAGCTTGGCTTATTCATCCAGGCGGCCCTGCAGCGTAGCGAGGCCCTGGATCATGTGCTGCTTTTCGGCCCCCCGGGGCTTGGCAAAACCACACTGGCCCATATTCTCGCGAGGGAGCTTGGTGTCAATCTACGTCAGACCTCTGGCCCGGTGCTGGAGCGGCCTGGCGATTTGGCGGCGCTGCTGACCAACCTTGAGCGTAACGACGTTCTTTTTATTGATGAAATTCACCGGCTCAGTCCGGTCGTTGAGGAAATCCTTTATCCCGCCCTTGAGGACTATCAGATCGACATCATGATTGGCGAGGGCCCGGCCGCCCGCTCAATTAAACTGGACATCCAGCCCTTTACATTGGTGGGCGCAACTACGCGTGCGGGCATGCTCACCAATCCGCTACGCGATCGATTCGGGATCGTGTCGCGGCTTGAGTTCTATAACGCCAACGATCTCAAAACCATCGTCATGCGATCCGCGAGCCTGCTGAAGGCCGTCATCGATGAGGCCGGAGCCCACGAAATTGCCAAACGCTCTCGCGGTACCCCGCGGGTCGCCAACCGGCTGCTGCGCCGAGTCCGGGATATTGCCCAAGTCAAACATGAGGGCATCATCTCGGCTTCAATTGCGGATCAGGCACTCTCCCTGCTCGAAGTTGACCGCGAGGGCTTTGATCTCATGGACCGAAAGCTGCTGGAGGCCATTATTGAACGCTTTGACGGGGGTCCCGTCGGGCTGGATAACCTAGCGGCCGCAATCGGCGAAGCCAAAGACACCATCGAAGATGTGCTGGAGCCGTATCTGATTCAGCAAGGCTTTTTACAGCGCACGCCCCGCGGACGGATCGCAACCTCAGCAGCGTATGCCCATTTTGGAAAGACGGCACCACCGCAACAACACAATGAGAGGCTTTTTTAGATATGACTGCGAGCCCCGATCTCTCTGTCTTAACACTCATCACCCAGGCGAGCCTGCCGGTGCAGCTGGTCATGCTACTCTTGGTCAGTATTTCAATTCTTTCTTGGACAGTGATTTTTAAGAAATGGCAGTCCATGCGTCGGGCCCGTCAAGACACCGAAGACTTTGAAAAAGTCTTCTGGTCGGGCGGCGATCTGATGACCCTTTATAAAAAAGCTGAAAAAGGAGATCTACCCGGATCGCTGCCGAAAATCTTTGAATCTGGCATGCGTGAATTTTTAAAATCGCGGTCGGGCACCCTCACGGAGCCATCGGCCATGATTGATGGTGCACGCCGCGCGATGCGCGCCGCCTTTCAACGCGAGCTTGATGGCCTTGAGCGGAATCTGCCCTTTCTGGCCTCGACGGGCTCTGTGTCGCCATATATCGGACTGTTTGGCACGGTCTGGGGAATCATGCATGCCTTCACAGGGCTGGCAAATGTTCAGCAGGCGACCTTAGCCAGTGTGGCGCCCGGCATTGCCGAAGCCCTGGTCGCGACTGCGATCGGCCTGTTTGCCGCAATTCCTGCAGTCGTGGCCTATAACCGCTACGCCACTGATCTCGATCATCTCAGTATTCGATTCGAAGGCTTTATCGAAGAGTTTTCCAATATTTTGCAGCGTCAGGCTGCCCGCTAAGGCACGCGCCAACACCACCATGGGTGCCCCGACCGCCTCTCGCAAATCCGGCAGACGCCGAATGATGAGTGAAATCAACGTCGTGCCCTATGTCGACGTCACGCTGGTGCTGCTGATTATCTTTATGGTGACTGCGCCCATGATCGTGACCGGCACCATTGATCTACCCAAAGTAAGCCAGGCGGCCCAGACCCCCGTTGCAGCGCTGGAGGTGACCATTCGCCAGGATGGATCAACGACACTTCGCCGCAATACCGAGGGAGAAAAAGAAAAACCGATTGGCCGCGACGAAATCGTGGCAGCGGTCAAATCAATGGGCACCGCCTCCGACATGCCCATCATCATCTCAGCAGAAAAAGCAGTGCGCTACGAACATGTGGTTGCCGCCATGGATCAACTGCAGCGGGCGGGATATACCCGCGTTGGGCTAAATCTACGCAAGGAATAGCCATGCTCGCCATCGAGGCACGCGAGAGCCGAAACGCCGTCAGTGCAGCATTGCTGATGCATGGCCTGCTGGCGGCAGCGCTTTTGCTGTCGCTGCAGTGGAAAGATCGCACCCCCATTGTGCAGGCAGAGCTCTGGAGCGCAATGCCGCGGGATATTCCTGCCACGTTTACGCCGCCAGCGCCTGCCGTGCGGCCCGCACCACCTGCTCCCGCTGCTCCGGTGCCAGAGACCAAAGCGGATATCGCTCTGAAGAAAAAAGACGAGCTAAAAAAAACTGAGCCTAAGAAGGAAGAGCCCAAGAAACTCGAGCCGCCAAAAGCAGATGTTGTAAAGGCTCAGCAAGAGGCACAGAAAAAAGCCCAGGAGAAAAAGCTCGCAGAGAAAAAAGCCGCTGAGCAGCTTGAAGCCCAGCGGCGGGCAGAACTCGCCCGGCTAGGAATTGACCCGAACGCAAAACCTGGTGCCGCAGGCAAAGATGCAGCGACCAAAACCGGTGTGGTTGCAGGCGGCGCCGAGGTGGGATCGAAGACTGGCCGTGATGCGGATTACGAATCGCTAATCCAAGCACGAATCAAAGCGCGGATTAATTATCCCGATCGATCGGCAGCAAATCCTGAGGCAATTGTTCAGGTGGATCAGCTGCCCACCGGTGAGGTGGTGGCGGTCAAGCTGATTCGCGCAAGTGGCACCCCCGCCTGGGATGAGGCCGTGCAGCGGGCTGTCTGGGCTGCAAGCCCCCTGCCAAAACGCAAAGACGGGACAGTCGCTCGGGTATTAGAACTTGCCTTTCGTCCAAAAGAGGACCGCTGACTATAATCAGCCGATATGAAAATCGCGGCTGCTTTTGGTTTTTTTCTCTCGCTGGTCACTGGCGCCGTCCAGGCCCAGGCGCCGCTGCGTATCGATATCACTGGGGTTGGCTCACGTCAGATTCCGGTCGCAGTCGCACCCTTCGATGCACCCGAGCCCGCAAGAAACTTCTCGCGCACCATCACTGATGTGATCCGGGCCAATCTCGCCCGAAGCGGCGTTATCGCAATTGTAGATGCCGGTGTGCCGCAGCCCGCGCTCAACGAGCGTAGCCCAATGGAGCCGCTGTTTCCTGAATGGCGCCAGAAGGGTGCCGAGGCACTCGTCATTGGCAGCACCGGGTTGTCTGCCGACAGTCGACTCGAGTCACGCTTTATTCTTCTGGATACCGCGCGCAACGCAAGCCTCGGCGGCCTTGCGATTTCTGCACCCGCCTCCGAGCTTGAAGCACGGCGCACTGCCCATCGCATTTCAGATTTTATTTACGAAAAGTTAACCGGTGAGCCCGGATTCTTTGCCACCCGGCTCGCGTTTGTTCGCCGCGATGACGCGGTCTACAGTCTGGTGGTCTCCGATGCGGATGGCCAGAACACCCAGATTGCTCTGCGCTCCAAAGAGCCCATTATTTCTCTGACCTGGTCGCCGGATGGAACGCGGCTGGCCTATGTCTCCTTCGAAGAGCGCAATGGCATCAATAAGCCGATCGTGTATGTGCACACGCTGGCAACAGGCCGCCGGGCCATTATCGCCAACGAACGCGGCAGCAACAGCGCGCCTGCCTGGTCACCGGATGGAAATCGTCTTGCCGTGGTGCTGACCCGGGATGGCAACTCGCAAATCTATATCGTGAATGCCGATGGCAGCGGACTGCGTCGGCTGTCGCGATCCTCCGGGATTGATACCGAGCCCACTTTTACTCCGGATGGAAAAGAAATTTTCTTTACCTCCGATCGCGGCGGATCGGCGCAGATCTATCGGGTCTCGGTTGAAGGGGGCGAGGCACGCCGCGTCACTTTCGGCGGGCCATTTAATGCCCGGCCTCAAATCAGCCCCGATGGCAAAAGCCTTGCTTACATCACACGACGCGAAAAATTATTTCGTGTCGCAGTGATGGAACTCGCCTCACAACGCGAGACCCTGGTGAGCGAAGGCCCCAAGGATGATTCACCAAGCTTTGCACCCAACAGCAAATGGATCATCTACAGCAGCCGCATCGGCGAGCGTGATGTGCTCTCTGCGGTGTCAATCGATGGAAAATTAAGAACCCGGCTTTCTGCAGAGGGCAGCCAGGTCAAAGGCCCCGCATGGGGCCGCTTGCCCTAGTCAAACACACGCAGCCACGTCTTTCTGACTCACCGGTACTGAAAGACATCACGACCAAGAGCGGTTTTGTGTAAGAATTGGCCTTAGAACAATAACGCTCAAGGAGGAGCTATGGCTTTGCCATTAAACCGATTGTCCCGTGCAACTTTAATCGCAAGCAGCTTGTCGATTGCAGTCCTGGCAGGCTGCGCCTCGCAGGTGCCACTGGAAGATAAGAAACCTGCTGCCGCCGCCCCGACACCCTCAGCAGCACCCGCAGAAGATCCGGCTGCTGCAGCCCGCGCCCGTGAAATCGCTGCAGCCCGCGCTGCGCTTGAGAAAGTAAAACCCAGCATCTACTTTGACTACGACCGCTTTGAAGTGAAGTCTGAGTATCAGGCAACACTGACAGCGTTCTCCAACTACCTAAGAGTTGACAGCAAGGCGCGGCTCGTCATCGAAGGCAATGCCGATGAGCGTGGCACCGCCGAATACAACTTAGCACTCGGGCAAAAACGTGCCGAAGCGGTCGCAAAAGCACTGGGTGTGATGGGCGTTGCCGGCAATCGCGCCGAAGCGGTCAGCAACGGTGAGGAAAAACCGCGGGCCAAAGGATCCAATGAGGCCGCATGGACAGAGAATCGCCGTGCAGATCTCATTCTTAGATAACATTTGCTGATGCGTTTGATGTTTTTCAAGGCAATGGCCGCCTCGGTATCGAGAGCGGCCATTTTCTTGTGTGTGGGGTTCGGTCTTTTTTCGCTAACAGGGCCGGCCGCCGCGATCTTCTCCGATGATGAAGCACGCCGGGCTATCATTGATCTGAGAACCCGCTTAGAGACCCTCGAATCCAGGCTGACTGACCGCATCGCAGAGCTTGAGCGCAATCTTCAGGCCTCCTCTCGCACCCAGCTCCAGTTATTAAACGAAAACGAAAGGCTACGGTCTGAAGTCGCTCGACTGCGGGGTACCGTCGAGGAAGCCAATCAAAATCTCAACACCGGAAAATCTCAGCAAAAAGATCTGTATGGCGATCTTGACCAGAGGCTAAAACAGATCGAACCAGTTTTAGTCACGCTTGATAAAACATCAATCGAAGTTAGCCGCGGCGAAAAAACACGATTTGATGAAGTCCGCGATGCGTTAAAAGCCGGTGACTTTGCCAAGACCGTTACTGCTTCGGATGCGTTTCAGCAGGCCTACCCTTATTCACGCTTATCGCCTGATGTGCTGCTGATCAAGGGCTCGGCCTTTTACGCCGACAAAAACTACAAGGCAGCGATCGCGGCCCGGCAGGAGTTTCTGGACCGCTATCCCAATCATCCCGCCCGGCCGCAGGTCACGCTCAACCTGGCCGCCGCCCAGGCGGAGTCTGGCAATCCGAACACTGCCCGAGGAATCTTGGAAGGCCTCGTGAAGGCCTATCCCAACTCTCCCGCTGCCGCTGATGCCAAGGAGCGTCTGAAATCATTGCGGCCGGGGGCGGCCGCCAAGCCTACGCCCAAAGCAGCCCCATCAAAGTAAACTTTGGGGATGCTTGACCCCGAAGAACTCGATCGACTCGAACTGACGGTAGTACTCATTGGCCTGGCCATCGGCCTGGTGCTGGGATGGATATCGCGTTTTAGTAATTTCTGCACCCTTGGTGCGATCTCAGACTGGTATTCCAGCGGTGATCGGTCTCGGCTTCGCATGTGGCTGCTGGCCATCGCGGTGGCAACAATCGGAACGCAGGCCCTTATTGCGGCAGACCTTATCGTGGTGAAGGACGCGTTTTATACAGCCCCCCGGTTTTTCTGGCTCTCCTATCTGGTTGGCGGGCTCCTGTTTGGTTTTGGCATGGTGCTGTCTTCGGGCTGCGGCGGCCGCAATCTCGTTCGAATCGGCGGCGGAAGCCTCAAAGCAGTAGTCGTATTTGTTGTGATGGCGATCTTCGCCTACATGACCATGCGAGGAATTTTCGGTGTTCTGCGTGTCAACACGCTTGAACAAATCACGATCACTTTCGCGACCCGGCAGGACTTGCCCAGCTTGCTCGGTGCGGCCAGCACCACTGTGACGCCAATCATTGTAATGGCACTGCTCGGCTATATTTTTTTGAATCAGGAGCTTCGCCGCCAGCCGCGACTCATTGTTGGTGGGATCGTGATTGGCTTACTGGTTGTTGCCGGATGGATCGCGACCGGCAACATCGGATTTATCGAAGAGGATCCCAATACGCTTGAGGCCAGATTCCTCGCCACCAATACCCGGGGCATTGAATCGCTAACCTTTGTTGCGCCACTCGCGTACTGGCTCGATCTGATGATGTTCTGGAGCGATACATCACGGGGCTGGACGTTCAGCATCGCGACCGTCTGCGGCGTTGTGCTGGGCGCAATGATTCATGCGATCGGCTCCAAAACATTTCGATGGGAGGGCTTTGTCGACCGGGCGGACCTTGCCCGACACCTGATTGGCGCAGCACTGATGGGGGTCGGCGGCGTGACCGCCTTCGGCTGCACAATCGGCCAGGGCATCACCGGAATGTCACTACTCGCGCTTGGGAGCGTGGTGGCTACGGCTGCGATTATTGTCGGGGGATGGCTGGGCCTGCGTTGGCTGGAGCGCCATGCATAGGGCTTTGAAATCCGCTAAAATCTCAGGCTTTATGTGATGAGGGCGGTCCCGCTCTCGTCTCCCCCACGGGTTGTTAGCTCAGTCGGTAGAGCAGCGGACTTTTAATCCGTTGGTCGCAGGTTC